>CAWGTW010000005.1:0-164149 GCA_963825565.1 Ilumatobacteraceae bacterium
CGGTACAGTGATCGACGAGGACGGAGGCGGGCACTCATGCGAGCATTGATCACCGGCGCGGCCGGCTTCATCGGCAGCAACCTCGCCGACCGGCTGCTGGCCGACGGCCACGAGGTGGTCGGCCTCGACTGCTTCACCGACTACTACGACGGGCGACGATCAGGCGGCGCAATCTCGAGGTGGCGCTCGACCACGACCGGTTCACGCTGGTCGAAGGCGGACCTCCTGACCTGCGATCTCGACCGGACTGCTCGACGGCGTCGACGTCGTGTTCCACCAGGCGGGCCAGCCCGGCGTCCGCCTGTCGTGGGCCGACGGGTTCGAGACGTACGTCCGGCTGAACATCCTCGCCACGCAGCGCCTCCTCGAGGCGGCCGCACGACAGCCAGCTCGATCGGTTCGTGTTCGCCTCGAGCTCGTCGGTGTACGGCGCAGCCGAGCGTTACCCGACGAGCGAGACCGACGTCCCGGCGCCGATGAGCCCGTACGGCGTCACCAAGCTCGCCGCGGAACATCTCTGCTCCCTGTACCACCGGAACCACGGGGTGCCGACGGTGTCGCTGCGCTACTTCACCGTCTACGGGCCTCGCCAGCGCCCGGACATGGCGACCCATCGGCTCATCGACTCCGCGCTGACCGGTTCGGAGTTCGCGATGTTCGGCGACGGCTCGCAGATCCGCGACTTCACCTACGTCGACGATGTCGTCGAGGCCAACCTCGCCGCCGCCACCAGCCCCGAGCGGTCGGGCGGGTCTTCAACATCGGAGGAGGCTCGGCGGCGACGATGCACGACGTCGTGGCGGCCGTGACCGACGCTGCCGGCCAGCCCGCCGAACATCACGTTCGGCGAGAAGGCACTCGGCGACGTCCACCAGACCGGGGCCGACATCACGTGCAGCAAGGAGTCGCTCGGTTGGAAGTCGCGCGTCGGTCTCCACGACGGTATCGCTCGCCAGGTCGGCCACGTCCGCCGATAACGCGATGGCTGCTGCGCACGCGGGATCTCACCGGTTCGGACCGGCCGGTCGCTTCGATGAGGGTCCTCCACCTCGTCCAGCAACCGCAGCGGCGTGGCGCCGAGATGTTCGCCTACGACCTCACCTCGGAGCTGCTCCGGGCAGGGCACGACGTGTCGACCGCGTACCTCTACCCCGGTACCGGGGCGCAGCAACTCCCGCTGCGCGCCATCGACATCGTCGCCGGCTCGAACCCGCGCCATCTCACCGAGCGGGTTCCGGGTGTGAACCCGGCACTGGTCCGCCGGCTCCGGCGGGTCGTTGCCGAGTTCGAGCCCGACATCGTGCAGGCCAACGGGGCGCGGACCCTCAAGTACGGCTCGGTACTGCGCCGGTTCGACCGCCACCGATCCTTCGGGCTCGTCTACCGCAGCATCGGGGACCCGGCCGTGTGGGTGAGAGGTCGCGTCAAGGGCCTGATCTACCCGCGGATCGTCATGCCACCGGTCGACGGAGTCGCCGCGGTCAGCGTGAACACGTTGCAGGCGCTCACTCGGCTGTACGACCTCGATCAGAAAGCGGTCGCGCAGATCCCCCGCGGCATCGACCCGTTGCGCCTCGCTCCTCGACGCGACCGGCACGAGGTCCGGAGCCAGCTCGGGGTGGGGGGTGACGACCCGGTCGTCGTGTTCGTCGGCAGCCTCACGAGCGAGAAGCGTCCCGACCGACTCGCAAGGGTGTTCGAGCGGGTCGCAACGCGGTGCCCGGCGCTCGGCTGTGGGTCGTCGGCGACGGACCCGAGCGCGGCGCGCTCGAGTCGCAGCTCGCAGCGTCGGCCTGGACGATCGTGTCAGGTGCTTCGGTGCGACCGACGATGTCGGCTCGTACATGTCCGCCGCTGATGTCCTGTTGCTGACGAGCGATACCGAGGGGCTGCCCGGTGTGGTCCTCGAAGCGGCGGCGCTCGGCGTGCCGACGGTTGCCACCGACGTGGGCGGTGTTGCGGACGCAGTCGGTCACGACGTCACGGGCCTGCTCGTCGGTTCGAGCGACGAGCCCGGCCTCGCCGACGCGCTCGAACGGCTGCTGACAAACGCAGACGCCCGAGAAGCGCTCGGACGAGCCGCTCAACTGCGCTTCCGGGAGACGTTCGACATCGCCACGGTTGCGGAGCGGTACGTCGAGCTGTACCGGGACGTCCTCGACTCCCGAACCCGGCCGCAGTAGCTACTTGGGCGAGGCGGCACGATCGCCGAACAGGCCACCCGCGAAGTCCTCGGGGTCGACGGTGCGGCCCATCCGTCCTCGCCACCCGTCGAGCACGGCTCGAGCGTTCCATCGCAGGTGCAGCCATGCCTGCCGCGGCTCGCGGGGCAGGTTGAGGACCGGCTTGGCGAGACCTCGTACGAGCGCAACACGCAACGCCGTGCGTGCGTGGCCGGATTGCCGCAGGACGTACACCTGGTTCCGAAGGCTGTAGTACCTCCGCCAGGTGAACGGCCGCAGCGTGCGCCGCGGGCCGGCCGTCAGGGCCGACTGCCGCCCGAGCTGCTTCCAGAGCACCGGGTCCGCCACGATCCGGAACCCGGCCTCACGCAGCCGGAGGCCGTACTCGACCTCCGACGACCCGTAGAACAGCTCGGCATCGAAGACGCCGACCTCTCGCACCACTCCGACGTTGAAGGCGGGGAAGACGTTGGTCGGCACGTAGTCGACATCGACCGGTCCGAGATCGATCTCCGCGTCCTCGATGCGGACAAGCCGGCCGCGCCGCCAGTCGTAGCGAGCGCCCACCGCGCCGACCGCACCGACGCGCCCGTCGAGGTTGCGCTGCTCGATCGCGAAACGGAGCAGTTCCTCGAAGACGTCGAAGTGCTCCTCGCGGTCGTCGTCGACCCGGGTGATCCAGTCCCGGTCGTCGGCCTCTTCGAGGATGTGCTCCATCGCCAGCGCGGTCCCGCCGGCAGGGCCGAGGTTTTCGGGGGCGTTCACGACTCGAACCGGTACCGATGAAACCTTGGTCAGCGCCTGGGTCGATGCGGTCGGCCCCTCGTTGTCGACCACGACGACGAGATCCGGTGGGCGTCGCTGTGCCGCGACGAACTCGAGCGCCTTCGCCAGTCCCTCCGGGCGCTTGTACGTGACGATGATGCAGAACAGTCGCTCGGTACCGTCACCGGAAGCACCCGGTTCGCCGGGTTCGAGCCGAACGTCGGTGCCAGTCACACGGTGGACTATGGCATGCAGTCACCTGTGCCCGCGGGTTTGACGCATGGCCGCTCGTCGTGGACGTCCGCGCCGGGATCGGGTCGCTCCGCACCACGCGATCGGGCAGTAACGTCCGCTGCGATCATGCAGGGAATCGACACGCCCCATCCCGAACCACGCAGCTCGATCGAGAAGCGAGCACTGGGTCCGCTCCGATCTACCGCTCCGTTGAACACGGCCCACCCGACGGCCGGCCGCTCGTGAGTACACCGTTTCGGACCCGCCTCGGCTACCGATTCTGGGCGATGCCGCGACGGCCCGCTGTCGCCGACCGGTCGCTCTTGTTGCTGGGGACCGCGCGGCGAGTCGGGTGGACGCGGTCGGCGGCGGAGGGCCGCCCGGTCGATGCAAGCGGGGAGCCGATTCCATGGTGGACGTATGCCGCCATCCACTTCGTCGAACGCCAATTGCGGGGCGACGAGCTCGTCTTCGAGTACGGGTCTGGCCAGTCCACCAAATGGCTTGCACAGCGCGTCGGGGCGGTCCACAGCGTCGAACACGACCCGACCTGGGCGCAACGCCTGGCAGCCGACCTCCCGAGCAACGTGACGCTGCTCGAACGGCGGTGTAGTGGAGATGGGCTGATCGCCGGACCAGACGACGAATACGTGGCTGCGATTCGCGGTGCCCCAGCGCCGGACGTCGTCGTGGTCGATGGTCGTGCCCGACTCAGTTGTGTGGATGCGGCATGCTCGCTTGCGACCGGGAACGAATTGATCCTCCTCGACGACGCTCACCGACCGGCATACCGGCCCGCGCTGGAACAACTCGCCGAAGCCGGATTCGCACGGATCGACTTCGTCGGACCCGTGCCAGGTCGCACCAACTTCAGCACCACCTCCGCGTTCTTCGCCGATCTCGATCGATGGGGCATGCCGCTGCGGGAGCCGTACGACTGGGGCAGCAGCTTCGACAAGACCTAGAGCGCCGCGCTGACCGGGTCGGGCCTAGGAACCATCGACACGGCTCCGCCGATTCTCTGCTGCCCACAATCGCCGACCGAGCGGTGGCACGGACGCAACGAACAATCGGCCGTAGCAGCACGCGGTTCGAGAGGCGCCGCCTTGATCGCCAGCCGTGCGTGCTGCCTCGCGCTCCGCCATTCGCCACACCTGCCGGCGTTGACCGCCGCCATGCCGTGAGCCCTGGCACGCCGCGCCGGATCTGCCCCGTACGCATCTGCGTCCCGTTGGAGCAAGTGCTCGACGGCCTCGAGACGAAACCGGTCGTAGTGCGCCGGCGGCTGCTGGAACGAGATGTCCATCGTCACCTCGCGCAGCCGCACCGTCTCCAGACCGAGCTCATCACTTCGAGCACGCGCTCGGCGGCAGAGATCGGAGTTCTCGCCGACACGAAGTGCGACGTCATAGCCCTCGACGTCGACGAATATCGACCGCCTCAAAGCGAAACATCCGGCGAGCACGAGCACGCCATCGGGTCCGTGCCGATCCGGGTACCACGTCGTCACCTGACCCGCTCCGGTTGCGGAGTCGGTGACATGCGCCGGCCATGTGGCGAACCCGACCCGGTCGTCGGCGAACGCCCCGGCGATCTGCGAGAGCCAGCCATTCAGCGGGTGATCGTCACTGTCGAGGAACACGAGTACACCACCGCTGGCCTGTTGCGCACCACGGTTCCGTGCACCTCCCGGTCCGAGGCGATCACCCTCGATGAGATGGACCCCCTCGAAGCGACGTGCGCACGCGGCGGTGTCGTCATCGGATCCGTCGTCGACGACGATGACTTCGAGTGAAACCCCTTCCGGCCGCTCTTGGGCGACCACGGCCTCGAGCACGCCGCCGAGCGTGCTCGACGAATTGAACGCGGGGATCACCACCGACACGGTCGCCGGCGCGGTCATCGCGCTTGGCCGTCGACAGAGCCCGCCGCCTTGCAGGCCGTGAACGTGTAGCCGACGGGCCACCGAGGGTCGGTTCGACGGGTGAGCGGTCGGATCGCCGGGTTGACGATCCACAGCCAGCGCCAGCGGGCATTGAGCGCTCGCCATGCAGCCCCGATGTGGTTGCCGTGAGGACGAATGTCCACCCCGTCAAACCCGCTCAGCAGCTGTTCCAGTGATTCCTGCGTGTACCGGAAGTAGTCGTGCGGATCTGCGTGGATGCCGATCGCGAACGGAACCGATCCGTGGAGCGCCGCGCCGGGGCGGAGCACTCGATGGATCTCCGCGATCGCCGCGGCCGGCCGGGGTACGTGCTCCAGGACTTCGCTGAGCAACGCTCCATCGACCGACGCTGAGCGGAGCGGCAGATGTTGCGCATCGCCAATGACGTGGGGTCCAAAGCGAGCCGAGATGTCGAGCCGGATCCGGCTCGCCGCACCAGGCCAGTACTGGGCGAGTGGCGAGTTGCGCCCACCGCCGATGTCGAGCACAACGCCGCGGAAGCTCTCGATTCTCGGACGAAGCGACGCCGTGAGCAACTCTCGGTGGCTGCTGCGGGTGAACCACAACGCAACGGGCCGCAGCCGGCGGCGCAGCTTGGCAACGACTGGCGGCCGACTCATGCGGTGGCGATCGTACCGGGGCAGCTCTCGCCGGCCGGGGCCATCGCCGGTCGAGCGAGGAAGGCGCCAGCCAGCGCCATCATCGGCGCCGTCCCGACCGGACCCGTACGCGCAGGCTCTGGGCCAACGCCGCCGCCCTCCCGCGCTGCGACGACCAGTCCGTTCAGGCATCGCTTGGTGACTGCGTGACCGAACGCACGCACGATCATCATCGGCCGCGGAGCGTATGGGGTACCCATCAGATCCTGGCTCAGCGGCAACGCGCGGCCCTGGCGGAACTGGTCACGAATCAAAGCGACGGCGGATTGATCCTTGTGATGCCACACGATCAGGCTGTCGTCGTACATCAGGGCGAGCTGCTGCCGACTGAACCACTCCGAGTCGTCGCCGCGGCCGGAGAGTCGATCGTCGAAGGGCCCGACACGGTCGAACACCTCGGCACGGATACCCATGTTCCCTCCGAGCAGGGCGTCGATCCGGCCGTCGGCCCCGACCTCACGCACCACCGAACCGAGAGAGCAACGATCGCACGTACGGTGCCGCTGCTCGGGATGAGCGAGAGCGGGGCCGCCGACGCCGTCGAGCTCGGGGCGCTCCTCCAGGATGCGCAACGCTCGACGCAGGTAGTCGACAGGCACGGTCTCGTCATCGTCGATGAAGAAGATCACGCTCACCGACTGCGGCAGCTACTCCGGCGTTGCGGACCCGGTTCACACCCCCGTGGTCCTTTCGAATGTATCGAACCACTGGGCCGCCCTGGCGAGCGAATGCTTCGGCCACGGCACCGGTCTCGTCGACTGAGCCGTCGTCGACGACGATGATCTCGAACCCGGCTGGCGGCATATCGATGTGCACCAAGCTGTCAAGGCACCTCCGTAGGAACGAGCTCCGGTTCCACGTCGGAATGACGATCGAGGCCCGCGGCGCGCGGAGACCGTCGCACGAGAGCGCCCCCCCCTTATGCGGATTCGTCACCGCTGCGTTCCGCCCGATCACGCTAAGGCACGGTACTCCGCGCACGGGCCACGGCCTCGGCTTGACTCCCTGCGAGTTGACACTGAGTGAGGTGGTGGAAGTAGCGGAGATGGTCCACGGTGACGTGGCGCACGCTCACCACGTTCAGGCGCCTCGGTAGATCCGCCGGCCCACTTGCCGGACCCGACAACGCATACTGACCGTCGAAATCAACAACCGTCGGATGGGTGGACCAGTCGAACGCATCCCACCTGCGCCAGCTGCAGGACGTACGGCGCGCTCGCCGCAGCGCAACTGACCGGCGAGGTCGCCGGCATCAAACGACAACTCAAGCGCAACGATTCAACAGATCGAATTCGCACCCACCAAACGCGTCGCCTGGGTATGGGACAGAGGGCGGCGCTGTCTGGGCGCGTGCCTGCCGTGCGGTGCGGTCATCCCGACGTTGGATATGGTAGGTGCTTGACCTACCAGTCCAATCCTGATGGCGCTTCACCGTTTTCTTCCCCGCAACTTGGCACGATGGCGGCGTCGACCGCCGGTCGTCCAGGATGGCGTCGACTTCGCTCACCTGATCGAGCTCGTCGGCGCTGACGCCCGGACGATTCTCGAGATCGGTGCCAACGACGGCGCCGATTCGGTCCGCCTCGCATCGGCGTTCCCTGTAGCGACGATCCATTGCTTTGAGCCAGATCCGCGGGCGCTGAAGCTCTTACGCGAGCGCGCCATGGTCGATCGAGTGCACGTCTACCCTCTGGCGATCTCCGCCGTGAACGGCGAAATCGAGTTCTTTCAATCGGCCGGCGTGCCGCCGGGCTACGACGAGAACGCGTACCCCGATGGCTGGCATCTCTCAGGGTCGGTGCGACCACCGAAGAAGCATCTTGAGACCCACCCCTGGTGCACGTTCGAGTCAACGCTGATCGTCGAGGGCAGCACGCTCGACACATGGACCGAACGAGAAGGCATCGATGCGATCGACCTCGTCTGGGCGGACGTCCAGGGCGCCGAAATCGACCTGATCTCTGGCGGACGCCGGGCTCTGGACTCGGCACGCTTCTTCTACACGGAGTACAACGAACAGGAGCTTTATGACGGCCAAGTCGGTCTTTCCGAGATCCTCGAAGCGCTCCCCGGTTGGGAAATCGAGACCCAGTACCGCAACGACGTTCTCCTCCGGAACACCGGATTCAGCTAGATGTTGATAGCGGTGGTGCGATGGTCTGAGCCGGATGGTTTCGGTGCACTCGCCGCGCCCGCGGGAGCAGCGACGCCTTCGGACGGTTCCCCGGGTGCCTGAGAGGAACGTGCCGCGCGTGGAATCCCTCAGCGTGTCCACGGCGAAGAGCCTTCAGTCGTCGGGTCTGGCCAACGCCGCCCGGTCCGTTCATCGCCAGTTCCGCCGATCGGAGTTCTCGCAAGCACAGCACCGCCGGAAGGAAGTGAAGGCGTGGAAGAGCCAAGGCCGTCCCAACCCCACGCCCAGCGCCGTGAAGATCACCGAGATACTCGGGTACGTCGAACGATTCAGGCCGCGAGTGTTCATCGAAACTGGGACGTTTCGAGGCGACACGACCGAGGTCGTGATGCGACACGTCGACAAGTTGTGGACCATCGAACTCTCACCACGACTGGCCAGTCTCGCCCGAGTCAAGTTCGCGGCTGCACCGCACGTCGAGGTCGTAGAGGGAGACAGCGGTGTGCTGCTCCCAGAGATCCTTGAAGGACTCTGGGAGCCTGCGCTCTTCTGGCTAGACGGCCACTGGTCAGACGGAGACACGGCACGCGGCGAACTCGACACACCGCTCCGGGCGGAGCTTGATGCGATTCTCAGCCACCGAGTCGCCGATCACGTCGTGCTGATCGATGACGCCCGGCTGTTCGGGAACGGTGATTACCCATCAATTGCCGAGGTAGAAGCAAGCACGCGGGCGTCACGTCCCGATTGGGACTTCGAGGTCCGGCACGACATCATCCGTGCCCATCCAAGGCCAGCTCAAGAGTCCGCATCCTAAGAGCAGAGCGACCGCCGAGGCGGGTGCGGTGGGCGATCTCCGGCAGGCATTCAGTGCCGCACGACCCCCAACGATCTCGGGGGGAGAAGAGTAGGGCAGGAGCACGCTCAGCCTCAGTCAACAGATAGTCGGAGCCACTCCGGCGGGTACAGATCGTCGTCCAATCGCGTGCCGCCGTGCACCCATCCGCTGGGGACGACGACGAGACCGTCGCAGTTGCGTCGCCGCCACGCCGCCCACCAGCTGAACGTGCTGCGTGACGCGATCTGATTGGTGCACCGCCGCATCAGTTCAAGATCCTCGATCGGCGTTGAGCCGGGTCTTGAACCGAACTCGTAGTGCTGCCCACCAGGCAACCGCAGATGCTCAGCGACCCAGTCGATGTCATCGGTGAACACAAGCGGGGTGACCGAACCAACCGAGCCGGCCACCGACTCAAACGCACGCGCGTACCAGTCGAGGTCGACGAGTTGGCCGGGTGCCGCAGCGACGAAATCACCACGCCGGATGTGAATGGAGACGAAGTCGTCGAGTGGGCTCAGATCAAGACCTGGCACGGATAGGTCGCGCAACAACTGATCCCGGATGTCATCGAAGTACCGGTACGAATGGAAGTACCCCTCGACATGGCAGGAAGGCCTGACACCGAGTAAGGCACGATCGTGTCGCAGCGTCGTCTCCACCACCTTTCGGGGCGCGGTCGAGGGCATCCGTCTCGGTCGGTATCGGCGGACCAGACGGGCAAGGACGCGCTCGTCCCAGCCGAACGGCCCAACCCCGTCGGCCCGGATCGCATACAGGGGGAGTTGGAACTGGCGCCCGCTCCTGCGCTCGTACCACCGGGTATCGAGCCACAGCTCACAGCGATGCGCCGAAGCCAGGCGTCGCCCGAACGCATACTGGAACATCTGGTTTCCGAGCCCGCCCATAACCTTCACGACGACTCGCCTGGAGCGATCCCCATCCGCCCCCATCAGACAGATCCTGACGGTGCCTGATCTCGGATGCCCCAACCCCACACGACCACCGGGTAAGCCGGCTCGTTTCGCAGCTGGTGCCACGGACGCAGCGGCACCCACCGGCGCAAGTTGGCGCGTACACATCGTCGGTTTCCCCATGCGTCGACCCTGACGCCGCACAACCCGGCCTGATTCATCAACATTGCGAGCGCCTCCGGCGCGAAACGCCACAGATCGGCGGGGTGCGGCTCGACCTTGATCAGGAACGGAGTGCTCACCAGTACCGTGCCGCCAGGGCGAGCCAATCGGACCAAGTGGCGAAGTGCCGCGACGGGATCCGGAACATTCTGCAGGACCTGGTCACAGATCACGACATCGTACGAATCCCAGGCGTCGAAGTCGGGCTGCGGCGCGGCGAGATCGAAATCGAGCCGCTCCAGTCGAACGTGCGATGCCCACGGAAGGTCCGACCAGAACTCACCATTGATCTCGGCGGCACGCGACTGCGGGCGCGGTCGACTCGAGGATCTCGCGCATTGCGACATTCATCGTGCGACGAACCCACATCGTCTCGAGTGTCCCGTCGGGAAAAAGCGTGCGACGCGGAAGGCGCTTGGTCCTCCAGCGGAGCGATGCCCGCGCTCGGGTCATTGGTTGCATGCTGCTAGCGATCGACATCAACCCGCGGCTGCCCGCCGTGTCGCGTTGGGGGTCGAGAACAGCGCAGGGGTCACTTGGACGGGGCGTCATGGATCCCCTGGGCGTCTCGAAGTCGAGCAGAAGCGTTCCGACAAAGCCCAGTTGTCACCCACCTTGCCGCAGCTCGTGGTTCGGATCGCATGAGTTGCCATGGCGGACGCCTCGACATCTGCAGCGAGCCCGACATCACCCGGCGCATCCACTCCTCTCTGGATTCGCCGATCTCGGCTTCCTCGATGTCCGGCTGCATTGCGAGTCGCTCGAAGACGGAATCAATCATCGAAACGAAGGAGAGATCACCCTTGATGAGCTGATTCGCCCGCCACAGCCGGCGCATCGCGCGCAGGTCGTCGAGATCCGGGGTGTCCGCGCCGAGCAGTTCCTCGAGCTGACGATTCGAGATCCGTTCGACCTCGGACGGCATGTCGGACTCGAACGTCGCGCTCATCGTGGTCGTGTGCCGTCGGTAGAGGACCGCGAGCCCGGCGAAGATTGGCGCCACGAGTGACCCTGAGCAGCCGCACCCAGAGGTCGTAGTCCTGCGGTCCAGCCAGATTCCGGTACTCGAACTCGCCGGTCTCGCGGAGCGCTCCGCGAACCATACCATTCCGGGGTGGCACAGAACATTCTTGAATACCAGCCAAGTACGGATCTCCGTGTGACGCTCGGGCGGCTGTCGGAGTCGGCCTGTCTCGGTTCCATCGAACGCGCGATACGCACCTCCGAGCAGCCCGATGTCGTCGTGCCCGTCCAGGAAGCCGGGCCGCCTGTGCGAGCCAGTCCGCACCATGAGGTCGTCCTGGTCGTGGCGGACGATCAGCTCTCCATCCGGCGCAGTTCCAGCGCTCGGTTGGACGCAACGTGGTGTCCCTGGTTCGTCTCCGAGGGCGTCGACCCGGATCCGCGGTCGTCGTCGGCCAGCCGGTGCAGAATGATCGAGCGAGTCGTCGCTTCGACCCGTCGTCGACGACGATGAGTTCGAGGTCGCTCATCGTCTGGCCGAGCACACTCCGCACGGCCGCCTCGAGGTAGTCGGCGCCGTTGTACACCGGCATGACGACCGAGACGAGCGCCATCAGCTAACGCCCCTGACAACCGAGCACCGGCAAGGCTGTCACGCGGCACAGTCGGCTCGAGGGCGCGATGCCACGCGGTCGATGTCGGACAGGCTCAGGCCGGGATGGAGTGGCAGCGAGATCAGCTCGCCGGACGCGCGGTCGCTGTGGGGCAGCGGCTGCTCGAACATCCCTGCGAATCGCGGATGGAAGTTCACGGCGATGTAGTGCACGGCTGCCCCGATGCCCTCCGCCCGCAGCCGCTCGACGATCTCGTTCCGGCGCTCGGCTGCGACTCGTACCTGGTAGAGGTGCAGCGCGTGGCGCTCGCGCAAGCTCGGCGTCGCCCGCTCGATCACCGTGACGCCTGATACCTCGCGCAGGCGCTCGTCGTACGCAGCGGCCAGGAACTCCCGAGCCGCGAGGAACCCGTCGAGCTTGTCGAGTTGACCGAGCGCGATCGCAGCCTGGAGATCGGTCCAGTTGGCCTTGAACCCGACGTTCACCGCGAGGCTCGGGTTGAAGGCGTTGGTCCGGTAGCGCTGCCAGGCGTCGACATCGAGACCGTGCAGCCGGATCGAGCGAATGAGGTCCGCCAGATCGGATGACTTGGAGGGCGACCGCACCGCCTTCGGCTGACGCGAGGTTCTTGTTGGGGTAGAAGCTGAAGCACGTCAGCAGACGCGGGTGACGGTCGGCGCCGATCGGCATGCCCGGCGGCGACTCCACCCACCGAGTGAGCCGCATCCTCGATGATCCAGAGGTCGTGGGCGTCGGCGAGCCCGAGGAACCCGTCGAGGTCGAGCCCGCGACCGCCGAAGCTGACCGGCACGACGGCTCGGGTCCTGTCCGTGATGGCGCCCTCGACCGCCTCCGGCGTGATCAGCAACGTGTGCCGGGTCGATGTCGACCAGCCGCGGCGTCGCGCCGGTCGCCTCGATCGCGTTCACCGTCGCGACGAACGTCAGCGGCGTCGTGATCACCTCGTCGCCGGGCCCGACGCCGACGGCGCGGAGCGACGAGTTCGAGCGCCGCGGTGCACGAGTTCACCGACACGACGTGGCTCGCGCCGACGTAGTCCGCGAGCTCACGCTCGAACCGCTGCACCAACGGACCCTGGCCGATCCATCCGGACCGGATGACCTCGGCGACCAGGTCGAGCTCGGTCTCGTCGAACTGGGGTTGCCCGAAGACGATGGGCTCGGCGTTCATCGCAGGACTGTCCCCATCGCCGAGACCGAGTCCGACCGTGCAGGTCGGCGCCGGTCAGTCGCTCGCCATCGACGACGACCTCACACAACTCCAGCGGCCCGTCGGCCGCCCAGACGAACACCTCGCCCGTCGTGCGGTCGATCTCGACGGTGCCCGCCGACCCGTGGCCTGCCCGCGCGCGGCCGCGGTTCGACGCGGTCGAACACCACTCGCCGATCACCGAGCATGCGCGTAGGCACCCGGCAGCGGGGGTGCCAGCGCTCGCACGATGTTGCGAATGCGATCGCGGTCGGCTCGGCGAAGTCGAGATGGTTCACCCGCGGATCCTTCTGGCTGTGGTACGAGGCCGGCCCACCCTGCTCGACAGCAGGGGGGAGACCGTCGCCACGCAGGAGGCCCCGAAGCAGTGCTGCCGCAGCCGCCCGAACCATGTTGGCCGCCTTGAGGTGCAGCGTGTAGCCCGGTGTCGTCGGGGTGGATCGCCCAGCTTGCGCTGGTAGACGAGATCGCCGGTGTCGATCCCCGGCGTCAGCTCGTGCACGCTGACGCCGGTCATCTCGTCACCGTCGACGATCGACCAGATCAGCGGAGCCGTACCACGGTGGCGCGGAAGCAGCGAGGGATGGAAGTTGAGCGCCGGCCCGTCGACCGAATCGAGCAGCTCGGGCGGAAGATCTGCGTGTAGAACACCGAAAGCAGCAGGTCGCGGTCGTGCTCGGCGATCTGTTCGAGCACCTCCGGATCGTTGACACGTTCCGGTCTGCAGGACGGGCACGGACCATTCCCGAGCCAGTCGGCAAGCGACGGCTGCCAGTCGTGACGCTCGGTCTCCGACGGCGCGATGACCAGGAGGTCCTCGGGCGGATACGCCTCGATCAGCAGATCGAGCACGTACACGCCGCCGAGCCCGTTCCCGGCCAGAATCGGCCGTCGGGGACCGTCGCCGGTCACGATCGGTGCCTCGCCCGCCGACACGAGCTGCATCTTGACTGCCGTCCGGTAGAAGTCGTTCTACTTCATGACGATCTCGCGGCGTGTCGAGCGCCCGCACAACGCCTGCCTCGAGCACGAGCAACCGGTCGCAGTGGTTGAGCGTCGCCAGCCGGTGGGCGATGATCACCACGGTCACCGCGCCCGTTGAGCTCGGTCAGCGTCTCCTGGACACGCGCCTCGGACATCGCGTCGAGCGCACTGGTCGGTTCGTCGAGCACGAGCAGTTGCGGGTCGCCCGCGAGCGCCCTGGCAATGCCCAGCCGTTGACGCTGCCCGCCGGACAGGTCCCGGACGGCATCGCCGATCGCCGTGTCGTAGCCGGCCGGGCAGCTGCGACGATCTCGTCGTGAAGCCCGGCGGCGACCGCAGCCCGCTGCGCCGCTTCGGCGCTGATCCACGGCCGGTAGAACACGATGTTGTCGAGCACCGACGCGCGCAGGAGCCGCGGCTGCTGCGGAACCACCGTCACCAGGCGGAACCAGTCCTCCTGCGCGATGTCCATCGCAGGCATGCCCCCGGCCGAGTAGCGTCCGTCGGTCGGCTCGCGCAACCCGAGCAGGATCTGCGCCAACGTCGACTTGCCGCTGCCCGACGGACCGACGATGCCGAGCGTCTCGCCGTGTCCGATGCGAAGCTCGATGCCGCGCAGCACGGGCTGCCCGTCGCCGTCGTAGGTGTAGGACACGTCGTCGAGTTCCAGGTCGCCGAGTTCGCTCACGTGTCCGGTCGCCCCGATTCGGGGTGTCCGCTTCGTACTCATCGAGTGCCTCGCTCAACTGCTCGACGTACGGACGGTTGTTCTCGATCGTCTGCCACGCCGTCTGCATGCTCTGCCCATACCTCAGGCTGCGCAGGAGCAGCAGACCGGCGACTCCGACCCGCGCGAGGTCGACATCGGTCGCGCTCGAGGCCACCATCGCCGCCACCAGCACGAGTGAGAGCCCGAGCGACCGGTACACGACCCCGCCCATCCCCGTCAGGAGACCGGCCCGTTCCCGCTCCCGCCGGAGGCTGCCGTCCGGCCCTGCGCATGCCCGACATCACGGCGTCGGCGGCGTCGTGCACGCGGATCTCCTGAGCGAGATCGTGGATCTCGCCGACCCCCTCGGAGACGGCGAGTTGCGCCATCGTCGCGCGGCGTGTCGCCTCCCGCGCTGCCGATCGGAGCGGGCGCAGCGCCAGCATCAGCACGACGCCCGTTACGAGGAGCGCTCCGGCCGCCACCGGCGACGCGACGAACGCAGCCGACGACATGATCAAGACCGCACCGCCCGCCGAGAGCAGGTTCATCAGGCCGAGCAGGCCCTGGGCCGATCCCCACGCCAGGCTCATCAGGTTCTGGAGCGAGCCACTCGTCTGGCTCGACTGGGTCGACCACCCGGCACGGACGTAGGCCGAGATCGCCCGCATCTGCATCGTGAACTGCCAACTCGCGACCGCTCGGGCCTTGATCCAGGTGATGAGCGACTGGCCCACGGTCGAGCCGACGAGCGCGACGATCGCGACGACGACGAGCTCGCCGCGGCCGAACGCGACGTCGATCGGCCCGGCGGTGATCTCCCACTCGAGATCACCGCTGGTGACACCTTCGATGAACGCGACGATCGTGACGATCGTGGCGGTCTCGAACACGCCGGTGATGAGCGCCAGCACCGCCACGGCGACGATCACCTTCCGACGCTCACGGTACGGCGAAGGATGCGAGGACTTGGATGTTTCGGCAGCCATGAGGTCGGGAAGATTCCGTCTTCGGCTCGCCAGTGTACGATCGCGTTCCAGCGTACGGCGGTGATGGGCGATGCCCGAACCACGGATGCCGCATCGCCTAGGTTGCGGGCGATGTTGGCCCGGACGACGGTCGCGCCCGACCGCCACTACAGCGAGGCCGGCGTCGGACCAGCCACCGGTGAGCCGGCGGGGCGCGCTCGGAGCGAATCGTGAAGGTCACCTACGTCGTGAACGCACTCGGCGAGGGCGGCACCGAACGCTCGCTCGCCGACCTGTTGCCCGGTCTACGCGACGGCGGCGTCGACGTCAGCATCGTCACGCTTCGCAGCCGCGGGGACGAAGGCGTCGAGCCGCTGCTGCGCTCGCAGGGCTTCGAGATCCACACGATCGGGTCGATCGGCCGGCTCCGAACCCTCCGAGCGCTGCGGCGACCTGATTCGGACGCAACGGCCCGGACATCGTGCACACGATGCTGTTCGAGGCGAACCTCTACGGTCGTCTGGCCACGATCGGCACCGGCGCCCGCGTCGTGGTCAGCCTGGTGAACACCACCTACAGCGCCGCCCGCCTGGCCGACCCACGCCTCGACCGCCGCAAGGTCCGCGCCGTTCAAGCGCTCGACACCGTGCTGGGGCGATTTCGCACTGATCGCTTCCACGCCGTGTCCCGAGCGGTGAAGGACGACGCCGTCGCCGGGCTGCGGCTACCCGACGACAAGGTGACCGTGATCGAACGCGGTCGCCGACCCGAGACGCTGCCGGTGGCGTCGCCGGCTCGGCGTGCCGCCGCCCGCGACCAGCTCGGCCTCGACCCGATGCCGAGGTGCTCGTGGCAGTCGGCCGACAGGAGTACCAGAAGGGGCACCGCTACCTGCTCGAGGCGATGCATCAGCTCGCAGACCGACCCAATCTCGTGCTGCTGGTGGCAGGCCGGACCGGCAACGAGAGCGACGAACTCCAACGAGATCCTGGCCACCATGCCCGAGACCGCCGGACGGGTTCAGCTGCTCGGCCACCGATCCGACGTGGCCGAGGTACTCGCGGCTGGCGACCTGTTCGTGTTCCCCTCGCTGTTCGAGGGCATGCCCGGTGCGGTCATCGAAGCGATGGCGTCGGGACTGCCGATCGTCGCGTCGGACATCGAGCCGGTACGAGAGGTGGTCGACATCGGCGCCAACGCCGTGCTCGTTCCGCCGCGCGACGCGTCAGCGCTCGCTGATGCCGTCCGCACACTGCTCGACGACCCGGCCCGGCGTCGACATGGGTCACCGCAGCCGGGAGATCTTCGAGGAGCGTTTCACGATCGAACGGTCGGTTGCAAGGCTTCCTCGACCTCTACGACGAGGTTGCACCGACGGCGAACGTGATCGCTGACCGGCGACTCAGAACAGCTCGACGTCGCCGAGGGTGAGCGCCCAGTTCGGCAGCGGGGGGAAGCCGTCGTCGTTGACCGCTCGCCAGGTGAGGATCGGGCCGCCGCCCGGCAGCCCGACGTATCCGGTCGTCGGGTTCGGCTGACCGATCCGGATCGCGTAGCTGCAGCCTGCCCGGCTGGCGACCAGCCCAGCGAGGCGTTGTGTCGCCTTCGGTTCGCCGAACTCGCCGACCACCGCCAACTCCCGCGCCCGGCCGCGCATCCGTGCCCGAACGATGACCGCGGCGTCACCGTCGTCGACCACCCGGTAGCCGAGCAACGGTGTCCCGAACCGCCACACCAGGAACTCGTCGTCGACGTTGGTGCGGATCTCGCGCACATCGATCGGGGTCGGGAGCCGATCACCGACACCGCCGTCGATCAGCCACTCGCGAATCGGAGACGCCGATGTCGAGATCGGTCGACCATCGCTCGGCCGGCACCCGCGAGCGCAGCGCTGCGATCGCGCCGGTCGGGCCGGTGAACCGGACCGCTGCCGGCAATCGGCCGACGTCTCGCCACCCCATCTTCAGGTAGCCCGGGCGGCTCTGGCCGTTCGGCGTGTTGAACACGAAGTCGACACCGTCGGCCCGCACCGACTCCAACCCGTGCATCGTCAGCGCCCGGAACAGGCCGCGGCCCTGGTAGTCCGGGTCGGTCGCCGTGTCGACGGCACGCACCGCGCGGAGCACCCGCCCGCCGCGCACGAACTCCCACCGCATGAAGGCCCGGAACGCGACGACACGGCCCCGATCGGTCGCCACCCACATCGGTGACACCCCGAACCGGTTGTGGTCGTGCTTCCAGGCGAACAACTCCGGGTACCGGGGATCACCGTCGCCGCCGAGCGACCGCTCGAGGAGCGTGATGATCGCATCCCGGTCGTCGGGCAGTGCCTCTCGGATGTCGAGCCCCGGGGAGATCGATGGGGTTCGCTGCGCACGAGGCTCGGCCGACGCGAGCGCCGGGAGCCGCGCTCACCTCGGGGTGGGCGGGCGACCCGGTCGTACATCGCTTCGATCTCGGCCACCGTGCGGGCCACGCCGAACTCCGGTGACCTGGCCGCAGACGCCGCCGCCAACCTCGCCCGGAGCGCCCGGTCGCCCGCCACCCGTTCGATCGCTGCGGCGAGCGCTGCGGCGTCACGGGGTGGGACCAGCAGCGCATCGACCTCGTCGACGAACTCCTCGGCCATCCCACCGACCTCGGTGGCGACGATCGGCAGCCCGAGCGCGAGGGCCTCCATCACGGCGACGGGCAGCCCCTCCCACTGCGACGCCAGCGTGAACGCGTCGCAGGCGGCCATCACCCGGACGGCATCGTCGCGGAAGCCGGTCAGCAGCACCCGGTCGCCGAGCCCCATCGACTCGACGAGCGCCCGGATCTCGGCCTCCTGCGGACCCTGACCGACCGCGACGATCGTCACCGGCACGTTCCGCTCGGCCAGCAGCCGCGCGGCCTCGAGCAGGTTGGGATAGTCCTTCTGGGGGCGGAAGTTGGCGACCGTTCCGACCACGAACTCGTCCGGGTCGATCCCGAGCTCCGCGCGCACGTCTGCTCGATGGGCGTTCTCGCCGGCGACGAGATCGACATCGATGCCGTGGCGCAGCGTGACCGCCCGGGTCGCGGCGGGACCGCGCATCGAGTCGCGGACCTCGTCGGTGACCGCGAACGACGCGTCGTCCCACCGGCTCGTCACCCGGTTGACCAGGCGCGGTCGGCAGCCGATGCGTCTCCCAGCGGTTGTGCTCGGTGCTGACCAGACCGGGTCGGTCGGCCGCGCGCATCGACCGCGCCGCCAGCCGCGCCACCGAGCCCGGGCAGCGGCGAGTGCACGTGGACGACGTCGTAGTCGCCCGATCCGGACCAGCCGGGCGAGGCGCAACGGCCACACCGGATCGGCGCGCCGCGTGCTCAGGCAGTGGGTGCGCACACCGGCGCGCCTCGAGCTCGCCGACGAGGTGGTCCTTCCACGGCAGCACGTACGCACACTCGATGCACCGGTCGCGATCCGGTGGGCGCGGGCCGCGGCGACGAGCAGCCGTTCCGCCCCACCCGGGCCCGAGACCCTTCACGACCCACAGCACCCGCACCGGACCGACGGTAGCCGGGCCACACCCGATCGGACCGCGCGCCCCCTCCGCGGTCGCGTCACCCCTGGAAGTGAACGAAATTCCGGAAGATCCTCAAGTTCGTCGGGTCAACGGACGATAGTTGTCGTGTGACATCGGTCATGGCCCTGCAACTGCTGTTCCCGCTGATCGGGCTCAGCTACCTGATCAGCGCATGGCGCCACCGCCACGAAGCGGTCGCGAACGGTGCCGAGACCGCTCGCCTCGACGGCGACGCCGAGGCCGTCTGGCGGCCCGAGCTCCTCGTCCACTGGGACGACACCCGGGCCTACGGGAGCTGCCAGCGCGCGCCCGCATCAGGGAGTCCGTCAGGTCACCGCAGGCCGTCATGGCGTTCGAGCGGACACCCTCCCGGCCCGGCTGAACCGCTGGCCGGCACCCGGCACGGCTCGCTGGTCGTCGTACCGACCTGTACGTGCCGGTCCCGTTGTCGCACGGCTCGCCGCGGTGCCGTGCCCGGGAAAGCCGCGGAGCACTCCGTGCCACCGAACTGCGCGACCTGGCATCTCGCGCGTGCGGCGTTCTCGGAGCGGCGCCGGTACCGACCGGTCGTGGCGACCCCTGCGGCCGTGCGACCAGACGCGCCTGACCGCCGATTCCGGCAACCGCATCATGCCCGCGGCCTCGTAGGCTCGCCCCGTGCGAGTAGCGGTCACCGGCGGGGCCGGGTTCATCGGGGCGAACCTGTGCCGCCGGCTGCTGTCGACCGACGGGTTCGACTCGGTGTCGGTGATCGACGACCTGTCCAACGGCAACCCGGCCAACCTCGACGGGCTCGACGTCGACTTCGTCGAGGGCACGATCCTCGACGACGGCGCCCTCGACCGGGCCTTCGACGGCGCCGACGCGGTCGTCCACCTCGCTGCGCTGGGGAGCGTGCCGCGCAGCGTCGCCGAACCGCTCGCCAGCCACGCGGCCAACGCGACCGGCACGGTGATGGTCCTCGAAGCCGCCCGCCGCCACGGCGACCTGCACACGATCGTCGCCGGGAGCTCCAGCGTCTACGGCTCCAACCCGGTGCTGCCCAAGCACGAGGACCTCGCCACCCGGCCGCTGTCGCCGTACGGCGGGAGCAAGCTGGCCACCGAGGGCTACACGCTCGCCTGGGGCGCCAGCTACGGCCTCCCGGTGCTGGCGTTCCGGTTCTTCAACGTGTTCGGGCCGCTGCAGCCCGCCGGGCACGTCTACGCGGCGGTGATCCCCGCGTTCGTCGACGCGGCGATCGGCGGCCGGCCGGTCACCGTGCACGGCGACGGCACGCAGAGCCGCGACTTCACCTTCGTCGGCACGGTGACCGCCACGATCGCCGACGCGCTGCTCCGCCGGGTCACCAGCGACGCACCGGTCAACCTCGCGTTCGGCAGCCGGATCTCGCTGCTCGACACGCTCGACCTCCTCGAGCAGATCCTCGGGCACCCGATCGAGCGCGAGCACGTCGAGCCCCGGGCCGGCGACGTCAAGCACAGCCAGGCCGACAACGCCCGGCTACGGGCGCTGTTCCCCGACATCGAGCCGGTCCCGTTCGAGTCCGGCCTGCGGTCGACCGTCGAGTGGATGCGCCGGGCCAAGGACGAAGCGGCCGGCTGAGCATCGGATCGACCCGTCATCGAGCCGGCCGCGCTGGGCCGACGGATCAGCCGTCCGGTTGACCGGGACCGCCCCCGTTCTGTCGATCGGTCGTTGCGCTCAGCGCAACGATCCGCTGTCAGATCGGGGGAGGTCGGGATCACGGGGCCGGTGGGGCGCAGGCGCCGCCGGCGTTGTAGGTGGCGAGGGTGGTCGTTGAGAGCCTCGCCCTCGTTCTTCCAGGCCGAGCTGCCGTTCTTGACACCGCTCCCCGGTGGGTTGGCGAGCAGCCATGCGTCGGCGTCGGCGAGCGCGGTGGTGACGCACGACGCGTCGGCGCCCGCGGCCTCGTTGAGCAAGGCGGCCACGACCTCACGGAACAGCGTCGAGCTGCGCTCGTTGGTGGCCGACTGATCGATCACGGCGATCGCCTCGGCCCGGGTGTACGGGACACCGGCGATCGTCACCGGGTCGGCCGGCCATGGGTCGGTGACGACCCAGTCGGCGAACGGCAGCACGCCGACCGGCGGGGGCGGAGGCGCGGTCGCGATGCTGACGGTGCCCGCCTCGACGGTCACCGTCCCGCCGTCGTCGTCGGTGATCGTCACCGTCACCAGATAGTCCCCGTCGGCACCATAGGTGTGCGTCGCCGAGAGGGTGCCCGCCCCGCCGGCCTCGGCGAGGACGCACTCGGCGTCGGCCTCGGTGCAGCTCGAACCATCACCCCAGTCGACCGAGGCGGTGTGCGTGTCGAGCACGCCCGCGTCGGCGAAGCTGACATCGAGGGTCACAAGGTCACCGGGCGCCGCACTCGGCGTCAGCGCGTCGACGGTCGGCCGTCGGGTCGGCATTGGTCACCGGAGATAGTCGTCGCGTCCATCGCCATGCCACCGTCGCCGTCGGTGACGTCGAGCGTGACGTTCACCGTCGAGTCGTCGAGGCCGACGGCGTCGAACACCGGCGTCGCGCCGTCGACCGGGGCGACCGTGCCCGCATCGACGTCCCAGAGCAGGGACAGCGGTGCCACGCCGGCCGAGCCCGATCCGTCGAGCCCGACCGTTCCGCCTTCGGGCACCTCGTACGGGCCGCCGGCTGCCGCGCCGGCCTCGCCCGATCCGAGACCTGCGTAGTCGGCGCAGGTGAAGTGGCCGGGATGGTCCGGGTGCGGCGGGTGCGAGTTCTGACCGCGCTGGTTCGGGAACACGTAGCCGAGGTCCCGGAACCCGGACGATCCGTCGGTCGCCGCATCGATCGCACCGCTGGCCGTCGCCAGGTCCTGCAGGAAGTTGCGGGAGTGCGGTGATCCCATCCGGGTGATCGTGTGGTCGCCGTAGCCGGCCGGGCAGAGGTAGAACACGTTGAACCCGCCGGCCCAGTCGGCGAGCCGGTCACCCGGGTCGGGTCCGTTCACGGCCTGGTCGGCCTGCAGCGCATCCCGATCCCAGCCGCCGTAGATGAAGTCGACGTCCTGGAAGTTCTCGGGCATCGCGTACGTGAACCACGCCGGACGGTCGCGCGGGATGATCCGGAACTTGGCGCCGTTGCGGCCGTTGTCGGTCTCCTCCCGAGGCCGGACGTCGAGGAAGTCGTCGCCGTGGCCGCCCATCAGGATGTCGTTGTCGCGGCCACCCCAGATCGAGTCGCCGTCGTCGCCGCCGAACAGCATGTCCCGATCGGCGGTCGTCGCGTCGACGTCGGTGATGTGGCTGTACTCGGGATTGACCGGGTCGAGGAACTCCTCGGTGCCGTCGCCGTCACCGGCGATCACGTCGTCACCCGGCCCGCCGAACGCGGTGTCGCGCCCGTCGTAGCCGAGCAGGGTGTCGGCCCCGCCGACACCACCGGCCGACGTGTCGAAGGCGAACAGCACGGTCTCCCACCACATCGAGCCGGACTCGTAGATCGTGTCCTCCCAGTGCGGCGAGTTGGTCTGGATCGTCTGCGGGCTCGGGTCGGCTGGATCGTCGCCGATCACGTTGGCGGTCACTTGCCCGAGGTCGCCGACCAGGACGTCGTCGCCCGCGTTGCCGAGGACGAAGTCCCCGCCGAGCTGGCCGTACATCTCGTCGTTCCCCGTGCCACCGGTCATGTAGTCGGCGCCGTGGGCGTCCTCGCCGGCGTCGCCGGGGAACATGACGGTGATGCGCACCACCTGGTCGTACGGGCCGAACCCGGGCTCGGGCGACGGCACGTCGGCCGAGGTGATCCGCAGCCAGTCGGCACCGTCCTCGACGCGGCTGATCCGGGCGTTGTCGCCGGTCATCACGTCGTCCTCGGCGTCGCCGTGCATGACGTCGGCGCCGTCGTTGAGGCCGGTGCCCTCGCGGTCGGTGTCGATGACGCCGTCGTTGGCGGAACCGCCACCGATCATGTCGTCCTCGCCACCGTCGCCGAACATCCAGTCGGCGCCGTGGTTGCCCTCGAGGTAGTCGTCACCCTCGTCGCCGAACACGATGTCGCCGAGCCAGCCGGCGCCGTCCTCGTCGACGGCAGCCGAGCAGCCGGGCTCGTCGCCGTCGACCAGACCGTCGCCGTCGTTGTCGAACCCGTCGGCGCAGTCGTACTCGGTCGACGCCGCATCCTCGCGGCCGTCGAAGTCGTTGTCGACACCGTCGGCCGGATCTGCCTGATCGGCCGGCTGGGCGCCGTTGCCCTGACCGAAGATCATGTCGTCGTCACCGTCGCCGTGCAGCACGTCGCCGCCGCTGACCGCCGGCGAGATCGCCGGGCCATCGACGGTCTGGACGTCGAACAGCACGATGTCGCGCACCCGGCCCAGCGTGAGGCCGGTCACCGTGCCCGGCGTCGAGGTGTTCACGCTGTCGGGAAGGATGCGCGGCGTTGTCGCCCGTGATGGCGTCGACACCGTTCCCGCCCGAGACGAGCAGCTCACCCTCGTCGAGCAGGCCCTCGCCGACCCGATCGAGGTCGATGACGCCGTCGTTGGCCGAGCCGCCACCGATCAGGTCGTCCTGGCCGTCTTCGCCGGAGATCGTGTCCCGGCCGTCGTTGCCCTCGATGTAGTCGTCGCCGGCCGGGCCGGTCGATGCCCCGCCGCCGTCGTCGCCGTCGATCGTGTCGTTGCCCTGCTGGCCGAAGACGATGTCGTTGTCGGCGTTGCCGAGCAGGACGTCGCCGCCGCCGGTGCCGGCACCGGCCGGCGACGCGGTGGTCGCCACGTCGAACAGCACGATCGTGGCCGCCGCGCCACTCGGCACGTTGCGGCTGATCAGGGCGTTGTCGCCGGTGATGTAGTCCTCACCTGCGCCGCCGAGCACGGTCAGCTCGCCCTCGTCGAGCAGGCCGGTACCGACCCGATCACCGTCGATGATGCCGTCGTTGGCGGAGCCACCACCGGCGATGTCGTCGGTGCCGTCCTCGCCGAAGATCGTGTCCTGGCCGTCGTTGCCCTCGATGTAGTCGTTGCCGGCAAGACCGCCGGCGTCGAGCGGGTTGACCCCGAAGTCGCCGTAGATCGTGTCGTCGCCCTGCTGGCCGAACAGCCAGTCGCCCGCGGCGTCACCCTCGATGGTGTCACCGCCGCCGGTTCCCGTCCCTGCGGGCGAGCCGACGGTGGCGACGTCGAACAGCTCGATGTCCTCGCGTCCTGGGAGGTCGCGGTTGCGGCTGATCAGCGCGTTGTCGCCGGTGATGTAGTCGATTCCGGGGCCACCGAGCAGGTTGACCTCACCGGAGTCGATCAGGCCAGTACCGACCCGATCGCCGTCCATCACACCGTCGTCGGCCGAGCCGCCACCGGCGATGTCGTCGGTGCCGTTCTCGCCGCGGATCGTGTCCGCACCGTCGTTGCCCTCGATCGTGTCGTCGCCCGGCGAACCGGACCCGTCGCCTTCGGGCGATGCCCCGAAGTCGCCGGCGATGACGTCGTTACCCTGCTGGCCGAGGATCCAGTCGTCACCGGCGTCGCCCTCGATCGTGTCGCCCGCCACCCGTTCCCGGCGCCGGCCGGCGAGCCGACCGTTGCGACGTCGAACAGCTCGATCGCCGCGCGTCCCGGAACCGGGAACGTCCTGGAGATCAGTGCGTTGTCGCCGGCGATGTAGTCGAGGCCCGGGCCACCGGACAGCAGCGTCTCGCCGGCGTCGGCGGCGCCGTTGCCGGTCCGGTCGGCGTCGATCAACCCGTCGGCGGCCGAGCTGCCGCCGATGATGTCGTCGTCGCCCGCATCGCCCGACAGCGAGTCGTTGTCGTCGTTGCCCTCGATGTAGTCGGCCTCGGTGCCGCCGCTGACGTCGTCGGCGCCCTCCTGGCCGAAGATCCGGTCGCTGCCCGCGTCACCCTTGATGTCGTCGCCGGTGCCCTGGCCGTCGACCGCCAGCGCGACCAGCATCCCGGCCGCGTCGGCCGCGTCGCCGATCGTGCCGTTGTCGCCGATGATCACATCGCCGAGCTCACCGCCGGAGATGATGTCCGAGCCGTCGAGCTCGCCGGACTGACGACTTCCGCCGACCATGCGGTCGACCCCGCCCTCGCCGAACAGGTTGTCGCCCTTGCCGTTGCCGAAGACCTCGTCGTCGTCCGGTCCGCCGCGCGCGGTGTCGACGCCGTCGCAGGGCTCGTTCGGCGTGAACGCGTCACCGTAGATCGTGTCCTCGCCGCTGTCGCCGAACAGGTTGTCACCGTCCGGCGTTGCCGGAGATCGTGTCGTTGTCGTTGCCGCCGCGGATCGTGTCGGCGGTGTCGGCGCAGCCGTTGCTCGCCGTCGCGTTGTCGCCGTACATGACGTCGTTGCCGGCGTCGCCGAACATCACGTCGTCGTCCGCGTCGCCCGACATCGTGTCGACGCCCGCGTTGCCGTGGAGCTCGTCGTGGCCTCCGCCACCCTCGATCGTGTCGTTGCCCTCCTGGCCCCAGATGATGTCGGGGTCACCGTCGCCGGACAGCGTGGTGTCGCCGGCCGCGCCCGACGAGGCGCGCAGCGTCACGAGGGGCAGCAACTGGCCCGGAGGACCGTCGGGGTCTTGGTCGGGAACGAAGTCGGAGGTCGCCGGGTCCTGGGCGCGGTTGATGTCGCCGTCGTCACCGAGGATGACGTCCCAACCGTCGCCACCTTCGATGTCGTCGTCGCCGTTGCCGCCGATCAGGTTGTCGTCGCCGGCGTCACCGCGGATGTTGTCGTCGCCGTCCTCGCCGTAGATGATGTCGTCGCCGGCGTCGCCGCCGAGGTAGGTGTCGCTGCCCTCGTTGCCGAAGATGACGTCCTCGCCCGGGCCGCCCCGGGCGTCGTCGGCACCCTTGCCGGCGACGATGAAGTCGTTGTCGGCGCCGCCGGTGATCGTGTCGTTGCCGAAGTCACCGTCGATCGAGTCGATGCCCGACCCACCCTCGATGATGTCGTCGGAGGCGTCGGCGGCCACCGCGGGATCGGCGGGATCGAGGTCCGCGCCACCCTTGATGGTGTCGTCGTCGGCCCCACCGTCGATGTTGTCCCGGCCGATGCCACCGTTGATCTGGTCGCCGCCGGTGCCGCCCTTGATCACGTCGTTGCCGTTGTCGCCGAGCAGGAGGTCGGCGCCGCCGGTCCCCCACAGCTCGTCGTTTCCACCGAGGCCGCCGATCTCGTCGGCACCGTCGGTCGCCGCTTCGGTGGTCCCGCAGGCCCAACCGTTGCCGCCACCGGCCCCGTTCTGCGCGCCGTCACCGACGAGGCGGTCGACACCTTCACCGCCGGAGATCTTGTCGTCGTCACGCCCGCCACAGATCTCGGTGGGCAGGGTGAACGGGATCTCGGTGGCGACGATCGTGCCGTCGGGCTCGCCACCGACTGGATCGTGCCGGGCTCGAAGCGGATCGTGTCCTTGTCGTTGCCGGGGTCGGCGAAGTTCGAGCCGGCGTCGCCGACGACCTTGGTCACCCCGTCGAAGGTCTGGTCGTAGCCGAAGGCGCTCACCTGGACGGTGTCGCTGTCGAGCTGCCGGATGAAGAACTTCTCGGACGGCTCGTCGGGCGCGAAGCCGCGCGCGTCCGCGTTCGGCCCCATGTTGAGCCGCAACACCCCGTCACCGATGGCGGTGGCGAGGACCGGATCCGGCGGTTCGCAGAGCTCCGCCGTGATGTTCTCCAGTTCGAGCAGCGTGATGTTGATCACGGTGAACTCGAACCGCTTCGAGAACAGGAAGAGGTCGATCTCCACGAAGATGCGGATGAACGCCTCGAGCTTGCCGCTGACGTCGAACAGGCACAGCGGGTTGTTGAAGATGAAGCTGGCGATCTCGTCGAGTCGGAGCTTGCCGTCGAGGTTCTCGGGGGGCGCCTGGAGCCCGGGCGTGTTCGGGTCGTTGTCGAAGAACCCGCCGTCGTGCAGGTTGAGGTCGAGCGTGGCCCGCACGCCGCCCTCGACACCGGCCGAGACGATCACCAGATCGATGGCCGCGCCGGCCGCGAACTCGACGACGAGGCGGATCTCGGGAACGTCCTGGCCCGCGGCGTTGAGATCGTCGAGGAAGAGGCCGTTGAACAGGAACCCGAAGCCGGACAGGAAGCTGTCGTTCGACGGGTCGTCGTCGGTGAGCATCTGCACCAGTTGGCGGACGCCCTTGGTGTCGTAGCCGACGGCGATGCGGCCCTCGATCGAGGCCGAGCCGGAGATGACCACCGACACCGGGATGGGGCCGACGGCGATCGGGCCGAACGACTGGCTGTAGCCGAACTCGGCCTTGAGCGGGCCGGACGCCCAGCGGATGAGCGTCACGTCCTCGCCGACGAGCAGGTTGAACAGGTTCGAGAAGTCCTCGAACGCCGGGAAGCTGAAGCCGGGCTCCTCCGACTCGGGGGCACTCGACGACGACATGTTGGCGGTGAACGCGTCCTTGAAGCCGTCGAAGCTGCTGTTGAGATCGCCGATCGCGCCCGCGATGCCTCCCGGCTCCGGCGCGGAGAACGAGATCAGGTCACCCTTCTGGTTGGCGGGCAGCTCGCTGTCGAGGAACTTGTCGGCGTTGATCTCGAAGCGACCGATGTCGATCGCGCCGAGCCCGCCGTTGCCGGTCGGCAACGCGTTGGCGAAGGTGATCAGGTCGAGGATGGTCTTGACCAACGTGAGGTCGTTGCCCGAGATCGCCTCGAACAGCGTGAGCATCGTGATCGGGTCCTCGCCGACGAACTCGGCGAGCTGGCTGATGCCGGGGATCGGCGTCGAGACGATGTCGATGATCGGCTGGAGCGGCTTGGTGTACTTCTGGACCTCGGCGATGATCGGGCCGAGGAAGTCCTCGAGGAACGACCCGAGGTCGAGCTGCACGTCCTCGAACGCGACCGCGAGGCCCGACGAGCTGAAGCCGCTGGCGCTCAGCGTGGCGTCCCACGTGACGTCGAGGGTCGCCAGCAGCGTCGGCAGCGTGCCGTCGCCGGCGCTCGCGCCGCCGAACTCGGGTGCGGTCTGCAACCGCCAGTACAGGTCGACCGTCGCCTGCAGTTCGGGGAGGAAGTCGACCGGGTCGACGTCGAGCAGGTTCGACAGCCCGAGCTTGCCGGACCCGTCGTCGGGGAGATCGATCTCCAGCGTCAACGACAGCTCGGCGTCCTGGCGCGCGGTCACGCCGTCGGCGCGGAGGGCCGGCTTGGCGGTGTCGGAGTTGTCGCTGTCGATCTCGACGCCGAGGAACGCGATGTCGGCGGAGAGGTCGGGGGTGTCGACCGTGACCGCCAGCGAGATCTCTCCGTCACCGGCGTCGTTGGGATCGTCGGCGTCGGTGACGATGTAGAACCCCTCCTCGAGCGAGAGCCCGAATCCGACGTCGATCTGCCAGGCGACGTCGGCCTTGATGCCACCGTCCTTCGTGGCGAGTCGGAGGCCGGGGAAGCCGAAGTCGAACGGGATCTCGGCCGCGTCGGCGGGCAGGATCGAGTCGCCGACCGAGAAGAGCACGCGCACGTCGGTGACGTCGAGGATCGAGTGCAAGTCGGGCGCTCCGGAGTTGCACGGGCGTGCCCGCGCCGCACTCGAGGATCACGTCGACGTCGTCGGCGTCGAGCGTGCCGTCGGGTGTCTGGTCGGTGGCCACGTTGGTGTCGACCAGCAACGAGTCCGCGCCGGTGCCCAAGGTGTCGATGATCAGGGTCTCGAGGGTCGCCTCGATCGCATCGACGTCGGTCGGATTGTTGTTGGTCAGGAAATCGCCGACCGGCTGCGCGATGTTCGTGTTGAACGCCGCACCGATCTCGGCGCCGCCGTCGAGCACGTCACCGATCACCGGGATGTCGATGTCGTACGAGGCGCCGCTGGTGGCTTCCTCGAGGTAGTCGCCGAAGCTCTTCAGACCCTGGCCGATCAACTGCCAGGCGAGGTTGTCCGCGTTGGCGAGGAGGTTGGCCTTGATCGTGTCGATGACGGTCGGGTCGAAGTTGAACGCGAACGGATCGAGCGTCGTCACCTCGGCCTCGATCGTGCCGAGGTAGACCGGCGGACCGCCGGCGGTCAACCGCAGCGGGAGCGAGGCGCAGGCGAACACGACGCCGCCGCCGCAATCGACGGTGTCGTTGGTGCTCAGCCCGGTCGACAGGCCCGACACGAGGTCGCCGACCCAGGTCGTGAAGCTCGTCTCCCCGGCCTCGGCGATCAGGTAGGCCCGGCCGTTGGTGGCGGTCGCCGACACGTCGAAGTCGGCGCCGGCCCGAGCCTGCACCGCCCCGGAGACGTCAGGACATCCGTCGTTGACCGCCGAACCGGTGCCGTTGTCGACGTCGTCGGTCATGTCGTCGTCGATCGCGTTCTCGCACTCGGCCCCCGACTCCGAGGAGTTGCCGACCGGCGCACAGCCGTCGTTCACCGCGCCGTCGGCGTCGTCGTCGATCGTCGTTGGTGCAGTCCTCGACGTCGCCGTCGACGTTGCCGACCTGCACCTCGAACGGCCCGATCGACGCGTTGAACGCACCGTCGAAGACACCGGCGATGTCGAGTGCGATGTTCGAGGTGTCGGCGACGAAGGGGCGGGGGAGGAGCTCGCCCATGCCGAGGTCCGGCAGCTCGAGGCCGACGTCGAGCCGCACCGTCGCGCCGTACTCGAGCGCCAGTTCGCCCTCGCCCTCGGCGGCGATCAACCCCTGCAGGCTGCCGCCGAGCGCATCGAGGTCGAAGTTGAACGCGGTCTCCAGCGGGATCTCGTGCGTGCAGTCGGGCCGCCCGGTCTTGCTGGAGCAGACACCGATGTTGAAGCTGAGCAGGATCGCGCCGGGGCTGTTGCCCGGGATGTAGGAGAGGTCGATGAAGTCGGCGCCGGCGAGGAACGCCTCGACGTCGGCGATGAACGCATCGAGTGCCGCCTGGAACGCCGCGTCGTCGAACACGTCGTCGCCGGGATCGGGGGTGCCCTGGTCGTCGATGAAGATCGGATCGTTGGGGTCGGGGACGGCGGACAGCCCGGAGAGATCCATGCCGACCGCCTCGGCGATCGCGAGCTCGAGCTCGATCTCGAGGCGCTGCAGGCTGCCGGCCGGGTTCTGGGCGATCTCGTTGAGCTTGTCGCGGACGTCGTTGAGGAAGTTCAGGCTCTCCCTCGGACTCGTACCGATGATCGGCAGCTCCTCGTCGAGGATCGAGCCCTCGCCGAGGTTGTCGATGGCGGCCATCGCGGTGTCGACCGTGTCGATGATCTGATTGAACAGCGCGAGCGGGTTGTCCGGGTCGAAGTTGAACGACAGGAAGTCGTCGTTGAAGGACGGGTCGCCGGACACCTCGGGCGCGGCGTTCAGGATGTCGGACCAGCCGAAGGTCAGCTCTGCACCGGCCAGATTGGTCGACCCGATCGTGGCCGACGCGTCGACGGTCGTCGACGGGACGGCCGCGTTGATCGTTCCGGTCAGCGAGCCGAATCCCCCGGTGAGCGCGAACTCGTTGCCCGTCGCGGTCACGTCGAGCGATCCGAGATTCTCGTACAGGTCGGTGAGGGTGATCTTGCCGTCCGGGCCACCGTCGAGGTCGATCGTCACCATCGGGTTCGAGCCGTCGGTCGCGCGGCGGGTCAGGATCGGGACGTAGCCCGGGTCGGAGCACACGTCGTCGGGATCGGTGTTCTGGTCGGCGAGCGACATCTCGACGAAGCCGAGCGTGCCCATCAGGTCGAGATCGGCGCACACCGTCGCGTCGCCCGAGATCTCGGTACCGGCCGTCTCGATGAACAGCCGGTCGGTGAGCGGGGTGTCGGAGGGAACGGGTGACAGGTCGAGACCGAAGCCCAAGCTGACGGCGTACGACGCGTCGACGGAGATCCCCGTCGATCCGTTCGCCGACACCAGGCCGCTGATCCCCACCGCCGAGAGCTGGTCGTTGAGCTTGATCTCCGCCGCCGGAGGGCTGTACGTCGCGCCGAAGTCGAGCTCGAAGGTCGAGCGCGTTGGTCGCGTCGTCGTAGCCCAGGTCGGCGGCGTCACCGAGAGCCGAGCTCAGCTCGTCGATGATCCCGTCGATCGTGTCGAGACCGAGGGCTTCGAGATCGACGTCCGGGATGCCGTCGCCGTCGGTGTCGCCGATCAGGAGCTCGAACGGGCTCTCGACCGACGAGAGGCCGAGACCGACGAAGAACTGCCCGATCTTGTCGTTGACGTCCAACAGGTCGGCGAGATTCTCCACCGACTTCAACGCCGACGGGTCCTGCGCAGCGCCGATGATCGGCAGATCGGGATTGGCGACGCGCACCTGCATCGCCTGCAGCGACACGGCGAGCTGAGCGATCGAGACCAGGATCTGCTCGGCGTTCATGTTGGTGAAGTTGCCGAGCTCGGGGAGGTCGACCGTCGGCAAATCGAGACCGTCGGAGAGGTCGGTGTCGACGAGGACGACCGTGCCGGTCAGCGACGAGGCCAGCGGTCCGAGCAGCGAGTCGGCGTCGACCGTGAGGGTCACGTTCATGTCGACACCCGACGTGTCGTAGCTGACGTCGAAGAGGTCGAGCGGGGCGGTCGTGGTCAGCTCGGTGAGGCTGATCTGACCGTCGCCGTCCGGATCGAGCCAGGCGATCGTGAAGTCCGCGTTGGCGGTGATCGAGCCGGTGGCGGTGACCGCGAGGACGCCCAGATCGAGATCGGCCCCCGCGCCGAGGTTGGCGGACAGCGACGCGGTCAGGCGGGCGTCGGGCGCGGTCGCGGGGATCGTGATCTCGGGGACGACGCCGGTCGTGTCGAGCGCGATCGTGAGATCGGGCGCCGCACCGTCGTTCGCCGCGAGTTCGAGCGCGAGCACGACGTCGAGGGAGCTGCCGTCGAGGGTGAGGTTCCCCGAGACGAAATCGAGCGGGGTCGACGTCGTCCGGCTGAAGCGGAGGACGTCGAAGGTGATGCCGCTACTCGAGACGTCGGCGTCGACGTTGACGACGACACCACCGGCGAGGGTGTCGCCGTCGAGGTCGTTGAGCGCGGTCTCGATGGCGCTGGCCGTGGGGTCGACCAGACCGGCGAGCGCGGTGTCGAGGACGTCGGTGAGCGAATCGACGACGTCGAGCCCGTCCGGGCTGGTCGGCAGCAACTCCGACAGCGGCAGCAGCGAACCGAGCTCGTCAAGGTTGTCGAGACCGGCGAGTGACCCCGCGAGGTCGGCGAGACCATCGCGGATCGCGGTCTCCTCCGGTGACGCGGCGACGACCGACGTCGAGGCGGTGGTCGTGACGACCGCCGCGGCCATCGCGGCGGCGACGAGTGTCGCGGTGAACCTGCGTAGCTTCCCCCGGCGCGGTCCGCGCTCGTTCGTTCCCCAAGGCATCTGTCCCCCCTGCCCCTCACCCATGCACGCCGAAGATCGGCGCGTTGCGCGAACATACACCCGATTCGAACCACCCGCGAACGGGATCGTCGCTCAGCCCGTTCTGTCGGCAGGGTGTCGCGCCCAGCGCAACGATCCGGCGCGATTTCGGTTGGGGTGGCCGGCCGCCACCGATCCGTGGCTCCCGGTTTAGCTCAGGGCAACTGCCCGAGACGCTCGAACTCCTCGGGCCGACGTGCCGTCGAGTCCGCTTCGTCGTCGGGCCGGGTCAGCCGGCCGCTTCGTGCTCGAGGAACCAGTCGTAGGTCGACTTGATCCCCGCGTCGAGCTCGATCGTCGCCGACCAGCCGAGCGCGTTCAGGCGGCTGACGTCGAGCAGCTTGCGCGGGGTGCCGTCGGGCTTGGACGTGTCGAACCGCAGCTCGGCCTCGGGGTAGACGATGTCGCGCACCTTTTCGGCGAGCTCGCGGATCGACAGGTCGACACCGGTGCCGACGTTGAGGTGGAGGTCGTCGCTGTAGTTCCCCATCAGGAAATAGCACGCGTCGGCCAGGTCGTCGACGTGGAGGAACTCCCGCTGCGGGCTGCCCGTGCCCCAGATCTCGACGTCGGGCGCGCCGCTCAGCTTGGCGTCGTGGAACTTGCGCATCAGCGCGGGCAAGACATGACTCGACGTGAGGTCGAAGTTGTCGCCCGGGCCGTACAGGTTGGTCGGCATCGCCGAGATGAAGTCGCAGCCGTACTGGCGGCGGTACGCCTGGCACAGCTTGATCCCGGCGATCTTGGCCGTGGCGTACCACTCGTTGGTGGGCTCGAGCGGACCGGTCAGCAGCGCTTCCTCGGTGATCGGCTGGGGGGCGTCGCGCGGGTAGATGCACGACGAGCCGAGATACAGCAGCTTGCGGGTGCCGAACTCGTGGGCCGCGTGGACGACCGTTCCGTGGATCATCAGGTTGTCGTAGATGAACTCGGCCGGCCGGGTGCTGTTGGCCATGATCCCGCCGACCGTGCCGGCGACGAGGAAGACGTACTCGGGGCGGTTCGCCTTGAACCAGTGCGACACCTCGGCCTGGTCGCGCAGATCGAGTTGCTCGCGGGTCGCCGTCAGGATGTCGGTGAAGCCGGCCTGCTCGAGGCGGCGGACGACCGCCGAGCCCACCAGCCCGCCGTGACCGGCGACGTAGATCCGCGCGGCAGGATCGACTGACGGATCGAACGACGCGGTCACTGCGCTCACGGCGGCCAGTGTACGGACCCACACCCCACCGTTCAGCCACGCTCCCGTTTGCGCCCCGCGCAACCATCCGCGGTCATTTCGGCGGGAGCGGCCCGCGCTCCACCGTTCTGTGGCGCTCCCGCCCGGCCCCACGCAAGGTTTCGCGGCGATTTCGGGGAGAGACGGGCCGGTGCGGTGGGGGACGGGGCCGGGCGCGTGATACTGGCGGGCTGATGGCGGGCGTCCGGCGCAACTCGATCTCGTACGACGAGGAACGGATCGTCGTCGCGGTCGCCGTCCTGTCCGGCATCGTCGCCGCGCTGTCCGGTGCCGAGCCGACCGGCAACACGATCGTCGACGCGGTGCTCACCGCGCTGTCCGCGGCGTTCGTCACGTGGGCCGGCGCGTCGGCGCCGTGGTGGGCGCTCGTCGCCGGCGCCGGCATCGCGACAGCCGGCGCGCTGTCCGGCCCGCTGATCGTCCTGCTCCCGAGTGTCGCCGCGCTGCTCGGCGCGTCCTGGATCGGGGCGACCAGGGCCAACCAGCCGATCGCCCGCGCGGCGATCGCTGGCGTCGTCGTCCAGGTCGTGCTGCGACTGGAGTGGAACCCGTTCTTCCTCTCGTCCACGCTGCTCGGCGCCGCATCGCTCGGCGTCATCGCCGTGTTCGGCGTCCAGCGCCGCCGGAGGTACCTCCGCAAGCGGGTGTGGATCGGGCTGGTCGCCGTCGGCGGGTTCGCCGCCATCGCCGTCGTCGGGGTCGGTGTCGCCGCGCTCCAGGCCCGCAACACCGCCCGCGACGGATACCTCGGCATGCTCGACGGGCTGGAGTTCGTCCAGGACGGCAAGCCGCCCGAGGCCGCTGCCACCCTGCGCCAGGCGGCGCTCGACCTCGGCGACGCGAGCGACAAGCTCGACAGCCCGCTCACGCAGCTCGCCCGCTTCGTCCCCGGCGTCGCCCAGAACCGCAACGCGTCCGCCGACGTCCTCGCCCGCGCGGCCGACAGCGGCCGACTCGGCGGCGACCACCCTCGACGTCGTCGACCTCGACCAGCTCACCGTGCAGGACGGCGTGATCGACGTGGGCGCCTTCGCCGCGCTCGCGGTTCCGCTGGACGATCTTCGAGCGACGATCGAGGAGCTCGACGATGCGTTGCAGGACGCCGAGTCGCCCTGGCTGGTCGCCCCGTTCCGGTCACGGCTCGACGACGCACTCGACCGCGCCGACCAATTCGTCCCCCAGGCGAGGGCGACGGCGGCGGCCGCCCGGATCGCCCCGGCGATGCTCGGCGCCGACGGCGAGCGGCGGTACTTCGTCGCCTTCGTCAACAACGCCGAGGCCCGCGGGATGGGCGGCCTGATGGGCAACTGGACCGAGCTCACGGTCGACAACGGCCGGCTGCGGGTGACCGCCGAGGGGCGTACCGCCGACCTGCAGGACCCCGCGCTCAACGACCTCTCGCTCGACGCCCCCCAGGAGTACCTCGACCGGTACTCGGTCTACGGCGCGAACATCGACGGCGGGGTCGCGGTCAAGTACTGGAGCAACGTCACCATCTCGCCGGACATGCCGAGCGTCGGCAACGCGATGGCCCAGATGTACGAGACGGCGACCGGGCGGGCGGTCGACGGGGTGATCGTCGTCGACCCGGTCGGCATCCCCAGCCTGCTGGAGATCGGCGGGCCGGTCGAGCTGGTCGACATCGGCCAGCGGATCGACTCCTCGAACGCCGAGGAGTTCCTGACCCTCGGCCAGTACGAGTTCGCGGAGAACGAGCGCGAGGACCTGCTCAGCGCGGTCACCGAGCAGACGATCGACAACGTGCTCGACGGTGCGCTCCCGCCGCCCCAGCAGCTCGCACCGATCCTCGCCCCCGCGGCGGTCAACGGCCACATCGAGCGCGTGGGCGGTGCGCCCCGAGGAGCAGGAGCTGATGAAGCTGATCGGGATGGACGCATCGCTGCCCGTGATCGCCCAATCCGGCACCGATGCCCTTGCGGTGTCGAGCAACAACGCCAGCGGCAACAAGATCGAGAACTTCCTCCAACGCACGATCGAGTACCGGGCGACGGTCGATCAGGGTTCCGGCGACGTCACGGCGACGTTGCGGGTCGAGCTGGCCAACACCGCGCCGACCACCGGCTACGAGGACTACGTGATCGGCAACATCACCGGGCTCCCGGTCGGGACGAACCAGATGCTGGTCAACGTCCACACCGAGCTCGACGTTCGGGCCGCCCGCCTCGATGGCGAGGACCTGGACACGCGCATCCTGCACGAGCTGGGGTACAACGCCTGGAGCGGCGTCTTCCAAGTGCCCGCCGGCGAGACCGCGGTGCTCGAGTTCGAGCTCGCCGGCAACGTCGGCCCTGGCGCCTACCGGCTCGTGTACCGCCCCCAAGGGTTGCCGCGCGACGACGCGCTGGCGCTCTCGGCGACGACGACGGGTGGGGACACGATCTTCGACTTCGAGGGCGGGCTCGAACGACGCACCGTCCTCGACGCCGAGGGCATCGAAGCCTGGCGCTGACCTGTTCGTGCTCTGCTCTGTTCGGGGTCGGGCACCGAACAGAGCGGCAACGGTTCGGCGGTCTGTTCGGGGTCGGCACCGAACAGAGCGGCAACGGTTCAGCGTTCGTCGACGGAGAGGGCGACGACGACTGCGAGCGCGAGCCCGAACGAGACCAACGCGAGCGCGGCCGCGACCACGACCGCCGTCGTCCCGGAGTCGGCGATGCCGCCCGTGCGGGCCATGACGATCGCGGCCAGACCACCGATCACCGCCGTCGCCACCGCCGAGCGCTCGTCGGGCATCGCCCTGACCCGGTGGACCAGCGGCACGAGCAGCACCGCCCACCATGCGAACAGCGCTCCGACGAGCGCCGACTGGCGGCCGCTGGCACCGAACATCGCCGCCCACCCGACCGATGCCGCGGCGACCGCATACCACTCCAACCCGACCTGCCCACGCCCGACCAGCTCGAGCCCGACGACGACGAGTGGCACGAGCGCGGCGATCGCGACCTGATCGGTCTCGGGGACGCACAGGTACACCGCGACCAGGGCGACGACGATCGATGCCGGCGCGACCCCGGGGGTCGGGAGCAACGCGCGCAGGTCGACGAGCGAGTCGGAGAGCACGACCGCGACGAGGACGGTCAGCCCCGCCGCCCACCACCGATCGGCATCGCCGAGTCGGGACGGACCGTACGACAGCACGACGACGAGCAACCCGAGCCCGGCGCCGAGCGCGCGGCGCCGCGACGTCTCGGGGTCGACGCCTCCGTACCGCGGCGCGTCGGCGATGGTGGTCGACCCGCCCGCATCGGCGATCGTCGTCGACTCGCCTCCGTCGTCACCGCCGCCCGTCGCGCCAGCCCCCGGCTCACTGCCACCGTCGCGACCGCCCGGTCCCTGGTCGTCGTCGTTCGGTCGATCGTCGTTCATCGCCGGCTCACGATCGCTCCCCGACCGCGGCGACGATGTCGCAGATCCAGTCGACGGTCGCCTCGTCCATCCGCGAGCCCGACGGCAGGCTCAGGCTCCGCCGGAACAGGTCGTCGGCGACCGCGCCACCGACGACCGGGTTCGTGCCGAAGACCGGCTGGAGGTGCATCGGCTTGAACGAGTACCGGCCCTCGACGCCTGCGGACCGGAGCGCGTCGAGCACCTCACCCGGGCCGGCCCCGAACCCGTCGTCGAGCGCAACGGTCGTCAGCCAATGGTTCGGCTCACAGCCGGCCGGGACGTGTTGGAACTCGATGCCGAGCCCGCCGAGGCGGCGCTCGTAGTGGGCGCGGATGCTCCGGCGGCGGGCGATCCGCGATTCGAGCGTCCGGAGCTGCCCGCGGCCGACCGCCGCGTTGAGGTTGCCCATCCGGTAGTTGAAGCCGATGTCACGATGCTCGTACCACGGCTCGGGCTGGCGGGCCTGCGTCGCCAGGTAGCGAGCGCGGGCGACCAGGTCGACGTCGTCGCTCATGATCGCCCCGCCGCCGCCGGTCGTCAGCATCTTGTTGCCGTTGAACGACAGCACTGCGACCGACCCGTGCCGACCGGCATGCACGCCATCGCGGCGGGCGCCGATCGCTTCGGCAGCGTCCTGGACGAGCGGCACCTCGTGGCGGGCGCAGACCTCGGCGATCGCGGCACCGTCGGCGACCGAACCATAGAGGTCGACCGACACGACCGCCGCCGGACGGCGTCCCTCACGGCTGCGCTCGGTCAGCTCCCGGTCGAGAAGATCGACGTCGAGATGCCAGCCGACCGGATCGCAGTCGACGAAGCAGGGCCGGGCCCCGAGGTACGTGACGGCGAACGCGCTCGCCCCGAACGTGAGCGTGTTGACGAGCACGTCATCGCCTGCGCCGACACCGACCGCCCCGAGCGCGAGATGGAGCGCAGCGGTGCCGCTGGACAGCGCAGCGACGGTCGACGCCCCGGTCAGGTCGGCCAGCTCCCGCTCGAAGGCATCGATGTCGGGACCGGCCGGCGCCACCCACCCGGAGTCGAACGCGGCGAGCAGCAGCTCACGCTCCACGTCGCCGACCTCGGGTGGGGAGAGCAGCACCTTCCAGGACGACCCAGGCGACATCGCACCAGTGTGCCAGCCTGCCCGCGGCGACCTCTGCCATGATCGGACCGATGTCGCCGATCAAACAGCTCGTCAGGCACGCCAGTGCCGCCGTCGACCGCTTGACGCCTGCCCCGGTCGGCATCACGATGCTGATCTACCACCGGGTCGGCGGTGGTACCGACAGTGCGGTCGACCTCGATCCGGACGCGTTCGAGCGCCAACTCGAACACCTCGCGCAGCACCAACGCGTGCTCACCCTCGACGACGCCGTCGCCGAGCTCGCCGCAGCCCAGCCCAACGGCTGGGCCGGTGTTGCCGAGACCGCGGCGGCGACTCCGGGCGTCGTCGTCACCTTCGACGACGGCACCGCCGACTTCGGCGACGTCGTGGTCCCCGCGCTCGTCCGCCACGGCGTCCCGGCGACGCTCTACGTGGCGACGTACTTCGTCGACGGTCCGGCGGAGTTCCCGTGGGGTGCGCCGCCGACGAGCTGGGCGGCGCTGGCCGACGCCACGGCGACCGGCCTGGTCACGATCGGCTCGCACACCCACACCCACCCGCTGCTCGACCGCCTCGACCCCACCGCGGTCGACGACGAGCTCGATCGCTCGATCGGCCTGATCGCCGAGCACCTCGGGGCCGCGCCGCGACACTTCGCCTACCCCAAGGCGCTCCCCGGCTCGCCCGCCGCCGAGGTCGCGGTCAGACGACGCTTCGCCAGTGCGGCCCTGGCCCGGAACCGGGTGAACCGGCCGGGACGCACCGACCTCCACCGGCTCTGGCGGACGCCGATCCAACGGTCCGACGACGACACAGCGTTCGCCAACAAGGCGGCCGGCGGGGCGCGGCTCGAAGGCGAGCTGCGCGGGCTCGCCGCCGCCGCCCGCTACCGCGGTCAGCGATCGTGATGCGGGTGATCTGTTCGCTGCCTGACCCCGAACAGGGCAACGAGGTCGGCGAACGTGAGGTCGGTGATCTGTGTGGTGCCTGACCCCGAACAGGGCGAGCAGACCGGCGAGAGTGGTCGGCGGCCGGTCGTCGTCCACCTGACGACCACCGACATGAGCCTCGACTGGTTGCTCGCGCCGCAGCTGGTCGCGTTCCAGCGAGCTGGGTACGACGTGATCGGGATGTCGGCGGCCGGCCCCCACGTCGACGACCTCGCCGCGCTCGGCATCGACCACATCGCGGTGCCCGCGTTCACCCGGTCGTCCAACCCGATCCAGGACCTGCGGGCGTTCGGACAGCTCGTCGGCCGGTTCCGCCGGCTGCGGCCCGACATCGTGCACACGCACAACCCCAAGCCCGGCATCCTCGGACGCATCGCTGCCCGCCTGGCACGCGTGCCGCTGGTCGTCAACACCCAGCACGGCCTCTGGGCCCAGCCCGGCGATCGACGCCGGCGTCGCTGGCCGGTCTACGCCGCTGAGCGCATCGCCGCCGCGTTCGGCGACATCGAGCTCGTCCAGAACCCCGAGGACGTCGCAACACTGGTCGACCGCCTGCGGGTGCCCGCCCGCAAGGTGCGCCTCCTCGGCAACGGCGTCGATCTCGCCCGCTTCGACCCCGACGCGATCCCCACCGACGATGCGCGACCAGGTACGGGCCGAGTGGGGCATCGGCACCGACGAGCTCGTGTGCCTGGTCGTCGGGCGCCTCGTGCGGGAGAAGGGGATCGCCGAGGTCCTCGACGCCGCCGGCTTGCTCAGCGCGCGGTCCGTACCGGTGCGCTTCGTCGTCGTCGGGCCGGTCGACGACGCCAAGTCGGATGCGATCGATCAGGCCGCGCTCGACGCCGCTCGCGGCCACGGCGTCGTGTTGACCGGGACGCGCACGGACATGCCCGGGTGCTACGCGGCCGCCGACATCTTCCTGACGGCGAGCTGGCGGGAGGGGTTCCCGCGCAGCGCGATGGAGGCGGCGGCGATGGGGCTCCCGACGATCGCCTCCGACATCCGGGGCAACCGCCAGGTCGTGTCCGACGGCGAGACCGGACTGCTCGTGCCGGTTCGCCAGCCGGACGCGATCGCGGCCGCCGTCGAGCGCCTGGTCGACGACGAGGACCTGCGACGGGCGATGGGCGGAGCGGCGCGGCAGCGGGCGGCGGCCGAGTTCGACCAAGCGCGGGTGATCGAGCGGACCCTCGACGCCTACCGGCTCCTCCCGACCAGCACCTGATCGAGCGACCCTCGACGCCTACCGGCTGCTCCCTGCCTGAGCCGGCACCCGGCCCGCAGCGGGGAGCTCGCGCATCGTGACGCCCTCGGCATGGTCGACGCCCGCCCTCCGGAGCACGGCCGGCACCGTGGCGGCGAGGATGCGGAGATCGCCGACCAGGCTGCGGGTTCGCACGTAGCGCACGTCGAGCGCCAGGCGCTCCGACCAGTCGACCGCGTTCCGACCGGCGATCTGGGCGAGGCCGGTGATCCCCGGCCGGACCCGGAACCGCTCGTACTCGTCGCCGACGAACCGATCCCAGTAATGGACCGGAAGCGGCCTCGGCCCGACGAGGGAGATGTCGCCACGCACCAGGTTCCAGAGCGAGGGCAGCTCGTCGAGACTGGTCGAGCGGATGAACCGGCCGACCGAGGTGAGCCGCTCGGCGTCGTGCTCGGGGGACTCCCGGCCCGGTGTGGGATGGCGCATCGATCGGAACTTCAACAGCTCGAACGGGTGGCCGCCACGACCGAGGCGGTGCTGGCGGTACACGACGCCGGAGCCTGCCGTGAGCCGCGTCGCCAGCGCGACCGCCGCCAGCGCGGGCGCGGCGACGACCGCCGCAACGCACCCGACGACGAGATCGATCACCCGGCGCACCGCGTCGGGGGTGTTCATCGTGTGCCACCGCCCGCGGCCAACACCCGCGCCGGGACGCCGACGACCGTCGTGCCGGGCGCGACATCGCGAACGACGACGGCGCCGGCGCCGACGATGGCACCCGCGCCGACCGAGCGACCGGGAAGGACACGGGCACCGATGCCGACGAACGCGCCGTCGCCGATCGACACGTCACCACCGATCGCCACCCCAGGAGCGACGTGCACGTACTCCCCGACCCGGCAGTCGTGGTCGACCGAGGCGTTCGTGTTGACGATCGACCCCTCGCCGATCGTGGTCGCCGCGTTGACCACCGCCGCGGGAAGCAACTGCACGCCGTCGGCGAGCACGGCGCTCGACGAGACCACCGCCGACGGAGCGACGACCTTCACGAGATCGAGATGACGGGACCGCAACATCTGGCCGAACGTACGGCGAATCTCGTTGTGCCCGATCGCGACGCAGATGGTGGTGATGGATCTACTCTCCGTGATGTCCCGGAGGTCGGCATCGAGCCCGAGCACCGGGATTCCGAGCCGATCGATGCCCGTCCCGTCTCGGCTGAGCGCACCGACGACCACGTTGTCCGGGTCCGCGAGCAGGGCTTCGAGGCAGACACGGGCGTGCCCGCCGGCTCCGATCATCAACACGCGTCGGGGTCCGGGGCGGGTCACGGACGCAACCGTAGCGACAGCGCATCGTTCAGAGCCCGGATGCGCCGCCGGCCCGCCCGCTGCGATGTCTCAATGTCAAGATCACGGAAAGCCCCTTTCGCTTTTCCCTCAAGCGGGCTAGGTTCAGTATCCGCGGAGAAGGCCACCTCAGTGTGGTAGTGGACGGAATCGAGGCGGGTGGAAGTGTTGGGCACCAGGATGAACGCAGGAACGGCGCCGTGACGGCCCTACTCGGGACGGCGAACCGGCGCGAGCCGACGACCTCGTCGGCCGTGTCGACCGACAGCGGATGGCGCAGCGCGACCGTCACCGCGATCGACCTCCTCGCGTGGCCGCTCGCGCTGGCCGCGACGACCACCTTCTACGGCCGCAGCCCGACCGAGTCGCCGATCCCGGCCCTGATGATCGTTGCCGTGGTCGCTCAGCTCGTCGCCGGTCAGGCAACCGGGCTGTACCGCGGGCGGTTCCGCCAGTTCAGCTTCGACGAGGCCGGCGCCGTCGCCGTCTCCACCGGGATCGCCGGGGTCGTGGTGATCCTCTTCGAACAGCTCACGACCAACGGCGGGCGCACCGGGCAGATCATCGTCATGGCCACGTCGCTCGCGGTGTGCTTGATGTTCGGGCACCGGTACGGCCGCCGCATCCGAGCCCGCCGCGTCGCAACCCGGGCGACCGCCCACCGGACACCGGTGGTCGTGTACGGCGCCGGCGAGGGCGGCTACCGGGCGATCAACGCGATGCAGTCGGTCGGCTCGAGCGAATACCGACCGGTGGCATTGATCGACGACGACCCGCGCAAGCGCGGACGCCGGATCGGCCGGTTGCGGGTCGAAGGCGGCATCGGCGACATCGAACGGATCGCCGATCGGTACGGGTGCCGGCACGTGTTGCTGGCGATGCCGTCGGCCACCGGCAACGAGCTGAGCCGGCTCCACGAGTCGGTCAAGGCCGCGGGCCTCGAGACCCTCGTGCTGCCGCCGGTCCAGCGGCTGGTCGGCGCCGGCAGCCCGCGCGAGATCACCAAGTACACCGACGAGGACGTCCTCAACCGCCGGATCGTCGACATCGACAGCACGTCGGTCGCCGAACTCGTGTCCGGCAACCGCGTGCTCGTCACCGGAGCGGGCGGCTCGATCGGCTCGGAGTTGATCCGGCAACTGGCGCTGCTCGAACCCGCAGCCCTCATCGCCCTCGACCGCGACGACTCGTTGCTGCACCACCTCGCCGCCTCGCTGGCCCCGGAACACCTCCCGACCTTCACCCCGGTGATCGCCGACATCCGCGACATCGACCGGCTCGACGAGGTGATCGGCCATCACCGGCCCCAGCTCGTGTTCCACGCCGCCGCGCTCAAGCACGTCCCGGCGCTCGAAGGTGCGCTGAGCGAGGGCTGGAAGACCAACGTGCTCGGCACGGCGAACCTGCTCGACGTGTGCAGCCGGCGCAGTGTCGCACGAGTCGTCAACATCAGCACCGACAAGGCCGCCAGCCCGGTCAACGTCCTCGGCTACACCAAGCGCATCGCCGAGCGGCTGACCGCGGAGACCGCCCGGCGCACGAACCGCCCGTACGTGTCGGTCAGGTTCGGCAACGTGATCGGCAGCCGCGGCTCGGCGATCGAGACGTTCTCCCGCCAGATCGCAGCCGGCGGCCCGGTCACGATCACCCACCCCGACGTGACCCGCTACTTCATGGCCGTTCGCGAGGCGGTCCGGCTGACGATGCAGGCTGCCGCGATCGGGCGTCCGGGCGAGGCGCTGGTGCTCGACATGGGGACGCCGGTCAAGGTGCTCGACGTCGCCCGACAGCTCATCGACCACTCGCCCGACGACATCGAGATCGTCTTCACCGGTCTTCGCCCCGGCGAGAAGATGCACGAGGTGTTGCTCGGCGAGACCGAGCGCGCAGACCGCCCACTCCACCCGATGATCGACCACGTCCCGATCCCGCCGCTCGCCCTGGTCGCCGGGCTCGACGCGTGCACCGCCCGCGGGATCACCCCGATGACCGTCGAGGGCCTCGCCCTGATGGCCGGGTGCCCGTCTCCACAGCAGCCTGGTACTGTTTCCTACCCCGATCAAGCCGGTCGCACCACGACGGCGTTCAGGAGCTCACCATGAAGAAGTTCACCGTCATCCTGGCCACTGCCGCATTTGGCGCGATCGGGTTCGCTCCGGCCGCGTTCGCCCAGGACACGGGCGAGCCCCCGACGACACCCCCGCTGGTCGCGACGCCCGAGCTCTGCGCCGAGGCCGACACCGCACCGCCGGTGTGCGGCGACGTGACGTTCGACGACGATGGCAACGCGATCTACCCGCCGGTGGTCGAGCCGCCCACGACGCCGCCGACCACGGTGCCGCCACCGCCGGCGACGACCATCCCCCCGGCGGTCGCACCGCCGACGACGGTTCCGCCCGGGGTGCTCCCCTCGACCGGTTCGTCCGGCACCTCCGGCTTCCTCCAGATCGGCGCGCTGCTGCTCACCGCCGGCCTGCTGATCGTCGTCGCCGCCCGGCGGCGCACCACCGCCAACGCCGCGGCCGCCTGACCGAGCTTCCCACCGCGCGCAGGCGCGGACCCCACTGCACCGCCAACGCGTGACCAGGTTGCGCATCCACGGCGCGTGATGATCACGCGATCGACCGCGGGTCGGCCTGGCGGTGTTCGCCGGCCGGGGTGTCGCCTGCCGGGTGTCGCCTGCCGGGGTGTCGCCTGCCGGGTGTCGCCTGCCGGGGTGCCGGCCTGGCTGCCGGCTCAGTGGTCGAGATGAGCGAGGAGGCCGTCGAGCGCGAGGCGGTAGCTCGTCGGGCCGAACCCGCAGATCACCCCGAGGCAGACCGCCGACAGCATCGACCGGTGGCGGAACTCCTCGCGGGCGTGCACGTTGGAGAGATGGGTCTCGACGACGGGCAGCCCGACCGCCGAGATCGCGTCGCGCAGGGCGATGCTCGTGTGGGTGTAGGCCCCCGGGTTGAACACGACACCGTCGGCCCAGTCGCGGGCGTCGTGCAGCGCGTCGACCAGCTCGCCCTCGACGTTCGACTGGACCGCCCGGATCTCCGCCCCCCGCTCGGCGGCCCGGGCGCGGAGGTCGTCGACGATCTCGCCGAGGGTCGCTGCGCCGTAGACCTCCGGCTCGCGCGTGCCGAGCAGATTCAGGTTCGGGCCGTTCAGCACGAGGATCTTCCGGGCCATCCGTCGAGGTTACGTGATCCGTCCGGGGTCAGGCACCGAACAGGGCATGATCCGTGTGGGGTCAGGTGCGCATCGACTCGACGTGGCCGTCGACGCAGAGCGCTTGGCCGGTGATGCGCGAGCCCGCCGGCGAGCAGAGGAAGCGGGCCGTGGCGGCGATGTCCTCGACGTCGATGAACGTCTTCAGCGACGTCTGGCGAGTGAACCCCTCCCGGATCTCCCCGGGTGACCGACCGGTCGCCTCGGCCTCCAACTCGATGACGCGTGACATCCGTTCGTTGTCGACCGAGCCGGGACAGATCGCGTTGGCGCGGATCCCGAACTCGCCGAGCTCCATCGCCAGCGTCTTGGTGAACCCGACCACCGCCCACTTCGACGCGGCGTACGGGGCGCGATACGGGAACCCGTGCAGGCCGGCCGTCGACGCGATGTTGATGATCGACCCGCTGCTCTGCTCCTTGAGGTGCGGGACGACCAGGCGCGCCGTCAGGAACATCCCGGTGATGTTCACGTCGAGCGTCCGCCGCCAGCCGTCGACATCGAGCATCTCGACCCGCCCTCCCGGCCCGGCGATCCCAGCGTTGTTGACGAGCACGTCGACCCCACCGAGCTCGCTGAGCGCCGACTCGACGAACTCGCCGACCTGGTCCTCCACGGCGACGTCGGCCCGCCAGCCCCGGATCCCGGTCCGCCGGTCCCGTAACCGGTCGAGCGCGCCCTGGTCGACATCGCAGACCGCGACCGCGGCGCCTCCCGACGCCAGCTCCTCGGCGATCGCCAACCCGACGCCACCCGCGCCGGCGGTGACGATCACGCGCAGCCCCCCGACATCGGTGTTCATCGCAGTTCCGGTCCGGGTCGGCGGGGGAGGTACACGGCACGGCGGCCGGGGACCACCAGTGCGGTGACGAATTCGTTCACAGCAACCTCCAACAGGTCGATCCGGTGATCATCGTGCGCAGATGCTACGCAGCTTGATCACGCGATGAGGGTTGTGCGATCGCGGCTCATCAGGACCTTCGAGCCGGTGGGCGACGATCGGCAGGCGACGGGAACGCACCCCGCAGCAGCAGCGGGGCCTGGAACGGCCGCCACCGTCCCGCCGGCTGGGCGAGCCGGTCGGCGACGGCATAGACCGCCGCCGTGTTGAACCCGAGACCGCAGTGGCTGCCGTACACCTCGATGTTCTCCGCCCTCGGCCCGCGCGTGATCAGGCAGGTCGACCAGTGGACAACGCCGTCGGTGCGCGTGTAGATCGAGGTCGCCGGGACGTCGAGCGGTGGCTTCTCGGACTCGCGGATCGAGCGGCGGTCGATCACCTCGGGGTCATGGCGGTGGCGCAACGAGTCCCAGGTGCGCGACACCGCGCTCCGATCGCCGGCGACCATGTGGATCGGGCTGCCGAGGGTGACCACCTGCCTGACCGCCGCCGGGAACTGGCGGGCCAACTCCCGAGCGTAGATCCCGCCCAGGCTCCACCCGACGAGGCTCACCGGCCCGCCGTACTCGTCGACGATCCGCTCGAAGCGCGCCACCATCCCCTCGACGATGTCCGGCGTCGGCCCGAGGTTCCGCCCCAGCCGCCAGGCGAACGCCCGATAGTCGAGGTCGCGCAAGAGCCGCCGCAGCGGCGCGGTCGACTGGTCGCCGGCGGCGAACCCGGGGAGGACGAGCACGGCGTGACCGTCGCCCTTGGGCAACCTGCGCAGCAACGGCATCGCAAGGGTCAGCCCGCCCCGCTCCGCGACCGCCCGGACCTCGAGCGCGGTCAGCAGCGTCGACGGCGCGGCGACCGGCGCGTCGGTGACGGCGTCGGTCACCGCGTCGGTCACCCGCCCTCCACCGCGGACGAGCGCCCGCAGCGTGCGACCGAGCGCACGCCGATCGGCGGCGATGTCGTTCGGAATGGCGTCCTCTGTTGCATGCCGACCACCCCCGGGGCCGAGACCAACCGTAGCGTCGGCGGCACCGGTCGCCGGGGTCCGGGCCGGGCGGGCGCACGACCGAATGTAGGGTTGCCCGATGGCGACGCTCGTCCTGTCCGTGATCGGCGACGACCAGTCCGGTCTGGTCGACGCGTTGTCCGCGGTCGTGACCCGTCACGGCGGCAACTGGGACCGCAGCCACCTCGCCCGGCTCGGCGGCAAGTTCGCCGGCATCGTCACGGTCGACGTGGCCGACGCACACGCCGACGCACTGATCGACGATCTCGCGCCGCTCGAGTCGCGCGGCCTGTTCGACATCACGGTCGAGCGTGCGACCAGCACCGAGGTGGACGACGGCTCGGCCTTCCTCGCACTCCAACTCATCGGCCAGGATCGCCCGGGCATCATCCACGAGATCGCCCACGCGCTCGCCACCCGTGGCGTCAGCATCGAGGAGTTGCAGACCGAGACGATGAGCGCCCCCATGGCGGGCGAGCGGTTGTTCGAGGCCACCGCAGTCCTGCGGGCGCCCACCGGCGTCCCCCTCGACGACCTGCGCGACGTGCTCGAGGCGCTGGCCAACGAGTTGATGGTCGACATCGACCTCACCGCCGACCCGTGAGCCTCGCCCGGTCGCGACCGGGCGAGGGTGGCGTCGGTACCGATCCCCCCGGTGGCGCCCAATAGGGTCGACATCATGCTGCGAACGACGACGGGTGGGACGACGGGTAGGAGGATGCGATGAAGCACTTCGACGGCAGGGTCGCCGCGGTGACCGGAGCCGGGTCGGGGATCGGCCGCGCGCTGGCGATCGAGCTCGCCGGCAAGGGCTGCCACGTCGCGCTCAGCGACGTGGACGCCGCAGGTCTGGCCGAGACCGTCACGTTGGCCGAACGCGCCGGGCCGGTCAAGGTGAGCGGCGCCTCGGTCGACGTCGCCGATCGGGCGGCGGTCGAGGCGTGGGCCGAGTCGGTCGTCGCCGAGCACGGTCGGGTGAACCTGATCGTCAACAACGCCGGCGTGGCCCTGAGCGCCAACGTCGCGGCGATGAGCTACGACAACTTCCGGTGGTTGATGGACATCAACTTCTGGGGAGTGGTCCACGGCACGATGGCGTTCCTCCCCCATCTGAGGGCTGCGGGCGAGGGCCACGTCGTCAACATCTCGAGCGTGTTCGGGCTGATGGGGATCCCGACCCAGTCGGCCTACAACGCCGCCAAGTTCGGGGTCAGGGGATTCACCGAGGCGCTGCGCACCGAGCTCGACATCGAGCGGTGCGGCGTCTCGGCGACGACGATCCACCCCGGCGGGATCCGGACCAACATCGCCCGCAACGGGCGGTTCGAGTTCGCCGACCACGAGGACGCGATCGATCCCGAGGAGGCCGCCGCCGAGTTCGAGCGCCTCACCCGGACCACGCCGGAGAAGGCCGCGCAGCTGATCATCGGTGCGGTCGAGAAGAACAAGCGGCGGGCGCTGATCGGACCCGACGCCCACGTGTTCGACTTCGCGTCGCGATTCTCGCCCCGTGTCTCGCAGTGGGCGCTCGGCAAGCTCGCCGCCCGCCGGTCCGGTGCGATCGTCTGACCGTCACCCCGGTTCCCCGCCAGCCGGAGCTGGGCGTTCCCGGGCCGTTCTCAGCTACCGGTGCTGAACGTCGGTTGGAGGTGGGCGGTGTCGTTGAAGCACCGCACGATCCACCGGTCACCAGCGACCACGAGGTGTGAGATCGAAGCGTTCGACGCACCCGTGAAGGAGAACCCGGTCGTGCCCGTCGCCAGGTTGAGCACCTGACCGATCACCCCACCGTGGACGACGGCGACGACCAGCTCGTCGGGATGCGCGTTCGCGATGCGCTCGATGCCGCGCCGGACGCGCGCCGCCAGGTCGGCTTCCGGCTCCGCTCCGGGAACGACGTCCCAGCGCTGCTCCTCGTACATCCGGACGATGATCGGATCGAGATCGGCAGCGCGGCGACGGAACTCACCTCCCTCCCACTCGCCCAGGTACACCTCACGCAGCTCCGGCTCGACGATCGGCTCGAGCCCGAGACGCGACGCCAAGGGCGCGGCGGTCTGGTGCGTGCGCCGCAACGTCGTCACGTAGATCGCTGCGATCGGCTCTCCCGAGGAGGCCAGCCGATCGGCGACCAACTCGGCCTGGAGCTCGCCCGCCGGCGCCAACGGTGGGTCGCCGTGGCCATCGACGAGCGCGAACATCTCGCCCTCGACATGGGGCGCCGATTCACCGTGCCGGACGAGGAGGATCTCGCACGCGCCCCGCGGCGGTGCGAAGCGCGTCTGGGGGAAGCTCCGAACGGCGTTCACGCGCCCGACCGTACCGCCGGCATCGCGCCCCGCCCCGGTGTCGGTCAGCGACCGCCGGCCGCGCTCGGGCTCGTCGACGGCTCGAACGGCAGGGACGAGACCGTCGCCGCAGCGGGGCCGTCCGGCGTCTGGACGACGACCGCGGTCCCGGGCGACCAATGGGTGCGCTCGACCATGGCCAGCGCCAGGCCGCACCCGAAATCGGGGGACATCGCGGCCGACGACACCCGACCGACCTGCCGGTCCTCGGCGAGCACCGCCCAGCGCTCGCGGCACGCGGGAAGGTCCACCGCGTCGACCCGCAGCCCGACGATCTTGCGGTCCGGCCCGGTCGCAGCGATGCGTTCGAGCGCCGCCCGGCCGAGAAAGTCGATCGGTCGGTCGAGCTCGCAGAAGCGGTCGAGCCCGCACTCGAACGGGTTGTCGGCCCGCGTCATGTCGCCGCCGTACGACAGCAGCCCGCCCTCGATGCGCTCGATCACGTTCGGGCAGCCCGGTCCGACGCCGAGGTCGGCACCGGCCTCCCAGAGCGCATCCCACAGCGGCTCACCGAGCGCCGGGTCGTCGAGGTAGATCTCGAACCCGCCCTGCTTGCTCCAGCCGGTGCGCGCCACGTTGAGCGGGTGGCCACGGAACTCGAGCGGTTCGAAGCGGAAGAACCGGATCGAGCGGACCTCCTCGCCGAAGACCCTTGCCATCAGGTCGTCGGACTTCGGTCCTTGCACGGCGAGCGGGGAGACGTCGGGCTCGAACACCGCGACGTCGAGCCCGAATCCGGTGGCGAGCCCATCGGCCCAGAGCGCGACATCGGAGTCGCCGAGCGACAACCAGAAGCGATCGACGTCCAGCTTGAGGACGACCGGATCGTTGACCATGCCCCCGGCGGCGTCGACGAGCGGTGCGTAGAGACAGCGTCCCGGCGTCGCGCTCGGTGACGTCGCGCGGGGTCATCAGCTGGACCAACCGAGCCGCATCGGGTCCGATCACCTCGACCTGGCGCTGGCACGAGACGTCCCAGATCTGCACGTGTTCCTTGAGGTGGCGATAGTCGTCGACGACGGAGCTGAACACGAGCGGCAGCAGCATGTGGTTGTACACCGAGTAGGCCTGGACACCAGCCGCCTCGACACGGGCGGTGAACGGCGTGATTCGGGTCCGGGTGTTGACCCAGAGCTGAGCGGGAGGCATCGGCGGCTCCTTGCGCGGTCGGTGGCGCCTTCTTCGGGCGTTCGTGCACGACGCCGTTCGAGCGCAGAAGCTACCCGACGCTCGGAGACGGCGACGGCACCGGAGCGCCCGCATCGCCGCTCGGCGAGTTGGGCGTCCCCGCACCGACCCGGCGAGGCATCGAGGGCGCCGGCGGGCGGATCGTCGGAGGCGCCCACCCGCGCGTCGCCGGGCGGGTGACGACGGCCCGGCGCCGACCGGCGAGACTTGCCGGCGTGACCGTCAACGACAACGTCCAGCTCGCCCGCCGGCTCGGGTGGCTCGACCCGATCCAGGTCGGCGCGATGAGCGTCGCGCTGGCGCGGTGGGGTCCGACGCTCGCCGCGCTGTACACCGCCGCGGCGATGCGCCACGCCCGGCGCGCGGCGATCGTCGACCACCGCGGCACGGTCACCTACGCCCAGCTCGATCGCAGTTCGTCATCGCTCGCCCGAGGGCTCCGATCGCTCGGGCTCGACCCCGGCGATCATCTCGGCCTGCTGTGCGCCAACCACCGCGACTTCGTCGAGGCCTCGGTCGCCGCCGCCAAGGCCGGGGTCACCTGTGTGTACCTCAACACCGGCTTCGCCGCGCCCCAGCTCGGCGAGGTGCTCGAGCGCGAGGGGGTCGGCGTCGTCGTGTGCGACGCCGACCTGCTGCCGATCGTCGAGGCCTCCCGGTTCACCGGCCCGGTCGTGGTCGCCGACGGCGACGCCGGGTCGCACCGCTCGCTCGAGGAGGTTCGCCGGCTCGGGCCGAACCGACCGCTCCTGCCCACCCGTCCGACCGCGCCGGTGCTGCTGACGTCGGGAACGACGGGGACCCCGAAGGGGGCACGGCGCAGCGGGCGACCGGCCGGGCTGGCGGCGGCGGTCGGGTTGCTCCAGCGCATCCCCTACCGATCGGGTGACGTGTCGGTCATCCCGACGCCGATGTTTCACGCGTGGGGCCTGGCGCAGCTCACGATCGCCGCCGCAACGTCGTCGACAGCGGTCCTCGTGCGCCGGTTCACGCCGGCGGCGACGCTCGAAGCGATCGAGTCGCAGCAGGCGACCGTCCTGGCGGTCGTGCCGGTGATGATCCAGCGGATCCTCGCCGCCGACGAAGCCGGCGAGCACGACACGACGTCGCTGCGCATCGTCGCCGCGAGCGGCTCCGCCCTGCCCGCCACGCTGGCCCTGGCGTGGATGGACCGCTTCGGGGACAACCTCTACAACATGTACGGCTCGACCGAGGTCGGCCAGGCCACGCTCGCCACGCCCGACGACCTCAGGGCCGCACCGGGCACGGCGGGACGGGTGGTCCCCGGCAGCACCGTCGAGGTCGTCGGCGAGGACGGTCAACCCCGACCGGCGGGCGACGAGGGCCTGATCGTGGTCGGCAGTGACGCACAGTTCACCGAGTACACCGGCGGCGGCACGAAGGAGAAGATCCGCGGGCTGATGTCGACGGGCGACGTCGGCTACTTCGACGACGACGGGCGGCTGTTCGTCACCGGGCGGGCCGACGACATGATCGTCAGCGGCGGCGAGAACGTGTTCCCGCTCGAGATCGAAGCGGTCCTGCTCGACGCCGACGGGATCGACGACGCGGTGGTGGTCGGCGTACCCGATCCCGAGTTCGGGCAGCGGCTCGCGGCGGTCGTCGTCAGGCGTCCGGGGAGCACGCTCGACGAGGCGGCGATCAAGCAGCTCGTCGCCGACCGGCTGGCGCGCCACAAGGTGCCTCGCGACATCACCTTCGTCGACGAGATCCCGCGGAACGAGACCGGCAAGCTGCTCCGCAGGGCAGCATCGGGACTCGTCGAGGGCTGAGTGCGGGCCGGTCACACTCGCGGGCCGGGCGCCGGCCCCGCTCGCGGCCCGGTCGCGGCGCCTCGGTAGTGTCGGCGCATGGTTGAACCCGACTTCCTGCGCTTCGACACGCTGAGCCTGCACGCCGGCCAGCGGCCCGACCCGACGACGGGCGCCCGTGCAGTCCCGATCTACTTCACGACGTCGTACTCCTTCCCCGACACCGACGAGGCCGCAGCCCTGTTCAACCTCGAGGCACCGGGGCACATCTACAGCCGCATCTCGAACCCGACGGTGGCGGTCCTCGAAGAGCGGATCGCCGCGCTCGAGGGCGGCGTCGGCGCCGTGTGCACCGCCAGCGGCACCGCCGCGCTCCACCTGGCCGTCGCCTCGCTGCTCAGCGCCGGCGATCACATCGTCGCCTCGAAGAACCTGTACGGCGGGTCGTACAACATGATGAACCTCACCCTGCCGAGGTTCGGGATCACGACCACGTTCGTCGACCCGCGCGACCCGAGCGCGTTCGCCGCCGCGATCACGCCGCAGACCAAGCTGCTCTACGGCGAGACGCTCGGCAACCCGGGCATCGAAGTGATGGACGTCGAGGCGGTCGCCGACGTCGCCCACGCCAACGGCCTCCCGCTGATGATCGACTCGACGTTCTCCACGCCCTACCTGTTCCGCCCGATCGAGCACGGCGCCGACATCGTGATGCACTCGGTCACCAAGTTCCTCGGCGGCCACGGCACGGCGCTCGGCGGGGTGCTGGTCGACGGCGGGCGATTCGATTGGGCCGCGTCCGACAAGTTCCCGACGATGACCGAGCCCTACGCCGGCTATCACGGCATCGTGTTCGCCGAGGAGTTCGGCCCCGCCGCGCTCGGCATGCGCGCCCGCGCCGAGGGCCTCCGCGACTTCGGCGCCTGCATGAGCCCGCACAACGCGTTCGCCCTGCTCCAAGGCATCGAGACGCTGCCGCTGCGGATGGCCCGCCACGTCGACAACACCGACCGGGTCCTCGAGATGCTGCAGGCCAACGACGCGGTGAGCTGGGTCAAGCACCCGCGGGTGCCGTCGCACGCCGATCACGAGCTCGCCCGGCGCCTCTACCCGAAGGGCGCCGGCGCGATCCTCAGCTTCGGCGTCAGGGGTGGCCGCGACGCCGGTCGCAAGTTCATCGAGGCGGTGCAACTCGCGTCGCACCTGGCGAACGTCGGCGACGCGAAGACGCTCGTGATCCATCCCGGGTCGACGACCCACGGGCAGATGACGCCCGAGCAACTCGAGCTGGCCGGCATCAGCGAGGACCTCGTCCGGCTGTCGGTCGGCCTCGAGGACCCCGACGACATCGTCGAGGATCTCGAACGGGCGCTCAAGGCGAGCCAGCGTTGATCGTCGACGTCGACGGGCACGCCGCCCACGCCTCGACCGGCGGGGCCGATCCGACCGGGGACGACCCGGTCGCCGTCCTGATCCACGGCGCGGGCATGGACTCGACCGTCTGGCAGCTCCAGACCCGATACCTCGCGTACCACGGCGTCCGGGCAGTGGCGGTCGACCTGCCCGCTCACGGTCGCAGCGGGGGCGACCCGCTCCCGTCGATCGAGGCGATGGCCGATTGGCTGGCGCGGTTCATCGGCGCCGTCGGCGTCGGCCCGGTTCACCTGGTCGGCCACTCGATGGGGACGTTCGTCATCCTGGAGGCGGCGAGCCGGTACGCCGAGCTCACCGACTCGATCACGCTGTGCGGGACCGCCACGGCGATGCCGGTGCACCCGGACCTGCTCGCCGCCGCCGAGCACGACCTCCCGGCGGCCGCGGCGCTGATCGCCGCGTGGAGCCACGCCCGGCCGGCCCAGGTCGGCACGAACCCGACGCCGGGGTTGTGGATGGTCGGCGGGACCCGCGCGCTCGTCGAGAACAGCCGGCCGGGCGTGCTCGCCACCGACTTCCGGGCGTGCATGGCCTACACCGGGGCCGAAGCAGCCGCCGCCGCGACCACCTGCCCGGCAACCGTCGTCATCGGCCTCGGCGACAAGATGACGCCGCCGAGGAGCGGCCGGGCGTTGGCCGCCGCGCTGCCATCCGCGCCGCGTCATCGAACTCGCCGACACCGGCCACCAGATGATGACCGAGCACCCACGTGCGGTCAGGCTGGCGATCCTCGAAGCGTTGACACCCGGTGTCTGACACCCGGTGTCAACGGTGGGCCAGGGCGGTCCAGTTGCCGTCGCGGCCGAGGTACTCGCCCGTGCGGTAGAACGTCGGGCTCCCCGCGTCGGCGAGCACCTGCAGCATCGCCGGAAGGTCGTCGCCATCGGCGCGGATCGTGGCGATCACGCGGCCGGGTCCGATCGTGTCGAGCAACTCGAAGGGACCCTGTGCCCAGTTGAAGCCCCAGCGAATGGCGTTGTCGATGTTGACGATGTCGTCGGCGATCTCGGGCACGAGGCCCGCCGCGTAGCGCAGCGTGCCTCCGAACACCTGCCATGCGAGTCGCCCCTGCGGCGAGTCGTCGAACAGCACCGCACCCAAGTCCGCCGGGACGCCGGCGAGGTCGGGCTCGACGGCCGGGCGCCACTGCTCGGTCACCAGATCGAACGTCTCCACCCGCTTCGTCCCGTCGTCGAGCTTCTGCACGCGTCCGAAACCGCCCGCATCGCGCGTCTTGCGGCCGAGCTGCCCGCGCTCGAGCATCCGCTGCTCGACCTCGGGCAGCGACGTGTAGTCGTGCCCCGCGTCGCCGGCGGGCAGGTTGACCGCGAGGTTCTTGCCGACCAGGTCCATCACGTCGAGCCCGATCAGGTCGATCAGGCCGTAGAGCCCGGTCGGTGGCAACCCGACCGGCTTGCCGAGCACCGCGTCGACGGTCTCCTGGGTCATCCCGGCTTCGAGGAACGGCTTCGCGAGGTGGAGCCCGCTGAGCATGAAGAAGCAGCCGATCCGGTTGCCGATGAAGTTCACCGTGTCCTTGGCGTGGACGACACCCTTGCCCAGCTTGGTCGCGCCGAAGTCGGCGAACGCCTCGATCACGTCGTCGCCGGTGTCCTCGCCCGGCACGAGCTCGAACAGCTTCATCACCTTGACCGGGTTGAAGAAGTGGGTGATCGCAACATCGGCCCGGAAGCGCGCCGGCATCCCGGCGGCGATGTCGCTCAGCGGGATCCCCGACGTGTTCGAGCTGATCACCGAGCCGTCCCGGCGCAGCGGCTCGACGGTCGCGAACAGCTGCCGCTTGGTCGCCAGGTCCTCGATGATCGCTTCGCAGATCCAGTCGTAGTCGGCGATCAGCGCGAGGTCGTCGTCGAACGTGCCGGTGACGACGAGGTGCCGATCGCCTTCGTCGACCGCCTGCAGCCCGCGCTCGACGGCCTCGCGGGTCACGTCGAGCATCAGGACCCGGCACCCCGCCGCGGCGCTCGCGGCTGCGATGCCCGAGCCCATCGTCCCGCACCCGAGCACTGCGACGGATTCGATCTGACGACTCATGATCTCCCTCTCCACTGCGCCGGGCCTGCGGCGCGCCGAGCCCGGAGTCTGCCCGCTCGACCCGCTGGAACGACCCGCCAACGGCGGATTTCTCGATCGACCCCGCCTGGCCGATGCCGACCGCGTCCGGGCGTCACCCGCGCACCGCCCGCCCGCCCCCGCTCCCGCGTCGGCCGCCATCGGTGCGACCCGGCTGAGCGGGCGACCGATCGAGGAGGACTTCCCGACTCCACGTCGGCCGAGCTGCGACCTCCCGATCTTGGCGGGCGCGGGTCCCAGCGGGAATGATGTCGGCAGCACCGTGCAAACGTTTGGGGATCGAACATGATGGACCTGGTCATCGAAGTGGACAATCAGCCGGGGGCGCTCGCCCGGGTCACCGGCGCGATCAGCGACGCCGGCGTGAACGTGTCGGCGGCGACGTTCCTCGGCGGTGGTGATCGCGCCGAGCTGCACGTCCTCGTGCCACACGCCGAAGCCGCCAAGCACTCGCTGGCGACCGCCGCGCTGGCGGTCACCCGCGAGCGCGAGGTCGTGGTCGTCGACGTCGACGACCGGCCCGGTGCCCTCGCCGACCTGGCGAGCACGATCGGCAACGCCGGCGTCGACCTCGACCTCGTGTTCGTCGCCACCAACAACCGCGTCGTGTTCGGCTCGGCCGACATCGACGCACTGCGGGCCGCGGTCGGCACCTCGCACTAGCCCGGCGGGTCGCCCACCGCGTCGTGCGGCTCCCTCGCGACCGCTCGTGCCGACGTCAGCGCGGCGGGTCGCCGGTCACTCCCACCCCCTGGTCAGCTCCCCGACGCGGGTGACCGCCCGCCCGATCGTCGCCCGTCCACGTTCGAGCAGCGTCGCCAACACGATGGCGACGACGCCGGCGGCCAGCACGATCAGCCAGATGGTGACGCCGGTCGGGCGGTACTCGGGCAGCCGCTCGACGAGTGGCACGCCGACGAGGAGGACGACGGTGACGACGACCGCGGTCACCCCCGCCGCCAACCGCCGACGCACCTCGGTGACGGTGCCCCACGCAGCGAGGACGACACCGCTGACCAACGTCACCAACCCGTACGCGACGTGGTCGGTGACCATCTCGATCAGCGGGGGCAGGAGCAGGCCCGCACACCCGGCCAACTCGATCGCCACGAACGGTGCCGGCGTGCCGACCCCACCGAGCCGCCGATGCTGCTGCCGTCCGATGCCGGCGACGGCGAGCAGCGCGATCCCGACGGGGACGGTGAACCACAGCGGGTCGCCGACCACCGCCTCGGAGGCAGCGGCCAGCCAGGCGGCGCACAGCAGCGGCGGCACCGCCAACTGGAGCGCCAGGATCCGCCGGGCGACCCCGATGGCCGCGGCGACGGCCGACGCGGTGAGCAGCGCCGCCACCGACGGACCCCTCGCGGGGAGCAAGGCGAGACCGAGGCCGAGCGCGACACCGGTGCCGAGCAGGGTGACCAGATCGATCGGCCGCCGCCAGGGCGAGCCGGGCCGTGCCGGTCCCAGCCACAGACCGAGCCCGGCGGTGGCCAGCGCGAGCGTGCAGGCGCCCGCCGTCGATTCGACCGAGCCCGCCGCCGCCGCCCACGACGCGACGGACAGCGCCAGCACCCCGAGCAGCGCCGCCGACTCCCGGAGCGGGCCGGCGGCCAGCGGCCGCGCGGCCAGCGCCGCAGCGAGCGCGCACAACCCGAGCCCGGCCGCGACGGCGAACCCGCCCGGCCGGCGCCCGACGACGTCGAGACCGACCGCCGCCTGACCGAGCATCCCGGCGGCGACGGCGCTCCACACGATCACCCAGTCGGCACCGAGGCGTGCCCAGCGTGCCGCCGCCGCGAGCGCGGCGGCGAGCAGCCCGCCCCCGACGGCGCCGGCGACGACCGCTCGCTCGGTCGTCGTCACGTCCGGCTCGGTCACCAGCCACCCGACCCGGAGCAACAGCGTCTGGAACCCGACGAAGACCGCAGCCGCCCCGACGAACTGCAGCGGCACGCGCGCCCGATGGCCGGTCGCCAGGGTCGCCGCAGCCACGGTCGCCACGAGCGACAGCGTGAGCAGACCGATCGTCACCCAACCGGCGCCGGCATCACCGAGCCACGCCACGCTCGGGGCACCCGCCGCGGTCAGACCGAGTGCCAGGGTGAGCGGTCGGTGCCAGACCGTCGGTGGCCGTCGGGCGGCGACGACCCACTGCCCGGCCCCGGCGATCGACATCGCGCTCAGGACGGCGGTGAGCGCGGCGGGCTGGCCGTCGACCGACCACCACGCGACAACGCCTGCACCGGCGGCGAGGAGGACGGCTGCGTCGCGCAGCAAGCCGGCGCGCAGCGGCGCGGCACCGGTTGCCGACCCGCCCGCGGCGAGCAGCAGCCCGATCGCCACCGCCAACCCGGCGGGCCGCCGGTCGACGGAAGCCAGATCCGGTCCCGCCTGGACGAGCACGAGCGCGCTGCCGATCGCCCACGGCACGACCCACGGGCGATCGAGGCGGGCGGCGCGGGCGGCGACGCCGAGCACCAACAGGCCGAGCCCTCCGACGATCGCCACGGTCATCACCCCGGACGTCGTCAACTCCGCGGTGGTCGACATCCTCCCGGTGTCGAGCAGGAACACCTCCACGGCACCGATCGCGGCGGCGACGCCGGCCAGCCGCAGCCCCGACCGAGCGGTGCCGGCGGAGCGCACCGCGCCCGCGGTCGCGGCGACCGACGTGAGTGCGAGCGACAGCGTCAGCCAGCCGCGGCCGCCGTCGACCGCTGCTCCGTTCAGGAGCACCACCCCGGCCGCGGCCCACGCCGGCTGCCGCCGCCAGATCGCGATCGCGATCGCCAGCACGCCGCCGGCCAGCCAGGTCGGGGCGACCTCGCCGGGCACGGCGGCGACGATCCCGACGAGGGCGGTCACCGAGCCGACAACCAGCGGTGCGAGGTCCCAGTTCGCCCAACCCGAGCGCGGGCCGCGGCGTTCGATCAGGAACGACGCCGACGCCATCAGCGACGCCGCCCCGACGAACGCGAGCGGTTCGTCGAGCACGTCGAAGGGCGCCAGGCCGGCCCCGCCGACGCAGAGCAGCGCCCAGAAGCCGGCAGAGATCATGCCGGCACCGGTCAACCCGGCAACGCCGATGGCCACGAATGCGACCGCGACCGCACTCCAGCCCCACGTCGTCGGATCGAGTTGGAAGCTGAGCAGCAGTCCGACCGGCACCGCGATCCCCGCCAGGGCCGCGGGCGCCTCGAGCGCACCGACGCGCACCCAACCCGGCGCGGTCCGCTCTCCGGCGATCTTCCGATCGAGCGCCAGCGAGCCGACGAGCACGATCGACGCCCAGCCGAGGAGCACGAGGCACAAGCGATCGTCAGCGACTCCCAACGCCTGCCCGGCGCGGACTGCGGCGTACCCGGTCGCCGCGGCGCCGATCCACGTCATCGGGACGCGCCGGACCGAGGGGTGTACCGCCAGGCATGCGACGGCGAGCAGCCCGCCGGCGACGGTGGCCGGAATCGGCTCGGTCACGGTCAGCCCGATGCCGCCGAGGCCGGTGATCACCCCGACGACCGCGGCGGGGAGCGCCAACAGCGGCCGGTCGCGCGCGATCCACGTGCCGGCGGCGAGCACCACGGCGGCGATCGCCAGGACCAGCCCCGCCGTGGCCGGCGCCCCCACGAGCACGCCAAGGGTGTCCAGGACGCTGACGGTCACCGCCGGCAGCCCGGCGATCGCCAGCGCCGGGACGGCAGCCCGGACGTGGTCCGCCGAGGCGGGACGATCGCCGTCGGCCAGCCAGCGCACCAGCAGGTCGGTGGCCGGTGCCGCGCCCCGCTCCTGATACCACGCCGTGACGAAGAGGGCAGCGACCGCCAGGGACGCGGAGAGCGAGACCGGCCACCCGCGCATGCCGCCGGCCGTGCCCGCCACGGCGACCGCGGCGATCGTGCCGACGTGCCCGGCGAGCCCGACCTGACCGGAATGGGGGATCCGCGGGATGGCGGCCCCGACCGCGAGCACGCCAGCGGCGGCGAGGACCACCGCACTCCACCCGGGGCGCACCTCGAACGCGATCGACACGAACGCGCCAGCCTCGACGAGGCCGGCGCCGCACAGCCAGATCCGCGCATCGACCGTGACCGGCGCAGCAGCGAGTGCGACCGTGCCGAGGGCGGCGGTGACCGCCAACCACCCGTCTGGAGCGGCGGAGACCAGCGGCAGCGGGAGCAGCGTCGCGGCGACGGCTGCGATCGGCACCCACCAGCGCAGCAGCGGATCGGACGTCCGCGCTACCCACGCGGCGACGGCGACGCCGGCGACCGCCGCCGCGGTGATCGCCGCCGCCGGCCCGGCGTCGATCGCCCGGAACAGCCCGACCGCCACGCCGATCGGCAGCAGCGCCGCCGAGGCCGCGGCCACGGTCGACGGCAACCACGGGCGCGGTCGCGCGTAGGCGCCGGCCGCCCAGACCGTTCCGACGCCGAACGCGGTCACGCCGGCCCAGGGCTCGATCGTCGAGACGGCCAGTGCGACGCCGATCGCCGTTGCGCCCATCAGCAGCGTCGACGGGCCGGGGCGCCGGATGCCCTCCCAGTCGAGGACGGTGCAGAACACCGCCACGCCCAACGCCGCCGACCACGCCGGCTCGACGACGGTCCCGACGACCGCCACCGCCGCGCCGGCACCGAGGACCTGCCCCATCCCCACCACGGTGCCCGGCAGCACCGGGGCGACCGCCTCCAGCCCGAGGACGACAGCGCACGAGGCGAGGGCGATCGCGCCCACCGGCCACGCCTCCTCGGCGCCGAGCACGATGGCGATCACGCCGAAGACCGCCAAGCCGGGGATGCTGACGACGAGCGTCGGCCGTGCGAGGCGATGCCCCGGGCGGGCACGCGCCAGCCAGGCGGTCGTCGCCACCGCCGCCAGGACCGCGGCGACCTGGCCGCTCGACAGTCCGGCCACCGTCCGCCCGACCACCGCGTCCGCACGCGGCGCGAGGGCCACCATCCCGACGCCGAGCCAGACCGCCGGTGCGACGAGGTAGGCGACTGGGGAGTCGGGTCGGCGGGCGACCACGACCCCGTATCCGACCGCCGAGCCGAGGAACACCAGGGCGGCGCACGCGACGAGGGCGCGGCCATGGGCGTCGGGAGGGATCGGGCTGCCGTCGGCGACCGCGGCGATCGCGACGAACGGCAGGACGGCGGCACCGAGCAGCGTGAGCGCCCGGCCCACCACCTGCGAACCTCGGCGGCTGAGCGCCGCGCCCGCTCCGAGCAGTGCGAGCGGGACCGCCAGTTCGGCGACCGGACGCAGGTCGCGGCCGACCTCGCCCCACGAGAAGACGAGCAGTCCGAAGATCCCGGCGAACACGAGGAGCACACCGAGGTACGCGAGGCCGTGCAGCGTCAGGTCGGACACCACGGCGCGCCGCACACGCTCCCACACCGACGGGCGGGCCGGAGGCCTCACGATCGGCGCAGGGAGCCGGACCCGCGGCGCCGACGCAGCGACCGGCCCGAGCGGGCGCACCTGAGGCGACGGGCCGATCGTCGCCCGGTCACCGGGTCGCACCGGACGGCAGGCGGCGATGCCCGTCACCTGCCCGGCCGTACCGGACGGACCCTCGGCCATCGCCGGGGCGAGCGGCGCGCCGGGTTCCCGGAGCTGCGCAGCCGGAAGCGGGGACGCGAGGCCGGCCGCCGGGCTGCTGCGACCGACGTTCCACGACAGGCGGCACCGCTCGGTCACGTAGGCCGGGACGTTCTGATCGAGGCGCCGATCGATGTCGGCGCCGCGGGTCCGCTGGCTGGCGAGGAAGGCGAGGAGCTCGGCCTGCAGGACCGGCGCGTCGAGTGCCGGCGGCTCGCTGAGATCGGCGACGGCCGACGTCCACGACCGGCCGTCCCAGAAGCGGATGCGCCGATCACGGCTCGGGTCCGGATACCACCCGCGTGGCGGCGCACCGTCGCCCGGAGCGCCAGCCCTCGGCGGAGCGCTGACGGAGTGGGAACCGGCCATCGGTAACCCCCTCCACGTGGTTTCTCTGCACCTTCAGCGTGCATCGGGGGCACACTCGTGGGAACGGCCGAAAGTGAGTTTGCGGTCGAGCCCGAGCGGGTTCGGCGGCCGAGCCGACCGTCCGTTCGTCGGCCGAGGCCGAGCGGGAACGTCAGGCGCCCAGGAGCGTCGCCAGCGAGTCGCCGATCGCCGCCGCCGCGGCGATCGCCGCGGCGCCGCGCCACGGATGCTCCTGGCCGGGGACGAGGACGAGCTCGACCGGGGTCCCGCCTTCGGCGGCTGCGGCGGCCAGCGACTGCGCACCGGCCGGAGGGGCGACGATGTCGTCCTCGCCGGTCATCAGGTACAGCGGTGGAAGTGCTCCGTCGCGCGCCGCGGCCGGGATGGCCGGGAGCAGGTCGGGATAGGAGAGCAGCGCGGCGGCGGAGAAGTCCGCCGGGGGCACGTCGGTCAGGCCGGCACCGCCGAGCTCGACCGCCATCGCTGCGAGTGCGCCGAGCGAGTAGGCCGCGGTGCCCACCCGTGCAGGATCGGCACCGGGATCGGCGCGCAACGTGGCGATCCCGTCGACGATCGCCCCGAGCAGCGGCTGCACGGCGCCGATCACCGCCCCGGCGTCACAGTAGGTGTCGGGCGGAGCCGGCGCTGCTGCCAGGTAGTCGAGCCGCAGCGCGATCACCCCCCGCTCGGCGAGGGCGCGCACCGTGGCACCGGTGATCTCGGTGTCGGATTCGTAGCCGCCGCATCCGTTGAGCACGATCGCCGCCGGGCGCGGCGGGGGAAACGCCCCGCCCGGGTCGCAGCGCTCGCCGGGCACGGCCGTGCCGCCGGTCTCGACCGTCACGGGGGCGCACGCGACGTCGGCGGGTTCGCCGGGCGGGACGGTGCTCGCCGCATCGGTCGCCGCCGGTTCGGTGACAGCGGGTTCGGTGGCGACAGGTTCGGTCGCAGCGGGTTCGGTGACCGCGGGTTCGGTGGCGACAGGTTGGGTCGCAGCGGGTTCGGTGACCGCGGGTTCGGTCACGGCCGGCACCGCGTCCCCGGTGGGAGGTGCGGTGTCGACCGCCGTCCGGTCACTCCCACCGCACGACGCGGCGAGCATCCCCAGGAGCGCCAGCACCTCGATCGGACGGACCCCCATGACCAACCACCTCGCTCACGTCGGGATCACCGGACCGACCGGTGCCCGCATCGTCACATCGTCGGGCGACAACCGCTCTCGGTGGTAGAGGACAAGTTCCAGGAGTCTCGTCCGGCGGATACCACCCGCACGCTTCGTGGGGCCGCTTGCTATCGTCGCACGGCGACGCCGACCCGAGGAGACCCACTCACATGCCGTTCTGGGGTGACCAGGTGCGAGACCGGCTCGCCACCGGACCGGTCGTCGTCAACGACTCCAAGACGCCGTCGGGGCGCGCCCACGTCGGGGCGCTGCGCGGGGTCCTGATCCACGACGCGATCGCCCGGTTCGCCGCCGAGACACGCGACGACGTGACGTACCTGTTCGGCTCCGACGACTTCGACCCGCTCGACGAGATCCCGTTCGGGATGGACGACCTGTACCGGCCACACCTCGGCAAGCCGCTGTGCGACGTCCCGGCGCCGCCCGGCTCGGAGGCCGGTGACCTCGCCGAGCACTTCATCTCCGAGTTCTTCGGGCTGTTCCCGCAACTGGGCGTGACCGCGCAGACCTACCGGATGCGCGACCACTACCGCGCCGGCCGGTTCGACGGGGCGATCGCCACGATCCTCGACCACCGCGACGAGATCCGCTCGATCTACGAGGACGTCAGCGGTTCGGTGAAGCCGCCGAGCTGGTACCCGATCCAGGTCATCTGCGAGCGGTGCGGCCGCATCGGCACGACGATCGCCACCGGCTACTCCGACCGCACCGTCTCCTACGAGTGCCGCCCCGATCTCGTCGAGTGGGCGCACGGGTGCGGGCACGCCGGCGAGATCTCGCCGTTCGGGGGCAACGCCAAGCTGCCCTGGAAGCTCGAGTGGGCGGCGAAGTGGATGATCTTCCCCGTGACCGTCGAGGGCGCCGGCAAGGATCACAACACCAAGGGCGGCTCGCGTGACGTGGCCGAGACCGTCGCCCGGCGGGTGCTGCGGATCGAGCCGCCACAGAACGTGCCGTACGAGTTCTTCCTGCTCGGCGGCGCCAAGATGAGCTCGTCGAAGGGCCTCGGCGTCTCCGCGCACGACATGGTCGACCTGCTGCCCCCCGAGGCGGTGCGCTTCCTGATGATCCGCACGCCGCCCAAGACGGCACTGAACTTCGACCCGACCGTCCCCGCGATCTCGCGCGTGTTCGCCGAGATGGACTCCCTCGCCGACGACAGCGTCGTCGCCTACTCGGCCGAGATCCGTTCGCTGATCTCGCTCAGCCCGCACGCCGACTACGTGCCGCACCGGCGGTTGTCCGAGCAGCTCCCGTGGGACGTGATCGTCAGCCTGACCCAGCTCCCGCACGTCGACGTGCTCGACGAGGCGGCCCGACGATTCGATCCGCCGCTGTCGACCGCCGAACGGACCCAGCTCGACGAGCGGATCCAGGCCGCCGACCGGTGGGTCACCCGGTTCCTGCCCGAGCGCGAGCGGATCACGCTGCAGACCGGCATCACCGACTCGGCCGGGCAGCTCGGCCCGGCCGGAGCGTCGTTCGTGTCGGCCGCAGCCGACCGGTTGGCCACCTGCGAGTGGACCGCCGAGGCGATCCAGTCGTGCCTGTACGACGTCGCCCGGCTCACCCCGATCAACCCGAAGCTGGCGTTCGAGGCGCTGTACACGGTGCTGCTCGATCGACCGTCCGGGCCGCGGGCCGGCAACCTCCTCGCATTCCTCGACCGCGACCCGATCGTGTCGCTGCTCGGCGGCGTCGCGGTGTCCGAGCCGGCGCTGCTCGAGGCGACCGCGCTCGACCCGGACGCGTTCCTCGACCAGCTCGGCAAGGCGGTCCGCAAGGACCCCGTGCGCACCGCTGCGTTCCGCCTGCGCCGGGCGCAGCCCGACGCCCGGCCGCCCGCCGGGTCCACCGGCGAGGTCGTTGCGGTCGACCTGACGATCGTCCCCGACAGCGGGCGGGCGCGCGTCCTGCGCAGCCGGCTCGCCCCGCCGGAGGCCGCCGACGCGGCAGCCGCCGACGCCATCAACGGTGACGACGAAGCCGCCCGCTTCGAGGCGCTGGTGGCCGCGGCGTCGGCGATCGTGCTCGATCGAGCGCCGGGCGCAACGATCACCACCGACGGCGTGCCGGCAACCTGACCGCACGCTCTGCTCGCGACGCGCTGTTCGACGGTCGGCACGACGCCCGGTTCGGTGCCCAGGCACCGAACAGTGCAGACCACCGACGACCGTTGACACGGGGTGTCTGACACCGGGTGTTGACGGTTGGCCGGTGCGGCGAGTCCAGGGGAGGTCGGCGAGGAACTGGGCGGCACCCAATTGGGGTCACTGGTCCCGTGACGGGGCGGTGCCCGGGGTCCAGGATGGGGGCGTGACCGACATCGTCCTGCGGACGGCTGGCCTGACCAAGCGCTACGGCCGGGTGCTGGCCCTCGACCAGCTCGATCTCGAGCTCGTGCGCGGCGAGGTGTTCGGCTATCTCGGCCCCAACGGTGCCGGCAAGACGACCACCCTTCGGCTGCTGCTCGGCCTGATCCACCCGACGGCCGGGTCGGCCACCGTGCTCGGCCTCGACCCGTGGCGCGACGGTGTCGAGCTGCACCGGCGCATCGGCTACGTCCCCGGCGAGTTCACGGTGTGGCCGTCGCTGACCGGCGCCGAGATGCTCGATCTGCTCGGCAACCTGCACGGTGGCTACGACGCACCGGCGCGCGATGAGCTGTGCGAGCGGTTCGACTTCGACCCGAGCCGGAAGGGGCGCACCTACTCCAAAGGGAATCGGCAGAAGATCGGGCTGATCGCCGCGCTGATGGTGCACCCCGAGCTGCTGCTGCTCGACGAGCCGACCGCCGGACTCGATCCGCTGATGGAGGTGCGCTTCCGGGAGGTCCTCGGCGAGGGGCGGCAGCGCGGCCAGACGACGCTGCTGTCATCGCACATCCTCGCCGAGGTCGATGCCGCGTGCGACCGGGTCGGGATCCTGCGCACCGGACGGCTGGTCGACGTCGGGCCGCTCGACGACCTGCGGATCGCCGTCGCCCGCCACGTCGAGATCACGTTCGCCGGCCCGGCGCCGCCGCTCGACGGTGTCGCCGGTGTCTCGGACCTCACCACCGACGGCCATGAGGTCCGCTGCACGATCACCGGCGAGCCGACCGAGTTGCTCCGGGCGATCGCACCGCACCGCGTGACCTCGCTGGTGACCGCCGACGCCGACCTCGAGCAGATCTTCCTGACCTACTACGGCCGATCGGGTGGCTAGTGCCGTGGCTGTGAACGATCGAGGTGTCGACGCCGCGCCGGGTGCGCCGCTCGCCACGCGCGGCGACGATCGCCTCGCCGCGCCCTACGGCGAGGAGCCGCACGACCGCGAGCGGCCGAGCCGGCCGGCGAGACGTCGCACGACGCTTGCGGTCAGGATGCCCGGTGGGTTGACGCGCGATCCCGCGCACCGCGCCCTCGTCCACCTGACCACGCGGCTGGTTCGTCGCACCACACTGCTGTGGGCCGCGGCGCTCGGCGTCATGGGCTTCGCCATCGCCGCCGGGTACGAGGGCGCCTACCCCGAGGGCACCGATCGGTCGGCGGTCGTCGAGCTCGGATCGAACCCCGGCTTCCGCGCGCTGATCGGCGCCGGACATCGGCTGGACACCGCCGGCGGGTTCACCGCGTGGCGCTACGGCGGGCCGGCGGTGGTCATCGCCGCGGTCTGGGGATACCTGACGACCACCCGGTTGCTGCGCGGGGAGGAGGAGGTGGGCCGGATCGAGCTCGTCCGCGCCGGAGGGATCACCGCCCGTGACGTCGTCGCCACGACCGCGCTCGTCGCGTTCGTCGCAACCCTGCTCATGGCGGCGGGCTCGACCACCGGACTGCTCATCGCCGGGCTCGCGCCCGGCGGGTCGATCCTGACGTCGTTGACGGTCGTGTCCGGTGCGTGGGTGTTCGCCGCCGTCGGCATCGTCGGCGCGCAGCTCTTCCCGACCAGGCGGGCCGCCGCGCTGGCCGCCGGCGGGCTGGTCGTCGGGGCGTTCCTCGTGCGAGCGATCGCCGACGCCCGGGCCGGCGCACAGTGGTTGCGTTGGGCGACCCCGTTCGGATGGTCGGAGCGGGTGAACTCGTTCGCCCCGTCGCCGGCGATCGGCGCGCTTGCCGTCCCGATCGTCGTCGCCGCGCTGCTGACCGGTATCGGGCTCAGGCTGGCCGGCCGGCGCGATCTCGACGCATCGGTGATCGCCGACGCCGACTCCCGGGCTCCTCGGGCACGCGGGCTGCACACGCCGCTCGGCCTGGCGACGAGGCTGGCCACGCCGCGACTGATCGGGTGGGTCCTCCCCGTCGTCCTCCTGTCCTTCACGATCGGGTCGCTCGCCGGCGACGTCGCGGAGTTCTTCCGGACGTCGGAGTCGTTCCAGAACCTGATGCGGAACTTCGGCGTCGACCCGTCGAGTCCTGTGCGCGCGTTCCTCGGCACCGAGCTGACCGCGCTGGCCGTCGTGGTGGTGTGCTACGGGATCAGCGAGATGGTCCAGGCGCGCGATGACGAGGCATCGGCCCGTCTGGAGCACCTCGTCGTGCGGGCGGTCGACCGGCGCAGCTGGCTGGCCGGCCGGCTGGCCGTCGCAACCGGTGGGATCGTCGTGCTGTCGTTGCTGCTCGGCGTGGTCACGTGGATCGGCACCCGCGCCGGCGGTGGTGGCGTCGGGTTCGGCGACCTCGTCGGCGGTGGCCTCAACCTCATCCCGGTCGGCGTCTTCTTCCTCGGGCTGACCGCGGCGGTGTTCGCCGTGCTCCCCCGGGCCACCGCCGGACTCGGCTACGGGTTGGTCGCCGCGACGTTCCTCGTCCAGCTCGTCGGGTCGGCGATCAAGGCCCCGCAGTGGTTGCTCGACGTCGCGCCGTCGGCGCACGTGGCGCCCGTCCCCGCCGAAGGGATCGGACGCACCGCGGCGTTCGTCCTGGTCGGCCTCGGCGTCGCACTGGCGCTGCTGGCGCTCCACCGCTTCCGCACCCGCGACCTGGCGAGCGCCTGAGCACCGGAGTCAGATACCGGACAGGACAGCAACCAGACGTGTCCCCTCATGCCCCGTTCGGAGCCGGGCGCCAAACCGGGCAGCCACCGGAGCAGCGCCGACGCACCGGACGGGTCATCGGTCGGGTCATCGGTCGGGGGAGGCGGAGCGCAGCGTTGCCGCGCGGCCGTCCCGGGTCTGCGCCTGGATCACGTAGAAGTCGGCTTCGCGGGCGAGCCGCTGAGCCGGATGGCCGAGGTCCATCCCCGCGCCGCCGACGGCGGCGAGCAACGCGGTGGTCGCCCGGCGCGCGAGATCGAGACAACGGGCGCGATGATCGCTCGCCGCGTCGATCGCATCGTCGCCACCAGCGTCCAGCGCCGCGCCGAGCCGATCGTCGTCGGCCCACAGCGACCTCAGCTCAGCGGCGAGCCGATCGGCAGCCGGGCCGGCCGGATCATCCTCGTCCCGGACGGATCCGGCGAGCTGCCGCACGGCACGATCGGCAACACCCGACACCGCCGGCTGACCGATCGACGCCCGCCGGCGATCGGCTTGCCGCCAGCGGTCAGCGTCCTCGATGTCGGCGACCAGCTCATCGGGCACGGTGCACCCGTCGAAGGTGAGCGCGACGGTTCCGGTGGCGGAGAACACCGGGAGCGCCAGCGGTGTCGCCCGCACGCCGGCCATTCCATCGCCGCTCACCATCGACCAGACCAGCCGCCCGTCGTCGGTCTCCGCGGCGATGCAGAACCAGTGCGCGATCCCCCACGACGTCGCCCACGGCGCGCGCCCGTCGAGGCGCCAGCCCCCGGCGACCCGGTGCGCCGCGACGGCGGGCGGGCCGGCCCGGCGCACGTGGGCGAACGCGACCCCGGCGACGAGCTCGCCGGCACACATCGGTGTGAGCAGCTCGCGCGCCAACTCGTCGTTGGGCGACGAACGCAGCGTCCTGACCACCCCGTGGTGCTGCACCCAGACGAAGAACGTCGCGCCACATCCGCCACCGACGGCGGCGACGACGCGCCGGGAGTCGGCCGGCCCGAGATCGGCGAACCCGAGCGACGCCGGACCCGCGATGCCGAACAGGCCGGCGTCGCCGAGCGCCCGCAGGTGCGTCGCCGGAACGATCCGGCCGCGGTCGACGAGCTGCGCCGACGGGAACAACAGCTCGTCGGACAGCGCCCTGGCGCGCCCGAGCATCGACTCGCCGCCGGGATCGGCGCTCGACGCCGTGGAGTCGGACACGACGACGATTGTCGCCGACCCCCGCCCGAAGCACCCGATCGGAGCCCCGCCCACACGTCGCACCCCGGGCGCCCGGCAAGCCACACGGCTCGGACGCCCGGTAGGTTCGGGCGACGGCAGCGGTCCGTACATGGCGCGCTGCACGACATCGCGCCCGGCCACGCTGCCCACGCCCCATTCGATCCCCCGGGAGGAACCAGCCATGAGCAAGCCATCGGTCGACATCGGTCGGACCGGGATCTGGTACGGCGGGATCGACGCCCTGCCGTCCGACGAAGCGCGGCGGGCGGCGCGCGTCGTCGAGGAGTTGGGCTACGGCGCGCTCTGGGTCGCCGAGGCGGTCGGCCGTGACCCGTTCGTGTCGGCGGCCGTCCTGCTGTCGGCCACCGAGCGACTGCCGGTCGCGACCGGTATCGCCAACATCTACGCGCGCGATGCGATGACGATGGCAGCCGGCCAGAAGACCCTCGCCGAGGCGTTCCCCGGGCGGTTCCTGCTCGGGCTGGGTGTGAGCCACGGGCACCTGGTCGCCGGTGTGCGCAAGCACGACTGGTCCAAGCCCTACAGCCGCATGGTCGAGTACCTCGACGCGATGGACAAGGCGCTGTTCATGGCCGTCGGGCCGACCGACGACCCGGGTCGCCTGCTCGCCGCACTCGGACCCAAGATGCTCGCGCTGTCGGCGGAGCGGGCCAACGGGTCGCACCCGTACTTCACGACGCCCGAACACACCCGGATCGCCCGCGAGACGATGGGCGACGACGCGCTCCTTGCCCCCGAGCAGATGGTCGTACTCGAGACCGACCCGGCCGAAGCCCGCAGGATCGCCCGCGCCGGGATGAAGATCTACCTCGGCCTCCCCAACTACTTCAACAACCTCGCCCGGATCGGGTTCGACGAGGCCGACTGGGCCGAGGGCGGTAGCGACCGCCTCGTCGACGCGATCGTCGCCTGGGGCGACGAGGAGCGCATCGCCGCCCGGGTCGCCGAGCACCACGCGGCCGGCGCCGACCATGTTTGCGTTCAGGTCCTCCAGGACGGGCACGCGATGCCCGAGGCCCAGTGGCGGCGGCTGGCGCCCGCCCTGCTCGACTGACCGCGCACGGGCGAGGCGCGGGCGAGGCACGGGCGGACGCTGCACCCGCCGGTACCGGATCCGGAGGACGGTCAGCGGTGATCGGTCGGTCGTCAGTCCGCGGGGAACTGCATCAGCGAGAAGACGGCGCCGTGCGGGTCGGCCAGCGACGCCATCCGCCCGACTCCGGGCACGTCCATCGGCCCGGCGAGCACGGTCGCCCCGGCGGCGGTCGCCGCGGCGACGGCCGCATCGCAATCGTCGATGCCGAAGTACACGCCCCAGAACGCCGGCATCCCCTCCATCGGCGGGGCCATCGCGCCGGCGATCCCGTTCGGATTGCCGCCGCGGGTGTTGAACACCGTGTAGTCGCCGGTCGGCATCGGCATCGTCTGCGCCGTCCACCCGAGCACGTCCGCGTAGAAGCCGACGATCTCGGCGGGGTCAGGCGTGATCAGCTCGTTCCAGGCGAGCGCGCCGTGTTCGTTGACGACCTCGGCGCCGACGTGCTGCTTGGCCTCCCACAGGCAGATCGTGCCACCGGCGGGATCGGAGACGACCGCCATCCGGCCGGCATCCATCACCTCCATCGGCGGGCGCATCACCGCCCCACCGGCCGGCGCGACCTTGGCGACGGCGGCGTCGAGGTCGTCGACGGTGACGTACGTCGACCAGCACGGGGGCATGCCGGACGCGGCCATCTCCGACGACAGCTGCATGATGCCCGCTGCGCTCGCGCCGCCCTTGCGGCACATCGTGTACGTGGCGTCCTCGCCCGCCGGCTGCTCGTCGTACTCCCAGCCGAACAGCGAGTGGTAGAACTCCCGTGCCGCGGCGGGATCGGGTGTCGCGAGGTCGATCCACGATGGAGTGCCGTGGACATAGCTGCTGACGTGGGACACGGGTCAACCTCCTTCGACGACGGGCCGCAACGGTCTCGACCCACTCATCGCGAACGTACCGAGGCACTGCTGGCTCCGCAAGGGCCTGCGATCCCGGTACCACCGGCCCCCCGACCGGCCGGGCGCGCCGTCTCGGGGCCGTGAGTCCCACGAGCCGGGAGTCGCGCCGCCGAGACCGGTAGCGGCGAGCGCGCGACCAACGGCGACCGTCCAACCACTTGGATGTTTCTTGCATGCTTCGTGCATCATGTGTACTCTTCATGCATGACCGACCTCCGGACCCGCCAACGCGACATGGCGAGGCAGGTGATCGTCGATGCCTGCGCCGAACTGGTGACCGAACGGCACCATCTCGATTTCTCGATGAAGGAAGTGGCCGAGCGCGCCGGCGTGTCGCTGCGCACGGTCTACAACCACTTCGCCGCCCGCGAGGACCTGCTCGACGCGCTGGGCGCAGTGATGGATCAGCAGAACAGGGAGCTGGGGAGCCCCGACGCGCACGACCTCGAGGTCCTCGGCGACCTCCTGCACGCCGTCCAGGCCAACATGGAGATCTTCGAGCGGCTCGGCGGGATCAGCGAGGCGTTCGCCCAGCTGCCGCTCGCCGACGTCGGCCGCGACGCCGATCACGCGGCGCGCACGAAGCTGATCACCGACTTCATCGCCCAGCAGATGCCATCCGTGCCCACCGACGACGCCCGCGCGATCGCCATCGTGCTGCGGCACCTCCTCAGCCACCGGAGCTGGTTCTGGCTCACCCGAGAGTACGGACTCGACACCGCCCAGGTGATCGCTGTCGTCAACTGGGCCATCGGCACCCTGATCCATGCGGCCGAGACTGGCCACCTTCCCGAACACAAGGAGCACCCGTGACCACCACGACGACCACCACGACGACCGCCACGACCACGTTCGACGTCGTCGACCTCGACGACCCCCGGGCGGGAGATCCCACAGTCTGCGGCACCAAGGCCGCCGGGCTCGCACGACTGCGGGCCGCTTCGTTCGCGGTCCCCGACGGCGTCGTCCTCCCGGTGGGCATCGCGCAGGCCTGGAGTGGCGGACCGGCGCCCGAGGAGCTGCGGGTCGCCGTCGACCAGGCCTGCGCCCGGCTCGGCGGGGCGCTCGCCGTGCGCACGTCGGCCACCTGGGAGGACGGCGCGACCAGCGCGCACGCCGGTGCGACGGCGACCGTCCTCGGCGTCGCGGGGACCGGCGACACGCTCGCCGCGATCCGCCACTGCCTCGACGCGTCGGCGCAAGCGGCACGCGAGCACGGCACGAGCGGCGACGCCGCCGTCGTGCTGCAGCGACTCGTGCCCGCCGACTGGGCCGGCGTCGCGTTCACCGCCGACCCGGTCACCGGCGAACGCGACGTCGTGCGGATCGCCGCGACCGACGGGCTCGGCGAGGCGCTCGTACAGGGCGACGTGGTCGGCTCCGACGTGACGGTGCGCGGGGACCGCATCGACGGCGAACTCGGCGGCCTGCCCGACGAGATCGCGGTCGCGGTCGCCGAGGCGGCCCGAGCGGTCGAGGCCTCGTTCGGGCGACCGCAGGACATCGAGTGGGCGGCAGCCGCCGGCACGGTCTGGTTGGTGCAGGCTCGCCCGATCACCGCACTGCCGACCGAACCGGCACTGCCGGACGGGAACAACTGGCAGAAGGACACCGCCCACTATCCCGAACCGCTCACGCCGTTCGGATGGTCGGTCATGAACGCCTGCATGGGCGAGATCCGCGCTGCGTTCGACGAGATGGGCCTCCTGATCCGCGGCCTCGAAGAGGCCTTCGTCGGCGGCGAGATCTACGGTCGCGTCCTCCCGGCGTTCGGGTCGCCCGACGGCGCCGGCAAACCGCCACCGGCGATCGTGCTGGGGGTCGCCGCCCGCCTCGTTCCCGAGCTCCGGCGCCGCAACGCGACCGCCAAGCGCGCCCTCGCGGACAACCGCGTCCAGCGCTGGATCGACGATTGGCACCGCCACGACCGATCCGCGATGGCCGCGCGAGCCGCCGAACTCGGCTCGGTCGACCTCGGCGCGCTCGACGACGCGGGGCTCCGTGCGCACCTCGACGCGGCGCTCGCACTCGCCCGCGACGGCCAACGCATCCACTTCCGGCTGATGATGCCGCTGATGCAACGGATGCACCGGCTGCACCGCCTGGTGACGGACGAACTCGGCTGGGACGACCCGACGATCGCCACGATGCTCGGCGGCCACTCCCCTGCCACGCGCGCCGCCGAGGAAGCGATGGCCGCCCTGCGCCGCGAAAATCCGCTCCACCGACGGTGCGGTCGCCGCACTCGTAGCGGAACCGGGGCGGCCGGTCGCCGCCCTTGCCGAGGTCGACCCGGCGCTCGGCGCGGCGCTCGAGGCCTGGCGGGCCGAGCACGGGTGGGCCCTGATCAACTACGACGCCGGCGTGCCCACGCTCGCCGAACGCCCGACGATGATCACCCGCCTGTGCCTCGCCGAACCCGAGCCCGTCGACCGCGGGGGCGCCGAGGCGGTCGCCGAACGCGCCCGCCAGGCGCTCCCTCCCGACCGCCGCGCCGCGTTCGACCAAGCCCTCGCCGACGCCCGCGACATCTATCCGGTCCGCGAGGACAACACGATCATCGTCGGAGACCGGCCCCTCGCCCTGCTGCGCCGCACCATGCTCGAGGCCGGCCGCCGTCTGGCAGCCCGCGGCGACCTCCCCGCACCTACCGATGCCGCGTACCTGTTCATCGACGAACTGCGCACCGCCATCGACGGCGACCACCCGGCCGACCTCGCCGATCGAGTCGTGCTGCGCCGGGGCGAGGAGGCCTGGGTTCGCGCCCATCCCGGCCCGGCCTACGTCGGCAAGCAGGCGCCACCGCCCGACATCAGCCGCCTCCCCGCCCCCCTCCGCCAGGTCAACGAATCGATCATGTGGGCCGTGAGCCACGAGTACCCGACCCCCACGGCGCCGCCCGACGACACCGACGTCCTGCTCGCCGGCGTCGCCGCATCGCCCGGCGTCGTCGAAGGACCGGTCCGGGTGATCCGCGGCCACGACGACATGCATCGGCTGCTCGACGGTGACGTCCTCGTCTGCCAGGTCACCAGCCCTGCCTGGGCGCCGCTGTTCCCCCTCGCCCGTGCGGTCGTCGCCGACGGCGGCGGCGCCCTCAGCCACGCCGCGATCGCCGCTCGTGAACACGGTATCCCTGCCGTGCTCGGCACCGGCGCCGCGACCACCACGCTGCAGGACGGCCAACGCGTCCGTGTCGACGGCACCCGCGGCTTGATCCTCGCCGCCGAGCCGACGAGCTCCTGACCCGGAAGGAAGCGGCGGGCGCGGACTCGGGCGAGCGGTCATCGGCGGTCGGGGCATCACCGCCCGACTGATCGGTCGGTCATCGCCCGCCCAGGCCGGGGCCAACGCCGACGCGCCACCGGTCGATCGCTGTGCACCGGTCGTGCGACGGCTACCGTTGATCGGATCGGCGACGCCCCTGTCGAGGACGTCGGGGCGGGAGCTCCGCAGGACGGTCTCACCCTGCCGCCGGTTCGACAGGAACCCGCCCGACAAGGTGCACGTAACCTCGGCCGAATGAAGTTCACCCGACTCGGTTCCACCGGCCTCGAGGTCTCGCGCATCTGCCTCGGCTGCATGAGCTACGGCGCACCCGATCGCGGCACGCACCCGTGGTCGCTCGACGAGATGGCCAGCCGGCCGTTCATCCAGGCCGCGCTCGACGCCGGCATCAACTTCTTCGACACGGCGAACGTGTACTCGCTCGGCTCGAGCGAGGAGATCGTCGGACGGGCGCTGCGCGAGATGGCCCCCCGGGAGGACATCGTGATCGCGACCAAGCTCTGCGGTCCGATGCGCGCCGGTCGGCCCAATTCCGCTGGGCTCTCCCGCAAGGCGGTGATGACCGAGGTCGACGCCAGCCTCGAACGGCTGGGCACCGACTACATCGACCTGTACCAGATCCACCGGTGGGATCCGATGACGCCGATCGAGGAAACCCTCGAGGCCCTGCACGACGTCGTCAAGTCGGGAAAGGTGCGCTACATCGGTGCGTCGTCGATGTGGGCCTGGCAGTTCGCCAAGGCGCTGTTCCTCGCCGACCAGCACGGTTGGACGAGGTTCGTCAGCATGCAGAACCACTACAACCTGCTGCACCGCGAGGAGGAGCGCGAGATGCTGCCGCTGTGCCTCGACCAAGGTGTCGGCGTCATCCCGTGGAGCCCGCTCGCGCGGCAAGCTGACCCGCGACTGGGCCGCCGCGACCGCTCGTTCGGAGACCGACGAGTTCGGGAGCAACCTGTACCTCGAGTCCGACCGGGAGATCGTCGACAGCGTGGCGGCCGTGGCCGCAGCCCGCGGCGTCACCCGTGCCCAGGTCGCGCTGGCCTGGGTGCTCGGCCGACCCGGGGTCGACGCGCCGATCATCGGGGCCACCAAGCCGCACCACATCGACGACGCGGTCGCCGCGCTCGACATCGAGTTGTCCGACGACGAGGTCGCTCAACTCGAGGCGCCGTACTCGGCCCGCCCCCAGGTCGGGTTCCGCTGACCGTCACCTAGCCCGACGGGCGGATATCGCCGCCCTCACGACGCGCCGACTCGGGGCGCACGGCACCGATCGCCCTGATCGCAAACGCTTGCGATGTCGCGCCGGCCGGCTCCGCCGAGCGTCGGCACCCCGAACGTTCACGGTCGCGGCACTACGATCGCGTCGGTGGGCCGTGCCGCGATCGACATCGAGCCACTCGACGCCGAGTTCGGCGCGGTCGTGCACGGGGTTGCGATTCCCGCCCTCGACGACGATGGCTTCGGCGTGATCCGCGAGGCGTGGATCGAGTTCGGCCTGCTCGTCTTCCCGGGGCAGCACCTGACCCGGCCCGAGCAGGACGACTTCGCCCGCCGCTTCGGCGATCTCGAGTTCGAGGCGACCCCGCTCACCAACATCAGGCGCGACGGGACGATCCGGTCCGACCCGTCCGACCCGCTCGTCAAGTCGCTCCACGGCAACGAGGGCTGGCACCACGACAGCACCTACATGCCGGTGCAGGCCAAGGGCGCCGTGTTCACCGCCGAGGTCGTGCCGACGACCGGCGGCTCGACGGGGTTCGCCGACATGCGCGCCGCCTACGACGCACTCGACGACGCGACCCGAGTGGAGGTCGCCGACCTCTGCGCGCGGCACTCGCGGCGGTACAGCATGGAGCGGGCCGGGCACCACGTGCCGTCGGGCGAGGCGAGTCGATTCCAGCTGTACGGGTACGACGTCGCCGAGCCGCCACTGCGACCGCTCGTCAAGGTCCACCCCGACACGGGACGACCCAACCTCGTGATCGGTCAGCACGCCTTCGGCATCCAGGGGATGAGCGATGACGAATCGAGCGCGCTACTCGACCGCCTCAACGCCGAGGCCTGCGCAGCGTCGCGTACCTACCACCACGACTGGACGGTGGGTGATGCCGTGCTGTGGGACAACCGCCGTCTCATGCACCGCGCGACACCCCACGATCCCGCCGAGCCACGCCGCATGTGGCACACGCGCATCGCCGGTGACCCGATCACCGAAGCCGCGCTCAACTACCCCAGTTGATCCCGCCCAGCCGGGTTCCACCGATTCCGCTTCACCATGTGGCCGTTCCGGCCGAATGGCCCAGAAGCGGCACCCGATTCCTGGTCACCTCCGATCGGTCGATCGCGGGCGCGTCACGAGCGGGGCGGCCGCGGCATGAACAGCCGCTCCAGCAGCGCATCGCCGCGACCGAGGTCGGCCCACGCCCGCTCGAACGACAGCGTGACCGCCGCCGCGGTCGGCAGCTTGGTCGCCAGCTGCGCCAGCAGGTCCGCATCGCCCGCACCGACGAGCAGCAGAGCGAGCTCCTGGATCGCCGGGTTGTGGCCGATCACCATCGCGCAGCCCACGTCGCGGTCGATGCCGCGCAATCGGGTCAGGAGTTGATCGACGGACGCCAGGTAGATCCCCTCGTCGATCTCGATGGAGGGTCGTTCGATGAACCCCGCCCGGATCCCGTCGAGCGTCTCGATCGTGCGATGCGACGACGAACACAGCACGATCACCGGCGAGCACAGGCTGTCGGCGAGGTGAGCGCGCAGGAGGGGCAACGCCTTGCGACCGCGCCGGGCGAGCGGCCGATCGTGGTCGAGGAGCGACGGGTCGTCCCATGCCGACTTGGCGTGGCGGACGAGCACCAGCCGACGTCGCATCCGTCCATCGTCGCGCACGGCGGGCCGACCCGGCGGCCCCGACGCCGCGCGCCACCCGACCACACTCGGGCACAGGATCGTCGTCCCGGTGGCGAGCTGCCGCGACGTACGATGCACCCGAGGGGGTGCGCATGGCGAGGGTCACCGGGATCGGCGGGGTCTTCTTCAGGTCGCGGGATCCGCAGGCGCTGAGCGACTGGTACGTGCAGCACCTCGGTCTGCCCGTCGACGACGAGGGCTACGTCGTCCTGCGATGGGGCGACCGCGGTCGGGGCTCGACCGTGTGGGCTCCCTTCCCCGCCGACACCACGGCGTTCGAGTGGCCGGCGGGCAACCAGTGGATGATCAACTACCGGGTCGACGACCTCGACGGGCTGCTCGATCAACTGCGGGCGGGCGCCGTCGACACGAGCGACGACACGTTCGAGGACGCGAACGGTCGCTTCGGTCACTGCTGGGACCCGGAGGGCAATCGCATCCAACTCTGGCAGCCCAACCCGGGCATGTGACCGTGCCGGACGACGACGTGACCGACCCGGCCTCGATCACTCGAAGTCGACCGTGATCTGGCCGTGCGGCCCGAAGTCGATCGCGAACCGGTCGCCGGGCCGGCAGCCGACCGGGCGGGTGAACGAACCGGCGAGGACGGTCTCGCCCGCCTCGAGCGCGACGCCGAGGCCGTGCAGGCGGTTGGCCAGCCAGACGACCCCGAGCACCGGGTCGCCGAGCACGCCGGCCGCGACGCCCGTCTCCTCGACGGTTCCGTTGCGCTGCAACACGCCGGGCACCCAGCGCAGGTCGACCTTGCCGGCGACCACGTCGGCGGGGTCGATCGCCCGGCCACCGGTGATGATCCCGGCGTTCGCCGCGTTGTCGGCGATCGTGTCGCGCACCGTTCGCGGCCGCCCGTCGACGGGGTGAATGCGATGCGTGCGGGCGTCGATCAGCTCGACGGCCGGCACGATCGCCTCGGTCGCAGCCAGGACGTCGCCGGTCGTGACGTCGCCGGCATCGAGGTCCCTCCCGAGGACGAAGGCCAGCTCGACCTCCAACTTCGGGTCGTTGTAGTCCACGGCGCGCAGCGTCGAACCGTCGTCGACGAACATGTAGTCGAGCAGCGTGCCGAAGTCGGGTTCGTCGATCCGCATCGCGAGCTGCATCGCCCGGCTGGTCAGCCCGACCTTGTGGCCGCGTACGACCGCACCGTCCGCCACCTGCAGCTCGACCCACGCGGCCTGGATCGCGTACGCGTCGTCGAGCGTCATGTCGGGGAACCGGCGGGTGACCGGCTCGCCGAGCTGCACCGCGGCGCGCAGGGCCTCGTGCTCGGCGGCGATCGCCTCGACCTGGTCGGGTCGGAGCGTGCGCGCCATCAGCGGTGTCCCGACCCGGTCGTGCCGAGGCGGGGGATCGAGTGGGTGTCGTACGCGACGGCGATGTTCTTGGTCTCCATGTAGAACTCGAAGGAGTACTCCGGGCCGCCGTCCCGACCGATCCCACTGGCCTTCGTCCCCCCGAACGGGGTCGGCAGGTGACGCACGTTCTGGCTGTTGACCCAGATCATGCCGGCGTCGAGGTCGCGGGCGACGCGGTGGGCGCGCCCCGTGTCGCCGGTCCACAGGTAGCCGGCCAGCCCGTAGTCGACGCCGTTGGCGATCTCGACCGCCTCCGCCTCGCCGTCGAACGGGATGACGGTGAGCACCGGGCCGAAGATCTCCTCCTGGGCGATCCGCATGTCGTTGGTCGCCCCGGTGAACAGCATCGGGTTGACGTACCAGGAGTCGGGGTCGGCCGCCGCTCCCCCGCCGACGACGACGGTCGCTCCGTCCTCCTCGGCCGCCGCCACGTACCCGCGCACCTTGGCGCAGTGGCGGGGGTGGATCAGCGGGCCGATCTCGGTCGCCGGGTCGAGCGGATGACCGACCGTCAGCGCCCTGACGCGATCGGTCAGCCGCGCCACGAACTCGTCGTGGACCGTCCGCTGGACGAGCAGCCGACTCGACGACGTGCACCGCTCGCCGTTGAGGCTGTAGATCATGAACACGACCGCGTCGAGCGCCCGTTCGAGGTCGGCGTCGTCGAACACGATCACCGGGTTCTTGCCGCCGAGCTCGAAGTGCACACGCTTGAGCGTCCGCGCCACCTGGGCCTGGATCGACGAGCCGGTCGACGACTCGCCGACGAACGCGATCGCCTTGATCGCCGGGTGCTCGGTCAGCGCTCTGCCGGCGGTCTCGCCGAACCCGTGGACCGTGTTGAGCACGCCGGGCGGGAGGCCGGCTTCGAGCGCGAGCTCCGAGAGCATCGCCGCGGTGTACGGGCTCCACTCGGCCGGCTTGTGGACGACCGTGCAACCCGCCGCCAGCGCCGGCGCGATCTTCCAGGTCGAGAGCATGAACGGGGTGTTCCACGGCGTGATCACCCCGACCGGGCCGATCGCCGAGCGGCTGGAGAAGTTGACGTGGTGTTCGTCGGGCATCGATCGGCCGTTGTTGGCGTCGGGCGCGTGGTCGGCGAAGAACCGGAAGTTCTCCGCGCCTCGGATCGCCGCTGCGCTCATGAAGCGGATCGCCTGGCCGGTGTCGACGCACTCGACTGCGGCGATGTCGTCGGCGCGTTCCGCGATCAGGTCGGCGACCGCATGCAGGATCCGCTGACGCTCTTTGCCCGGCCGATGCGACCACTCGCCGGACGCGTCGGCCGCGGCGCGCGCCGCTGCGTCGACGTCGGCGGCGTCCCCGGCGGCCACCGTGCCGAGCAGCGCGGCGTCGACCGGGGAGTGGTTGTCGAACGTGGCGCCGCTGCGGCTCGGCGTCGGCGTGCCCCCGATCAGGTGCGGCAGCGGGTCGGTGGCGAAGCGGGCGAGCTGCCTACGGGCGATCGCCTGGTAGTCGTCGAAGGTCTTGGTCGCGGCCATCGTTCTCCTCGATTCGGTCACGCCCGGAGTGCAGGCGTGGCGGTGCTCATGGCGTGGTGGGCGGGGTTCCGCGCGACGCGATCACCGCCCGCAGGTTGTTGCGGTTGACCCGCAGCGCCGGGTCGATGTCCTGGTACTCGACGCTGAGCAGGGCGGTGCGTTGGCCGTCGCCGAGCGTGCCCACGAGCGCCTCGAGCACCGCCTCGATCACCCGCTGCTTGTCCTCGGGCGAACGACCGGCTCCGAATCGGGCGGTGACGGCGACGAACATGTTGTCGGGATCGTCGTCGGCGAGCACGTACATCGACCTCGACTCGCCGCGGGTCCGCAGCGCGTCGAGCTCGGCCACGCCCGTGTCGAGCACCGCCCGGTGGATGCGACGCAGGAGGTCTTGCACGTCGACGACGTCGGAGAGGTTCGCCGAGTGCTCGACGATCACGTGGGCCATTGCGTTCTATTATCTAACATGTTATCAATAACTGCAACATGAAGTTCCTGAGCTACTCCCACGGCGGCCGGTCGAGCTTCGGCGTCGCCACCGACGTCGGTGTCGTCGACCTCGGCCCGCGCCTCCCCGGGGCGGCCGACCTCTCCGACGTCCTCGCCGACGGCCGGCTCGACGAGGCGCGGGCGATCGCCGGAGCGGTCGATCCGGCCGAGATCCCCTTCGACGAGATCATCTACGAGCGCACGCTCCCCCGGCCGGGCAAGATCTTCTGCATCGGGGTGAACTACGGCGGCCGCAACGCCGAGTACCGCGACGGCCAGGACAATCCTGACCGGCCGAGCGTGTTCGTCCGCTTCCCCAGCTCGCTGGTCGGGCACGACCAGGACCTGGTCCGGCCGCCCGAGAGCGAGCAGCTCGACTACGAGGGCGAGATCGTCGTCGTGATCGGCGAGGGCGGTCGGCGAATCCCGCGCTCGGCCGCCCGCCGCCACATCGCCGGGCTGACGCTCGGCAACGAGGGCACGATCCGCGACTGGGTGCGCCACGCCAAGTTCAACGTCACGCAGGGCAAGAACTGGGACTCGTCCGGTTCGATCGGGCCGTGGATGGTCACCCTCGACGAGATCGGCGGGTTCGAGGAGCTGCAGCTGACGACGAGGGTCAACGGCGAGCTGCGCCAGAACGACACCCCGGCGACGATGGCGTACCCGATCGAGTACCAGATCGAGTACCTGTCGACGTTCTGCACCCTCGAACCGGGCGACCTCATCTTCACCGGAACGCCGACCGGCGCCGGCGCGCGGTTCGACCCGCCCCGCTTCCTCGTGCCCGGCGACGTGATCGAGGTCGAGGTGCCCGGGATCGGCCGGTTGCGCAACGGCGTGCGCGACGAGTGAGATGGGCAGCGCTGTGACGACGACGAGCACCACGATCTCGACCGACGCGACCGGACCGGCGCCCGCGGCCCGGTCCCGCCGCGCCTCGATGCGCGGCTTCGAGCGCTCGCTGCCGATGGCGCTGATGCGAGCGCGGGAGGCGGTGATGAGCCGGTTCCGCCCGATCCTCGCGGCGCACGATCTGACCGAGCAGCAGTGGCGCGTCCTGCGGGCGCTCGACGACGCCGACGCCCAGCTGTCGGTCGGAGAGCTGGCCGAGCGGACGTTTCTGCTCGGCCCGAGCCTGTCGCGGATGCTCGTCGCGCTCGACGAGCGTGGGCTGATCGTGCGGCGCCGGGCGGGCGACGCCCGGCGGGCGGAGATCACGATCAGCGCCGTCGGCCGCGGGTTGGTCGAGCGGATCGCCCCGCTGAGCGAGGCCGCCTACGACCGCATCGACGGGAGCCTCGAGCCGGGCGACCTCGACCGGCTCTACGACCTCCTCGATCGGATGGCGGCGATCCGATGACCCTGTATGCCGTTCAGAAGTTCCTCTACGAGTTGAACCGCAGCCCGACCGCGCAGCAGGCCTATCTCGCCGACCGGCGCCGGGCGGTCGAGCCGTACGAGCTGAGCGTCGACGAGGTGCAAGCGCTGGTCGAGCCCGACATCGGGCTGCTCTACCACCTCGGCGTGAACGGGCAGATCCTGATGCACTTCGCCGCGTTCCACCGGATCGCGTGGGCCGACTACCTCCAGCTGATGCGCGACGGCATCGCCCGCCACGGCCCGGTGCGCGAGGGCGTCTACGCGTTCACGGGGTACGACGGCGTCGACGACGCCCGCCGAGAGCCGGCCGGCCGGCGAGCAGGACGGGACCTGCTGATGCCGCTCGTCTTCGCCGGCGTCTGCAGCCACGCCCCCGGCATCACCGGGCGCGCCGACCAGGCCGACCCCGTCGTCCGCGACGACTTCTACGCCGCGTTCGACGCGCTGCGCGCCGACCTGGAAGCCTCCCGACCCGACGCGCTCGGTCATCGTCGCGGCCGAGCACTTCGCCAACTTCTTCATGGACAACATGCCGTCGTTCGCCATCGGCATGGCCGACTCCTACGAGGGGCCGATCGAGGACCCGGCGTGGCTCGGCATCGAGCGGGTCACGGTGCCCGGCGACCGCGATCTGTCCGAGCGGTTCATCCGCGGGGTGATGAACGGTTCCGACGTGGCCTACGCCGAGGAATGGCGGTTCGACCACGGGATCATGGTGCCGCTGCACTTCCTGACGCCGCGGTACGACGTCCCGATCATCCCGGCCAACATCAACTGCCAGGGGCCGCCGCTGACGCCGCTGCACCGCGCCTGGGCGTTCGGCGAGTCGATCCGGTCCGCCGCCGACTCGCTGCCCGAGCGGATCGCGTTGGTCGGAACCGGCGGCATCTCGCACTGGCCGGCCACCCCGGACTCGGGCAAGATCAACGTCGACTGGGACCAGGAGTTCCTTTCCCGGTGGGCGAGCAACGACCGGGACGCGCTGCTCGCCTACAGCGACCTCGAGGTGTACGCCGAGGCCGGGCAGGGCGGCTTCGAGATCCGCACGTTCGTCGCCACCGCGGCCGCCGCCCGCGGCGCGCCGGGAACCGTGCGGTTCTACGCCCCGATCCCGATCTTTGCCGTCGGGTGCACGATCGCCACCTACGACCTGACCACGTAACCCGGCGCAGCGACTCTCGGCGTCAACGGCCCCGCATTCCGGCACGCGCGACACCGAGACGCGCACGGCAATCGGCGGACCGGGACCCCCTCCGCCGAACCACACGTCCCCGTCCGATGTCGGACACAGGAACCCCACAGGTCGGGCGCTTGAACTTGGGCGGCGCGGTTCCGACCCGACGGGTAGCCCGGAACCGCGCCGCACTCAGAAATGCCCGCTCGACCGCTCTGCTTACATCGCTTCTCAGCGGGTTGCCTGCTCGGCGGTCGTGCCGCGCCGGTGCGGCGCAACCGTCTCAGCTCGGGTGTCACCCGTCGCCCGTCTCGGCCTTGACCGTAGTGATCACTACGAATAGGATTTGCAGTTGTCACTACGAATCGTGGCGAAGGAACCCCATGTCCACACTGACCGACACCGAAGCATCCGACCTCTTCCGACGCGAACCTGATCGCTTCATCGACGTCGGGGCGGGGGAAGCCGCCTACCGCAGCGTCGGCACCGGACCCGACGTCCTGTTCGTGCACGGCTGGCCCGTGAGCTCGGCGACATTCCGGAAACTGCTTCCTCACCTGGTCGACCACGTCACCGTTCACCTCATCGACTTCCCGTCAGCCGGGTCGAGCCGATTCGATGCCGACACACCGATGTCGATCGATCAGCACATCGAGACGGTGCGCCGGGTGGTCGACCTGCTCGCACTCGACAAGGTCGCGGTCGTCGGCCACGACAGCGGTGGCCTGATCGCCCGTCACGCCCTGGTCGGTGATTCCCGCCTCAGCGCCATGGGCCTGATCAACACCGAACCACCAGACCCGAGCTGGCGCTTCAAGTCGTTCATTGCCGCTCGTCACCTTCCGGGCCTCAGCGCCGGGCTCGGCTGGGTCGCCGGCAAACCCAGAATCCGGCGGAGTCGCCTCGTGTTCGGCGACGCCTTCGTCGATCGATCCTTGCTCGACGGCGAGTTCGACGAGTTCTTCTTCCAACCACTCCACGAGATCCAGGCTCGCCGAGATGCCGCAGCCAAGCTGCTTCGCAGCTTCGACATGCAACTCGTCGCCGACCTCACCAAGATCCATCAACGCATCGACGTACCCGTTCAGCTCGTCTGGGGCGACAAGGATCCGTTCTTTCCCGTCGACAAAGCGAAGCAGATGCTCGGCGAGTTCCCCGATGCCGAGATCGAGGTCATCGAAGGCGCCGGCCTGTTCTCGCACGAAGAGCGCCCCGCGGACGTCGCCCGCGCCCTCCTCCCGACGCTGACCGGCACACGCTGACGGCCACCTGGCTCGAAGCCGACCGGGCAGCGGCAGTCATGTGGCGCCACGGGAGGCCTCGCCGAACGCGGTGCGCACCGTGGACCGCGAGTGGCGCTTCTTCGGACCTGGTGCCGCGGGATGGACTCCCGATCCCAGCGCCGACACAACCGGCGACCCAGTGCGGTACGCCGATCATGGGACGCTGCCCGATGAGATATGGTCACTGCTGGCCACGCGACGAAGGGGCAAACATGGAACTGGTCAAGGAACTGACGCTTCACGCCGATCTGGACGAGGGGCTCATGGTCGGCCCCGGGCCGCTCGGGACCCGGATGATCGTCTCGGTGACGGGGGGTTCGGTCGAGGGGGACCGCATCAACGGCACGGTCGTCGGTGCCGGGGCAGATTGGCTCCTGATCGGCGAGGACGGCTTCGGGCGGCTCGACGTACGCGTCCAGGTCCGGACCGACGACGACGCGATCATCTACGTCCAGTACCCCGGGCTCCTGGAGATGAACGTGGCCGTCATGACGGCGCTGGGCGCTGGATCGACCGGGTTCGACGACCAGTACTTCCGCACGACGCCTCGTCTCGAGACCGGTGATCCGCGCTACGCCTGGGTCAACACCACCGTGTTCGTCGGCCGCGGGCGCATCGCTGAGTCGGGTGTCGAGTACGAGGTGTTCCGCGTCACCTGAGACCGGCGGCGAAGCGGGCGGCCCGAGGTCGATGCCGTCGGCAGCGGTGTTGGGTCGAGATCCGGTCTCAGTTGAGGCGGAGGTCGCCGTAGAAACCGAAGAACGGCAGTCCCTGGTACTCGATCGGGCCGATGATGCCGTCTTGATGGCGCGCGGCTCGGTTGTTCGCGCGCCGACGAGGGCGCCCACGTGTCGAGGTGCTGCTCGACCCACGCGTCGAGGACGTCGCTCACCGACCGGCCTGCCGGCGACGACTGACCCGGCCCCGACTCGAGTTCCGCCGCGACCTTCTGGGCTTCACGCTTGCCGCCGCGGACCGTTCGGGACAGCTGCGTCGGCTGGCCGCGGCCGTCGGTGCCGGTGAGGACGCGTACCTCCGATACCCCGGGTTGCTTCTCGCGCAGCGTCGCCATCGAGCGCAATACGACGCCGGTTGACTCCAGGAATACTAGGGATGAAACCAGGGATGACCGAAGCTCGGTCGAGCGACCCCAGGCGCAGAACTCCAGATCTACTCGATACGCAGGCCTGATATCGCCCGGGAGATCACGAGCTGCTGGATCTCGGACGTGCCTTCGAAGATCGTGTGGATCTTGGCGTCGCGATGCCAGCGCTCGACCGGGTACTCGCGGGTGTAGCCGTAGCCGCCGAGGATCTGGATCGCGTCCTCGGTCACCCGCACGGCGGTCTCCGACGCCTTCCACTTCGACATCGACCCCTCGCCGTTCTTGAACTGGCCGTTCTTGGACAACCAGGCGGCCCGCCAGATCAGGAGGCGGGACGCGTCGATCTCGGTGATCATGTTCGCCAGCTTGAACGCGATCGCCTGGTTCATGATGATCGGCCGGCCGAAGGCGTACCGCTCCTTCGCGTACTCGAGCGAGTACTCGTAGGCCGCACGCGCGATGCCGAGGGCCTGGGCCCCGACCGCCGGCCTCGTCGCCTCGAACGTCGCCATCGCCGGCTGCGTGTGCACGTGCTCCTTGTGGCGGGCCCGGGCGAGACGCTCGTCCAGCTTCTCCTTGCCACCGAGCAGGCAGTAGCCGGGGACGCGGACGTCGTCGAGCACGACCTCGGCGGTGTGGCTGGCCCGGATGCCGTGCTTCTTGTACTTCTGCCCCATCGACAAGCCCGGCGTGCTCGGCGGAATGATGAAGCTCGCCTGTCCCTTGCCCCTCAGGTCGGGATCGACGGTGGCGACGACGACGTGGATGTCGGCGATCCCGCCGTTGGTGATCCATGCCTTGGTGCCATTGATCACCCACTCGTTGTTCGCCTCGTCGAACTTGGCGTTGGTCCGCAGCGACGACACGTCGGAGCCGGCGTCGGGCTCGCTGACGCAGAACGCGCCGAGCTGCACCTTGTCGTGCGTGCCGTAACACTGCGGCACCCACTCCATCGTCTGCTCGGCGGTGCCGTTGGCGACGATGCCGGCCGCTGCCAGCGCCGAACCCATGATCGACATGCCGATCCCGGCATCGCCCCAGAAGATCTCCTCGATCGCCATCGGCATGGTGATGCCGGTGTGATCGGTCATCGCGTTCATCAGGAAGTCGACGCCGTAGAGGCCGATGCGCGCGGCCTCCTCGACCACCGGCCACGGGAACTCCTCGCGCTCGTCCCACTCGTGGGCTGCCGGGCGGATCACGTCCTCGGCGAAATCGTGGATCCATTTCTGGAGCTGGATCTGGTCCTCGTTGAGATTGAGCGAGAAGTCCGTGGTCATGACCCTAAGTTACCCGTGAGTAACACCGCTGTCTACCCAGCGCCGAGATTCGGGCCGTAGTACCCGGTTGCGGGGCGCAACGGTCCGCGGGACGTCACCGTTGAGCATGTTTGCCTTCAAGGTCCCCACCGGCCGTGACGATGAACGGGGAGAAGAGAGGCGAGCCAGGAGGGAATCGACGCAGTCGAGTCCGTCCCCATCGCGCGAACGCACGACGGCGGCACCGCCGACCGTCAGCACCGAAAGGCGACATCGTGACCAACCCGGCCGAAGTGGACCCATGGCTGGCCAACGTGTGCGAACAGATCGCCGTCGACACGTTCGAGGAACTGGTGGAGCAGCTCAACCGCTCGAGCGCCGCGACATCGACGATGAGCAACGACGAGTTCAAGGCGACGGCCCGCCAGCTGATCGAAGCGCGCATCGCCAACCTGATCGGCCACCAGGCCGGCCCGGAGATGGTCTTCCAGCCGATCGTCATGCTCGAGACCCGCCAGACGATCGGCTACGAAGCGCTGTCGCGCTTCCCGTCGGGGCCGAGCCCCGCGCTCTGGTTCCGCGACGCCCGCAGCGTCGGGATGAGCAGCGAGCTCGAGCTGAGCGCCCTGATGAAGGCATTCGACCACCTCGGCACACTGCGGCACGGGCTGTTGTGCGTCAACGTGTCGACCCAACTGCTCGACGACCACCGGTTGTACGAACTGCTCGGGCACGTCAACGCCAACCGGGTCGTCGTCGAGATCACTCAACCCGATGCGGTCACCGAAGGCAAGCGGCTGCTCGACGGCCTGACCTCGATCCGGTCCCTCGGCCTGCGCATCGCATTCGACGACGTCGGCACCGGGTTCCTCGGCCTGCAGCAGATGCTCGGGGTCGAGCCGGAGATCATCAAGCTGAGCGCCTCGCTGACGCAGGGGGTCGAACCCGGCCCCGACGGCCTCGATCCCGCCCGACAGATCGTGAACGCCGCCCGCCGGTCGGGGACGTTCGTCATCGCCAAGTGCGTCGAGTCCCAAGCCGATGTCGACACGCTCTACGAGCTCGGTGTCGAAGCTGCGCAGGGCTTCTTCCTCGGCGAGCCACAGCCCGCCTGTGCGTTCGCCGCCTGACCCTGGCGCCGTCCGCTCGCCGCGGTCCGGTCGGCGACCCGCGATGATGGGCTGGTGATCATCCCGTCCGGCGCGCTCGTCGTCCTCGCCGGGCCGTCGGGCGCCGGCAAGACGTGGTGGGCGGCGCGGTGGTTCCGCCCCGACCAGATCGTGTCGTCCGACGCGCTCCGGGCGATGGTCGGCGTGGGCGAGCGCGATCAGCGGGCGGGCACCGATGCCTTCGACGTCCTCGGACTCGTCGTCGAGCGACGGATGAAGCGGGGCCTGACCACCGTCGTCGACTCGCTCGGCATGGACGCTGCGCAGCGGACCCGGTGGTCGGCGGCGGCGCGAGCGCACGGCCGCTCGACGATCGCCGTGGCGTTCGATACCGCACCCGCCGAGTGCCGTCGCCGCAACCGGACCCGCCCGCACCCGGTGCCGTCGAAGGTCGTCTCCGCACAGCTCGGCCGCTGGCCCGCCGTCCGGGCGGCGCTCGCCGACGAGTTCGACTCGGTCGAGATGCCGGCGCCGGTGCGGATCGTTCCACCCACCCTTCACGCCCACCGTCACCTCGCCCGAACCCAACAGGAGGAGCCGATGCCGCTGCGATTCGGACTGTCGATCTCGAGTTTCACCTGGCCGGGACCTCCTGACGAGATCGGCCTGCGCCTCGCCACGATCGCCCGGGAGGCCGAGCGTGCCGGGTTCTCGAGCATCTGGGTGATGGACCACTTCATGCAGATCCCCCAGGTCGGGCGGGAGTGGGAACCGATGCTCGAGAGCACGACCACGCTGGGCTTCCTCGCCGCGGCGACCGAACGCATGCGCCTCGGCACCCTGGTCACCGGCATCACGTACCGCAACGTCGCCCACGTCGGCAAGATCGCGGCGACGCTCGACGTGCTCTCCGGCGGGCGGGCGATGTGCGGGCTCGGCGCGGCGTGGTTCGACCGGGAGCACGCCGCGTACGGCTGGGACCTGCCGCCGCTTTCCGAGCGGTACGAGCTGCTCGAGGATGCGCTCGAGCTGTTCCCGCTCCTGTGGGGTCCGGGAGCGCCGCCCTACACGGGCCGGCGGATCAGCGTCGCCGAGGCGATCTGCTACCCCCGCCCGATCCAGGAGCGCATTCCGATCCTGGTCGGTGGATCGGGAGAGCAGCGCACGTTGCGCCTGGTCGCCCGCCACGCCGACGCCTGCAACCTGTTCGGCGAACCCGATGTCGTCCGGCGCAAGGTCGAGGTGCTGCGCGGGCACTGCCGGACCGAGGGCCGCGATCCGGACGAGATCGCGATCACCCAGCTCTCATCGGTGCTGTGCGCGGCCGACGAGACCGGGCTGGCCGAGGCGCTCGCCCGAGCGGCCGACGAACAGGTCTCCCCCGAAGCGGTCGCCGAGCGGCTCGACGCCGGGACGCCCGACGACCACATCGGCCGCTTTCGGGCACTGGCCGAGGCCGGGGTCGACGAGGTCATCGTCAGCCTCGCCGACATCGGCGATCCGGGCGCCCCAGAACGTTTCGCCCCCGTGATCGCCGCCTTCGCCTGATCCACCCGCGTCTGCGTCGCAGAAGTCGGGCGGTCGGCGTTCACCTGCGCGAGACGACGCGGGATCGCCGGGCGGCGCCGTCCCACCCCGACCGCTTGCGTCGCGAGAATGGGCGACGACCACCACGACCACGCCACCGCCAGGACCGCGACGCAAGCGGGGCGGGAGGAGCGGCCGCGGACGGTCAGAGACGGTCGAGGTAGCCGGGGACGCCGGTGTCGAGGAGCTCGCGGGCTGCGGCCTCGGCGGCGGCGAGCGCGGTGAGGCCGGGCGCGTACGGTGGCGAGACGTGGTCAGCGGCGGATCGTCGTGCCCTTGGCGCCGGTCTCGACCGTCCAGCCATCGGCCTGGAGCTCGGCTCGCAGGGCGTCCGCCGTCGCGAAGTCCCTCCCCGCACGGGCCGCGTCGAGCGCGGCGACCTTCTCCAGCGCCTCGACCGGCGCATCGGAGCCCGCCGACAGCTGCAGACCGACCGCGGCCGCCATCTCGTGCACCGCGGCGACCAACGCCGCAGCGCCGGGGTCACCGGCGTCGAGTGCCGCGTTCGCCCGGCGCACGGTGTCGAACAGCAGGGCCGTCGCCCGCGGCGTGTCGAGGTCGTCGTCCATCGCCACCCGGAACTCGTCGAGCACCGCGGGATCGGGCACTGCGCCCTCGAGGCCGGCCGTCCGAGCGGCGAACGCGTCGAGCCCGCCGAGCGACTTGACCGCGGCGTCGATCGAGTCCTGGGTGATCGTGATCGGGCTGCGATAGTGCGCCTGGAGCAGCACCATCCGATACGCCCGAGGGTCGTACAACTCGATCAGGTCGAGCAGGTTCGAGACGTTGCCGAGGCTCTTGGACATCTTTTCGCCCTCGGCGTCGACGATGAACCCGTGGTGCATCCAGTGGTTGGCGAACGTCTTGCCGAGCGCCACCGCCTGCGCCCGCTCGTTCTCGTGATGCGGGAACCGCAGGTCCTGGCCGCCGCAGTGGAGGTCGAACCCCTCGCCGAGCAGGTCGAGGCTCATCACGACGCACTCCGAGTGCCAGCCGGGTCGGCCCTCACCCCACGGCGACGGCCAGGCCGGCTCGCCGGGCTTGGAGAACTTCCACAGCACGAAGTCGGCCGGGTGTCGCTTGCCGCCTGCGCCGACGACATCGCGGTCGCCACCGCCGGACCGCATGTCGTCGATCGACTGGTGGGCGAGCAGGCCGTAATCGTCGACCGACTCGACGGCGAAGTACACGCCGTCGTCGGTGAGGTACGCGGTCCCCGCCGCGACCAGCTCGCCGATCATCTCGACCATCGCGTCGACGAACTCGGTCGCGTGGGGCGTGTCGGTCGGCCGAAGGAAGCCGACGCCGTCCATCGCTTTCCACCACATCGCCTCGCACTTCTCGGTGATCTCCTGCCACGGCCGGTCCTCGCGATTGGCGCGGTTGATGATCTGGTCGTCGATGTCGGTCACGTTCGACACGAGGCGCACGTCGAGCCCGGTCCAGACGAGGTATCGCCGAAGGATGTCGTAGGACAGCGTGGCGCGGCCGTGGCCGAGATGTGCCGGGCCGTACACGGTGGGGCCGCACAGGTAGATGCTCACCTTGCCGGGCTCGCGCAGCGCGAGCTCCCGCACCTCGCGGGTGGCGGTGTCATAGAGACGCAGCACATCGCCGATCCTACGAGCGTCGGACCCAACGAGCCGCTCGAGTTTGGCAGTATGGACCCCGAGGACTCGTGGCGGACCGAGCAGGCTCGCCGGCGGCCAACACAGCGACGAAGGGCTTCGTCATGCCAGACAACAGCAAGCCAGCGGCACTCCCGGGCAGTGCCCCGGCCGCGCTCCGCAGCTTCGTGGCGTGCCAGGTCGATCGGGTCGAGATCGATCCGGGGAACATGGGCTGGGTCCCCAAGCTGCCCGGCACCGACGAACCGCCCGAGGTGTCGGTCAACGAGGGGTGGACCGCGTCGAGGGCGACGATCCGCGTGGCGAAGGGCTGGGTGAGCATCGAGCTCCCGGCCGCGATCGTCGACGGGCAACTCCACGTCGACTCGTCCAACCTGCTCTTCGAGTCGATCGGGGCCGAGGTCGACAAGTGGGTGAACGCGTTCAACCGCACGATGCGGGAGAACGGCAAGCAACTCCAATCGTTCGACGTCACCCCGGCTGGCAAGATCGTGATGACCAAACAGGTCGTTCCCCCCGTCGTCGGGGACGGCGAGCCCGGCGCCGTGGCGCCGGTGACCACGACGGCGCCGAGTGGAGGTCCCGGCCCGGACCCGACCGAAGAACCGGCCAAGAAGCCGTGGGGATGCCTCGCTGGGATCGTCGCCGGCATCGCGGCAATCGCCGTCGCGCTTGGATTCGTCATCGCCAACAGCGGTGGCGACGACACGGCCTCGACCGGCGGCACCGGGATCGCCGTGACCACCTCCGGATCGACGACGACCACGTCGACCACGACGACGGTGGTCGAAGTCGGCCAGGCGCCGCCGCCAGCCACTGACGACCCGGTGACCGAGGTGTGCGGAGCACCGCAGGGATCCGGCAGCGACGGCTTCTGGCCGGACCCGGCGGACACTTCCGACCCCCAGGTCCGTGCCGATCAGCTGAGCGCGTGGAGCACAGCGCTCAGCGCCGGCGGTCCGTGCACGCCGCCGCCGGGTGGACTGCCGGGCGGTTGCGATCCGGCGTTCCTGCCGTGTTCGGCGAGCACCGATCTCGCGCTCGTGCTCCCGGGGGCGAATCCCGGTATCGATCACACGCGCACCGTTCCGGACGCCATCACCGGCCAGGAGTCGAACTCGACGGCCGAGCAGGCGCTCTACATACGCACGTTCGGGGAGCTGTTCGATGCCGACACGCTGGCGCGCCTCACGTCGAACTGCGGAGGCAACATCCTGACCGGCGAGGCGCCGGCGGTCGACAACGGCGTCACGATCATCGACCAGCCGCTGCAGTCGTTCGGACCGTGCGTTGTCGACCGGCTCGAGATCGGCGCTCGCGACATCGCCGGCGACATCGACTTCACCGACCTCGATGCGGTAAACCGGGCCGCACTCGCGCTGCGCGACCGGACGTTCGACGTCGGACCCGAGCAGCCTGATCCTGCGATCCCGCGGTTCGGGTCCTTCACGGTCGGGCAGGCCGACCTTGCGATCTCCGACACGTGGCCCGAGGCGGCCGTCACCCTCGGCAACACGTTTGCGGTCGATCCTCTGCAGAACGAATGCCTGTTCTTCTTCGCGCCCGACCAGGTCGACCTGTTGGTCACGGCGCTCGATGCGGCGTGCACCGATCGGGGCCACTACTGGGTGTTCTACGCCGCGACCACCGATGTCGAGTTCGAGCTGTCGGTGACCGACACCGCGATCGGCACGACGTCGACGTACACCAACCCGCTCGGCCGCACGAACCCGGCGATCGCCGACACCCAGGCGTTCGGATCGGAGCCGTACTTCACGAACACGATCTACCCATGCGGGTGGGGGCACGTCGCCTACACAGCGTGCGCGGTCGGCGAACCGGCGCTCGACGCCGGGGCCTACGTCACGGTGACGGCGTCGATGCTCGATGCGATCCCGATCGAGGGCGACGGCGCCGAACGGGTGCACACGGTCGACTTCGGCCCGGCCGGCGGGCCGGCCTACGACATCACCCAGGGTCCGGACGGCTGGACCGTCTCGTCGTCGGCGGGCGGGACCGCGGCACGCGCCCTGTTCCGCGACAACGCGGTGATGTTGGTGACGCCCCAGGCGGAGCTGCCCGACGGGGCGCTCGCCTATGTCTGGCGGACCTCGGCCGGTGGCGGGACCTCCGAACAACCCGTCGTCCCGGTGTCCGGCCTGACCACGATGCCGCCGTTCGCCGCGGCGGGTGTCCCGCCCGAACCGCCGGCCACCGACGTACCCCCGGCGAGCGAGCCTCCGACCACCGACACAGCTCCGGCGAGCGAACCTCCGACCACCGACGCATCGCCGGCCACCGAGTCGCTCGATGCGTTCTACGAGTCGCTCAGCGCCAGCGTTGCGGCCGGCGATCTCGGCTTCGCCCTCGACCGGCTCCACCCGACGGTGCTCGAGGCCTACCCGACCGAGTGCCCCGCCGCGCTCGAACGGTTCGCCGATCCCGACCTGGTCATCGACTTCGTGGCCGACAACGGTCCCGAACCGTGGGTGTACGAGCTCCCCGACGGCCGCACGTACGACATCCCCGACGCGATCAACGTCACGATCGCGCTCACCGGCCGCGGGCAGTCCGGCGCCGACTCCAAGGCACACGTCGCCATCGTCGACGGCCAGTACCGCTGGTTCACCTTCTGCACCTGACCATCCCCGGTGAGTTTCAGCGCGGGCAGGTCCCGCCGGAACTCACCGCAGGAGGTTGGGAACTGGGCGGGAGGCGGCGTGGTGGGGTCGGTAGCCTCGGACCACTATGGCGAACATCCCCGACAGGCCGACGCTCGACGGCATCGAGGCGCGCTGGATCGAGCGGTGGGAGGCCGACGGCATCTACCGGTTCGACCGGACCGCCCCGCGCGAGCGCGTGTTCTCGATCGACACGCCACCGATCACGGTCAGCGGGTCGCTGCACATGGGCCACGTGTTCAGCTACACCCACACCGACATCGTCGCCCGCTATCAACGGATGTCCGGCAAGGTGGTCTTCTACCCGATGGGCTGGGACGACAACGGGCTGCCGACCGAGCGCCGGGTGCAGAACTTCTACGGCGTTCGCTGCGACCCGAGCGAGCCGTACGACCCCGACTTCGATCCACCGTTCCGCGGCGATCCGCCGAAGAAGCACCAGGCGATCCCGATCTCGCGGCCCAACTTCCTCGAGCTCTGCGACGAGCTCGTCGAGGTCGACGAGGAGGTGTTCGCCGCGCAATGGCGGCGCCTCGGCCTGTCGGTCGACTGGACGCACGACTACGCCACCATCGACGAGCACTCCCAGCGGGTCAGCCAGCGCGCCTTCCTGCGCAACGTCGCCCGCGGCGAGGCCTACACCCAGGAAGCACCGACGATGTGGGACGTCGACTTCCACACCGCGGTCGCGCAGGCCGAGATGGAGGACCGCGAGCGCCCCGGGGCGTACCACAAGATCGCCTTCGCACGCCCCGACGGCGGCGGCGACGTCGTGATCGACACCACCCGCCCCGAGTTGCTCGCCGCCTGCGTGGCGATGGTCGCCCACCCCGACGACGAGCGCTACCGGGCGCTGTTCGGCACGACGGTCACCGTGCCGCTGTACGGCCAGGAGGTCGAGATCCGGGCGCACGAGCTCGCCGAGCCCGACAAGGGCACCGGCATCGCGATGATCTGCACGTTCGGCGACACGACCGACGTCACCTGGTGGCGCGAGCTCGACCTCGGCATGCGGGCGATCGTCGGCCGCGACGGCCGCATCCTCCACGACGCGCCGGACGGCGTCGACCCGGAGGCGTACGCCTCGATCGCCGGCCTCACGGTCAAGCAGGCCCAGCGGGTGGTCGTCGAACAACTGACCGAGGCGGGCCGGCTCCTCGGGCAACCGCGGGAGATCCAGCACCCGGTCAAGTTCTACGAAAAGGGCGAGCGCCCGCTCGAGATCGTCACGTCGCGCCAGTGGTACATCCGCAACGGCGGTCGCGACGCCGATCTGCGCGCCGCGCTGGTCAAGCGCGGGTCGGAGGTGACCTGGCATCCGAGCCACATGCTGCACCGCTACGAGAACTGGGTCGAGGGCCTGAACGGCGACTGGCTGATCAGCCGCCAGCGCTTCTTCGGCGTGCCGATCCCGGTCTGGTACCGCCTCGACGACGACGGCGAGCCGATCTACGACGCGCCGCTGCTCCCCGCCGAGTCGATCCTGCCCGTCGATCCGTCGACCGACGTGCCCGAGGGGTTCACGCACGACCAGCGAGACCGGCCCGGTGGGTTCACCGCCGACCCGGACATCTTCGACACGTGGGCGACCTCCTCGCTGACGCCGCAGATCGCCGGGCAGTGGGAGCAGGATCCCGACCTGTTCGAGCGGGTGTTCCCGATGGACATGCGCCCGCAGGGCCACGACATCATCCGCACGTGGTTGTTCTCCACGATGACCCGCAGCCACTTCGAATTCGGGGTCGCGCCGTGGAAGCACGCCGCGCTGTCCGGTTGGATCCTCGACCCCGACCGCAAGAAGATGTCCAAGTCGAAGGGCAACGTCGTCACCCCGATGGACCTGTTCGAGACGTACGGCACCGACGCCGTCCGCTACTGGGCGGGCTCGGCACGGCCCGGCGTCGACACCGCGTTCAGCGAAGACCAGATGAAGGTCGGCCGCAAGCTGGCCAACAAGCTGCTCAACGTCACCCGCTTCGTCCTCGGGTTCGGCGACGTCGACGACACCATCCCACTCGGCGCGATCGTCACCGACCCGATCGACCGATCCATGCTCGCCACACTCGACGAGGTGATCGCCGAGGCGACCGCGGCGTTCGAGGCGTTCGATTACGCCCGTGCGCTCGAGCGCACCGAGGCCGTCTTCTGGTGGTTCTGCGACAACTACGTCGAGCTGGTCAAGGGCCGGGCGTACGAGTCGCGCGGGGCGGCCGCTGCGGCCTCCGCCCGCCGCGCCCTGCGCGAGGCGCTCGGGACCCTGCAGCGTCTCCTGGCGCCCGTGCTGCCGTTCGCCACCGAGGAGGCATGGAGCTGGTGGCACGACGCGAGCGTGCACAGCGCCTCCTGGCCCACCGCGACCGCACTCGGCGGCGATCCGGCGCTCGTCGATCCGGTGGTCGACGTGCTGACCCGGGTGCGCCGGGCCAAGACCGAGGCCAAGCAGAGCCAGCGGGCGACGGTCGCCTCGCTCGTCGTCACCGCGCCCGCGGCGCTGCAACCATCGCTCGAGCACGGTCGCGCCGATCTGCTCGACGCCGGTTCGATCGAGCTGATGACGGTGATCGACGGCGACGCGCTCGACTGCGAGATCCGGCTGGCCGACCACGACTGACCGCCGGCGCGGCGTGGCGCGGTAGCCCAGGGATTTTCGCAATTGTGACCCACGTCACGGGAATCGTCCTCTAGAGTCCTCGACATGCGCATGAGGTTGGGAGTGCTCGCGTTCGCCCTGGTTGCATCGCTGCTCGCGGTCGGCGCGCCGACCAACGCCGACGACACCACGACCACGACCGGCGGCACCGCCACCACGGTCGAGGAGCCGTCGACCACCGCGCAGGATCCGACCACCACCGCCGGCGACACCACGACGACGTCGGAGGCGGTCCCGGCACCGTCGGTTGATACCCCGACGGCGGTCGAGTGCCCCCCGGAGACGACCGTCCTCGGCCCGACCACGACCGCCGCCGACGGCGCGACCACCACCACGATCGCCGGGTGCACGACGACCACCGTCGCCGAGACGACGTCCACCACCGCCGGCGAAGCGCCCGCCAGCCCGACGACCAGTGCCCCGAGCGAGCTCGGCAGCATCACCCCGGTCGGTCCTGTGCGCGTCACGCCCGATCGCGGAACACAGCTCCAGGTGACGCCGACGCCGCCGCCCCCGACCACGACCACGACGACCACGACGACGGTCCCGGCCCCGACCTACGGCCTGCCGGGCTACTCCGGTTCGGGACGCCGGGTGGTGTACTCCAAGTCTCGGCAGCGGGTGTGGGTCGTCGATTCGTCCGGCACGGTGATCAAGACCCACCTCGTCTCCGGGCGCCAGACACCGCTCGATCCCCGGCCCGGCACCTACGCGGTCTGGTCGCGGTCGAGGTACACCCACTCGATCAACAACCCGTCGATCACGTGGGGGTACATGGTGCGCTTCGCGTGGGGCGCCCGCGGCGGCAACATCGGCCTCCACGAGATCCCCTGGCAGTACGGGTACCCGGTGCAGACCGTCGCCCAACTGGGGCTCCCGCTGTCGGGCGGGTGTGTGCGCCAGGCCAAGCCCGATGCGATCTGGATGTGGAACTGGGCCCAGCTCGGAACCAAGGTCGTCGTCCTGGGCTGACCTGCGCGGCGATGTGCCGGCCGCGGTGACGCGGGGCCGCCGCGCCGATAGCGTCGCGCCCGCATGACCGATCAGCTCGATTCGCCAGGGCCGCCCGAACCGCCAGCGCACGGCGTGCGGCGGTCGCGCACGTGGCCACAGCGACTGACGATCGGCGCTGTCTTCGTCGGCGCACTGGCCTGCTTCGCCGCCGCCGCCGGCCTGTACGCCGGCCAGCGGGTCATCGAGGATCGCAACCTGGTCGCGATCGTCGATCCGGCGGCAGCCGAGTCCGCCGGCACCGACTCGACCGTTCCCGAGGAAGAGGGACCGGTGCTGGTCGGGGCCGAGCCGCAAGCGCCCGTCGAGACCGAGCCGGTCGAGACGTTCCCGCCCGCCGAACCAGAGGCCCGCAACTTCTTGATCACCGGGGCGGACAACAACTCCTGCATCGACCCCGACAGCCGTTACGCACCGGCGTTCGGTGACCGCACCAGCCTGGGCGAGCGCAGTGACACGATCATGATGTGGCGAGTGAACCCGGCCGAATCGCAGGTTGCCGTGCTCTCGTTCCCGCGCGACCTCTGGGTCACCATCGCCGGCAGGTCGAGCAAGCAGCGGATCAACGTCGCCTACCAGCGCGACGACCCCCAGCGGCTGATCGACACGATCTACGACAACTTCGGGATCCGGACCGACCACTTCGTCCAGGTCGACTTCTGTGCGTTCAAGACGCTGGTCGATGCCGTCGGCGGGGTCGGTGTCCCCTTCGACACGCCGGTGCGGGACGCGCGCACCGGTCTCGACGTCCCGACCGCAGGCTGCTTCACGTTCGACGGCGACCACGCCCTGGCCTACGTGCGTTCCCGCTACTTCCAGTTTCTGACCGCCGACCGCGGGTGGGTCCAGGACGGCACGTCCGACCTCGGCCGGATCTCGCGCCAGCAGGACTTCCTCCGGCGCGTGGTGTCGCGGCTGTTGTCGAAGGGTGCGTTCAACCCCGACGTCGTCCGCGGCCTCGTCCAGACCAGTTCGGACTACGTCGTCATCGACGGCGAGCTCTCGGTGGGCAAAGTGCTCGAGTTCGCCGGCGTGCTGCGCGACGTCGACCCGACGCAGATCACCACGTACCAGATCGAGTCCAAGCCCCAGACCATCCAGGGCAACTCGGTGCTGGTGCCGACGACCTCGGGTGACAACATGCAGGCGATCCTGGCGATCTTCCGCGGCGAGGCGACCCTGGCCAGTGCACCGGTGCAGGTGTTCGACTCGACGACGACCTCGAGCACCATCACGCCGTCCGGGTTCGCGCCGTCCGGGTTCGCGCCATCCGGGTTCGCGCCATCAGGTTTCGCGCCATCAGGTTTCGGAGCATCGGCCCCGCTGACGCCGGACGAGCCGGCGCCGACGACGCTGCCGAGCGTCGAAGCCGAGGAGAACACCCTCGGCTACGCGCCCGACAGTTCGGTCACCTGCCCGTGACCACCTCCCCGTGACACCGTCAACGCCTGGTGTCTGACACCAGGGGTCAACGGTCGATGACGCGGGCGAGGGCGGCAGCGGCGTCAGACGGGCCGGCGACCGTCGTCAGGCGGGCCCCGGTGAGCAGCGACAGCTCACGTGCTTGCTCGTCGTCGCCGTCGGGGGCGACGATGACCAACTCGTCGAGGGAGGCCGCAGCGGCGACGGCGTCGCCCGGCACGGTGGCCCGGCAGTCCGACAGCAGCACGGCGATCTTGCGGCCGGCCGCCGAGCGCGAGAGCTGGTCGGCGGCGGCGATCAGCCCACCTGCGACATCGGTCGTGCCGAAACCGCGAAGGGCGAGCACCGCGTCGACGACCGACTCGCTCGCCTTGGCCGCGTCCTGCGACTTGCAGGCGACGACCTCCCGGCCGAACGACAACACCGAGTAGTCCTCGGGGGCACGCCAGGCGACCGCCGCCGCCGAGAGCGCAGCGGTCGCGAGGGGCTTGCCGCCCATCGAGCCACTCCGATCGACCAGCAGGCACAAGGCGGTGCCCGGCGTGACCCACGACCTGATCCACAGCTCCTCAGGATCGAGCGCGTGCCCGTGGACCCGGGCCATGATCACCGCGTCGATGCTGGCATCGACATCGAGGTCGCCCGCATCGGGACGGAATCGCTGCGTCGCCAGCCGGCCGACACCGCGCGGCCGGACCGGCCCCCGGCGCGCGAGATCGAGGAACAGCTGCCCGGCCAAGCGCCGTGCCAGCTCCCGCAGCACGGGGTCGGTTGCGCCGGTGAGGTCGGCGAGCAGTGCCAGGGTGTCGTCGGGGTCCTCGTCGAGCGCCCGCTCGAGCGCGTCCTCGTCGAGCTCGCCGACGTCGGGCGACACCTCGTCGAACCGGTCGTGCCGAGCGAGCTCACGGCGCGACGTCGAGCGGCGGCGGCTCTCCGCGACCTCCTGGTCGGCCTCGTCGCCCTCCTTGACCGGCGGCGATGTCAGCGGGAGGTCGTGGCCCCGGTCGGGGCGTCGGCTTTTCCCTCCGGGTCGCCCTCCCCGCCGACGATCCGCCCGAACACCGCTTCCCACAACTCGCGGATGACCTCCTCGGCGGACCGGTTGACCCCCTCGCGCAGGCGGATCCGGCCCGACAGCGCGACGAGCGCGGCATCGAGCGACACGCTCGGAGCGTCGGGCGGCTGGCCGCGAACCGGAGCCAGCGTCGACGCGACCGCGCACATGTCGATCGCCCCCCGCACCGACGAGCCGACGCGCAGATCGGGGTGCGACCGCGTCGATCGCACCAGCTCGACGACGCTCGCGACCCAGCCCGGATCGAGGCCGACGACCGCCGCGGCCCGGCGGGCGATCGTCGCCTCGTCGTCGGCGGACTGGTAGCCGACCGCCAGTCGGCAGACGCGGTCGTACACCGCGCCGGAGATCCGCGCCGTCCCGATGGCGTCGAACGGATTCATCGCCGAGACGAGCCGGAACCCGGGCGTGGCAACCAACCGCCCGAGCCGCGGCACGTGCAGCTCACCCTCGCTCATCACCGTGATCAAGACGTTCAACGTCTCCTCGGGAACCCGGTTCATCTCCTCGATGTACAGCAGCGAGCCGTCGCGCAGCGCGGTCGCCAGCGGGCCGTCGACGAAGACGTCGGGGTCGTATCCGTCGGCGAGCACCCGCGCGGGGTCGAAGTGTCCGACCAGCCGGGCCGGAGTCAGCTCGGCGTTGCCCTCGACGAACTCGAACCCGACCCCAAGCTCGTGGGCGACCGCACGCAGCAGCGTCGACTTCCCGGTGCCCGGCGGCCCCTCGATCACGACGTGGCGATCGGCGACGAGCGCGGCGACGACCAACTCGATCTCTCGCCGCCGGCCGACGACCGAGCCGGCGATCGCCGCGACCACCGCTGCGGGGTCGAGGGTCGCAGGCTGCTCAGCCATGCACGATCACGCCGCGCAGGTTGGTGCCGTCGCGCATCGCCTGGTACCCGTCGTTGACCTGGTCGAGCGTGTAGGTGTTGGTGATCAGCTCGTCGAGCTTGAGCCGGCCGTCGCGGTACAGGCCGAGCAACTTGGGGATGTCGGTGCGCGGGTTGAGCGAACCGAAGATCGTGCCCTTGATCTCCTTGTTCCACATCGCCAGCTCGAACAGGTTGACCGACGACTCGGTCTGGGTCATCGGCGCGATCCCGGTCACGACGATCGTGCCCCCCTTCCCGGCGAGCTGCGTTCCCAGCGCCATCAGCTCACCGTGCAGCACGCCGGGGGACATGATCACCTTGTCGGCCATCATCCCCCACGACAGCTCCTGCACCGCGGGGAAGGCCTCCTCCATCGACGCGAACGTGTGCGTGGCGCCGAACTCCATCGCCTTCTCCCGCTTGAACTCGAGCGGGTCGACGGCGATCACGTGGCGGGCGCCGGCCATCGCCGCACCCTGGACCGCATTGATGCCGATCCCCCCGATTCCCACGACGACGACGGTGTCGCCGACCTGGACCTCGGCCCGCTTCGTCGCCGAGCCCCAGCCGGTGGCGACCCCGCACGAGACGAGGGCGACCACTTCGAGCGGTAGATCGGGCTCGACCTTGATCACCTGGGTGTCGGCGACGCAGCTGAACTGCGCGAACGTCCCCAGCTTGGCGAAGAGGTTGAGCTCCTCGCCGTCGACCCGGCGGTGACGGCACGTGCCGTCGGTGATCATGCCGCGCTGGAACGTGCCGGCGCTGGAGTCGCACAGGTTCTGGCGCCCGGTCGAGCAGTAGCGGCAGCGCCCGCAGGACGGGACGAACGACGCCGACACGTGATCGCCCGGCCGCACGCTCGTGACACCCGGGCCGACCTCGGCAATCACCCCGGCGCCCTCGTGGCCGCCGACGATCGGGAAGAACGCCTCGATCCCGAGCAGCGGCCACGTCTCCTCCGGCGGCACCATGTCGCCGGTGAGGACGTGCTCGTCGCTGTGGCACAACCCGGCGGCCTTCCACTCGACGAGCACCTCACCGACCAGGGGGGGATCGACCTCGACCTCCTCCACCTGCCAGTCCTGGCCGATCCCATGTACCACCGCCGCGCGGCTTCTCATCCTCGCTCCTGACCTGCGTGACCCGTTCGGGCGAAGCTACTCCCACGACTCACTCCGCCCGGTGTCGGCCCGTCCCCGAACCCATCAGGTGCTGCCGGCGATCGCGGCGAGCCGGGCCATGACGTCGGTGTCGACCGGGGGACCCACGTGGCCGAACGCGGCGACCCGCGCATCGAGCGTCGCCAGCTTGGCGACCGAGGCCAGCGCGGTGTCCATGTCGGGGGTGAACTCCGGGTTCGGGCCGAGCAGCGAGCCGGCACCGTCGCCCGTGATCGCATCGCCGGCGACGAGCAGGCCGGTCCCGGCGTCGAACAGCGAGATGCTGCCCGGGGTGTGACCGGGGGTGTCGATCACCCCCAGCCCCAGGACCTCGTCGCCGTCACCGACCGCCACGAGCGGCCGCGGGGACTCGATCGCCGCGATGTCGCCATCGCCCGCGTAGACGGTCGCCGCCGTCGCCTCGGAGAGCACGTCACCGAGCCCGCCGACATGATCGCCGTGGCGGTGGGTCAGCACGACATGGCGCACGTTCGACCAGTCGGCCCCGAGCGCCGACAACCCGTCGAACAGCCGCGGGCCACTGCCGGGCGTGCCGGTGTCGACGATGGCCGCCTCGGTCCCGCGCAACAGCACGAACGCCGACACGAAGTCGATCCCGACGTGCTGCCAGCGCAGCGCGGGCGTTCCCGCAGCGGTCGACGTAGGGCCGGAAGCGCTCGGGTCGGTCGCCAGCGGCTGGGTCGACGACAGCTCGGTCGTGGGCGGCTCGGTCCAGGGCGGCCCGGTCGTGGGCGGCTCGGTCGAACCCGGATCGGTCGCCACGCCGGCGGAGCTCGATCCGCCGCCGGAGGAGCCGCCGCAGGATCCGAGGAGGACGACGCCGAGGCCGGCCGCGCCGAGGTCGGTCAGCAGCATCCGGCGCGTCAGGAGGTGGCGTGCGAGCCGTGTCATGGGCCAAGGGTAGGGAGCCCCGCGGCCCCGGTCGAGGCCGGCCCGGTGAACGTCTGCGGAACTCGCCGATGCCACGCCGGCGGGACACCGGCCCACGTCCGTCACACCGCAACCACGAACGCGCCGCCGGCGCCGGCACGACCTCAACGCAGCGGCGGCGCCGCGGGGACCGGCATCACATCGCCGCGATGAACGAACCGCGGGCTTCGAGCCACCACTCGTGTCGGCGTTCGAACCGCGCGCTACCGCCCATCGCCTCCCACATGGCGATGAAGTTCGGATCGCCCGCCGCGACGCGTCGCCGGACGAACTGCCCGAGGCGACCGATCGAGTCGCCCAACTCGTCGAGCAACCCGGCACGTCCGGCGGCGTCGAGGCCGTAGGCGTCGGCGAACAACCGCAACCGGGCGGGGAGGTCGGCCGCCAACCACCGCCCTCGCCGACGCGATTCGGGGTCGTCGATCGGGACGTTCATCCTGGCGCACGCGGCGAGGTCGTACAACGGACGGCCCGGCGCGGCGAAGTCGAAGTCGAGCAGCGCGATCGCCTCGCCGTCGCGGAACACGACGTTCTCGAGGCAGACGTCGTTGTGGCAGACGAGCGATCCGCCCTGGGGATCGGCGAGTTCGTCGCTCCACGTGTCGTCGTCGGTCGGTCGATAGCTCGCCGAGGCGTCGTGGAACCGTCGCATCAAGCGGGCGATCGAGGCCAGTGCGGCGTCGGTCTGGACCCAGTCGGGAAGCGGCGGAATCGCAACGTCGCCCTCGATGAAACGCAGCCGTTCACGGCCGTCCGCGTCGACTCCGACCGGCACCGAGGCGCCATCGAACCCCGCCGCGTCGAGCGCTCGCAGGAACCGGTGGACGGTGACCGTGTGGGCGTTGGACGGCCGGAGCACGTGGTCGCCGAGACGCACGACCGCGCCGGCGTTGGCGACCCCGCCCGCCAGTTCGATCTCGGGCTCGGAGACGTCGGGCGCGTTCAGTCGTAGACCATGACGCCGCGGATGTTCTTGCCGCTGCGCATGTCGTCGTAGCCGTCGTTGACCTGGTCGAGGGTGTAGGTGTTGGTGATCAGGCCATCGAGGTCGAGCTGACCGTCGCGATAGAGACCGAGCAGCTTGGGGATGTCGGCGCGGGGATTGCCGGAGCCGAACAGCGAGCCGACGACCTGCTTCTCCATCAGCGTCAGGTCGAGCAGGCTCATGCTCGCCGACATCTCCATCGCGGGGTGGATGTTGGTGACGACCACTCGACCCCGCTTCGACGCCAGCGCCAGCGCCTCGATCATCGCCTCGCCCGACCCGACACCGAGGGTCATGATCACCTTGTTGGCCATCGTGCCCCACGAGGCCTCGCCGAGCGGTTCCATCGCCTCGGCCATCGATGCCGCAGTGTGGGTCGCCCCGAACTCCATCGCCCGCTCGCGCTTGGACTCGATCGGGTCGATCGCCCAGATCTGCTTGGCGCCGGCGAGCTTGGCGCCCTGGATCGCGTTGGCGCCGATCCCGCCGACCCCGACGACCGCCACGATGTCGCCCGGCCCGACCTCAGCGGCGTAGACGCTCGAACCCCACCCGGTGACGACGCCGCAACCGAGCAGGCAGGCCCGGTCGAGCGGGACGTCGTTGTCGATCTTGATGCAGCTCGCCTCGTTGACGACCGTGTGATGGGCGAACGTGCCGAGGATGCACATCAAGCTGAGGTCCACGCCCTTGGCGTGATGGCGAGAGGTCCCGTCGGCGATCTGCTTGCCCGCGCCGAGCAGGGCACCCAGGTCGCACAGGTTCTGGTGGCCGGTCGAACAGCTCGGGCACCGCCCGCACGACGGGATGAACCCGAACACGACGTGGTCGCCGGGCACCAGCCAACCCACGCCGTCACCGACCGCCTCGACCACGCCGGCACCCTCGTGGCCGCCGATGATCGGCAGCTCGAACGGCAGGTCGCCCGTCACCAGGTGCTCGTCGGAGTGGCACATGCCGGAGGCGGCCAGCTTGACCTGCACCTCTCCAGGTCCAGGTGGGTCGAGCTCGACATCCTCGACGCTCCACGGTTGATCGACTTCCCAGAGAATGGCGGCCTTGGTCTGCATTCCCGCGACTGTAGGCCACCTGTGACGGGCGGCACGACCCGTACCGGCGACGATGTCCCGGCGAATCGCCCGCGCCAGAACTCACCGAAGACGGGATCGGCGACGCATGGCGTTGGTCAGCTTGCCGGCCACCTCCGGCGCGGTCGCCTCGCGCACGTTGGCCGCCGTCGCCCACAGCACGGTCTTGAGCTGGAACGGTCGCAGGCCGGGGTGCTTGGAGGCGATCAGCGCGGCGATCCCGGCGATGTGCGGCGCGGCGTAGGAGTTGCCGGTCGACCGGATCGTCTGCCCGTCGAGCCAAGCCACCTCGACATCGATGCCCCGGGCGAGGAACTCGGTCGGCGGGTCGGGGTTGTAGTGGAACCGGAACGGGTCGGCGTTCAGATTGCAGGCGACGCTGGCCACCGAGGCGTACAGCGAGGGAAAGCTGCGGCGCTGCACGTTGTTCGCCGCGGTGACGATGAACGAGTTGCCGAAGTAGGCGCGATCGCACACGTCGTAGAACGCCAGCGCCCAGTCCGACTTGCGGGTGCCGAGTGACAGGTTGATCACGTCGAACCCCTCGTCGACCGCCCAGCTCAGGCCGGCGAGGAACGCCGCCGCCTTGCCCTGAAGGCCGGTGCCGAGCACCTTGACGCTGGTGATGCGACACCCCGGTGCGAGCGAGTGGATGATCCCCGCGCACGCTGTGCCGTGGCCGAACGAGTCGTCGTGCGCCCCGTCGCGCCTGACCACCTCCCGGTTCTCGACCGAGAACGCGACGCCGGCGTGTCGATCGACGCAGCCCCCCAGCAGCGGATGGTCGGTGTCGATCCCGCTGTCGATCACGGCGACCCGGACCCCCGTGCCGTCGGCCCCGCCCCACGCCCACTGCGGTGTCAGCTCGTCGAGCTGCAGCGCGTGGTCGACCGCGAGCTGCTCGCCCTGCCTGGCCCATGCCGGGCAGCGGCGCGTCGCTCACCGGCCCGGTCCCAGCAGTGTCGAGACCATCCTGGAGATCGCCGCGTAGCGCACCGGATCGGTCGACGCCAGCCGGGCGAGGTCCGCTCCGAGCTCCGCGGGAGAGGCGACCGCATCGAGCGCGTCGTCGAGCTCGGCGAGCGCTGCGCCGGCGACGCGTGCGAGCAGGGTCACCTCCTCGATGTCGTCGACCGTGAACGGCCCGCTGCCTGCGGGGCGGGCCAGCTCGAGCAGGCCGAGCACCTCCTCCGCGTCGCCGCACGGCGCGGCGAGCACGCCGGCCGGGTTGCCGTCGAGACCGCCGGCACCGACGTTGGACGTATCGGACGGCGGTGTGTCGATCGCCGCCGGTTGTTCGGAGGCGATCACGTGGCGGGCGACCCCGCCGCCGGCGACGCGCCGGCCGATCCGCGACGGCGCGTCGCCACCGCCGGCAGCAGCGACGACGACCAGTTCGTCGCCGTCGATCATCAGCAGCCAGCCAACCGTGGCAGCGGTGACGTCGACGGCGGCGCCGACGATCGCGTCGAGGACGGGACGGGCGATCGGTGTCATGGCGAGTGGCTCCCGGTGGCGGTGGCGAACGTCGGACTGTCGAGCCGGCGCCCGTGGCCCGGACCGGCGGGGTGCTCACCGCTCGGCGCGCCCGACAGCGCGGCGGCCACCGTCGCATGCTGCGCAGCGATGCCGTCGAGCACCGCGTTGTCGAGCTCGAGCAGCGTCATCGCATCGATCGCCCGCAGCCGGGTGCCGGTGCCGTGGCCGAGCAACGCCTTGACGCCGAACGCGTCACCCGGCCGCAGCTCGGCGGTGACAGCCGGGTCGCCCAGCGCCGACGGTGCCAGCACCTCGCCGCGCCCAGCGCGCACCAGCACGAGGCCGCCGGACTCGTCGCCGACCGTCTCGCCGGGCTGCAGCACGAACGAGCGCAGGCGCCCGGCGATCCCGACGAGCACCGCCCGGTCGAGCGCGCGGAACAGCGCGGTTCGACCGAGTGCGCCGGCAGCGTCGAACGGCGGGAGCTCCCGCCGCTCGGACCCGGTCTGCTCGGCCCACAGATGGCCGTACGTCCCACCCAGCGCCACCAGCTCGTCGTGCTGCCCGTACTCGACGAGCCGGCCGTCGTCGATCACGAAGATCATGTCGCAGTCGGTGACCGACGTCAGCCGGTGCGTGATCGAGACGACGGTTCGGTCCTCGCCGACCCTGCGCAGCGTTGCGGAGATCTGCCGCTCGGTGCCGGGGTCGAGGGCCGACGTCGCCTCGTCGAGCAGCAGGATGCGCGGATCGCGGATCAGCGCCCGGGCGATCGACACCCGCTGGCGCTGCCCGCCCGACAGGTTGGCACCCCGCTCACCGACCAGCGTGTCGTACCCGTCGGGGAGCGCATCGACGAACTGGTCGATCTCGGCGGCGGCGCCGGCGGCCAGGACCTCGGCCTCGGTCGCGCCCGGCTTGCCCAGCTCGATGTTCTCGCGGATCGTCGTGTTGAACAGGAACGGGTCCTGGAAGACGACGCCGATCTGGCCGCGCAGCGATTCGACCGTGGCGGTCGACGCGTCGACGCCGTCGAGGGTGATCGAGCCGTCTTCGGGCTCGTACATCCGCATGATCAGCCGGAGCACGGTCGACTTCCCCGAACCGGACGGCCCGACGAAGGCCACGTTGGCGCCCGCCGGGATCACGGCGTCGATCCCGTCGAGCGCCCGCCGCTCGGGCGAGTACGAGAACGACACGTCGGACAGGCGCAGCTCGGTCGCCAGCGGCGGCAGCTCGACCGCGTCACCGCTCACCGGCTCGGGGTCGGCATCGAGCACCTCGTTGATCCGCACCAGGGCGCCGGTCGCCGCCTGGATCTCCTGGCCGATCGAGGTGAGGACCGTGACCGGGTTGATCACCTCGCCCATGATCGCCAGGAACGCGACGAGCCCACCGGTCGTGAAGCGCCCTTCGAGGATCAGCCAGGCCCCGAATCCGAGCACCCCGAGCCGCAGCAGCGTCGTGATCATGTTGACCGACAGCCCGAACAGCCCGCCGAACAGGCTCAGCCGCCGCTGGGCGCGGAACAGGCGATCGGACGCCCGTCGGAACCGCCCGCTCTCGCGCCCGCCGAGGCCGAACATCTTGACCACCGGACTCGCCGTGTAGTTCTCGGCGGCGACGCTGAGCAGGGCGCCGTTCTCCTCGCGCAGTTCGATGCTCCGCTCCTGCGCACCGCGCGCCATCACCTTGTAGACGAGGCCGACCATCGGCGCGCCGGCCAGCACGACGATGCCCATCGGCACGTTGATCGTCAGCATGATGATCGCGCTGACGACCAGCGTGAGCACCTGGAAGATGCCCTGACCGATCGTGTCGGAGAGCCCGGACTGCACCGCGCCGACGTCGGAGAACAAGCGCGCCAGGACGTCGCCCTGCTGGTACCGCTGGAACCACGAGGCGGGCAGGACCTGGAGCCGGTCGAACATCGTCTGGCGCATGTCGCGCACGACCGCGCCGCTGACCCAGGCGCTCTGATACGTCTGGCGCAACCCGGCGAGCAACGTGATGACGAAGGCGACGCCGAGGACGACGAGGAGCTGCAACACCTGGGAGAACTCGCCGCTGGGGATCGCTGTGTCGAACAGGGCGCGCGACACGTAGGGGAACGCAGCGGTGAACGCCAGGCTCAGCAGCATGTAGCCGAACACCTCGAACTGGCGCAGCCAGTACGGCCGCAGGTACCGGGCGGACAGACGGAGGAACTCGAGCGGCTTGACGTCGGGTTCACCGGCGCCGACGTCGCGGCGCCACGCCGCTTCGAGTGCTGCGGTCGGCAGGCCGTAGAGCTCTCGGCAGCGAGCATCGACCGCGCCGGCCGGCGCGGCGAGCAGCTCGCGCAACACGTCCTCGCCCTCGCGCTCGATCAGGTACCGCACGAAGGCCACCGCCATCGCGCTGCGCAGCTCCCCGGTCGCGGCGTCGATCGGCGGCAGGTCGAGGCCGGCCAGCCGCCCGGTCGTGTCGGCGACGTCCGCGAGATGGAGCCCGTATCCCTCGACCAGCACCTCGACCTCGTCGATCGACGGCAGGCCTGCACCGAACAGCAGGGCCAGCGCGCGGTGGGGAGGCTCGGGCGGGGTTTCGGCCGAGACGACCATCCACACCACGCCGGCGTCGTCGTCGACGATGCTGCCCTCGACGACCGCACTCGACGGCTCGTCCGGATCGGCGAACGCGTCGTCGAGGTAGAGAGCGACGCAACCGAACTCGGATTCCGACCCGAAGCCGGCGAGCTGTCGCCGCGCCCGCACCGCAGCGGACGCCATCGGCTTGGCCGCCTGCTCGCCCGCCGTGCCCGGGCGATACCGGACGCTGATCGATCCCTTCTCGATCGCCTCGAAGCCGTTGGCGACAGGGGGTGACGTGCCGGCCGCGGCGCCCTCCCCGGATCGTGAACCCCCCACCGCCACGGTGCGATACTAGGGAACGGTGCCGTGCGCCGCCGACCGGACCAAAGGAGTTCGCCATGATCGAGATCGATGAAGACGTGCTGAGGGGCCTCGCAGCGAAGATCGACGCGCTCGACCTCGACGATGCGGAGCGGGCGGTGCTCGACGGCATCCTGGCGCGCGCCGAGGCCTACGAACCCGACGTCGAGGGCTTCTCCTTCGGTGCCGAGTCGTACTCGTTCTCCGGGCAACGTTCGGGTGCGGGGTTGTCGGGCACGAGCCTCAAGCTCGGCGGTGGGCTCGGCTTCGTCACCCGCCCGACCCTCGGGTACGAGGCCGGCCTGCCCGGCGGCGACGACCGGTTCAGACCTCCCCCGCCGTGATCAAGGGCTCGAAACGGTGCTCGCCGTCGAGCAGGCCCAGCACGCGCAGCATGTCGCCGACCATCGGCTCCTTGGCCCGCAGCTGAGCGTCGCGGGCCGGCGACCCGGGCCGTCCGCGCACGCCGAGAGCCGGGCTGATGTTGCATTCGAGCAGCCACGGGTTCAGCTCGTCGTCCACCATCAGGTCGAAACCGAGCAGCTCGAACGAGCGGTCGAGCCGCGGCGACCACTCCCGGCTGAGACGCAGCACCGGCTGGTGCAGGGCGCGCAGTGTGTCGGCGAGGATCGCATCGATCCGGGAGAACAGCCCGTCGGCGTCGACCCCGAACCCGGCCAGCCACGGGCGGTACGCGTCGTGATCCATCCCACGCACCGGATCGTCGACATCGGTGTTGAGCTTCTGGATCGGCGGGTTGGTCAGGTGGACGACCGGGTCGCGCAACGCCTCGGGGCTCAGGCTGAACGGCCGGGAGGTGAACTTCACGGGACCGTTCCGGTGCACGAAGGCGGTCAACGGCTCGAGCGACGTGAGCAGGACGTAGCTGCGCACGACATGCTTGTACGGCCGGCCGGGGAGCAGGAGCGGGTTGGCCACGTAGCGCTGCACGAGCCACTCCTCGCCCCGCGGGATCGGCGTGTCGCCGGTGATGATCGCCATGCCATCGCCCGCCATCCACCGCTTCTTCTTGCGCAGCCACAGCGCCCGCGGGTCAGCGTCCATCGCCGCGACCAGCGCGCCGTACTCACCCGGCATCGAGAACGTCGCCGGATGGAACGCGTGCCCCGCAGCGGCGAGGTGGTACGCCATCTCGTCCTTGTAGAACAGCGGCGCGATCCCGGGGAAATGGTTGACGAGCTGGCCGTCGCGCACGCGGGCGAACACGGCGAGCTCGTGGACCGCCGCCGACCAGTACAGCGTCCAGTCGTCGTCGCTCGTCGGCGTCCAGCCCGCACGGTCGAGATGAGCTCGGACGAACTCGGTCTCGGCCGGGTCGATTCGTCGATCGACCCGGTACCGGCGGATCGGGCGACCTTCGCCGAACGCACTCATCGCGGCACGACCCGCACCTCGATGTACCGGTCGAGCGGCAGCCACCCGTCGAGGTACGACCGCACGTCGCCGGCGGAGATCTCCTCGACCAGGAAGACCTCGCCGAGGTAGTCGTCGAAGCTCGCGTTCCCGGCGGGGTCGATCAGCACCGCGAGCACCTCGTCGTTGATCGACTGGTTGGTGAAGAGGTTGAGATCGCGCCGCACCTTCTCGATCGCCGCCTCGTACTCGACGGCGGTCGGGCCGACGGTGATCAGGTCGGTGAGCTGTTCGGAGACCGCGGCGGAGACGACGCCGACCCGATCCGGCGCCGTCGACACCGACAGGTACGTCTCGGCGTTCGGGGTGGCACCGCCGGTGAGCTGCACGACGGCGAACGGCGAGTACGACTCGCCGAGCTCCTCGCGGATCGAGTCGGTGAGCCGGGCGGTCACCACCTCCTCGAGCACGCGCGCGGCGACGTCGTCGCGACGATCGTTGCTCGCCGGGGCGGTGAACAGGAGCGACAGGCTGGCGGTCTGGCCCTCGCCGGCGTTGACCTGCTCGACCACGATCCCCTCCGGCGGCGGTGGCTCGACGTAGTCGGTCGCCTCCACGCGACCGGTCGCCGGAAGCGTCCCGAGGTATCGCCGGGACAGCTCGATCGCCTCGTCGAGATCGAGGTCGCCACTCAGCGCGAATACCCAATCGCCGGCATCGCCATAGCGATCGCGCATGACGCGCTCGATGCCCTCGCGGTCGACCGTCTCCAGGCTCTCGACCGTCGGCAGCAGGTATCTCGGGTCGTCGTACCGCGCGTCGAGCAGCGCCCTGAACTCGGCGGTCAGCGGATCGAGCGAGGGGTCGCTGGCGTAGGGCAACTCGTCGTCGACGTACCGATCGACGGCGACGTCGTCGGCGCGCGCCTCGGTCATCTGCAGGTGAACGAGCTGGAACAGCACCTCGAGGTCCACGGTCGACGCGAACCCGTCGAGGTGCTCGGTGAACTGTTCGAGGTACGCGTCGAGCGCGACGTCCTTGTCGGCGAGGAACGCCTCGAGCTCGACGGTGTCGAACCCCCCGAGACCGCTCGCGGCGACGACCGTCCCCGCTGCATCGGCATCGGGGACGTCGGCGAGGTCGACCGCGGCCAAGCCGCCGACGCTGGCAGCGTGGAGCGCGACGTTGCCCTCGACGATGTCGGTCGGGTTCAGGGCGACCCGGACACCGTTGCCGAAGGTGAGCAGGAGCGGCCGAACGAAGCTCACCTCACCACCGTCGGCCAGCAGCTCCCGCGACCGTTCCTCGACCGGAGCCGGCGCCGCCATCAGCGCACCGATCGCCGCGTCCTCGTCGCCGACCGGGAGGAGGCGCCGCGCACCGACCGTTCGCGCCATCTCCTCGAACGCCGCCGGCTCGGGGACGTCGGCCGCCTCATCCTCGGGCACGACGACCAGGATGTGCGGGCCGGTCGCCGCCAGCCTGGTCACGAACCGGTACGCGACCGTTTCGGGCGTCGCACCGTCGAGCACGGCGGTGACCAGCTCGAAGCGCGAGTCGTCGGTGGCGATCGACGTACCCTCGAGGACGTGGTCGACGTACTCCTCGGCGTAGGCGCTGTCCTGGCGCGATCCCCGGCCGGCGTAGTACGACTCTTCGAGACTGCGCCGCGAGCCGACCGCCCGCGCGACCTCGGCGGCGGTGAACCCGAACCGCCGCACCCGCTCGTACTCGTCGAGGATCGCCTGCACCGACGCCTGCATCGCCGCGCCATCGGCGTCGACGACGATCTCGGGCGCGTCGAGGCCGCGCACGATGCTGTTCGAATCGACCGATGCCCCGTCGAACGCGGTCTCGCCGCGCAGTGCGGCGGTGGACAGCCTGGTGGCGATCATCGAGAACGCCAGGTCGTCGAGGACGGTGCGCTGAAGCACCTCCTGGGGCGTCCCGCTGCGAACCGCAGGGCGAGGCAGGTTGACCAGGGCAAACCCGCCGGCGATGTCCGGGTCGGCGACGACCCTCGCCCGCGGTTCGCCGGCCGGCGACATGGTCAGCTCTCGACGTTCCGGCGCCGGACCCCTCGACACCGCCGGCCCGAAGCGATCGATGATCCCCCGCTCGATCGTTCGGGCGTCGATGTCGCCGACAACGATCACCGCCGCGTTGTCCGGGCGGTACCAGTCGTCGTAGAACCGGCGGAGCGGCCCGGGAACGGTTGCGGAGATCGCGTCGGCGGTGCCGATCGGGTCCTGCCCCTCGTACGGCGAGCCGGCGAGAAACAGCTCCTCGATCGCGTCGAACACCCGGCCGTCGGGGCTCTGCTCACTCGTCCGCCATTCGTCGAGCACGACGCCGCGCTCGGCCTCGACCGCCGCCGGGTCCAGTGTGGCCGCGGACAACCACTGCTCGAGCACGACGAGCCCGGTGTCGACCACGTCGGGGTCGTCGGTCGGCATCGACAGCTCGTAGACGGTCTCGTCGTAGCTCGTCGAGGCGTTGACGTCGGCCCCCAACCCGGCGCCGAACCTCCGCAGCACGGCGATCAGCTCGTTCTCGGGGAACTGCGCGGTCCCGTTGAACAACATGTGCTCGAGGAAGTGCGCCCCGCCGACCTGGTCGGCCGCTTGCAGTGCCGATCCGGCGTCGACCACGAGTCGCATCTCGACGCTGCCGCCGGGGTTGCCGTTCTCGCGAATCAGATACCGCAGCCCGTTCGCGAGCTCGCCGACGACGATCGCCGGATCCGGCTCGTCCAACGGCGGCAGCCCGGCGGCACTCGGCTCGACGACCGGCGTCGAGCCGTCGATGCTCACCGCGGCGGGGTCGACGGTGGCGGTGGTCGGCAGCTCGGACCGGCTGATGTTCGCCTCCCGACCGACCACGCCGGCCGAGGTCGAGCACGCCGCCACCATGCCGGCGAGTCCGAGCAGGGCCGCAGTCCCGATCCGCCGCGAGGTCACGGCGTGCAGGCTACGCGGTGGCCGGGTCGTCGACCCGGCGAGCCGTCGCCGTCCGGGGGGTTGTGGCGCGAGCGTGGGTCGGCGTTGCGCGTCGGATCGCGAGTCGCGGCTCGGTCGGTCACACGGCAGACTGCCGGAGTGGAGTTCCCTCCCCCCACACCCGACACCCTGGCCCGTGACGAGCCGTTGCGGATCACCGGCCTGACCAAGCGCTTCGGGCAGAACTCGGCGCTCGACGGGCTGACGCTGTCGGTCCCGGCCGGTGCCTGCTACGGGTTGGTCGGACCGAACGGCAGCGGCAAGTCGACGACGATGCGCTGCGTCGTCGGACTGGTCCGCCCCGATGCGGGCCGGATCGAGGTGTGCGGCACCGACGTGGCGGACGACGTGATCGCCACGCGGCGCGCGATGGGGGTGATGCTCGACCCGCTCGAGCTCTTCGAACGGCTGACGGCGCGCGAGTTCGTCGCGACGATCGGCGCACTGCGCGAGATCGACCCACACGTCGTCGAGCAACGCGCCGAGGAATTGTTCACCCTGCTCCAACTCGACGACGACGCCGGCCGTTTGATCGCCGGGTACAGCCACGGCATGCGCAAGAAGACGGCCCTCGCCGCCGCGCTGCTCCCCCGGCCCCGCCTGATCATGCTCGACGAACCGTTCGAAGGCGTCGACCCGGTGTCGACCAGGGCGATGCGCCAGATGCTCGACCGGTTCCGGGAGGGCGGCGGGACGATCCTGCTGTCCACGCACGTGATGGAGATCGTCGAGCGGGTCTGCGACCACGTCGGGGTGATCGACCACGGGCGCATCGTCGCAGCGGGAGCGATCGACGAGCTGCGCGACGGGCGGCGTCTCGAGGACGCGTTCATCGACGTCGTCGGAGCGTCCGACATGGACGCCGCCGCGCTCGACTGGCTGGGCAGGTGACCGACGCCGGAGCCATCCGGTTGTTCGCCCGCCTGCGCTGGCGGTTGCTCGGCAACGTGCTGAAGACCAGCGGCTCGCAGAAGTGGGCGATCGTGCTCGGCCTGGCGAGCGCCCTCGTCGCCGGGATGGCCGGCGGCGTGGTGATGATGGCGGCCGGTCGCACGCTCGACGACCCGGCCCCGGTCTTCGTCATCGCTGCAGTCGGGATCACGATGTTCGTCGTCGTCATCGGGGTCGTCACCGGCATCTCCCAGCCGGTCGACCCGCGGGTGTTGGCCACCGAACCGCTCACCGACCGCCAACTCGGTCTCGGCCTGCTCGCCGCCAGCGCGGTCGGCCCTCCGGGGCTGGCCGCCGTGCTGTTCGGCACCGGGTTGTTCGCCGGTGCGGTCCGCGGGCCGGCCAGCGTCATCCCGGTCGCGATCGCGACCGTCGCCCTGCTGCTCACGCTGCTGCTGATCTCCCGCTCGACGATCAACGCGCTCGGGTTGCTGGCCACTCGGTTCCCACGAGCCGGCCAACTCGTGGTCGGCGTGACCAGCCTCGCCTTCTACGCCGGCCTACAGCTCGTCTCGCAGCTGGCGCCGGCGCTGGGCGACGAGGAACGCCGGAACACGGTCGCCGACCTCGCCGCGTGGACACCGCCTGGCCAACTCGGCCGCGGGATCGGGGTCGCGGCCGACTCGCCCGGTCGGGCGCTCCTGCACGTCGCCGCCGGGTCGGTCTGGCTGCTCGCGCTCGTCTGGGTCTTCGTCCGCACGACGCGACAGCTGCTCGTCTCGTCCAAGCGCAACGACGCCAAGCGCACGGCGGGCGCAGGGGTCGGCCGGCGCCCGATCGTCGGGGCGATCAGGCGGCTGTGCGGGCCGGGTCCGACCGGGGCGGTCGCCTGGCGCGGGCTGCTGACCAGGCTGCGGACACCGCGCACCGTGCTGGAGACCTTCACCGGGGCCGGGGTCGGGATGGCGATCGTCCTCGTCCCGGCGCTGCTGCGCGACCAGCCCGGCGGTGGGGCGGTCCTCGTCGGCGGGGCGGTCCAGTTCGCGGTGTTGTTCATCGCCGGCAACAGCTTCGGCTCCGACGGACCGGCGCTGGCGAGCGAACTGCTCGCCGGTGTCGACCCGGCGGTCCTCGTCCGGGCCAAGGCGCGATCGGTGGTGGTCGTCGCGATCCCGCTGGCGGTCGTCGGCCCGCTGATCGCCGCCGCGGTGACCGGCGAGTGGTCGTACCTCCCGGCGGGGATGCTCGTCGGGTTCGGAGGGTTGCTGGCGGGCAGCGGTGGGGCGATCGTCCAGTCGACGCTGATCCCGATCGCCATCCCCGACAGCGACAACCCCCTCGCCAGCGGCGACAGCGGGAAAGGCTGCCTGGCCGGTGTCATGTTCGCGTCCGTGCTGCTCTCGCTGGCGTTGGTGACGCTGCCGGTCGCCGTGCTCCTGCTGTGGGCGGTCGGCCGCGACTCGGCGGCGCTGACGACGCTGGTGGCGGTCGGCGCGATCGGAGCCGGGGCCGCCGTGTACTCGCTCGGCATCCGGTTCGCCGCCGGCCGGTGGCGCCGCACGGAGCCGGAGCTCTACGCGGCGATCGTGCCGACACGCTGACCGGATGCGTCCGCCCGAGCGGGCGCGATCGACCGATCGACCGGTCAGCCGATCACGTCGCCGAGCCCGAGTAACCCCGGCACGGCGACCAGGCAGCCGACCCCCACCCATCGACTTGACGGGGTAGCGCCACAGCCCGGCCACACGCACGGCCGACAAGGTACCGATCGCCTGGGCGGGGATCGCGGCCGTTCGGTAGGGTTTGCCCATGTACGACACCACCGGGGAAGAGGTGCGCGACGACGCTGACGGCGCCGACGACGCGCTGCTCGATGACGAACTCCTCGTCGAGGAGATCTCGATCGACGGGATGTGCGGCGTCTACTGACCGCCGCCGGTACCACATGCTCGATCGCCGGCTGGCGCTGCATCCACGGGTGGCGCTCCGACCGGAGCCGTTCGGGGCGCTCGCCTATCACTACGACACCCGCCGCCTCGTGTTTCTCAAGCACCCCGACGTGGTCCGGGTCGTACGGGCACTCGGCGATCACGACACACCGGCCGACGCGCTCCGCGCCTGCCAGATCGACGAGCACCGCTGGCCGTCGTTCGAGTCCGCGCTCGCCTCCCTGTACGAATCGGAGCTGCTCCATGAGCCCGACCGCCACCCCGCCGACGCTGGTTGACCAGCTCAAGGGCGGGCTCGACGCGCCGATCTGTCTGACCTGGGAGCTGACGTATGCCTGCAACCTCGATTGCGTGCACTGCCTGTCGTCGTCGGGACGCCGTGACCCGCGCGAGCTGACCACCGCCGAAGCGAAGGCCGTGCTCGACGAGCTACACGACCTGCAGGTCTTCTACGTCAACATCGGCGGCGGCGAACCGATGATCCGGCGCGACTTCTTCGAGCTCGTCGAGTACGCGGTCGGACGGGACATCGGCGTCAAGTTCTCGACCAACGGCGCCTTCATCGACGCGAACAGAGCCCGCCGCCTGGCAGCGCTGGACTACCTCGACATCCAGATCAGCCTCGACGGAACCGACGCGGTCACCAACGACGCGGTGCGCGGGGACGGCTCGTACGCCACCGCGATCCGGGCGATGGACCACCTGCGCGATGCCGGGTTCGGCGAGTTCAAGATCTCCGTCGTCGTCACGCGCCACAACGTCGACCAGCTCGACGGCTTCAAGGCGCTCGCCGATCGCTACGGCGCGCAGCTGCGGATCACCCGGCTGCGGCCGTCCGGGCGCGGTGCCGCCTCGTGGCACGACCTCCACCCGACCAACTCCCAGCAACGCCAGATCTATCACTGGCTGCTCGAGCGCGGCGACGACGTCCTGACCGGCGACTCGTTCTTCCATCTCAACGCGCTCGGCGAGCAGCCGCTGCCCGGCCTCAACCTGTGCGGCGCCGGACGTGTCGTCTGCCTGATCGATCCGATCGGCGACGTCTACGCCTGCCCGTTCGTCATCCACGACGAGTTCAAGGCCGGATCGGTGCGCGACGCGGGCGGGTTCGCCGCGGTGTGGCGGGGCAGCGAGTTGTTCGCCGCACTCCGGGAACCACAATCCGCCGGCGCCTGCGCGTCGTGCGGGAGTTACGACGCCTGCCAGGGCGGGTGCATGGCGGCGAAGTTCTTCACCGGGATCCCGCTCGACGGGCCGGACCCCGAGTGTGTGAGCGGTCACGGCGAGGCAGCGATGCTCGCCGCGACCGCTGCCACCCCGCGGCCGATGATGGATCACTCGACCCCGAGTCGCCGACCGGAACGGATCCCGGTCACGCTCTCCCGACGCGCCTGACCCCCGGGCTGTCGGGTTCCGTGCCCTGTTCGGTGCCCGACCCCGAACAGGGCGCGTGCGGCGGCTCAGCCGGGCGGCGAGGGCGCGATCACCGAGGGCGGTGGGCGATCGCTGACGAAGGCCAGCTCCTGGACCGCACGCGTCATCGCCACGTACCGACGCAGGCACGCGCCTCGCGCGGTGTCGCCCCCAGCGCCCCCTCATCCCACGCCGACGATCCCTCCGCCGGGTCGATGGTGACCGACCGCGTCCGCGGGCACCGCACGTGAGACGCTGCTGTTCCGCGACCGAACCGGGGTCTGCAAGGATGCGGCTCGGTGCCGGCCGTCCTGATCTCGATCGCCTACGTCCTCGGCATGTTCCCGAGCGCGATCCTGATCGCCCGGGCGAACGGCATCGACATCTCGCAATTCGGTTCGGGCAACCCGGGCGCATCGAACGTGACCCGGGCGCTTGGCTGGCGCAAGGGCGCCTGGGTCTACGCGCTCGATGCGCTGAAGGGCGCGCTCGCCGCCGGCATCGGGCTCGCCGCCGACGGCCGACCCCTCGCCTACTGGTGCGGGGCGGCGGCGATCCTCGGCCACATGTATCCGGCAAGCCGTGGCTTCCGTGGCGGCAAGGGGGTCGCCACCGGGTCGGGCGTGCTCGTCGTGCTGCACCCGCTGCTCGGTGCGATCATCGTTCCGGTGTGGTGGCTGATCTCGCGCGCGACCGGCAAGGCGGCGATCGGCTCGATCGTCGCCGTCGCACTCGTCCCGGTCGTCCTCGCGGTCCAGGGGGTGCCCGCCTGGGAGTTCGTCGCGACCGCCGCGCTGAGCGGCCTGATCGTGCTCAAGCATGCCGGCAACATCACCCGCATGCTTCGCCGCGAGGAGCATGCGCTCGGCGAGACTGGGTGACCTGATGCAGCTGCTCACACCGCTCGGTCTCGGCCCGCGAACCGCACCGAACCGCGTGCTCTTCGGGCCGCACGTGACCAACCTCGGCGACGACGACCGGGGGGTGACGGGTCGCCATGTGGCGTACTACGAGCGCCGGGCACGGGGCGGGTGCGGCACGATCGTGATCGAGGGGGCGTCGGTGCACGCGTCGGATTGGCCGTACGAGCGGGCGCCGCTCGCGGAGCGCTGCGAGGCGGGGTGGTCGGCGATCGTCGCAGCGTGCCGACCCCATGGCACGCTCGTGCTCGCGTCACTCGACCACACCGGCGGCCAGGGATCGTCGGCGTACAGCCAGGCGCCGCTGTGGGCGCCGTCGCGGGTCCCGGAGATCAACGCCCGCGAGGTCCCGAAGTGGATGGAGCCCGACGACATCGCTGCGGTCGTCGCCGGCTTCGCCCGGGCGGCGAGCGTCGCCGTCGACGCCGACCTCGACGGCATCGAGGTCAACGCCGGCCAGCACAGCCTCGTCCGCCAGTTCCTCTCCGGGCTGACCAACGAGCGCGCCGACGAGTGGGGTCAGGATCGTCTGCGGTTCGCCCGCGACGTGATCGCAGCGGCGCGGGACGCGCTCGGTCCCGAGCGGGTGCTCGGGCTCCGGTTGTCGTGTGACGAGCTGGCACCGTGGGCCGGGATCACCGCGGACATGGCACCCGCGATCGCATCGGAGCTGGTCGGGGTCGGCGTCGACTACCTCGTCGTGACGCGTGGCGCGATCTACTCGAGCGAGAAGACGCGACCCGACTTCCACGAGCCGACCGGCTTCAACGCCGACGTCTGCGCCTCGGTGCGCGCCGCGGCCGACGTGCCCGTCTTCCTCCAGGGCTCGGTCGTCGAGTGGGGCCAAGCCGAATGGGCGCTCGGCGGGTTCGACGACCCGGCACGTTGCGACGGCGTCGAGATGACACGCGCCCAGATCGCCGATCCCGATCTCGTCGCCAAGGTCGCCCTCGGCGCGCCAGACCAGGTCCGCCCGTGCACGCGGTGCAACCAGACGTGCCAGGTTCGCGACGCCCGCAATCCCATCGTCACCTGTGTCGGCGAGCCGACCAGCGGCCGGGAGACCGAGGACCCCGACTGGTACGCGCCGGCGGCGCCAGCGAAGACGGTCGTCGTGCTCGGTGCCGGTCCGGCCGGTCTTGAGGCCGCGCGGGTCGCGGCGCTACGCGGCCATCGAGTGACGCTGGTCGAACGGGAGGAGCGCGTCGGCGGCATGGCGCGCGTCGCCGGTCCGCATGGCGCGCTGATCGACTGGTACGAGCGTGAGCATGCCCGGCTTGGCACGACCATCGTGCTCGGTGCCGGCGCGATCGACGGCCTCGACCCCGACGCCGTGCTCGTCCAGTGCACCGGATCGGCCCCCGGGCGCCGCGACTACGAGATCGAAGCGGGGGCGGTCGCCCTCGACGTCGCCGACGTCCGGCGCGGGTCGGCCCGGCTGCCCACCGGCGACACGATCGCGATCTACGACCCGATCGGCGGTCCGATCGGAGTCGCGCTGGCCGAGGAGCTCGGCGACCGCGCCGTCCTGCTCACCCAGGACAACATCGCCGGCAACGAGCTCGCCCGCACCGGCGACCTGGCGCCGGCCAACAACCGCCTGATGCAGGCCGGGGTGACGATCGAGAAGCGCACCCTGCTGCGCGTGGTGCGGCCGGGCGAGGTCGAGGTCGAGGACCGCTTCAGCGGCGTCCGTCGGACGATCCCGTGCGCGGCGGTCGTCGACTGCGGCTTCCGCCTGCCCGACGACCCGATCGACGGCATTGCACTGCGGGCCGGCGACGCGGTCGCCCCTCGGACCGTCCACGAGGCGGTCCTCGAAGGGCGTCGCGTCGCCTCGACGATCTGACACGGTCCCGCTCCCGGCACGCCGTCGCGGCGATGACCCAATCGGGCCGCTGCTCTCGGTCGGTGGCACGATGGGCCGATGGCGCACGGCACCCACGATCACGATGTCGACCCCCGCAACGAGCACGTGATCATCCGCGTCGGCGACGAGCTGCTGCCGCGCGAGCGGGCGGTGGTGTCGGTGTTCGACAGCGGGTTCATGCTCGGCGACGGCGTCTGGGAGGGAATCCGGGTGCACCACGGCCGGCTGGCCTTCCTCGACGACCACCTGCGCCGCCTGTACGAAGGTGCCAAGGCGATCGACCTCGACATCGGTCGGACGCCGGCCGAGCTGACGACGCTGATCACGACGACCCTCGACGCCAACGGGATGCAGGAGGCGAGCGGCGTCCACGTCCGCCTGATGATCACCCGCGGCGTCAAGTCGACCCCCTACCAGGACCCGCGGTTCACGATCGGGCCACCGACGATCGTCGTCATCCCCGAGTACAAGGCGGCCCGGGAGGAGACGCTGACGACCGGCGTCCGGCTGTACACGGTGTCGACGAGGCGCGGCCGTCCCGATGTCCAGGACCCGAAGTGGAACTCGCACTCCAAGCTGAACTGCATCTCGGCCTGCATCCAGGCGACGAAGGCCGGTGCCGACGAGGCGCTGATGCTCGACCCGCAGGGCTTCGTCGCGACATGCAACTCGACCCACTTCTTCGTCGTCCGCCATCCCGACGGCCCGGCCGGCGCGGCCGAGGTGTGGACGTCGACCGGCGACTACTGCCTGCCGGGGATCACCCGGCGCAACGTGCTGCGGTTGTGCGCCAGCCACGGGTTCACCGCCCAGGAGCGCAACTTCAGCCTGACCGAGGTCTACGGCGCGAGCGAGGCGTTCGTCACCGGCACGTTCGCCGGGATCGCGCCGGTCACCGAGGTCGACGGCCGGACGATCGGCGACGGGCGGCGCGGGCCGATGGTCGAGGCGCTCCAGGGCTGGTACCTGGAGCTGCTGGACGAGGACTGCCCGGCATGACCCGCATCGCGATGTGGTCGGGGCCGCGCAACCTGTCGACGGCGATGATGAGGAGCTGGGAGAACCGGCCCGACACGATCGTGCTCGACGAGCCGCTCTACGCCGCGTTCTTGTCGGCCACCGGGATCGACCACCCCGGCGCGGCGGACGTGATCGCCGCCGGCCCGGCCGACCTCGATGACGCGATCGCCGCATGCTTCGCCCCGCTGCCCGACGGCATCGAGATCAGCTATCAAAAGCACATGGCCCATCAGCTTCTCCCCGGCACCGACCGGTCGTGGATCGACGGGCTGCGGAACTGCCTCCTGCTGCGCGACCCACGCCGCGTGCTGGCCAGCTATTCGCTGATCCGATCCGACGTCACGCTCGCCGACATCGGGCTGACCCAGCAGGCCGAGCTGGTCAGCCGGTGCGAGCTGGTGATCGACAGCGACGACTTCCTGCGCCAACCGCGCGCCTACCTCGAAGCCCTGTGCCGGCACCTCGACGTGCCGTTCGACGACCGCATGCTGCGGTGGCCGCCCGGTCCCCGTGAGTCCGATGGTGTCTGGGCTGCCTACTGGTACTCAGCCGTGACCGAGTCGACCGGGTTCGGGCCGCCACCCCCATCGCCACCGGCGCCGTTGCCCGCATCGCTCGCCACCCTCGGCGAGGAGGCGATGGCGATCTACCGGGATCTCCGCCGCCACGCCCTCGTGCTCTGACACTGATTCACTCGCCGCGCCGTGGCGCACCCCGGTTTGTGTGACCGAACACATCGGGGGTCGTGATGTTCGGTCACACAAGTCGACGCAGCCCCGGTTTGTGTGACCGAACACATCGGGGGTCGTGATGTTCGGTCACACAACTCCTGGCGGCGGTCGCTCGTCGCTGCGGCGTGGGAATGCCGACGCGGCCCGGCCGGTTGGAACATCCGACAATGGAAGGGGAGTATCCCCGGCATCCCCGATGCCGCGACCACTTCGTCAACACGGTCGGCCCGGTGGGCCGGCCCGGAGCGGCGGCTCGCCTCGGCGAGCGGGAGAGACCTTCGGACAACCGGCGCCCACGCGGCGCCATGACCGAAGGAACTCGATGTTCAAGAACACGATGAAGACGACGGTGCTGCTCGCCGGGCTCGGCGGGCTGATCGTGACCGTGGCCGGGGTGCTCGGCGGCGGGAGCTCGACCGCTCTGCTGCTCGGGCTGCTCATCGCTCTGGTGATGGTCGGTGGGAGCTACTGGTTCAGCGACAAGCTGGCGCTACGAGCGGCCAACGCCCGGGTCGTCACCGAAGCCGACGCGCCGGAGTTCTACGGCATCGTGCGCGGCCTGGCTCAGCGGGCGAATCTGCCGATGCCGACCGTCGCCATCGCGGCCAGCGCCCAGCCGAACGCATTCGCCACCGGACGCAACCCGAAGCACGCAGTCGTGTGTGCGACCGAGGGCCTCCTGCAGGCGCTGCCGCGAGACGAGGTCGAGGCGGTGATGGCCCACGAGCTGATGCACGTCCGCCACCGCGACATCCTGATCGGCTCGGTCGCCGCGGCGATCGCGACGGCGATCTCGTTCATCGCCAACATGGCGCTCTGGGCCTCGATGTTCAGCGGTGGGCGTGGCAACGACCGCCAGAACCCGGTCGCCCTCCTCGCCGTGTCGCTGCTCGCCCCGATCGCGGCCTCGTTGATGCAGATGGCGATCAGCCGATCGCGCGAGTTCGAGGCCGACCGGGGCGCAGCCGAACTGCTCGGCACCGGCCGGCCGCTCGGGGGCGCACTGCGACGGATCGAGGCGATCGCCACCCAGGTGCCGATGGAGGTCCAGCCCCAGCAGGCGTATGCCTACATCCACAACCCGTTGGCGGAGTTCGGGGGCCGGCGTCGCCAAGGTGGCCCGAACATGACCAAGTTGTTCTCCACCCACCCGTCGACGAACGATCGGATCGCCCGGCTCGAGGAGTTCGATCGGCGCCGCTTCAGCCCGATCTCCTGATCCCCCCGAACGTCCGGCCCGAGGAATGCTCGGGCCGGACCGTCGGCGCCCGACGGTCCGGAACGATGGAGTGACACGGGCGACCCAGCACGGCCGAGCCGACACGAGATCGATACCGCAGGTCCTGGGTTCACCGTCGAGCAAAGGACGGGCGAGGGGCGAGCGAACCCGGTCGCGCCATCGTCATCACCGAGGCGCGGCTGCGTGACGGACCGTCCAGCGGAGCGGCCTACGCTCGGCCGCCATGGAGATGCACTTCGCCACCGTCTGGGAGGGAATCGCCGACGCGATCCCGGACGCCCCGGCAATCACCCAGGGCGACACCACCCGAACCTGGTCCGAGTACGACGACCGAGCGGCGCGGCTGGCCGCGGCGTACACCGCGGCCGGTCTCGGACCCGACTCCAAGATCGGGCTGTTCATGTACAACAGCAACGAGTACATGGAGGCCCAGTACGGCGCGTTCAAGATGCGCGGCGTACCGATCAACGTCAACTACCGCTACCTCGGCGAGGAGCTGTGGTATCTCCTCGACAACTCCGACGCCGAGGCGCTCGTCTTCCACACCTCACTCGCCGATCGGGTCGCCAAGGTCGTGGAACGCCTGCCCGACCTCAAGCTGCTCATCGCGGTCGACGATCTCCCCGGGGGAGGACCCGGGGTGCACGTCGACGGTGCTCACCGGTACGACGACGTCGTCGCCGGGCACGAACCGATGGAGCGGATCGAACGCCGCGAGGACGACGTCTACATGCTGTACACCGGCGGGACGACCGGCATGCCGAAGGGCGTGATGTACGCGATGGGCGGCCTGACCGGTGGCTTCGTCGAGGGCGGGTTCCCCCTCGTCGGCCTCGCGCCGCCCAGCGATGCCGCCGAGGTCCCGGCGATGGTCGCCGGGATCGTCGAGGCGGGCAACCAGATGGTGTCGATTCCCTGTGCGCCACTGATGCACGGGACCGGCCTGTGGATCGGGTGCTTCATCCCCCACCTCGCCGGTGCCCACGTCGTCACGCTGACCGGGCGCAAGCTCGACGCGCACGAGGTACTGGCCACCGCGGAGCGCGTCAAGGGCACCATGATCACGATCGTCGGCGACAGCTTCGCCAAGCCGATCATCGCCGCGCTCGACGAGGGCAAGCCGGATGGGAAGCCCTACGACACGTCGTCGATCGCCCTGTTCGCATCGTCGGGCGTGATGTGGACCGCGGAGGTCAAGCAGCAGATGCTCGAGCGGATGGAGCACGTCGTGCTGCTCGACGCGATGGGATCGTCGGAGGGGTCGATGGGCACGCAGATCACCGCCAAGGGCCTGGCGACCGAGACCGCCAAGTTCACCCAGTCGCCCACGACGAAGGTGTTCACCGACGACGATCGCGAGGTCGTGCCCGGGTCCGACGAGGTCGGCATGGTCGCCGCCGGCGGCAACGTCCCCCTCGGGTACTACAAGGACGAGGCGAAGTCGGCCCGCACGTTCCGGGTGATCGACGGCGTGCGCTACTCGTTCCCGGGCGACTTCGCCAAGGTCGACGAGGACGGGACCCTGATCCTCCTCGGGCGCGGCAACCAGGTGATCAACACCGGCGGCGAGAAGGTGTTCCCCGAGGAGGTCGAGGAGGCGGTCAAACGGGTCGAGGGTGTCACCGACTGCCTCGTGGTCGGCATCGACGACGACAAGTTCGGGCAGGCGGTCACCGCGGTCGTGTCGCTGTCCGACTCGGCTGCGGTCACCAGCGCCGAGATCATCGCGTCGGTCAAGCGCGACCTCGCCGGGTACAAGGCGCCGAAGTCGGTCGTGTTCGTCGACCACGTCCCCCGGGCACCCAACGGCAAGGCCGACTATCGGACCGCCAAGCGCTACGCCGACGCCGACGCCGGCTGAGCCCGCAGGCGATCGTTCGCGCCCACCCCGACCCGGGGAGCTCGAACTGCGGTCGACCGCCGACGTCCTCGGGGCACGCCGGCATTGGCCGTCCGGATCAGATCTCGAAACGGAACAGGGCGGTGCGGACCTCACCGTCGTGCACGAACTCGAGCGCCGCCAGGTAGTCGCCCGGGCCGGGAAGGTCCAGGTTGAATCGCAGGCGCGTCTCGCTCGGCACGGTGGCATGAGCGTGGGTGAACGCTCCGTCGCCGGCCCGGAACAGGGTCAGCAATGCGGGTCCACCGTGATACTCCTCACCCTGCCAGGGCTCGGAGAGGACGAAGTCGAACCCCTGCCGTTCGACGGTCGGGCCGCCCGGGATCTCGTACACGTCGGTCGTGGTGATGTTCTGGCCCGACGGCATCGCGTCGGCAGTCGCGGAGACGTCGGCCCCGAGTTCGAGCAGATCGGGGCCACCCTTCGGCGCAGCCTGGACCACCACGCGGTACTCGCCGCCGGCCACGGGGATCGACTCGAACGCCCCGTCGACCAGCGCCGGATCGACGTGCCGGTACTCGGTGAGATCGGTCCTGACGGCGAACACGTGCAGCGGCGCGCCGTGCACGTCGTCGAACGCCTGGATCGGTTGGCCGGCTCGCTCGATCGCGACGACCAACTCGTTCGGCGACCCCGCATCGACCACGAGCTCGTCGGCCCCCTGCGCCGAGTCGAGCGCGAAGGTCGGCGTCCGCCCGTCGTGATGCCCCTCGTCCTCGGTGAGGACCAACTGCCCGAACAGGCCGGCCGCGGTGAGCACCAGCCCGACGACGACCAGCGCGACTCCGAGGGCCGCCGATCTCACGCCTTCAGCTTCTCCTGGAAGAACTCGATCACGCGGGTCACGCTGGGCTCGTCGCGCTGCTCGGTCAACACCGAGTGATCGCTGCGGCTCGCACTCGGCAACTCGATCGCGATGAACGCGTCACCCAACTTCGCCCGCAACGTCGTGAAGCGGTCGCCGACCGACGGATCTGCGCTGAACCGCAGGCCGAGCACCTGGCACCCGTGCGACGCCCGCTCGACGACCGCGGCCTCGTCGTCGGGAGACAGGTGGAGGTCGGCCGACCGCTTCGCGCCGATCGGCAGCGGGAGCGACGGTTGGGAGAGCACCGGGGCGAGCATGATGTCGTCGACCATCATGCCGAGCGCGAACCCGCCCGAGAAGCACATCCCGACCGCGCCGACACCGGGTCCGCCGACCTCGTCGTGGAGGTTGCGTGCGAGCGCCCGGAGCCAGGCGACGACGGGCGACGTCCGATTGAGAGCGAACGCGGCGAACTCCTTGGCGACGCACAACCGGAGCAACGACCCGGCGAGGTTGAGCGGCGACCGCTCCTCGCCCGGCGTGCCGAGCAGCGACGGCATCACGACCGTGAAGCCGGCGTCGACGACCTCGTCGGCGAACCGGGCCACGAGCGGGGTGATCCCCGGCACCTCGTGGATCACGACGACGCCGGGACCTTCCCCCCGCCGGTAGGTGCGGTACGTCATGTCGGCAGCGGTGAACTCCCCCGCCAACCAGCCGTCGAGTGCCTCGGTCATGTCAGCCTCCTCATCGAGTCGAGCGCCTCGTGGGCGAGCCGTTCGGTGCCCGACCGGAACGCCTCCAACGTCGCGTCGTCGAGCCGCTGGCTTCCCATCGCTCCGTGCAGGAACCGCGAATACACGCCCTCGGAGATCACCGCCAGGCGCCAGGCGCCGAACGCCCGGTAGTAGTCGATGCGCGAGACGTCGCGACCCGTTCGGGCGGCGTATCGGTCGACCAGTTCGGCGTACGTCGGGAACCCGTCGATGCCCGTCGGATCGTTCGGGCGGGCTTGTTCGTCGCCCGGATCGGCCCAGTAGACGCCGAGATACCCGACGTCGGCGAGGGGGTCGCCGAGCGTGCACAGCTCCCAGTCGAGCACGGCCGCGATGCGGCCGGTCGTCAGGTCGGTGAGACAGTTGCCGAACCGGTAGTCGCCGTGGGCGATCGAGACGCCCTGTTGCTCGGGGATCAGGGCACCGAGGCGCTCGGCGACCTCCTCGATCTCCGGCAGCTCGCGCGTCTTGGACGTCTCCCACTGCCTGCTCCACCGTCTGATCTGGCGCTGCACGTACCCCTCCCGGTGGGCCAGGTCTCCGAGCCCGACGGCGTCGACGTCGACGCCGTGGAGGTCTGCGAGGACGTCGATCAGATGCTCCCCGGCCACGCGGCGGGCGGCGAGCGCCATCGGCTCAGCCTTCTCGGGTGCGTCGAGCACCTCCCCGTCGACGAACCCCATCACGTAGAACGGCGCACCGTTGACCGACACGTCCGCGCACATGCCGAGGGCCGGCGGGACCGGGACGGCGGTGCGCCCGACCGCCGAGATGATGCGGTGTTCGCGGGCCATGTCGTGCGCCGTCGCCAGTACCGCACCGGTCGGTGGCCGCCGCAGCACGAACCGCTCCCCGTCGGCTCCGGTCACGGTGAACGTCAGGTTCGATCGCCCGCCGGCGATGATCTCGAACGAGAACGGTCCGACCGCCCCGTCGACGTGTTCGACCAACCACGCGGACACGCGAGGCACGTCGATACCCGAGACCTCCTGCGCCATCACCCCGGCGAACGTAGCCGCCGCGCGCCACCCATCGGCATCCGTCGGCCAGTTCCCCGTCCCCGATCGTCGCCAGTCGCCCGCCAACACCGTCTCGGCGCCCCCAGTCCCGCCTCCCGACACCACCGACCCCAAGACCTGAGGGCAGCGAAGCTGAGCGGGATCAGCGTCGGTGAGGCCAAGGCGCGGGGCGGGGAAGCTGACCCAGGTCAGCGACGAGCCCCCGCAACACAGCAACCCCGCCAACCACTCAGCGAAGCTGAGCGGTGATCGGATCGTTCGAGCGCAAGGCGCGGGGCGGGGAAGCTGACCCAGGTCAGCGACGAGCCCCCGCAACGCAGCGATCGGGCGATCCGGCGCCGCTCAGCCGGGGCGGCCGACGCCGGTGACCTTGGACCAGTTGACGCTGCCGGTCTTGACGACGCTGCCGGTGTTCGGCGCGTGCACGAGCGAGCCGCCACCGAGGTACACCCCGACGTGGCTGATCGGGCTGTAGTAGAAGATCAGGTCGCCCGGCTGAGCGGCTGAGGCCGATACGTGCGGGATCGACGCGTACTGCGCACGGGACTGGTGCGGCAGGTACACCCCGGCCTGCCCCCACGCGTACATGGTCAGCCCGGAGCAGTCGAACGACACGCCGGGGTTCGACGTGGCGTACCGATAGGGCACGCCCTGCTGCGACAGCGCCGCCTGGACGGCGATCCCGGCCCGCGACGACACCGGCGGTGCGGACCCACCCGACGAACCGCCGCTCGAGGAACCGCCACCGGACGAACCGCCCGACGAGCCCCCGCCGGACGAGCCCCCGCCGGACGAACCGCCACCGGACGAACCGCCGCTCGACGGCTGGGTCGATGTGTTCCCGCCGGAGTTCCCGCCACCGGAGTTGCCGCCGCCGCCGTTCGAGCCGGAGCTGCTGCTGGCGTTCGCGGCAGCCTGGGCCTGCGCTTCCGCAGCCAGGCGCTCGGCGGACTCGCGCGCCCGGCGCTGCTCCTCCTCGACGATCAATTGGCCGAGCTTGGCCTCGGCCTCGGCGCGCGCCTGGACGTACTCGTTGGTCCGCTGTTCGGTATCGGACTGGGCGGATTCGAGCTGCGCGGCGAGGTCCGCGGCCTGTTCGCGCTTGGCGTCGAGCGCCGCCTTCTCCTCGGCGAGTTCCTTGACCACCGCGTCGAGCTCATCGGTCGTCGAGGTCCCGGCGCTGAGCGCGACGCGGGCGAGCTCGTCGCGCTTGAGGACGTCGTTGAGGTCGGCGGTGCTCTCGAAGAGCGGCCCGAGCGGGGCGCCGCCACTGCCGATGAAGGCCCGCACCGCGAGCTGGCCGAGGTCGTCGCGCAATCCGGCGAGCTCGGCCTCCTTGGCCGCGACGCGCGCCTCGGCTTCGACGATCTCTGCATCGAGCGCGTTCTTGTTGTCGATCGCCTCGACGTAGTCCTCGGCGATCTGGTTGGCCTGCTCTTCGAGCCGCTCGAGCTCGTTGACGATGTCCTCGACGAGCTGACGTTGCTCGTCGACGGTCTGGGCTCGGGCAACCGTCGGCATCACCGCGGGGACGGCGAGGGCGGTGGCGACGGAGATCGTGACGACTCGGAAGAAGTTCTTCATAACTCGGAGCGCACCCTAGCGAATGTGACGATCATGTTGCGAACGTCCGACGAAACAGTATGGTGTGACGCGCGTCACCTTCCGGCGGAACCTCCCCGCCGCTACTCCCATTCGATCGTGCCGGGAGGCTTGGATGTGATGTCGTAGACCACCCGGTTCACGCCCGGCACCTCGTTGATGATCCGCTGCGACATCGACTCCAGCACGTCGTAGGGAAGGCGCGCCCAGTCCGCCGTCATCGCGTCGTCACTGGTCACGGCCCTGATGACGATCGGGTGCCCGTAGGTCCGCTCGTCGCCCATCACGCCGACCGAGCGGACGTCGGCGAGCAGCGCGCCGTACGACTGCCAGATCTCGCGCTCGAGCCCGGCCGCGGCGAGCTCCTCGCGCACGATCGCGTCGGCGTCCTGGAGCAGGGCCACCCGATCGGGGGTCACCTCGCCGATGATCCGCACGCCGAGCCCCGGGCCGGGGAACGGTTGCCGCCACACCATCTCGTCGGGCAGGCCGAGTTCGGTGCCGAGCCGGCGGACCTCGTCCTTGAACAGGTCGCGCAGCGGCTCGATCAGCTCGAGCTCCATGTCCTCGGGGAGCCCGCCGACGTTGTGATGGCTCTTGATCACCGCCGCGCCGCCACCGGTGCCACCGCTCTCGATCAGGTCCGGGTACAGGGTTCCCTGCACGAGGAACTCGGCGTCGGTCAGGCCGCCCGTGTGCTGCTCGAAGACGCGGATGAACTGCTCGCCGATCGCCTTGCGCTTGGCCTCCGGGTCGGTCACGCCGGCCAGCGCAGCGAAGAACCGCTCGCGCGCGTCGACGTGGATCAGCTCGATGCCGAGGTTCCGGCGGAACGTCTCGACCACCTGGGAGCTCTCCCCCTTGCGCATCAGCCCGGTGTCGACGTAGACGCACGTGAGCTGGTGCCCGATCGCGCGATGCACCAGCGCCGCGGCGACCGAGGAGTCGACGCCCCCGGACAGCCCGCAGATCACCCGTGCGTCCCCGACCCGGTCGGCGATCAGGCCGACCTGCTCGTCGATGACCGACGCCATCTCCCACTCGGCAGGGATCTCCGCCCGCTCGTGCAGGAACCGGGCGAGCACGTCCATCCCGTACGGCGAGTGCTTGACCTCGGGGTGGAACTGGACGCCGTAGATGCGCCGCTCGTCGGATTCGAGCACGGCGATCGGCGCGCCGGGCGACGTGGCGGTGACGTGGAAGCCCTCGGGGGCGACCGTGATGCCGTCGAAGTGGCTCATCCAGACGTCGTGCACCTCGGGCGCGTGATCGGGCAGCAACGACGACGGTGCCGTACTCATCAGCTGCGCCCGGCCGTACTCGCCCTGCATCCCGCGGCTGACGACGCCACCGAGCTGCTGGGCGATCAGCTGGGCGCCGTAGCAGATGCCGAGCAACGGGATGCCCAGCTCGAAGATGCCCTGGTCGAGCGCCGGGGCACCCTCGACGTGCACGCTCGCAGGGCCGCCGGAGAGCACGATCGCGGCCGGCGCGCGCGCTGCGAGCTCCTCCGCGGTGATCCCGCTCGGCACGATCTCGGAATATACCTTCAGCTCCCGCACGCGGCGGGCGATCAGTTGCGCGTACTGCGCCCCGAAGTCGACGACGAGGACGGTGGGACGGTCGTGATGCTGCGGTTGACTCAAGATCGTGCATCGTAGAGCAGCGGTCCGGGCGGTACTGGTCTGGCCAGCCGCGGTGGCCGTGCTGTTCCTCGGTGCGAGGATCGCCCCGGTGCCGGTTCTCGCCTCCGCCGCCGTCCCGGTCGACACCTCCCCCGTCGCCACGACCGAACCGCTGCTTCCCGCAGCACCGATCGAGGTCAACGAGTTCATCCCCGACGACGAGAACCTGAGCGACTGCCTCGGGCTGCTCGAGCGTCCGGGATGCGGGAGCGCGGAGCGCGGCGGTTGGCGGCAGACAACGGTCTTCGTCGTCATGATCGCTGGGCTGACCGCGGTGTTCGGGCGGATCGCGTACGGCGTCCACCGCAATCGGGAGCGGCCGCCGCCCGAGCCGGGCTGATCGCCTCGCCCTACGCTGCGCACCGTGACGCCCGATGAGTTCCGCCAGCACGGCCACGACCTGATCGACTGGATCGCCGACTACCTCGAAGGCGTCGGCGACCGGCGGGTCACCTCGCGGGTCGAGCCGGGCGAGGTCCGAACCCAACTCCCCGCGCACCCGCCGCGCGAGCCGGAGCCGTTCTCGGCCGTGATGGCCGATGTCGAGCGGGTCATCACCCCTGCGCTCACCCACTGGCAGCACCCGGACTGGTTCGCCTATTGGCCCGCCAACAACTCCTACCCCTCGATCCTCGGCGAGCTGCTGTCGGCCGGGTTCGGCGTGCAGGGCATGAGCTGGGTCACGTCGCCGGCGTGCACCGAGCTCGAGACGCTGATGCTCGACTGGATGGTCGAGCTGCTCGACCTCCCCGCCGGCTTCGGCTCGACCAGCGCGACCGGTGGTGGCGTCATCCAGGGAAGCGCCAGCGAGGCCACGCTCGTCGCCATCCTCGCCGCCCGTTGGCGGGCGACCGGCGGTCGTGTCAATCACGACGGCGACACGACCAGGCTGGTGGCGTACTCGACGTCGCAGGCCCATTCGAGCGTCGAGAAGGGGCTGCGGATCGCCGGCATCGGCAACGACCGCCTGCGGATCGTCGCCCACGACGAGTCGTTCGCGATGCGCGCCGACGCGCTCGACGAGATGATGCGCGCCGACCGGGCGGCGGGCCTCGTGCCGTTCTTCGTCTGCTCGACGCACGGCACGACATCGTCGATGGCGTTCGACCCGACCCCGGAACTCGGCCCGATGTGCCGGCACCACGGCGTCTGGCTGCACGTCGACGGCGCGATGTCGGGTATCGCCGCGCTCGTCCCCGAGCACCGGTGGGTCAACGACGGCCTCGCGCTCGTCGACTCGTACTGCACCAACCCCCACAAGTGGATGGGTGTCAACTTCGACTGCACGCTGTTCTGGACGGTCGACCGCTCGGCGCTGCTCGGCGCGCTCAGCATCCTGCCCGAGTACCTGCGATCGGTAGCGGCCGAGTCCGGCGCGGTCGTCGACTACCGCGACTGGCAGATCCCGCTCGGCCGCCGCTTCCGCGCGCTCAAGCTGTGGTTCTCGATCCGCTGCGACGGCCTGGCCGCGTTCCAGCCGATGATCCGCCACCACGTCGGCCTCACCCAGGAGCTCGCCGCGCTCGTCCGCGCCGACGGCCGCTTCGAGATCGTCGCACCCCACCCGCTCAACCTGCTGTGCCTCGCTGTCCGCGCCGACGACATCGATGCGGCGAACATGGCGACCGACCTCCTGATCGAGCGGGCCAACGAGTCCGGCGACGTCCTGCTCACCAGGACGGTCCTCGGTGGGCGGTCGGTGCTGCGGTTCTCGATCGGCGCCCGGACGACCCAGCGACACCATGTGCTCCAGGCGTGGCGCCTCCTCACCGCGCTCGCCGACGACCTCGTCCGGACGTGACCGGGTAGCCCGATCGGTCGACACCGCCGAGGCGGCCCGAGGAACCCCCCACCGGTCCCTGGGGGATTGCCCCGATGGACCGCGACCGTCGGCCGTGGCTCAGTAGAGGTATGACGATCGTCCCCCTCCCTGCCCCCGCATCGGCGACCACCGCGCCGCCCACCGCGAGGGGACTCGCCGCGGCGACCGCCCCCGACCGCAACCGGGCGATCGACGCCTACCGCATCGTCGCGATGGTGTTCGTCGCACTCGGTCATTGGCTGGTGATTGCGATCGTCACCGACGACGGTCGGCTCGCGGCCCGCAACGCGCTCGAAGTCGCGCCCCGGTTCGCGGTGCTGACGTGGTTGTTCCAGGTCATGCCGCTCTTCTTCGCCGTCGGCGGCTTCGCCTCGGCGATGTCGCTCGACGCCCACCGGCGGCGGGCCGGCAGCGACGGCGACTGGATCGTCCAGCGGTTGCGACGCCTCGTCGCGCCGACGGTCGTCCTCGCCGTCGCCTGGCTGCTGATCCTCCTCGGCGGCACGATGTCGGGAGCCGGGGGGCTGGTCGCGGCCGGTGCGGTCGGCGCGGCGATCCCGTTGTGGTTCCTGGCGAACTACACGATCGACACCGCGCTGGCGCCGACGATGCGAACCGCGCTCCAGCGGCACCGCAGGCGGACGGTGACGGCGCTGCTGAGCGCGTTCACCGTCGTCGAGGTGCTGCACGTCGCGGGGCTCTCGTGGGTCGGGAACGCCAACTGGGTGATCGGCTGGCTGCTGTTCCAGATGGCCGGCTTCCTCTGGCGCGACGGCGTGCTGCCGACCGGCCGCCGTCTCATCGCCTGGGCGGCCGCGTTCTGGTGCGCGACCGTGCTGCTCGTCGCCCTCGGCCCGTGGCCGCTGACGATGATCCACGTCTCGGGCACGCCGTTCTCGCCGACCCATCCACCGTCGCTCGCCCTCGTCGCGTTCGGTGCGGCCCAGGTCGCGACGGCGATCGCGCTGGCGCCAGCGGTCACACGGTTCCTCGCCCGCAACGAGCGCGCCTGGACCCTCGTCGTCGCCGGCAACTCGATCTCGATGTCGGTCTACCTCTGGCACTTCACGGCAGCGGTCGGTGCGTCGGCGATCATGTACGCGCTCGGCCTGCTCCCGTCGGCACCGATCGGGTCCGGCGCTTGGTGGTTGCAGAAGGCGCCGGTCGTCGGCCTTTCGCTGGTGCTCCTCGTCCCGATCGTCGGGATCGTGTCCCGGTTCGAACGGAGCGCGCTCCTCGGCGAGCGGGTGGCCTGGACGGGAAGCTCGGCGGCGGCCGTGTCGATCGCCGTCTTCGTGTCGGCGTCGCTGAAGCTGTGGTCGCTCGGCAACGTCGGCGCCGTTGCGGTCGGTGCGGCCGGCATCGTGGTCGCCAGCGTCGTCCTGCGACCGCCACGTCGCCCGGCGATTCGGTGATCCCCGCAGCAGGGAGTCCTTCGACCCGTTTCACGTCGCGGCCGGGGGGCGTACTGTCGACCCATGAGCGAGGAACGACGAGATCAATCGGACCAACTGCAGGACCTGGTCGATCGCCTCGATCGGCTCGAAGCGGAGAACTGGGCACTGCGCGAACGCCTCGACGAAGCCCCGCCGAGTGGGAGGCTCAGCCGGCGCGCCCTGCTCGGTGGCGGTGCCGCGCTGGGTACCGTGCTCGCCGCAGGAGCCGCACAACCGGCCGCCGCCGCGCCGATCTACGTGGAGATCGACAAGCCGGACAACACCGGCAAACACCCGACCGGCCTGCGAGGCGACATCACCCCGGCGGTGGGTGGCCCCCCCGACATCCTCACGCCGGCCTTCTCCGTGTGGAACCAGAGTGCAACCGCCGGAACAGCGATCGTCGCCACGAGCCGGTCCTTCGGGATCTTCGCGGTCGGCCACGGGCAAGGGATCCTGGCCAGGAGCGAAGGCGGCGGTGTCGGTGTGCAGGGCTGGGTCGACGGCGACCCCGCACTCGACCCCCCGACGCTCACATCGAGCGGGGTGTGGGGCCAGAGCTCCTATGCCGCTGCGCCGGCGCTGCTCGCGGATGCCGCCATCACGCTGCGCACGCTGGAGAATTCGGGCGGGCTGCCGGTCAGCGGTGACGCCAAGCCGGGCGACTTGTCGATCCGCACCGACGGGTCGGGCGGTTCGACGTGGTGGGTCTGCGTCCAGGAGGCGGACGGCGGTGATCCCGCCCGCTTCGTGCGCGTCGCCGCCCCCGGTGCAGCGGGAGCGTTCGAGGCGCTGCCCTCCGCGATCCGCGTCTACGACTCCCGGATGGGAGCACCGCCCGCGACCGGCCCGAAGACGCCGCTGGTCGGGCCGGCGGAACGGGCGGTCTCCTGCGAGGCGAACACGGGCGGAGCGGTGCCGAGCGACGCCCAGGCGGTCGTCGTCAACCTCACGATCACCGCCCCGAGCGGCGCGGGGTGGGCGGCGATGTTCGCCGACGGAGCGGCGTGGGCCGGCGCGTCGAACGTCAACTTCGAAGCCGGCCAGACGGTCTCGAACTCTGCGACCGTCGCCTGTGGTGCCGGCGCGAGCATCCGCGTCCGCAACGGCGTGGCCGGCGTGTCGTTCGACATGATCGTCGACGTGATGGGGTTCTATCGCTGACCGCGCACCTGGAGGACGAGCAGTTCGACGAGCATGTGCGCGGTCGCGCCCCACACCGTCTCGTCATCGAGCTCGAAGAAGTGCAGCGGCCGGTCGATCGGCGGGCTCCCCCACCGCTCGACGCGGTAGGTGCCCGGCCTGGTCAACTCCGCGATCGGCGTCCACAACACGCGGTCCACCTCCGCTGTCCGCGGCTCGAGCGACGGCCGGTTGCCGAGCTTTGCGACGACCGGGACGATGTAGCTCCGGCTGACGATCGTGTTGAGGTGCTCGAGCTCGCCCACGATCTGTGACACCGCCGGATCGAGGCCGACCTCCTCGTGCGCCTCGCGCAGCGCGGTCTCGACCGGGGTCTCGCCCGGATCGAGCCGGCCGCCCGGGAAGCTGATCTCGCCGCGATGGCTGTTGAGATGCATCGAGCGTCGGGTGAGGAGGACCTCGGCGCCGTCGGACCCGTCGGCGAGTGCGATCAGCACCGCGGACAGCCGGGCGCCGGGGAAGGACGGCGCCAGCGGTCCGGAGGTCGTGGGGACCGGCTCGATCAGCTCGTCGACGGTCCACCTGGCTCCGGCCGGCCACGGCGACTCGTCGTGCTCGGTCCACACCGCCGGGCGCGGGATGAACTGATCGCCCCCGCGGCGCCGGTCGACAGCGGCCATCGCGAGTTCAGCTGCTCGGGACCCAGCCCTGCTCGGTGAGCTGGGTCAGCACGGTCGCCAGCCCGGCCGTCTTCATGTCGGCCATCACCCGGCCGGGCGAGTCCTCACCGGCCTCCCAGCGCTCCCATGCCGCCAGGATCTTGGACAGGTCGGGGGCCGGTTGCTCGAACGTCATGGTCACAGCCTACGAACGATCAGTCCTTCTTCTGCCAGCGACGTGCGGCGTTGACGCCCTGGCCGACGATCCGACCGGCCCGGCGACCGAGCTCCTCGCTCGAATCCGCCGACTGCGCCGACCGGCGCGCCCGGCGCTCCGACCGCTCCCCGAAATCGGTGTTCGCCCAGATGAAGAACAGCACGAACGCGATCGCCGGCAGCACGATCCGCCCGGTCGTGTCGGAGCTGATCCACGGCTGGACCGCCATCGCGACCAACAGGACCATGACGACCACGTCGAGGGCGCGGTGGGCCTTGCGACCGACCAGGTTGAACGCCCCGGCCGCACCCTTCGTGATCGCCGCGTTGATGATGACGACCAGGCCGAGGACGGCCGGCACCGCCGGATTCGGGAGTTGGACCGCCAGCCCAATCAGCACGAGACCGATCAGGTACTCGACGATCTGGTGCATCCAGAACGGCCGACCGGCCCCGTGAATCTCGACCATGGGACCTCACGGTATCCCCGAACGCGACGCCGCCCGGGGCGGCGTGAGCCGTGCCCCGGGCGGAAACATCGCTGGGCGCCGGCGCAGCCGGCTACCAACCCACCGAAGGTGGGATCACATCATGCCGCCCATGCCGCCCATGCCACCGCCGCCGCCCATGGCGGGCTCGGGCTCGGGCTCGTCGGCGACGAGGCACTCGGTGGTCAGCACCATCGCGGCGATCGACGCTGCGTTCTGCAGCCCGGCGCGGGTGACCTTGGCCGGGTCGATGATGCCGGCGGCGATCAGGTCCTCCATCACACCGGTGGCGGCGTTCATGCCGACCGGGCCGCTGGCGGCCTCGATCTCGCGCACGACGACGGAGCCCTCGAGCCCGGCGTTGTTGGCGATGTTGCGGGCAGGCGCGGTCAGCGCCTCCCACACCGTCTTGGCGCCGGTCTTCTCGTCGCCCTCGAGCGACTCGACGACCTTGGCGACCGCCTCGCGGGCCCGGATCAGGGCGGTGCCGCCACCGGCGACCACACCCTCTTCGATCGCAGCGCGAACCGACGACACGGCATCCTCGATGCGGTGCTTCTTCTCCTTGAGCTCGACCTCGGTGGCCGCGCCGACCTTGATCAGCGCCACCCCGCCGGCGAGCTTGGCGAGGCGCTCCTGGAGCTTCTCGCGATCCCAGTCGGAGTCGGTGTTGTCGATCTCGGCCTTGATCTGCTTGATCCGCCCCTGGACGTCGTCGTGCGAGCCGCCGCCCTCGACGATGGTGGTGTTGTCCTTGGTGATGATCACGCGCTTGGCGGTGCCGAGCAGGTCGAGGGTGACGTTCTCCAGCTTGAGGCCGACCTCTTCGCTGATGACCTGGGCGCCGGTGAGGACCGCCATGTCCTGCAGCATCGCCTTGCGGCGGTCGCCGAAGCCCGGGGCCTTGACGCCGGCGGCGTTGAACGTGCCACGGATCTTGTTGACGACCAGCGTGGCGAGGGCCTCGCCGTCGATGTCCTCGGCGATGATCACCAGCGGCTTGCCGGTCTGCATCACGGCCTCGAGCGTCGGCAGCATCGCCTGGACGGTCGAGATCTTGGCGCTGTGCAGCAGGATGTACGCGTCCTCGAGGACGGCTTCCTGGCGCTCGGCGTCGGTCACGAAGTATGGCGACAGGTACCCCTTGTCGAACTGCATGCCCTCGGTGAACTCGAGCTCGGTGCCGAACGTGTTCGACTCCTCGACCGTGACCACGCCGTCCTTGCCGACCTTGTCGATCGCGTCGGCGATCACTGCACCGACCGACGAGTCGGCGGCGGAGATCGTCGCCACGCTGGCGATGTCGGACTTGTCGTCGACGTCCTTGGCCTGCGCCGAGATCGACTCGACCGCCGCCTCGACGGCTGCCTCGATACCGCGCTTGACCGACATCGGGTTGGCGCCGGCGGCGACGTTCTTCATCCCGTGCTGGACCATCGCTTGCGCGAGCACGGTGGCGGTCGTCGTGCCGTCACCGGCGATGTCGTCGGTCTTGGTGGCGACTTCCTTCACGAGCTGGGCGCCCATGTTCTCGAACGGGTCCTCCAGTTCGATCTCCTTGGCGATCGACACACCGTCGTTGGTGATCGTCGGCGCACCGAACTTCTTGTCGAGCACGACGTTGCGGCCCTTCGGGCCGATCGTCACGCGGACTGCGTCGGCGAGCTTGTTGACGCCCGCTTCGAGGGCGCGACGCGCCTCGTCGTCGAATTTGAGAATCTTTGCCATGTTGGTTCGTGCTTCCTTGTTCAGTTCTCGACGATCGCAAGGACGTCGCGGCTGTTGAGTACGAGCAGGTCTTCACCGTCGACGGTGACCTCGGTGCCGCCGTACTTGGAGTACAGGACGGTGTCGCCGGTGTCGATCCCGACCGGGATCAGCTCACCGGTGGTGTCCGAGCGCTTGCCGGGACCGACGGCAAGGACCTCGCCCTGCTGCGGCTTCTCCTTGGCGGTGTCGGGGATGACGAGGCCAGATGCGGTCTGGGTCTCAGCCTCGTTGGGACGGACCACGATCCGGTCGTCCAGCGGCTTCAGGTTCATGAGTCGTTGCCTCCATTGGCGATTCTCACAGATGGATAGACGTTCGTTAGCACTCGCTATGAACGACTGCTAATCCTAGGCCGCCCGCCCCGCCGTTGGCAACCGGGAGGCGAGAGTGCTAATCCGGACCGTCGGCGGTCTCCCAGGTCGGCGATCTCCTAGAGTGTCGACTCGTGCGACGCGTCGTCTTCGTAGCGGTTCTTGCGCTCGCCTCGTGCGGCGGCAGCGACGAGGCGGTACCGATCGAGTCGGGTGGTCCGGCCGGCTCGCCGAGCACCGAGCCATCGGCCCAACCCGCGGTCAGCGATCCGCCGACGACCGAACCGGCGGTCAGCGATCCGCCGACGACCGAACCACCGACGACCGCGACCACCGAACCCGCGCCACCACCCGTGGTCGGCGAGCCTCCGCTCGACGGCAACTACGTCTGGGAGGTGGCGACCCCCGAGGCACCGTGGGAACCGCGGGCCGGTCTCCGGGTCGTCGAGCTCGACGGTCGCTTGCTGCTCCTCGGCGGGCGCACGCCGAACCCGTCCACGATCCCCGGCGACAGCGTCATCCACGGCGACGTCTGGGCCTCCGCTGACAACGGCAGCACCTGGACCGAGCTCGTCGAGCAGGCACCGTGGCCCGCCCGGGCGTACTTCCAGGCCGTCGTGAAGGACGGCATGGTGTACGTGATCGGCGGTCAGGACTTCGGGCTCGAGGAGAACCCGTTCTGCGCGCTCCTCGACCAGGGCCTCGAACCACCACCGGGGCTCGGCATCGATCCGGACGCGCCCTGTCCGGAATTCCTCCCGACGTCGACCTTCTTCAACGACGTCTGGCGCAGCCCCGACGGCATCACGTGGGAGCAGATGACGCCGGCCGCGCCGTGGGCCGGGCGAGCGGGCCTGTCGGCGGCTGCCCTCGGCGATCACCTCTACGTCATGGCCGGCTCGCAGAACGACGACTCGTCGATCATCGGCCCAGGCGGTCCACAACGCATCTACTACGACGACGTCTGGCGGAGCACGGACGGTGCCGACTGGGAGCTGGCGACCGACGACGCTCCCTGGGAGCCCCGCGCCGGCGCCGCGGTCGTCGTCCGGGACGACGAGCTGTTCCTGTTCGGTGGCGAGGACGGGTTCACGTGCGATCCGCTCCCCGACTGTGATCCTCCGTACTTCAACGACGTCTGGGTCACCTCCGACGGCGCCGAGTGGGATCTCGTGACCGCCTCAGCGGGCTGGAGCCCACGGCCCGGCCACGTCTGCGAGCTCGTCGGCAACCAGTTCGTGTGCTTCGGCGGCTTCGGGCTGATCGAGAACCCGACCGACATGTGGTCGAGTACCGACGGAGCAGCGTGGACCGAGCTGTCGGAACGACCGTGGAACGCAGCCGGACCACAGGACGTCAAGTACGACTTCGATGCGGTGACCGTCGACGACAGCGTGCTCGGCACCACGATCGTCACCGTCGGCGGCGACCGCGAGACGTTCGACTTCTCCGATCCCGAGAACTACCTCCGGGTCGACCAGGACGTCTGGCGGTTCCTCGCCCGGTGAGCGGGTGTTCAGGTTCCTGACAGGTCGGGGTCGTACGGTTGACGCGTGCGGTTGCTGGTGATCGAGGACGAGGTCGGGATCGCGACGTCGCTCGAGCGCGGGTTCGAGGCCGACGGGTTCGCGGTCGACGTCGCGGACAACGGGACCGACGGCCTGTGGCTCGCTCAGAACAACCCGTACGCAGTGATCGTCCTCGACATCATGCTCCCCGGCCTCAACGGCTACGAGTTGTGCGCCCGGCTCCGGGCCGCCGGCGACGACACCCCGATCCTGATGCTGACCGCCAAGGACGGCGAGTTCGACCAGGCGGAGGGGCTCGACACCGGTGCGGACGACTACGTGCTCAAGCCGTTCTCCTACGTCGTGCTGCTGGCGCGGGTCCGTGCGCTGATCCGTCGGGCACAGCAGGCGCCGACCAGTTCGGTGATCGAGGTCGGTGACCTCGGCCTCGATCCGGCCCGTCACGAGGCCTGGCGGGGCGAGACCCGGCTCGATCTCTCGCCGCGGGCGATGGCGGTGCTCGAGTACCTGATGCGCGAGGCCGGCAACGTCGTGTCGAAGGATGCGATCCTCGCCAACGTCTGGGACCACGCCTTCGAGGGCGACCCGAACATCGTCGAGGTGTACATCTCGCGCATCCGCCAGGCGATCGACGCGCCGTTCGGCCGGCGGGCACTGGAGACGGTCCGCGGGGTCGGGTACCGGCTCGATGCGACGGGCGGCTGATCGGTGTCGGTCCGTCTGCGCACGGCGCTCGTCGCCGCTGCGGCGTTCGCGCTCGTGTTCCTCGTGACGGCTGCGGTGGGCCTCGGCCTGCTCCGGCGATCGTTGCGCAACGAGGTCGACCGCAGCATCGAGACGCGGGCGCTCGACATCGAGATCCAGACCGCCGACGAGGAGGAGGTGCCGTTCGTCGGAGCCGGGCTCGACCCGTCGACCGCCGCCGCGATCGTCGACATCGACGGCACGGTGCTCTCGTCGACCGACGATCTCGACGGGAAGCGGCTGGTCGAGCTCTACCTCGCCCACGACGAGCCGTTCGACGTCTCGTTCCCCGATCTCGACACGGTTGTCGGCTCCGAGCGGATGCGGGGGATCACCGTCCAGGTCGTCGAGAGCGACGAGTTCGTCGAGACGTTCGTCTTCGTCGCCGCGTCGACCGAGGGTGTCGAGCGCACGGTGCGGGGGGCACGGGACGCGGCCCTGGTCGTCGGGCCGCTGCTCGTCCTCGTCGTCGGAGCGCTGGTCTACGTGATGGCGGGCCGCGCCCTGCAGCCGGTCGAGCGCATCCGGCGGGAGGTGGAGGAGATCAGCGGGAGCGACCTCCACCGCCGGGTCCCCGAACCGGGTACCGGTGACGAGATCGCCGCGCTGGCGACGACGATGAACGGGATGCTCGCCCGGATCGAGCGCGACGCCGACCGGCAACGCCGGTTCACCGCCGACGCGTCGCACGAGCTGCGCAGCCCACTGGCGTCGATGGCCGCGCAGCTCGATGTCGATCTCGCCCACCCCGACCGGGTCGACTGGCCGACGACCGCGGCCTCCTTGCGAGCCGAGACGAGCCGCATGCAGGCGCTGGTCGACGATCTGCTGCTCCTCGCACGATCCGACAGCGATCTGCAGGTCGGTGCACCGTCGCCGGAGCGGTCGGTACCCCTCGACGACCTGGTCCTCGAGGCGCTCGCCCACCTCGCGCCGGCCGAGCACGTGACCGTCCTGACCGAGCGTGTAGAACGCGTCGACGTCGCCGGCGAGGCCCGCCACCTCGACCGGCTGGTCACCAACCTCCTCGTCAACGGCCGCCGACACGCAGCATCGACGGTCGAGGTCGCCGTCACCGCGGACGCTGAGCATGCGCTCCTCACGGTCGACGACGACGGGCCGGGCATCCCGGTCGCCGAGCGGGAGCGCGTGTTCGAGCGGTTCGTCCGGCTCGACGAGGGTCGGGTTCGCGACGTCGGCGGCAGCGGGCTCGGGTTGGCGCTCTGCGCGCAGATCTGCCGGATGCACGGCGGGTCGATCGCGGTCGCCGACAGCCCGCTCGGTGGCGCCCGGCTCATCGTGACGCTCCCGCTGGCCGGCCATCCCTGAGCGGCACACCCCGACCGCCGCACCCCGACCGCCGCACCCCGACCGCCGACCTACGCGCCACTCCTGACCGTCACTCCTGACCGTCACTCCTGACCGTCACTCCTGACCGTCACGCCCGACCGTCACGGCCTGGGGGCCACACCTGACCGCGCGTTCAGGATCGTTCAGGTTGACGACAGCGCCCTCGCGCACCGTGGAGCTCGACTTCGCCGATCAGCGGCGAGCACCACGAAGGAGGCACACGATGGGCAGAGTCCTGACCGACGACGGCAGGGGGCGGAGCGGCCGGGCCGGGCTGCGCGGCTCGGCGAGCAACCGGATCCTGATCACGGCAGCGGTCGTCGCGGGAGCGGTCGGACTGGTGTTCGGCGCCCGCCGAGCCGAAGCGATCGTCGACGGCACGCCGACCACAGCGACCGAGAACCCCTGGCAGGTGGCGTTGGCCGACGGCGAGGGGCAGTTCTGCGGAGGGACCCTGATCGGCGAGCAGGTCGTCGTCACCGCCGCCCACTGCGTCGTCGGGACGCAGGCGTCGGGGATCACGATTCGGGCTGGCGTGACCGATCTCTCCGGCGAAGGCGGGCAGACGAGGTCGGTGGCGAGCGTCATCGAGCATGCCCGGTACGGCGAGACCGGTACGGCCGACATCGCCCTGCTGGTCCTCGACCGACCGCTCGACCCCACGCCGGAGGTCGCCACGATCCCGACGGCGACCGCCGAGGAGGTGGCCGCGGCGACGACCGCCCGCGTCACCGGATGGGGCGCCACCGGCGAGCACGCCGGCGATGCGGCGGGCGGGCTGCGGTCGGCCGACGTTCCGATCGTCGACGATGCGACGTGCGACGGCCAACTGGGGATCGACGCCGCCGACGAGCTGTGCGCCGGTGGAACGGGCACCGACTCGTGCTACGGCGACAGCGGCGGGCCGCTGACGATCGACACACGGCGCGGCCGGGTACTCGCCGGCGTCGTGAGCTGGGGCGAGGAATGCGGTGGCCGGACGCCCGGTGTCTATACCGAGGTGCCGACGTTCGCCGACTGGATCGACGCACGATTGGCCGACCCTGCCGCCCCGGCCCCCGACCGCCTCCCCGCCGACGCCGCTACCGAGTTGGCACCCACCGCCGACGAGTGGGACGACACGGGCGTGGACGACACCGGCTGGGACGACGGCTGGGACGACGAGTGGGACGACACCGGCTGGGACACCGGCTGGGACACCGGCTGGGACGACGAGTGGGAGACACCGGCTGGGACGACACCGGCTGGGACGACACCTGTGACACGGGCTGGAGCAACGAGTGGGACCTCGGCCGGAACGACACCTGCGACGATGAGTGCAGCCTCGGCCGGAACGACACCGACGACACCGGCTGGGACGGGTAGCCGATCGGCGGGGCGACCGCAGGCGGTGCGAGCCCGAGGAGGGCCGGTGCACCCCGCGGGCGATCCGGCCCGGCGCGCGACGGGGCGCCGGCCGGGTCGCCGACGCGCCACCGGGTCGGCCGGTCCGCCCCGACTCCATCCGTTCGTGTGACCAACAGCACCGACCCCGACATCTTCGGTCGCACACCTCCGTGGGCGCGCCCGATCCAGACCATGGGGTGTGCGTGACCGAACCGTGCGAGATCCGACGTGTTCGGTCACCCAGATCCGGAGAGGTGCCGTTGGGCGACGCGCAGCAGGTCGAGCGTCTCGGCGAGTGGCAGGCCGATCACGTTGGACGCGCTGCCGTCGATGCGGGCGACGAGCGCGCCCCCGGCGCCCTGGATCGCGTACCCGCCGGCCTTCCCCGCCGGCTCGCCGGTCGCGACGTACCAGTCGACGGTCGCGTCGTCCAGATCGACGAACACCACGTCGGTGCTGACGAGCGCACGACCTTCGTGACGGCCGGCCAGTACGGCGACACCGGTGTGCACCCGGTGGGCGCGGCCCGAGAGCAACCGCAGCATGCGGCGCGCATCGTCGGCGTCGACCGGTTTGGCCAGCAGCTCGCCGGCAACCACGACCGCCGTGTCAGCACCGAGCACGATCTCGTCGGAGCCGGCCACGGCCTGCGCCTTGGCCGCGGCCAGGCGCAGCACGTAGGCCTCCGGGCGCTCGCCGTCGAGCTGGGATTCGTCGATGTCTGCCGGCCTGACGGTGAAGTCGAGGCCAACCGAGTGGAGCAGGTCGGAGCGGCGAGGCGAACCCGACGCCAGGACGAGCGGTGCACGCGCGAGACCGGGGAGCACGTTGGAACTCTGGCACGCCGTCCGGTGGGCGGGGAACCCGGAACCGGTGAGGCGGTGAGCGCTGCGGACGCTCAGCCGCCCGACAGCGCGAGCACGCCGGCGTCGTCGGGGACGGTGACATCGTCGGCGAGCCGCTCGCTCATCACCCGGTGGTCGTCGATCCACCCGTCGGGAAGCGCGACCTTGATGGGACCGTTGGTGTGCCCCCGCTTGATCCGCTCTCCGCCCGACACGATCTCGGCGGTCGGGTCGAGGTCGGCGAAGATGTCGTCGAGTTCGGCGAGCGACGAGGTCATCGAGAACCTCCTGCGAGCCTCGGGGCCGACCGGGTAGCCGCTGACGTACCACCCGGTGTGCTTGCGGAAGTCGCGCATCGCATGCGCCTCCCCGAGATGCCCGGCCAGCAGCCGGGCATGGTCGGCCATCACCGCGATCACCTCGCCGAGCGACCGGCTGGGCCGGACCGGCCGGCCCGAGAGCGCATCGACCAGGTCGCCGAACAGCCATGGCCGGCCGAGGCAGCCACGACCGATCACGACGCCGTCGCAGCCGGTCATCGCCATCATGCGGACCGCGTCGGTCGCTTCCCAGATGTCGCCGTTGCCGAGCACCGGGATGGTCCCGACCGCCTGCTTCAGCTCGGCGATCGCTTCCCACCGCGCCTCGCCCGAGTAGTGCTGCTCGACCGTGCGGGCGTGCAGGGCGACCGCCGCCACCCCCTCCTCGGCACACACCTCGCCGGTGCGGGTGTGCGTGAGCCAGTCGTCGAACAGCCCCATCCGGAACTTGGCGGTGACCGGGACCCCGTACAGCGCGGCGTTGGTGACTGCCGCCCGCACCACCACGCGCGGCGGCTCGGGTCGCGCCGGCACCGCGGCTCGCCGCCGCGCCTGGTCACCTTGGCCGCCGGGCACCCGAAGTTGAGGTCGATGTGGTCGACCCGCCCCGCATCGCGGAGGCAGGTAGACCGCTCGGCCCATGACTTCGGGGTCGCTGCCGTAGAGCTGCAGGCTACGCGGGTGCTCGTCGGGACCGAAGCGGATCATCCGGTCGGTCTTGGCGTTGCCGTGGACGACCGGAGTGGCCATCACCATCTCGTTGACGTAGACCAGCCCGGGAGCGAAACGGCGACACAGGGTCCGGAAGGGTGCGTTGGTGACGCCCGCCATCGGGGCGAGCACGACGGGAGCCGACAGCTCGTACTGGCCGATCCGGAACGTCATGGCGCCCGGAACGGTACCGGCTGTCCGCCGCCACCGCGTGGAGCGGTTCGCCGACCACGCGGTGCACCAGGCCGTTCGCCTCTCGGCACGATCCGGCCCGGACGCGATGCTGGGATCGAACACTGGAGGTGCATCATGCGCAGGAGCATCGCCCGCCGGCTCGCACCGTCACTGATGGTCGTGTTGGCACTCGGTCCGGTTGCGGGTGGCTGCGGCAGCGACGACGGGACGTCGTCCGACACCACGGTTGCGACCAGCACGGCCGACGGGACGACCGTCGCCTCGGCGCCGGCCACCGATCCCCGGCGACACAGCCCACCGCCACCGAACCCCCCGCGACGCAGCCCCCGGCGACCGAGCCAGCGGCGACGCCACCGCCCGCGACGCAACCGCCGGCGACCGAACCGCCCGCGACGCCACCGCCCGCGGCGGACACCCTGGTCAATGTCTACTGGGGCTGGACGGTGCTCAACCCGTCAGCGGGGTCCCCCGAGCGGATCGGCGCCGGTGGCCGCTTCGTGCCCGGTGACACCCCGGTGCGCAACGCCCTCGAAGCGCTGTTCGCAGGGACGAACGCGATCGAGGACGACATCGGGATGGTCAGCGTGATCCCGCCGGGAACACGGGTCCTCGGCGTCGCGGTGGACGGAACCACCGCGACGGTCGACCTGTCGGGCGAGTTCGAGGATTCGCTCGGCGGAACGCTCGGGGAGACGATCCAACTCGCCCAGGTGGTGTTCACCGTCACCCAGTTCGACGGGTTCGATCGGGTGAAGTTCCACATCGACGGCGAACCGCGGGACATGATCCTGAGCCACGGCTTCGAGGTCGGCGACGGGCTGACCCGCGACGACTTCGCCAACGTCCGGGCGATGATCATGGTCGAGGAGCCATACCCGGGCGCCGACGTCGGCAACCCGCTCGTCATCCGCGGCGAGTCGAACACGTTCGAGGCGAACGTCGAGTACACCCTGCTCACCGGTGGCGGTGACGGGATCATCGTCATGGACGGATTCACCACGGCCACCGGCGGCAACGGGACGTGGGGGACGTTCGAGGCCGTGATCGACCTCGACGACCACGCCGCGAGCTACCTCCCCGGTCCCGGCTCGATCGTCGTGTTCGAGTCGTCGCCCCGGGACGGGACGCAAACCAACATCGTCGAGATCCCGATCAACCTCCCCCAGCTCTGATCGGTTCGGTGTCTGACCCCGAACAGACCGCAGTGTCAACAACCGGTGTCTGACCCCAGGTGTCAACGCGTTGCGTCGAGGAGGGGGAGGCGGAGGTTCGGGATCGCCCCGACGTCGAGCGGTGTCGGGCCGTCGTCGCGCAACCGTTGCCAGCCGGCGGCGGCGATCATCGCCGCGTTGTCCGTGCACAGCGAGCGGCTGGGTAGGAACCCCTGGATCCCGTCGGCCTCGCATGCGCCGAGGATCTCCTCGCGCAGCAGCGAGTTCGCCGCCACCCCGCCACCGAGCACGATGCCGGTCGCAGCGACGTCGCGGGCGGCCCGGCGGGCCTTGGTCACCAACACGTCGACGACCGCCGCCTGGAACGACGCGGCGACGTCGGCCGAGCTGACGTCGGGGTGCTTGCGTACGTAGTTGACGACCGACGTCTTCAACCCGCTGAACGAGAAGTCGAGTCCGTCATCCATGATCGCCCGCGGGAACCGGATCGCCTCGGGGTCGCCGAGCATCGACGCGGCGTCGATCGCCGGCCCGCCGGGGTACCCGAGGTCGAGGTAGCGGGCGACCTTGTCGAACGCCTCCCCCGCCGCATCGTCGATCGTCTGGCCGAGCAGCCGGTACCGGCCGTGACCCTGCATCTCGACGAGCAGCGTGTGGCCACCGGACACGAGCAGCACGACGAGCGGGAACTCGAGCGAGGTGTCCTCGAGGAAGGCGGCGTAGAGGTGGGCCTCGAGGTGGTTGACCCCGACGAACGGCAGCTCCCAAGCGAGCGCCAGCGATTTCGCCGCGGACACGCCGACGAGCAGTGCGCCGATCAGTCCCGGGCCGATCGTGCAGGCGATCGCGTCGATACGCGATTCGTCGACTCCAGCTTCGACGATCGACCGGGCGATCACCGGGTTGAGCACGTCGAGGTGGGCCCGCGACGCGATCTCCGGCACGACACCGCCGAACTCGGCGTGCAGGTCGACCTGCGTCGACACCACGCTCGACACCACGTCGTCGCCCCCCATCACGAGCGCCGCGGCAGTCTCGTCGCAGCTCGTCTCGATCCGAGCACGAGGGTCGACTCAGTCACGTCCATCGCGCAGCTCCTCCAGGCGGGTGCGGTACTCGTCGCTCTGGATGTCGTGGCACCACATGACGATCGCATCCTCGCTGTTCTCGTAGTAGCGCTGGCGCACGCCGGCTGGGGCGAACCCGAACCCCCGGTACAGCTCCTGGGCCCCTGCGCTCGACACCCGGACCTCGAGCGTCCACGCCGCGCACGCCCGACGGCGGGCCTCCTGCGCGAGCTCGACGAGCAGCCGTGTCGCCACGCCGTGCCGCGGCCACTCGGGCCTGACCGCGACGTTGGTCACGTGGGCCTCGCCGGTCACGAACCAAAGGCCGGCGTAGCCGACGATCTCGCGTCCGTGACGAGCGACCAGGTAGTGGCGGCTGCCCGCTCGCATCTGTTCGATCTCGCTGAAGAAGACTCCCGCCGACCAGGGCCGCGGGTAGGCATGCGACTCGATCGCCAGCACGCCTCGCCGGACGTCACGCCGGCGCATCGGCTCGACCGAGATCGCCGTCGAGGACGCCGACCGGCGCAGGATCGGCTCGAGCACGCTCACCGCCGCGTGCTCCTGACCGACCAGTTGATCAGGGCGTCGGGGGTGCGGAGGTAGATCGGTTCGATTCTCGCGGGACTGACCCACTCCTCGCGCAGCGCCCGGGCATGGGCGAGCTGGACCAGTGGCCCGGCCGACGGGCGGACGTCGCCGCCGATCTCGCAGTGGAAGCCGTCGAGGATCTCCTCCCGATACCGCTGCGCGCCGTCGCCGACGCAGAGCACGTCCTCGCTGCGGGCGAGCAGGTCGGCGACCAGCTCGTCGACCGTGCCGACGCGCGGGTCGACGATCTGCTGGACCCCGCCGGGCACCTGCCGGTACATCGAGTAGAAGACCTCGCCCTTGCGGGCGTCGATCACGGGCACGATGACCCGATCGGCGTGGCGCGACGGGAACGCCAGCAGGTCGAGCGAGGAGATCCCGATCATCGGCACGCGCAGCGCCTGGGCGAACGACTTCGCCGCCGCGAGCCCCACCCGCAGCCCGGTGAACAGGCCGGGGCCGACATCGACGGCGAGCAGGCTGATCTCCTTGAGACCGATGCCCGATCGGCGGCAGAGGTCGTCGATGGCGGGGACCAGGGTCTCGGCATGACGCCGGCCCCTCGTCAACTCGAACAGACCGATGACGCCCTCGTGGCCGCCGATCGCCACGCTCACCCGCTCGGTCGCGGTTTCGATCCCCAGGATCAGCATCGGAAGGCCTCGCAACGAGCGGAGATCTCCGACCATCGAGACGCCCACGAGGGGCCGACCCCGACCAGCTCGATCCGCCGCCGGTCGTCGACGCTCGCCGCGGTGCCGTCGGTGCCGTCGGTGCCGTTGGCGTTCGGCACAACGTCGATGTCGTCGTCGGAACTGCGCCCGTCGGGTTCGAGCGTGACGACGAGGTGCTCACCGAACCCTCCCTCGACGATCTCGCCCCACTCGACGAGCACGATGCCGTGGAACTCGGCGAGCTCGGCCAGCGCCAGGTCGGCGATCTCCGCCGTCCGCTCCAACCGGTACAGGTCGGCGTGGTGCAGGGTGAGCTTGCCGCAGTCGTAGCTGTGGATCAAGGTGAACGTCGGCGAGGTGATCGGCTCGACGACGCCGAGCGCCCGGCCGAATCCCTGGGCGAACGTGGTCTTGCCGGCGCCCATCGCACCGGACAGGACCAAGATGTCGCTGGTCTGGCCAAGCGCGGCGAGTTCGGCGGCGATCGCATGGGTCTCGGCGAGCGACGACGCGGACAGCTGCAACATCTGGCCGAACCTTTTGGAAATACCGGTGTATATCGATCATACCCTGAAGGAAAGAGATCCCGGACCTGCGGCCGATTACATATACTGGGCCAATTGACACTTTCGGGTCCCACCACCAATAATCCCTGACGCAAAAACAAGCGACTTCCACCTCCCGCAGCCACTGTATGAATATCCAATTGAGGACTATATACAAAAAGTGTGCAGGAGTATGTTTTAACTGTGAGTCGAACAAGACATACACATGTACACACAACTATAAACATGCACGTGTAAGAATACATACGCTTGAATCGCGACACCGGCCGTGACAGTTTCAAAGACGTGTTCCCAATGTCCATCATAACGACTAACATCGGTGGACGTTCCACCCATGTCAAATCCAATGACGGGTATGGAAGGAGTCGTCTTGGCATACCCCACCACTCCTCCTGCAGGTCCACTCAAAATGGCTTGATGTCCACCAAAATCACCCACGGGTGCCAATCCGCCATCGGACTTCATGAAGGTGAGTGGAACTTTGGATAAATTGGAATCAAAGCCTTTGCGAAAACTATCGAGATAGGTGGTAATCTTGGGAGTCAAGTAGGCAGCAGCGCATGCCGTGTGGCCACTGTAAATCACCACAGTAGTGAGTAGTAGGACCAAAGTGATGAAAACATGTGTGAGTGCGAGAAGCAAGAATGAAAATGACTATATATGTATATATATATATATAGAATCAACATATTCACGTACCGACTGACAATCTTGACCATGGGCATGACTTGAGAAGAGAGGGATATTTGCGAAAATCCCATTTTCTCTGCCAAAGTTCCAATTTCCAATTCATGGTTTGGGTAGGTATAGGAATGCATGGTGCAAATGGCCAAACTGGTAATTCCTTCCTTTAGTAGATTTTGCAAATCTTGTTGTACTTGTTCAAGATTGGGAGTCTTGACAATGCGGACCGCTTCTCCTGTAATGCCCACGTGTTTGGGCAAGGTGGAATCGGCAGGATAGTATTCATCGAGCACAACGCGTTCGTCAATTTCCACCACTCGTTCGTACAAGAGGGATGGTTTCGCACACGATAAATCAAAAATGTCAGGACGTGCTTGATTTCCAATTTCCAATAAATCTTGAAATCCTTTCGTGATGAGCAATGCCATGCGGGCTCCATCTCTCTCTAAAAGAGCATTCGTGGCGACGGTTGTTCCCATTCGAATGGATTCAATTTCATGTGTCGACACTGGTTCTCCCCGTTTGTAGGAATGAGAAGAAAACTCTTGTAAAATACGACGAATGCCTTCGGTGGGAGCATCGTCATAATGAAGTGGATCTTCACTGAGCAATTTGCGGACAATCTCTGTTCCATTGGGCAAAATGCAATGAACGTCGGTAAACGTGCCGCCACGATCAATGCAAAATTGAAATTTTCCAGACATGTTTCTTCTTCTTATTGAAAAAGCAAAAGATAAGTCTACCAACAAGAAGAGTACAAGAAGAAACGAGTGATGCATGCACCTGACTTGTGAGAAGGACATGCAACGCCAGCCAAGAAGAACGAAACAGTGAGAGGTCCCACAAACCTCCCACCAATGACGGGCAGAAGGCATTTTGATGACTCCTAAATTTGTGTGCATATCAACCTAAATATATAGTATTTAGGGTATTTGTATTTTGATATCTAAAATGTCGTTTCGGCCGCTAAATGACGTCAGTTTGAAGATTTCAGACCGCGCGACCTCGAGTCGAGGGTGGACGACGTGTAATGTATGTAGTATGTAGGTCATTTTCTTGTGCGTCCACGCAATGGCTTTACAGGTACAACAACATAACATTTCTAAACAGCAAGCAAGGATAAGTCCATGAAATAGTCAGTAGCATGATGGGATTCTGAACAGTGTTTGAAACGGAAGAGTATTTGAGCGTCATTGGTGGGAGTCATCTGGGCCGGCATCTACGTACGTACGCGCGCTCCATCCGGTCGATCGCCGATCCATGACTGATACGATGATGACACCATCATTATGCCTCTCGCCCTCTCAACGCCACTGATTAGCTTTCATCTGACGATTGTAGCACATTGAAGCTCTTCTTACACCATCTTGTAGCTTGGTAGTCACCTTGGACTGATTCAAAGTGAAGTAGTTGTACCACTCGAGCAAACATGAAGTTTCGTGCGCCGACTTCCTACGACGGCGTCTCGTTCTCCCCTCCTCACGGCGACGCTGGTTTCTGCGGGACGCTCCAAAAGTACCGACAAGAGCCAAACTTTCATTTTCTAAAAAGTTGAATAAAAATGTCGAAGACTTGTATAACAAGGCGGAAAAGTTACAAGATCGTGCCTTTCAACGAGTCTACGAATTGCAAGCCAAGGCTCAACAACTTCAAGATCGTGCCCTTCAACGTGCCCAACAATTAGAACAACAATCTCAAGCTATTTTCGAAAAGGCGACCCGACAAGCCAAACAACTGCAACAAGAAGCGGCGCACAATTTGGGGGAATTGACAACTGCCATTGAAGGATTGCCCATTCCGTCTCTGGACGAAACAAAAGTAGAAGAGGATGGTTTACATGAAGAGGTGGAAAAAGAGTTGAGTCAGGTAGAGGCGGCACCTGTGGAAAAGGAATCAATCCAGGCAGAGGCGGCGCCAGTTGTACAAGAACAACCGATTACTCCTGTACCAGAAGCAACGACTGTGTGTGGTGCACAACAAGTGGAACAATGTCCAGCAACGAACCTTGCCGGCCGTCGTCATGCTTGGAGGCTTGGCCGCCTATGTTCACTTTGGTGGAAGCTTTATTCCCCTCGTCTTTATGATTCAAATTGGATTGTTTGCCGAAACTGCATCGTGGTCAATATTACGGGAATGAGCAAATGGTGGTGGTTCCTTGCGGCCGTGGCGGCCACCAATGGACACTTTTTGGGATGGAAGTATACGGAACCAATTTCCTACGGCATGGCTGTCACGGGACTTGTGGCGTGGATCATTTCTCAGAATAGCAAAAAGGGAGGTGCTCTCTTGTTTCGTTCTCATTTACAGACTTTGGCAGCTACCGCTCTGTCATTGGTAAGCGGCATTATAGTGTGCTTGAATATGCATGTGGTACTTTCGTCTCACTTTTACTCATTACATCATAATAACCTTCACTTATGCAGCTCATTTTAGTAGGACAGTCGTCCTTTTGGATTGCGACACTTCAGGAATACGGATTAACGTGGATCTTGTATCCTGCCTTTCTGGTCATTATCAATGATACCATGGCCTACGTCTTTGGGATGCTCTTGGGCAAACACTCACTCTTGCCCGTTATTTCACCCAAGAAAACGTGGGAAGGCTTTATTGGAGCCACTCTAGCGACATGTGGCGTCAGTTATCCACTGTTGCAGAATTAATGGAACGTCCTTCGGATGCAACAACAATGTGGATGCATGCACTGGCGATTGCCGCGTACATTTCTCTCGTTTCGCCTTTTGGAGGATTCTTGGCAAGTATCGTGAAACGAGCTCACGGGAAAAAGGATTTTGCCAATTGGATTCCGGGACATGGTGGAGTAGTGGATCGACTGGACTGTCAAGTCATTACGGCTCCCTTTGTTTACTTTTATCTATCCACATTCATGGCAACGACAAAACTACAACAACCATAGATTTGTCATTGCTTGTGCTACTGTACCTAGCTATATGTTTATAAGTTTTCATAGAATCTTCAAGCTAGCTACGGACCTGCCTGCCCACAAAACTAGCTATCATAATTCGTATGCATATATGTCATACGGTAGCTATTCGTGTGTGAGTGAACTACTAGAGAGCGTAATGATGATCTAATGTGACTGTAAAAAGTATACAGGAATGATTAGAAAAAGTAAACCATAGCGTGAAGTGTAGCCATGTTGAGAAGGTCCTCCTACTGCTACTAGCTAGCTACGGCATACATGGAGTCGTCTCGTTACTTTTTAGCACGCTCTCGCTCGATCAGCTGAGCGGTACTGGATATACAGAGATTCCGGCTGTAATGCACGAACGATCACATTAGTTCTATGCACAGAGTATTTGGAAAACTTGAGGCTGAAAGCGTAATGTACATATCATTCTCATCGTTTTGTCATGATTCATCGGTGTGATCCTGTACGAGTTTCATAAATGTGGAAGCGTCCATAACTCGTACGCCCAACTCATGTGCCTGCTCGAGCTTCTTTCCGCCCTTCTCCCCTGCGACTACCAAGTCGGTCGACTTGCTTATGCTTCCCGGCGTTGACTTTGCGCCCAAATGTGCTTTCGCTATATCTTGTGCTTCCTTCCTAGACATACCATCAGGGAGTGTTCCAGTGAATACCACTCTGTATCCAGCCCATGGTTTGTCTTCAGACGGTTCCGTCACACTGATTGAAATCACTTCATCGCGTACTGGTATTGCGTTTGCAAGTTGACGTGCAGCTTTGACAGACTCTACTTCGTTTGCAAAAGACCGCAAGGCTGAAATCTGAGCGGGCCCGATTCCCTTGATCCCTTCCGTCTCGTTGCTACCCGCAAGAGCAGCAAATGCCGTTTCATTGTTGGAAGCTGCATCCTCTACTGCCAACAGAAAGGTATCAGCAGAACCGTAGGTGGACGCAATGAGTTTTGAGGTATGTTGTCCAGCATGACGAATGCCCAAAGAGTAGATGAATCGTGGCAGTGAAACTCCATTGGTGGCAATCTTGCTAGCAACAGCTGCTAAATTCTTTGCCGACTTTTCTCCCCAACCAGGAAGCTCTCCAATGCTAGACAAGATTGTCTCCGAGATATGCTGCCGACTAGCTAATTTGAAGAGATCGGCAGGTACCTTTAACAAGCCGGCATTCATGAGCTGTTGAATTTTGGCTTCCGACAAGCCCTTGGCATCAAGAGCGTCCCGACTAAAAGCGTGCGCCAAGGCACCCACTGCTCTCGGCGGACATGAAAGTGAAGGACCAACACATCTTACGACTTGTCCTTGAGTCGTGCTATTGGTGTTGTTGCTGACCGTTTCAATTATGGCGGTCGGAGAGCCACACGCAGGACACTTGTCAGGTGCTTCCAAGGAAATGACATTCGAGTCAGAGATTGTTGTCGCGTCTTTGCTATCCAACACCCTCTGCACCACCTGCGGAATGACGTCACCAGCTCGTCTGACGAGTACTTTAGTTCCTTTCGGTATTGACTTTCCGCCCATGAGCTGTTGTAAGAACCCAAAGTTATGGAGAGTGGCTCGTTTCACGGAAACACCTGCAATGTCGACTTTCTCCAAAATTGCCACTGGCGTAAGCGCACCTGTTCGTCCCACTTGAATTTCAAGACCAACAAGAGACGTAAGAGCTGTTTCCGAAGGAAACTTGTGTGCCACTGCCCACCGTGGCGATCGGTTGGTGGTACCTAAAAGATTTCTTAAATCAAGTTGTGATATTTTGTGCACAACGCCATCCATTTCATAATTGTCCCACCCATAAGTCGATTTCTCTCCCTGTCGATGCCTTTCCAAGTCTTGATAATATGCCAACATTGGTAAAATATCAGTCTCGTTCCATTCCGTATCATTTGCCATTGGGAGAGTTGTGAATTGAAACGGCTGAGGCACATCAAATCCATTGTCGTTGAGCCATGAACGCAATTGCTCGGCATTGTCCACAAGACCTTTATCATTTCCGACGACATCATACGCATAAAATTTCAACTTGGATCGCAATTCACAATCTTCCTCGTCCAATTCCTTGGCCTTTCGCTGCAAGATTCCTGACGCGGCATTACGAGCATTTGAAAAGTTGGATTTCACTAGTCCTTCAAACGCCACGGTGGGTAAGATGACCTCGCCTCGTACCTCCAAGATTGTTGCGGCGCCTTCACTTTGTACCTGCTTTGGAATTCCTTGGAGCGACTTGACTGCATGCGTGACATCTTGTCCCTCTTTTCCATCACCGCGAGTGGCTGCCCATTTCAGGTTGAACTTGCCATTACGTGGTGTCCTTTTCATATCGCAACGACAAGGACAGTCCATCCAGTTTAGGTTCTGTAATGAAGTCAACTTCAGTTATGGAGTCCTCATATTCGTTTAAAATCTTGCTTCGTATTCGTTCCAGCCATTGCAATAATTGTGGTGTGGAATTCACATTCGATAGACTCAGCATGGACGTCAAGTGAGCTTGTCGACCTGAATCTTCTTCTTGTCGTCGTCTAAGACTACCGACACGACCGCCATAACGAGTTGCTTGTATTCCCAATCCACTTTCCTCTTGATATCGGAGCAAATCATCTGGATGGTCTTGACAATAACGAGCCTCTTGTGCCACAAGTGCATCGTATTCGTCGTCTGTCAGTTCTGGCTCGCCATCACCTCCATAATATAGCTCATCGTGCCGCCGAATTTCCTCTGCGAGTGCACAAAAGTCTTGATAGGAATGTTCGGAAACGGTGGATTCCTCGTCTGGCCGTTTCGTGGCAAGTGCCGCAAACGATTGACGACGAAACTTATTGCAGTCACAACAAGTTGGCATCGGCAATGATGATGATGATGGATACCGCCTATTACTTATTGACACCACTGAAATGGAAGAAGAAACTCGGACAATGCGAAAGGCTCGAGAGAAACGCCACATTGTGAGCAACCCCAGTGCGAGTGCTTTCATTGACAGCAAGCGCGCCTTGTGTGTTTGCATGCAACACAATGGGCGATGCGCCCGCAGCGCTGGGAGCTCGAAGCGCCATTTTGGCGTCTTGTCTTTGATCTTTCTTGGGAGCGCGAAGGGAACAACACAAAACGGGTGACGGCCAGGCTGAATCAGCCGAAAAGCTACTCTATCCTTATACTATACAGCAAATTTACTCGAGCATAATTCGAAATCAAATGAATGCGAGAATGTTGAAGCACCTATTACAAGCGTTCAGCTAGCTACAATGTCCGAATGTAGTAGGCATAAACAAACACAAAAAACTTGAGAGTAAACCTTTTGTACATGTATGTGTAGCACTACCACATGTATAGCTATTGTTTTGCGGTTGACTACTTTTCTCTGCTTTTCCAATAAGATTCGTCCGAGACCTCTTGATGGAATATTCTCCTAGTGTTGTAGCACCAGTCATATCATAGTTATTATTCAAACATGTACATTCAGTGGAAGTAGCCATAGCGGGAAGAATCCCTTCAGATTCTTGGCAAGGGATTTCTTTTGGAGTGATAGTCTTGCCTTCCACGGCCGATACTGATAGGTCGATGCAACAATACGATCCACAATGTTTTGAATTATACACAATGAAGAGGAAACAAAACTAATGCATCAAGCTAGTCTAAGTCATTCAATCAAGGTCTAGCTAGCAGCCAAGCGACTAAAATGTGAACCACTGGATATTTCAATCAACACCTTGTTGCTTACTCATCGTCCTCTTCCTCCTCCTCTTCTTCTTCTTCCTCATCATCTTCTTCCTCATCATCTTCGTCCTCTTCCTCATCCTCTTCATCAACAGTCATCATAAAGCTATCAAGAGAGAGAGAGAGAGATGAGTGGTTTGAAAATTTTAGTTTGCGACATGAACACAAATATACTGTACTCCTTCCAATAATATATAATTTCACTTACGATTTGTTATCCGACTCCCATCCCTTTTCCAGCAATTTAAAGTTTCCTCCTTTAATCTCTGCAATAATAATCTTATCCGCTTCCGTCTCCACTTCGGCATCCTTCAAGTGAGCTTGTTCAATCTTGAATTGCGTCTCGGCATCAAACGCTGGCTTGGCCGGCGTTTCATTGACGACAACGATGATTTCTTCCTCTGGTTTTTCACCAAGTCCAAATTGATTTTTCCAATCTTCATCAATGGCAGGCCAAATGAACCAACCGCCTCCCACAATGCCGACAAAGGCCCATGGCAACATTTCCGGTTGCGACAGAGAACGACCCAAGGAGCGGCCATATTGCAAGGCGCCTCCGACCGTGGCAAATTGGGGAATTGGAAAATTCAATACAGCTCTGAAAATGGATGCCATTGTTATGATCTAAAATACAAGGTGCTCTTGTGTAAGGCAGGAAGCTGGCAGTGGCTTCAACGTGCTGATGGGTTCATCGTGAGGGCGGCAGAAGGTCGTCGCCAATGGCCAATCCTCCGCGTTCTAATCAAACTCGTATCCAACTTTTATTTATGAATATTTCTAATTTTAGAGTACTAAAGAGTATCATGACGTCACGCCCGCCTTCGGCTTGAGAGACGCACGTCCGCACCTTGAGCTCACAAAAAAGCAAAAAAGTCGACTACAGTAGTATCAGCATGGCGCTGTGAACAATGCCGCCTCTGCCGCCGCTTTTCTGCGTTGTCTGGCATTGTTGACCAATGACTACCGCTCTATAATTATGATAGAAGCGTACTGTAAAGAGAATGGTTGGATTTTCATCGAGAATCAAGGAAAATGACGTGTCTTTCTCCCGAATCTTTTTCACGTAGAATCTCTACGCAAGATATACCAAGCGTTCAAACTTGAAGAGCACGTCGTCCAAGACCATGACAAGGACTCGATGAGGGTGCACTATAGGTTTCTCCGGAGATGCTCTTCTTTTACTGTTTGTTTTGGTCTTTTTCTCGGGTGGTGGCGCTATCAAGGCGGCACTTCTAAAGCATGAAGCTTCTTTTCTTCCAGAACGCATCCTTCCCAAGCAACGATCATGCCACTGACTTTACGCAAAGATCCCATTGCTTCCGTTATGCTTTCATGCGTGGCGAGAGCACTTCGGATTCATGCTGTAACGTTTCTGTCTTTGTCGTTGGTCGGGTGTCCAAAACGTTCTAGAGGCACTTCAAGTTCATCCAGCTGTCCTCCTCTTTAGACTACCTTCAAGATTCGTTTTCAGGCAAGAGATTTCACGGTGACTCCATTTCGTCGGACTGGTACTTTTGTCATGCTGAAATGCATCATGAAAGCACAGTTATCGCCAGTATGTCGTCATCGCTATTGTTCCTAAATTTTCTACAAGGACGAACGTACATAACTCTTCTCTTCTCCCCGACTGCCACACCATCGTGATTCGAGTCACTCATTCTTTTACATTGCTATACTGTAAGGTGAAAGGCTCGGAGTTCGTTGAGCCATCTCGTGGTGTTTGGGTGAGGAGCAAGGACCCTTGAGCAACGACAAGATCGCTTCGCAGTTACCTATAGCAAACAGAACCCAAGCTGCGTTAGTCTCTTTAATGATGGCTCAACAGCTTGCTGTCACTGAAAGGTTCTCGTGGTTTCATCGTGCCCAGTAACATGTATGGTGATAGCGCTTGCTTCTTTCTTGTGACGTCGTCTGTTGATTCACAACGACACAAGAGTGAACAGCCTCTCAAGGATATGAAGAGTTCTCTACTTGCAATGAAGGATCGAGCCTTGGTGCTTCCACCATGCCTCGTTGCAGGCAAGATGAAAACAAGAGATTGGGTCCTCCATTTCTTTCGGCTCTTTGATCAAGTAGTGAGACTTTTACAGCAAGGATCCTGTCCTCCAAGGAAAACCAACCAAGGCGGTTTTCGAAACGTTGCTGTCATTGCTCGACCAGTCACTGATGGGGTGCTTCAATGTTTGAGCCCTGTCTCATGGACAACAAGGCACAATCATGGCGGCTGTCCTCCATGATTGACTGGTCTGTGGCTGAATGATGGAGGCCATTCGGAGCAAAGGCTGCTTTTCGCATGCGACAGTTTTGTTTCCATCGTGTTGTTGAGCAAGAAATGCAAGGCATGCTCAATTTCGATTAACTCAAAAGTCGAGCTTACCTTGCGTTATTTTTGCCTCACCAGCACAGGTTGGCGACGGACGGTCGCATACGACCGGTTCAAGATTACGGAATATTCTCGACGAAAGGCCACGGCATTCGAAAGGCGAAAGACCAGTGCAGCTGTGTTGTCGCCAGTCTTAAGGCTCCTTCTAAGCATATCATGGCAAACCATTTTTAATAGAACGCAACCTAACTGACTAGTCGATACCTACGCCGCTGCTGCCTGGTTTCGCGTTTTCGGAATCGCTGACTCCCGATTACTGCCTGTAGCACTATTTCTCACCTGCCAATCCTCCAAGCGCGCTTATTCCAGGCAGCTTTACTTCCAATGGTCCGACATCGTCTGCCTCTGTGAAACGAGAGAGAGAGAGAGCGTGTTCTACTTTTTTTGGTTACTCCTACACCCCAGACTCTGTTGTACTTTTTTTTGTTCCATGGTGGTAGCTAGCTATCATAGTTGGTAGATGACTAGCATCTTCATTACGTAGTTCATAAAATCCGATAATAACTACATGTATTCTCGCACTACTTATAGCATTTCTGCCGTTTATTTTACTTTGTGTGGCTGGGGGCATGTGGGCCAACGAGAAGCACGGGCGCTTCCCTCTCGAACGGGCCACGTGCCGCTCGATCGTGTCATTCAATCATGCATGACCGGCGAGCAGGTGACGGACACTGGCGCTTGTCAGATTGCGACGCTGGTGCTCGATGGCTCGCCCTCTCCGACAATGCTACTCTCTTCTATGAATAAATTGAACATTCTGGATAAGTTTCTTCCATTAAAGCATGAAAGCAAACAAATGGTGGACATTTCGCCAAAGCTACGTTTCTCGCACTGACGCTTTGAACCAAGACGCGAAATTGCACACGATTGCTAATAGATGGCGACGTAACATTTGACGAGTCCCAATCATTTATTGAAAGATGCAAAACAGGCTCACAATTTCACTTTCTCTAACAAAATTATCACGTGTTATATCAACAACATCATGCGCTTTGCCTTCATTACCTCATCCTTTGTCGCATTCCTTGCCTTGGCGGATGGAGCAAATCCTTCAGATCGCATTCTGTCAGAGACGCTTCCCACTTTGCCTGAAAAGGGAGAAGACTCGCCGAAAGATATAATGGCTTCGCCCAAGGGTGTCCTTCTCGATGTGACCAAGAGTTTGTCGTCGCCTTATTCATTGAAACATGGAGGGGGCGACGATGCGAAGAAAAAAGCACTTGGATTCAAAAAGTCGAACGGCCAAAAGGTTTCACCCCCACCTGACTTGAAGACGAAGCTCGAGCCTCAAGATATCAAGCTGAAGGCTGATTCTGATGGCGATCGCCGTCTCGAGGATAAGAACATTGGAGGTTCTCAGAAGGACGAGACTAAAGGCAATCTCAAGGGTCTTCGAGGAAAAAAAGCAGATACCAACTTCATGGCCGACGTTGCCGCTCCCGTTCTTCTTGCTAACAAGTTGAGTAAGACCCCCGGTAACGACCCACGTCGTCGACTCCAGACAGCAGAGTGTGTTGTACAGGATGATGGCTCGCTAGCCTGTGTCCAATTGGGGTTCCCTGGAGACGGTTTCTACACAGTCTTTGTGGATTGTCCCGTCGACTCTCCTACCGTGCTCGATTGCTTAGGTTGCGCCATTTTTGGAAGCAGTGGTGGTGAGATTGATCCTTCCACTGACCCTACATGTCTGGACTGCTCCCTCTGCTTCGACAGTGTGGCATACGATTGCTCGAATCTCGGCGAAGGAGACTGTGTCGCTCAAACCTGCAGTGGAGCATGCACCGCAAGTGATGGCTCTGATCCTGTTCCAAGTCCGACTACTACTCTGGAGAAGGCTCCAGCGAGGGTGGTGTATCATGCCAGGAAGATGAGAATGGTGACGTCTTTTGCGTTAAGGAGGATTATCCGGCAACTGATTTTCTCACCGTCTTTCTAGATTGTCCCTTTGACACAACCAACGCTCTTCAGTGTGGACGATGCGCCATTGTCCCACCTGACGACACTCCTTTGGAAATTGATCTCGTGAATGACGAACAGTGCAACAGCTGTACCGTCTGCTCTGACAGGGCCGCCTATGATTGCTCAAATCTTGATAGTGGAGACTGTTCTGTTTATGACTGTGATGGGGTGTGTTCAAGTGTAGCCGAACAGACGCAACCCTCAGTTGCTCCTCCCACTGTCGGACCGTCGCCTACTGTCGCATCTCCTACTACCCCTCCTGATGCCAAGCCAACTACTCCTGGTGCTCTGAATCCTCTTCTTCCTCCTAGCCGTACTTCGTCTGCTTCCATTACAGGCACGGGAATGTTCGGTCTCATCGCCACGATTGGATCCATAGTGGTTTTGGGTCTATTCTAGTTAGCTCTCCTTCACTTTTAGCTCATGCACGTACCTTTACTGACAATCCTGCCTTGATTTTGAAGTTGCTGTATAGCTATGGAGAGGTCAAGTGCGCTTGCTCATTTGCCTTGCTTTTAATATCAATTAATTTATATATTGTCGTGACAACTTCTTATCTTTCTTCCGCCTTGCTTTTGCTCAATGTATTAGAACTACGCACACTACCACTTTAACACTTGGAAATTGGCTCGTCTACAATACCACTTGCTTCCACAGCTTGCACAATCGATCGTGGAGCCACAATTGAAGCACCGATTCGCCGCTTGTGACTCTCATCATCCTTCTGCTGCGACGCAGTAAAGACGCAAAACAGGCTCAATTTGCTTGGAATATCTTTCAACTCGACCGTGCTATAGAGCGGCAAATGAAGTACCTCCTTCAATCCATCACCAAAGCTTACAGGATCAGTATAAAACGAAGACCAATTGGTCATTACCGAATATGTTGAATTCCAGCTGCCTCCAGGAAGAGCGGCAAGACTGTATTCGCCACATCGTCTCAACGTTGTATGGGATTTCTCAATCAATTCTGGCGATGCATAATCATATTCCGTGTAGGGAATGGATACTTGATAGTTACCTGCATCGTTCTCGCTCACATCCTGAACTTGTCCACGGAGTTGACGAATATTAAAGGCAATTGTCGGTTTGGCCATGATGAAAAAAGTGTTTGCGAGCAAGGAATGATCCGACACGCTAATGTCATCACCTGCATGACCTCCACGCTGTCGTTCTAGCCATTCATCAGAAACATAAAAGATGCTACTCTGAACAGGATCTGTATCGCCCTGAGTGAAATCCCAGAGTGGATTCGAAATGGCTTTTGTCGCATATGTCATTTCTTGTGCTCCCATTTTCTGTGCAACTTGGTCCGTGACCTCTTGCTTGCGTTCTGGATTGAGAGCGACAATTTCAGCTTTTGGAGAGAGCATATCGTATAGTTTGTAAAAGACGCATGCATCTCCAGCAATATGTGACATGGATGCTACCAAGGCAAAGCGTTCTTCCGGCGCCACAGCGTCAGGAATAATGCTGATTCTCCACAACGCCTCATTCTTTCCCAGCAAATCATGATTCTTGGGCACTTTGATAGTCGTATTACTAAGAATTGCTTCATATTCAATATATGCTGTATCGCTGGAAAGTGAAATCTGTCCAGGTTCATACAAGGTAAAGGTGCCCGGCGCTCTCTTGACACTGGTGTCATCGAAAAAGAGCTTGAGCTCCTTATTCTCATTGCAAATCCAACCTCCGAGCCACGGATTGACAAAGAGAATATCCTTAATTCTCTGCTCTAACGTTTCAGCAACCTCCTTGTAGTTGCCTTCGAAAAAGCTAATGGTGTGAATGGGCGCCTCCATCAAACCGAGTGCCAGCTCGAGTGGAAGAAACGAGACGGATTTGAGTGTCTCAAGTGGAGGGATTTCAGGATCTAGCGGGTCTTCATTCTCACTCATGGCACGGTAAGCCGCGTAGGCAGCCGTTCCAACTAGAATGAGCGCCATGGTCGACAATACAAAGACTTTGGTGGTTGTTGCTGTAATATTGAATTGAAGCGCTGACTTGG
>CAWGTW010000006.1:0-210102 GCA_963825565.1 Ilumatobacteraceae bacterium
AAGTGGCTCGACGAGCGACCCTCGCACCCTGACAACGTCGACAACCGCCGACCGACTTGTTCGGGGTGCTTCGGCCAGAGCGGTGTGCGAGCTGTCACGGGACAGCGGCTCTTCACGACCGTTGGGCACCGCCCCGCGCCGACGCCGAGCGAGCGCTGCGGCTGAGGCGTCGCACACGGCGATGGCTGGCGCCATCGCGCTTCGGATCTGGGCGCGGCATGGCCGAGCTGCCTGATCACCCGCGCCGGGGCGCCGGCTGCGACGCAGTTGTCCGGGAGGTCGCCGGTGACGACGCTGTTCGCCCCGACGACGACGTGCCGGCCGATCAACGCGCCCGGCAGCACGACGGAGCCGTGACCGAGCCACGACCCTTCGCCGATCCGCACCGGCGCTCGTCCATCACCTGCTGCGAGATCGGGAGGTCGAGCCGCTCGTAGCCGTGGTTCTGGTCGGTGATGTAGACGTGGTGGCCGGTCCACACGTCGTCACCGATCACGATCTCGAGATGCCCGACGATGCCGCTGCCCTTGCCGATCAGGCAGCGGTCGCCGATCGCGATCACCGTGTCCGACACCATCTGTTGCCCGGGCACCATGCCGGCGGACAGCGTGATCTGCGGCCCGAACAGGGTCCCGGCCCCGATGCGGATGTACTGCTCGTTGAACAGCGCGTTGGGCGGGAAGCAGATCACGCTGCGGTCGCCGAACGCTCCGAACTTACGTCCCCGGCGACTGTCCGGTCCGATCGCCCCGAGTTCGACGGCCGCGCCCCAGCCGGCCCTGACCGCTTCACCGGCAGCCCGCTTCAGCACATCGCGCGCTCGGCGGCGCACCGTCAACGGCTGCGGTGGTCGTTCGAGCACGGTGCCCGACGCTATCCCCCGGTCGCGCTCATCGCCGTGCCCACCCGCGATCGGCGCCTCAGCACGGCCGTGCCCGGTGAGCTCGCCGGCTTTCCTTGCCGATCGGACCCGCCGATCGGCCAGACTCCACGGATGGAGGCGACGCCGCTCGGATCGATCACCGACGTGCCCGGCGTGCGCGTCGGGCATCACCAACGCATCGGGCGCGGCTGGCTGACCGGGTCGACCGTGGTCGTCGTCCCCGGCGGCGCGACTCCCGGCGTCGACGTCCGCGGCGGCGGCCCTGGGCACGCGCGAGACCGATGCGCTGCGGCCGGCCAACCTCGTGCAGACGATCCACGCGGTGTGCCTGACCGGCGGGAGCGCGTACGGTCTGGCGGCGGCCGACGGCGTGATGGGCTGGCTCGAACAGCAGCGGCTCGGGGTGGCGGTCGGCCCCGATCCGTCGCTGGTCGTTCCCGTCGTGCCGGCGGCGGTGATCTTCGACCTCGGCCGGGGCGGCCGTTTCGGCCACCGTCCCGACGCCGGCTTCGGTGAGCGCGCCGCTCGCGGGGCGACCGTGCGCCAGCGACGGTGGGGATCGGTCGGCGCCGGGACCGGGGCGCGAGCAGCCGGCCTGCAGGGCGGGGTCGGGACGGCCAGCACGGTCGTCGTGCTGCCGGGGGTCGAGATCGTCGTCGGCGCGCTCGCCATCGTCAACGCCAACGGGGCCGTCGTCGACCCCGACCGCGGGCTTCCCTGGGAGCCGGCCGGGCTGCGGCTGCGCCGCCCTCCCCCGGCCGAGCGACGGGCGCTGCGCGCCGCCGGTGCGGTCGATGCACCGGCCCTCAACACGACGATCGGCGTGGTCGCGACCTCGGCCCGGCTCGGCAAGGCCGAGGCCGGCAAGCTGGCGTCGGTCGCCCATGACGGCCTGGCGCGGGCGATCCGGCCCGCCCACTCACTCGTCGACGGCGACACGATCTTCGCCCTCGCCACCGGCACGACCGAGCTGCCCGGGACGGCGTTCGGGTTGGGCATCCCGGAGTCGAGGGCGACGGCGATCGACGCCGTGCTGCGCGCCGGGGCCGACGTGTTCGCCGCGGCGTGCACGCATGCGGTCGTCGCCGCCCGCGCCGTGGGCGACGCTCCGAGCTACCTCGACCTGTGCCCGTCGGTACTCCCGTGCTGACGTTCACCACCCCCGGCGCGGTCAGGTCGTGGTCAGCTGCGCAGCGGCTCGCCGGCCGGTCGGTCGGCCTGGTCCCGACGATGGGTGCGCTCCACGACGGCCACCTCGCGCTCGTCCGCGACCTGCAACGCCGCGGCGATGCGGTGGTCGTCTCGCTCTTCGTCAACCCGCTGCAGTTCGACCGGCACGACGACTTCGACACCTATCCCCGACCGATCGAGCGCGACGAGTCGGTGTGCCGATCCGCCGGCGTCGATGCGGTCTACGCCCCGACCGCAACGGCGATGTACCCGCCAGGCTTCCTCAGCCGGGTCGTCGTCGACCGACTCACCGAGCCGATGGAGGGAGCGATGCGACCCGGCCACTTCGACGGGGTGACGACGGTCGTGACCAAGCTGTTCGGTGCCGTCCGCCCAGACCGGGCGATCTTCGGCGAGAAGGACTACCAGCAGCTGGCGATCGTCCGGCGGATGACCATCGACCTCGATCTCGGGGTGGAGATCGTCGGTCACCCGATCGTCCGCGAGCCCGATGGCCTTGCGCTGTCCAGCCGCAACACCCGGCTCGATCCAGCGCAGCGGATCGCCGCCCGGTGCGTCCCGCGCTCGCTGGCTGCGGCGGTCGAACGCGCCGCCGAGCCGGGCGCAACCGTCGAGGAGGTGATCGCCGCGGGGGCGGCGGTGACCGCCGGCGAACCGCTCGCCCGGCCCGAGTACCTCACCGTGTTCGACAGCGACACCCTCGAACTCGTCGACGACCTCGACCCCAGATCAGCGCGCGTCGGGACGGCGGTGTGGATCGGCGACGTGCGGCTGATCGACAACCGGGCGCTCGTCGAGGGCTGACGCCGGGACCTCGCCGGCCGAGTCGTCGAGGTCGTCGGCGACCCCGGACAGCACGAGCACGAGGACGACGCCGTTGAGGATCGCGTGGGCGATGACCGTCGGCCCGATCCGCGCCAGGAGGTACGCCGCGCCGCCGAAGGCCGCGCCGACCGCCGAGAGGACGATCACCAGGCCGATGTTGCCCACGCCGCGCACCGGATCGACGTGGACCGCCCCGAAGAGCACGGCCTGCATCGCGATCGCCCCGACGGCCGGCATCCGGCCGAGCAGCCCGCGCAGGACCACGCCGCGGAAGACGAGCTCCTCGACCAACGGCGCGGCGACGACGGCGGTGATCACCAGCGAGACGACGTAGGTGCGGTCGGCGCTGAGCTGGTCGATGCCCTCGGTGTTGCTCGTGATCGGGATGCCGAGGATCAGCACGAGGAGTCCGGCGGCAAGCTGGCACCCGACGGCGGCGAGCCAGACGACCGGCCCCCACGCGAGGTCGGACCATCGCGGTCGCAGGCCGAGATCCGACGCGGTTCGCCCCGTGCCCCACCGCCGGCTGACCACCCCGCACCACAAGAGCGACGGCCCGTACGCGAGCACGGCGAGCAGCGTGACGTACACGACGATCGGCCACTCGAAGCGCACGAGTGCCCGGAGCACGACCTCCGACGCGAGCAGCGAGACCAGCAGCACGACGACGGCGCCGGCCGCAGCGGCGATCGGCAGGGTCGGATGGGGCGGCCGGACCGGGGCGAGCGCGGCGACCGGTGCGGGCGGCAGGTACGGCACCGCCGGGTCGACCGGCGGGCCGATCGGCCGCGGGAGCTCGCCCATCGGATCAGGCGGGGAACGCATCGGGGAGGTCGGTCGCGTAGAGCCAGTCGTCGAAGAACGCACCGAGGTCGCGGCCGCTCACGTCCTCGGCGAGGGCGATGAACGTCTCGGTCGACTGCGCGGTCCCGGCGTAGGTGTCCACCCACGTGCGGAGCAGGTCGAAGAAGACGTCGTCCCCGATCGTCAACCGCAACGCGTGGAGGATCACGGCGCCGCCGTCGTAGCTCTCGAACCCGAAGAGGTTGCCGGCGGTGGGCGAGCCGGTCGCCTCCGAACCGTTCTGGCGGGCACGCAGCGACGCGCTCGCCACCTGATCGACCGGCGCGAAACCGGCCTCCTCCGACCACAACCACTGCGCGTACGTGGCGAAGCTCTCGTTGAGCCAGATGTCGTCCCACTCGGCGGGTGAGACCGCGTCGCCGAACCACTGGTGCGCCAGCTCATGGGCGAGCACGAGGTGCTGCTCGTACGCGGAGGCATCGGCGACCGCTGCCTCGAACATCGATCGTCCCTGGGTCTCCATCGCCAGCCCGCGCGGGAAGTCGTCGACGAACGCCAGGCCGTACCGCTCGAGCGGGTACGGGCCGAACAGCCCCTCGAAGAACGGCAGTTGCTCGTCGTTCACGGCCAGCAACTGCGCGTACCGGTCGCCGCTGCCCGCCGGGAGCGCGTGGAGCAAGGGGATCACGTCGCCGTCGACGCTGACGTACGGGTCGTCCTCGATCAGCTCGTACCGGCCGACGATCAGCTGCGCGAGGTAGGTCGACATCGGCTCGGATTGTGACCAGATCCAAGGGTTCGACCCGTCGCCGCGTTGCTCGAGCTCGCCGTTGGCGATCGCCGCCAGGCCGTCGGGCACCTGGAGCTCGAATCGCCACTGTGCCTTGTCCGACGGATGGTCGTTGCTCGGCATCCAGGTGTGTGCGCCCGCCGGTTCGTTGAGCACGTACGACCCGCCGGGGGTCGGATACCAACCGGCACCGAGCTCGCCGAGGCCGACCGGCTCCGGGGTGGCGGCATACGACACGACGGCGGTCACGGTCGGTTCGCGATCGGCAGGGAGTTCGATCAGCAGCTCGCCGGGTCCCGTGGTGAAGCTCGCGTCAACCCCGTCGACCGTCACCGACGACACGTCGAGCCCGTCGGCATCGAGGGCGAGTTGGCCGACACCGTCCGTGACGACCGCGTCGACCGTGACCGCGCCGCGGATCGAGTCGCCCTGGGCGTCGATCTCGAGGCGGACGTCGTAGGCGAGCACGTCGACGTCGGACGAGCCGAGGTCGGGGAAGAGCGGGTCGCCGACGCCGGTCGACGCCGCCCGGCCTCCCGGTGGCGCGGCCTCGGACGTCGCCGGAGTCGCCGGTGTCGACGACGTCGGAGCCGATGTCGTCGACGTATCTGCTGGGACCGAGGTCTCGCCGGCGTCGGGGAACTCCTCGACCGCGGTCGTCGCGGTCGGCTGATCGGCCGCCCGGTCGGCCCGTTCGGTCTCCACGGCCGCCGAACCGCAGGCACCGCCGAGGAAGAGGGCGGCCGCCGCCAACGTCGTCGCCCAGCGCTGCACGTTCCGAGAGTACCCAGCGCATCGAGCAACGCGCCCGCGGCCCGATCACCACCGCAGGGGGTGACGTCGCAGACGAAATCTTGAGTGAGGAATTGGTCAAGACCGCCGATGCACGTCCAGAGGACATACCCCGCCCGCACCCTGGCGGGCGCGACGCCAGTCACGGAGCACCGATGGACAACATCACGATCACCAGCCCCAAGCGCGCCAGGTCACTGCGCCGAACCGTCCTGGCACTCGCGGTGTCCGCAACTGGGCTGGTTTCGCTGACCGGGGCGCAGGCCACGCCGACCGCCAGCGCTGCCGGGATCGACGATGGCGACTGGCTCGGCATCCTCAACGTGTATCGCGCCCAGTCGGACCTCCCTCCGGTCACCGCCAACACCACTTGGTCCGCCGGCGCGCAGAACCACTCGTGCTGGATGCTGCTCAACGGCATCGCCCACGACGAGGGCAGCGGTACGCCGGGCTACTCCTCGGCCGGCGACGCAGCCGGCAACAACGGCAACGTGGCGGTCACCGGGAGCTCCAGCTCGACCGCTCGCTACTACATCGATCTCTGGATGTCGGCGCCGTTCCACGCGATCGGCGTGCTGCGCCCCCGCCTGCAATCGACCGGGTTCGGAGCGTGCGCCAGCCCGCCGAACCCGTCCTGGACGCAGTGGAAGTCGTCGGCCACGCTCGACGTGCTGCGCGGCGTCAACTGGGCCGCGCCGCGCTCGACCATCCCGGTCGTCTTCCCCGGCGACGGTGCGACGACGAGCCTCACCCGATTCATCGCCGAGTCGCCGGATCCCCGCACGTTCTGCGGGTGGGGCGGCCGCACGGTCGGGCTGCCGTTGATCGCCATGATGCCCTCGGCCGTCTCCTCGGCCAGCGCCACCCTGTCGGGACCGAACGGCCCGGTGAGCGCCTGCGTCCTGCACGGTGGCAACACGTCGGGCACCGCCCGGTCGATCCTCGGCGGCGACAACGCCGTCGTCGTCGTGCCGTCGGCACCGCTGGCGGCCGGAGCCCACGCCGTGACCGTCACGTCCAGCGGCGGCAACGTCGCATGGACGTTCAACGTCGACCCCGACGCACCGCTGGGAGCCTCCACGCCGCCCGCCCCGCCCGAACCGCTTCCCGACCTGCCGAACTCCAAGGTGATCGGTGAGGCAGAGCGGCTGACGCCCGCGACGCCGTTCCGCCTCGTCGACTCCCGGGTCGGCCTGACGATCAACCGCCTGCCGGCCAAGACGGTCGTCAGGGTCCCGGTCGCCGGCCACAACGGAGTCCCTGCCGACACCTCGGCGATCAGCGCCAACTTCACCGTCGCCGACCCCGCCGCCGGCGGGCACCTGACCGCCTACGACTGCACGGGCAGCGCCCTCGAGGTCTCGACGTTGAACTACCCGGCCGGTGCTGCAGTGGCCAATCAGTCGATCGTGCCGCTCGCTGCGAACGGTGACCTGTGCCTGTACTCCTACGCCGCGACCGACGTGGTGATCGACGTCAACGGCTTCGTCACGCCCTCGGGCACGACCAAGCTGAACAGCGTCCAACCGACGCGTGTCGCCGACACGCGCGGCACGGGGGCGCTGCTCGCCGGCGTCGTCCGGGCCTTCGACCTCGAAGGCGGGGCCAGCCCGGTGCCCGATGCGGCGACCGGCGTCATCGTCAACCTCACGTCGGTCGATCCGCAATCGTCGGGTTGGATCAGGGCGTACCCCTGCGACCTTCCCGAGCCCGGCTCCTCCACGCTCAACGTCTCGGCGGGCATGACCCGTGCCAACTCGGCGATCATCCCGACCTCGGCGAGCGGCACGATCTGCCTCCGTTCGACGGTGACGACCGACATCGTGATCGACGTGACCGGCTGGGTCGGGCCGTCGGGGACGTTCGAGTTCACCTCGCTGCAGCCGATCCGCATGGCCGACACACGATCGCTGCACCCCGGGCTCAACCCCGCGGCCAACGGGCAGCCGCTCGCCCACGACCAGGTCCTGCGCATCCCGATCGCCGGCACGCGCGGCGTGCCGATCGGCGCCCGGGCAGCGACGCTCAACGTGGTGTCCGCCGGTGCCGCCGAGGCCGGGTACCTGCGGATCATCCCGTGCGGGGGCGCCGGCAACGTCTCGACCGTGAACTACCTCGGTGCCGACACGGTCGCCAACGGCGCCACGGTCGAACTCGGTGCCGACGGCGACGTGTGCGTGACGACGAGCGCCAGCACCCACGTGATCGTCGACATCACCGGCATCTGGAGCTGAGCCGACCTGCGACGCCGACCCGCGACGCCGGTCAGCGCCGCAGGGCGATGTCGCCGACCACCGCCCGATAGCGGATCGTGTGGACGCTGTCGCCGGAGAGGATCGCGCCTCGACCGAGCATCCGCCCGCCCTGCCAGTTCGACAGACCGAGCTCGGGTGCGTCGAGCGCGTACTGCCCGTCGACCCACCGCGTGAACCCGTTGCCGACGAACGGCGCATCGACGGCGTCGTAGAACCGAGCGTGCTCGTCCGGGTCGGTGGCGATCAGCGAGGCGACGAAGCGGGGGCTGTACCGGTTGCAGAGGCGGACCGCCTCGTCGACGTCGTCGACGATCGTCAGCGTCATCTCCGGTGAGTTCTCCCATTCCCACTCGGTCGCCAGACCGTCGAGCCCGAGCGAGGTCGCCGCCCGCTCGCGATGGACCCCGTCGGCCCGCTCGACGTCGACCGATCGCTCGAACCACTCGACCGGCACCCATGGTTCGGACCGCTCGGTGACGTGCAGCCGGGCGGCGCTGTCGCGCGAGGCAGCGGCCGCATCGAGGCCTTCGAGCACGACGGGGACGAGCTCGGCCGCCCGGGCCTTCGGGACGGCGCAGACGTTGAGCGTGTTGCAGACCTTGCGGTCGAGCGAGTGCTCGACCGCGGCCCGCAGGTCGTCGGCGGCCGCAGAGTCCCCGGCGACGATCCAGGCGCCACCGGTGCCGTGCAGGCTGACCGGGATGCCGGACTGCGCGGCGACCGCACCGAGCTGGGCGACCGCCGGACCCGAACCGCGGGCGACGGCGAGGGCGAGGCGCCGATCGCTGAACAGCGCGTGGCCGGCACTGCGCGCCGGCGAGGCGATCAGCCCCACCACACCAGGCGGGAGCCCCGCCTCCTCGAGCGCCGGCCCAAGGGCATGCTCGACGATCGCCTCCGCCGTCGACAGCGCATCGGAGCCGATGCGGAAGACGACCGCGTTGCCGGTCCGCAGCACACCGGTCGCATCCGCGAACACGTTCGGCCGTCCCTCGAAAACGAACCCGACCACCCCGAGCGGCGCTCGACGGGCCTCGACGTGCCATCCCTCGTGGTCGATCTGCGCCACGACGGTGTCGCGCCCCGTCGTCGTGTCCCGCCACCCGTGCAACCCGGCGACCATGCCGCGGCGCATCGCGTCGTCGAGCACCAACCGTGTGGTCGAGCGGCCGCGCGCTGCGGCACGCTCGACATCGGCACGGTTGGCGGTGGCGATCGGAGCGAACACGCCGTCGTCGGACAGCCGCGCGGCGAAACGGTCGAAGAACTCGGTGATCGTCTCGTCGGCGCAGGCGGCGAGTGCGGCGAAACCCTCGACCGCAGCTCCGACCGTTCGCTCGACGAGCCGGTGCTCCGCAGCCGGGATGTGGATCAGGTCGCCGGTCGTCTGCACGACGACGAGGTGGTCCCCCTCGCGGAACGCGGCCGCGAGCCGGTCGTCGACGACGGTGACGCGGTCGCCGCCGAACACGAGCTGCTGGCCGGCGACGAGCTCGGTGAGCCGGCCGACGGTCATCAGCGGAACCCCAGACCGTCCAGCTCGGGCAACGACGCGAGCTCGACCGGGACGCCCGCCTCGATCGAACGATGCGCCGCGACGCCGACCGCCACCGACCACAGCCCGTCGAGAAGCGTGACGGCAGGAGGCCGGCGCTCCCGGATGGCGGCCGCGAAGTCGACGTGCTCCAGGTAGCTGGCTCCGTGGTGCAGCCCGACGTGCCTGATCGCCGGGTTCTCGATCGTGTGCTCGGTCACCGCCTGCAGCCCGTCGGACCGGCGGCCGATGCGCAGCAGGCTCTCGGTCACGAACGCCTCCACCTTGCCCTCGTCGCCGACGACGGAGATCTCCTGCTCGTTCTTGCTCGCCTCGGCGAACATGCACAGGTCGAGGAGGCCGCGCACACCGTTGTCGAAGTCGACGATGACGAACGCGTTGTCGAGGATGTCCGGCGTCTCGCCGTCGTACCGCTCGTCGAGGTGGTTGACCGACTGGCCACCCGACGCCATCACCCGAACCGGGCGGGCCCCCGCCACCTGGTTCATCAGATCGAAGAAGTGGCAGCACTTCTCGACCAGCGTCCCGCCGGTGTTGCGGTTGAAGCGGTTCCAGTTGCCGACCTTGGGCAGGAACGGGAACCGGTGTTCGCGGATGGCGATCATCTTCACCGCACCGACCGTTCCCGCTTCCAGCTCGGTCATCAGGCGCATCGTCGGCGGCATGTAGCGGTACTCGAGACCCATCCAGACGACCCGGCCGGGCGGCCCCGCTCCCGCCACTTCGACGACGTCGCGGCACGCAGCGATCGTCGTGCACAGCGGCTTCTCCACCAGCACGTGGACCGGGCGCTCGAGCGCGGCGAGCAACGTCTCGTGATGCGTGTGGTTCGGCGAGGCGATCACGACGGCGTCGCAGCGGCCGGAATCGAGCAGTTCGGCCGCGGTGTCGAACCGGGCCAGTTCGGCGTCGAGCCCGACCGCCAGCTGCGCCCAGTCGAGCGATTCGGCGTGGGGATCGGCGACGGCGGTCACGACGGCCCCGTCGAGGGCGAGGATGTTGTTGATGTGCTCGACGCCCATCATCCCCGTCCCGATCACGCCGTATCGGATGGTCTCGAGGTCAGCACCCATGGGGGCGAGCGTAGGCGGCGGCCTCGCGGATCGACGACCGCGCTGGCACACTGTCCCGATGACGACGGATCGCTTCTACTTCCGCCAACTGCTCTCCGGACGGGACTTCGCGACATCCGATCCGCTCGCGAAACAGATGGTCAACTTCGTCTACGCCGTCGGCGACCGCCAAACCGGCGAGTGCCTGCTCGTCGACCCGGCCTACGCGCCGGGCGAGCTCGCCGACGTCGTCGCCGCGGACGGCATGCGCGTCGTCGGTGTGCTCGCCACCCACTACCACCCCGATCACGTCGGCGGTTCGATGATGGGCTACTCGATCGCCGGCATCACCGAACTGCTCGAGCACGTCGACTGCCCGATCCACGTCAACCGTGACGAGACCGAATGGATCGAGAAGTCGACCGCCGTCGGCCGCGACCACCTCCTCGGTCACGACTCCGGCGACGTCGTCACGGTCGGCGGCGTCGAGATCACCCTGCTCCACACGCCGGGGCACACCCCGGGCAGCCAATGCTTCCTCGTCGACGGGCGCCTCGTCGCCGGCGACACGCTGTTCCTCGACGGGTGCGGCCGGACCGACCTCCCCGGATCGAACCCGGCCCAGATGGTCGAGAGCCTGCGGCGCCTCGCCGAGATCCCCGACGACACCGTGCTGTTCCCCGGCCACCGCTACTCCCCCGCCGACAGCGCGCCGATGGACCAGGTCAAGCGGTCGAACTGGGTCTTCGCCCAACTCTGACCGCGTCGTCGCTCCTGCCCGGTTCTTGCCCGTTCGGTGTCAGACCCCGATCCGGGCAGCACACCGCGCGGATCGCTCGCTCGCCGCCTCCGGCGTCAGCAATCCGCCTTGGCGGGGATGATGATCGTCTGGCCGATGTTGAACTGCGAGTAGGCGGGGTTCGAGGCGTTGGCCGCGGCGAGCGCCTCCAGCGTCACGTCGTACTTGCGGGCCAGGGCGAGCGGGAAGTCGCCGGCGACCACGGTGTGCTCGCCCTCCGCGCAGTTGTCACCCGTCTCGGGGATCGCCTCGCCCGCCGGCGCGGCGGTCGCCGGATCGGCGGTCTCGGCGGCGGGCTCTGCGGCAGCAGTGGCGGCGGCGGTCCCGCCGGGCGGGATCTTGATGATCGTGCCCGGGAACGGGAACTCGTTGGCGCTCGCCCACCCGTTGTAGGCGACCAGGTCGTCGAGCGGCACGCCGAACTGCTCGGCCACCTTCAGTGGGTAGTCGCCCGGCTGGACCTCGTACTCCTGCTCGAGCGGGTTGACACCGTCGACCACCGAGTCGGGCGGCAGTGTGGTGGCCGGGGGCTTGACGACGAACGCCGTCGGACCGGTGCTCAAGCTGATCGTCGACCGTGTCGGGGCCGAGCTGGCATCGCTCCCGCAGGAAGCGAGAACGATCGCGCCGACGACGACCGGCCACGAGATGACGCCCAGACGGCGGATGGAACTGAACCGCATGACGGGTCATCGTAGGCGGCGGCGAGCAGTACCCGACGTCAGCTCGCCCCGGCGGGCGGTGACACGTGCTACATCAGCGGGCGGTCGGTCGGGCGCACGGGCGCCGGCAGGCGCGTCTCACCCATCAGGTAGGCATCGACGCCGGCGGCCGCCGCCCGCCCCTCGGCGATCGCCCAGACGATCAGACTCTGGCCCCGCCCCATGTCGCCGGCGACGAACAGCGCGGCCTGGTTGGTCATGAACTGCTGATCGCGCGCCACGTTGCCCCGGGCGTCGTACTCCAGTCCGAGCGATTCGAGCCACGACCCCTTCTCCGGGCCGACGAACCCCATCGCCAGGAACACGAAGTCGGCGGGCAGCTCCTGGTCGGTCCCCTCGACCTTGGCGAAGCGACCGTCGACCAGCTCGACCTCGTGCAGCCGCAGCGCCCGGACGCGCCCGTTGCCATCGTCGAGGAAGCGTTCGGTGTTGACCGAGTAGAGCCGCTCGCCACCCTCCTCGTGGGCCGAGGAGACCCGGTAGACCATCGACCACTGCGGCCACGGGTTGTCGGGCGAACGCTCGTCGGGCGGGCGGGGCAGGATCTCGAGCTGCGTGACCGACTTGGCGCCCTGGCGGTGAGCCGTACCGAGGCAGTCGGCGCCGGTGTCGCCGCCGCCGATGATCACGACGTGGCCGCCGCCGACGTCGATCGGCGACGACTCGATGTCGCCGAGCTGCACGCGGTTGGCGTACGGCAGGTACTCCATCGCCTGGTGGATGCCGCCCAGCTCGCGGCCCGGGATCGGCAGATCGCGCCACTGCGTCGCCCCGCAGGCGAGGACGACCGCATCGTGCGACGCGCGCAGGACCTCGATGTCGACGTTCTCGCCGACGACCGCGTTGGTCCGGAACTCGGTCCCCTCGGCCTCCATCTGGGCGATGCGGCGATCGATGTGCCGCTTCTCCATCTTGAACTCGGGGATCCCGTAACGCAGCAGCCCGCCGATCCGATCGGCCCGTTCGAGCACGACCACGTCGTGACCCGCCCGGGTGAGCTGCTGCGCGACAGCGAGCCCTGCCGGGCCGGACCCGATCACCGCGACCCGCTTGCCGGTCCGCACCGACGGGACCTGCGGCGTCACCCAGCCCTCGTCCCACGCCCGGTCGATGATCTCGACCTCGATCTGCTTGATCGCCACCGGATCCTGGTTGATCCCGAGCACGCAGGACGCCTCGCACGGTGCCGGGCACAGCCGGCCGGTGAACTCGGGGAAGTTGTTGGTCGCGTGCAGGCGCTCGATCGCGTCCCGCCAGTGATCGCGGTAGACGAGGTCGTTCCAGTCGGGGATCAGGTTGCCGAGCGGGCAGCCGTTGTTGCAGAACGGGATGCCGCAGTCCATGCACCGGCCGGCCTGATGGTTCAGCGCCTCGGGGTCGAAGTCCTCGTAGACCTCGCGCCAGTCCCGCAGGCGTACCGGCACCGGCCGCCGCGCCGGGAGCTGCCGCTCCCACTCCAGGAACCCGGTCGGCTTACCCATGACGATGCTCGCTCTCCACTCGGCTCACGCTCGCGCCGCTTCCATGATCTTGGCGACGGTCTCGTCCTCGGTGAGACCGGCGGCTGTCGACTCCGCCATCACGGACAGGACCCGCTTGTAGTCGATCGGCATCACCTTGCGGAACCGCGCGCTCTCGACGGCCCACGACGTCAGGATGCCGGCTGCGACCGCCGACCCCGTGAGGTCGCGGTGGCGTTCGACGGTCGTCCTGACGAATTCGCGGTCGTCGGCGTCGAGGTCCTCGAGCCGCACCATGTCGTCGTTGACCCGGCTGGCGAACTCGCCGTCGTGGTCGTAGACGTAGGCGATCCCGCCCGACATCCCCGCCCCGAAGTTGCGGCCGGTCGGGCCGAGCACGACCACACGACCACCGGTCATGTACTCGCAGCCGTGGTCGCCGACGCCTTCGCTGACGGCGAGCGCGCCCGAGTTGCGCACGCAGAACCGTTCGCCGACGATGCCGCGCAGGAAGATCTCGCCGCCGGTCGCGCCGTAGGCGATGACGTTGCCGGCGATCACCTGCTCCTCGGCGACGAACGGCGCAGCGGGGTGCGGGTGGACGATCAACCGCCCACCGGAGAGCCCCTTGCCCAGGTAGTCGTTGGCGTCACCGACCAACCGCATCTCGATGCCGGTGGGGACGAAGGCCCCGAAGCTCTGCCCCGCCGAGCCGGTCAGGGTGATCTCGATCGTCCCGTCGGGAAGGCCGGCGCCCCTCCAGCGCTTGGTGACCTCGTGGCCGAGCAGGGTGCCGACCGTGCGGTTGACGTTGCGGATCGGCAGGTCGATCGCAACGTGGTGACCGTCATCGATCGCCGGCCGGGCGAGCTCGATCAGCCGCTGGTCGAGCGCATCGTCGAGCCCGTGGTCCTGACCGACGCTCTGGTGCAAGGACTGGCCGTACCGGTTGTCGGGCACGGCGAGGATCGGAGCGATGTCGAGCCCCGAGGCCTTCCAGTGGTCGATCGCCCGGCGCGTGTCGAGGCACTCGACGTGACCGATCAACTCCTCCATCGTCGCGAACCCGAGTTCGGCCATCAGCTCGCGCACCTCCTCGGCGATGTACTCGAAGAAGTTGACGACGAACTCGGGCCGGCCGGTGAAGCGCTCGCGCAGTACCGGGTTCTGGGTGGCGATCCCGACCGGGCAGGTGTCGAGATGGCAGACGCGCATCATGATGCAGCCGGACACGACGAGCGGGGCGGTCGCGAACCCGTACTCCTCCGCGCCGAGCAGCGCGGCGATCACGACGTCTCGGCCGGTCTTCATCTGACCGTCGGTCTGGACGACGATCCGGTCGCGCAATCCGTTGAGGAGCAGCGTCTGCTGGGTCTCGGCCAGGCCGAGCTCCCACGGACCGCCGGCGTGCTTCAGCGACGTGAGCGGGCTGGCGCCGGTGCCGCCGTCGTGGCCGGAGATCAGCACGACGTCGGCCTTCGCCTTCGCCACGCCGGCGGCGACGGTGCCGACGCCGGTCTCAGCGACCAGCTTGACGTGGATCCGCGCCTCGGGGTTGGCGTTCTTCAGGTCGTGGATCAGCTGCTTGAGGTCCTCGATCGAGTAGATGTCGTGGTGCGGCGGCGGGCTGATCAACCCGACCCCCGGTGTCGAGTACCGGGTCGTGGCGATCCACGGGTACACCTTGTGGCCGGGGAGCTGGCCGCCCTCGCCGGGCTTGGCGCCCTGCGCCATCTTGATCTGGATGTCGTCGGAGTTGGTCAGGTACTCCGCGGTGACCCCGAAGCGGCCCGAGGCGACCTGCTTGATCGCCGACCGGCGGCTCGGGTCGTACAGCCGATCAGCGTCCTCGCCGCCCTCGCCGGTGTTCGACTTCGCCCCGATCGAGTTCATCGCGATCGCCAGCGTCTCGTGGGCCTCGGCCGAGATCGAGCCGTAGCTCATCGCGCCGGTCGAGAAGCGCTTGACGATCTCGGCGACCGGCTCGACGTCGTCGATCGGGATCGGCGGGCGGTCGCTCGAGAGCTCGAACAGGCCGCGCAGCGTCATCAGCCGCTCCGACTGGTCGTCGACCTTGCGGGTGTACTCCTTGAACAGGTCGTACCGTCCCGCCCGGGTCGAGTGCTGGAGCTTGAACACCGTCTCCGGGTTGAACAGGTGAGCTTCGCCCTCGCGGCGCCACTGGTACTCGCCACCGAGATCGAGTCGGCGGTGGGCACGATCCTCCGGGCGCGCCGGGTTGGCCATCTTGTGCCGTGCCGCCACCTCGGCGGCGATCTCGGGAAGGCCGATGCCGCCGAGCTGGCTGACCGTGCCGGTGAAGTACTCGTCGACCAGCTCGCGGCCGAGCCCGATCGCCTCGAAGATCTGCGCGCCGGTGTACGACGCGACCGTCGACACCCCCATCTTCGACATGACCTTGAGAACGCCCTTGCCGCACGCCTTGATGTAGTTGCGGATGCCGACCTGCGGGTCGAGGTCGCCGAGCCCGTGCATGTCCTCGCTGATCAGATCCTCGATCGACTCGAATGCGAGGTACGGGTTGATCGCGCCGGCGCCGTACCCGATCAGCAGGGCCATGTGGTGCACCTCGCGGGCGTCGCCGGCCTCGACGATCAGCCCGGCCATCGTCCGCTGCTTGGTGCGCACGAGGTGGTGGTGCACCGCCGACGTCAGCAACAGCGACGGGATCGGAGCGTCGACCGAGTCTGCGTTGCGATCGGACAGCACGATGATCCGCGCGCCGTCATCGATCGCCTGCGACGCCTCGGCACAGATCCGGTCGAGCGCGGCCCGCAGCCCCGCGCCGTCGTCGGCGACCCGGTACAGCCCCGAGATCACCTTGGCGCGCAGCCCAGGATGCTCGCCGTCGTCGTCGATGTGGATGATCTTGGCCAGTTCGTCGTTGTCGATGATCGGGAACGGCAGCGTGAGTTGGCGGCAGTTCTCGGGACCGGGGGCGAGGAGGTTCGCCTCCGGGCCGACCGTCGAGGACACCGCCGTGACGACCTCCTCGCGGATCGCGTCGAGCGGTGGGTTGGTCACCTGGGCGAAGAGCTGCTTGAAGTAGTCGAAGATCAGCCGCGGCCGCTCGGAGAGCACGGCGAGCGGGGTGTCGGTCCCCATCGAACCGAGCGCCTCGCCGCCGGTGCGGGCCATCGGTGCGATCAGGATCTTCAGTTCCTCGTGGGTGTAGCCGAACATCTGCTGGCGGCGCAGCACGCTCTGGTGGCTGAACACGACGTGCTCCCGAGCCGGCAGGTCGGCCAGGTCGGTCATCCCGGCCTCGAGCCACTCCCCGTAGGGATGCTCGGCCGACAGCTCCGCCTTGATCTCCTCGTCGCCGACGATTCGTCCCTCGTTCGTGTCGATCAGGAACATCCGCCCCGGTTGCAGCCTGCCCTTGGCGACGACGCGCGATGGGTCGATGTCGATCACGCCGACCTCCGACGCCATCACGACGAGGTCGTCGTCGGTGACCCAGTACCGGCTCGGGCGCAGGCCGTTTCGATCGAGGAGTGCGCCGATCACCTCACCGTCGGTGAAGGTGACGCTCGCCGGGCCGTCCCACGGTTCCATCATCGCCGCGTGGAAGCGGTAGAAGTCGCGCTGCTCTTTCGACATCGTGGTGTCGTTCTCCCACGCCGCGGGGATCATCATCAGCACGGCGTGGTGGATCGGGTACCCCCCGAGATGGAGCAGTTCGAGCACCTCGTCGAAGCGCGCCGTGTCCGACGAGCCCGGGGTGCAGATCGGGAACGCCCGCTCGACGCCGGGAAGCTGCGGGCTGGCGAGCATCGCCTCGCGTGCCCGCATCCAGTTCTGGTTGCCCTGGACGGTGTTGATCTCCCCGTTGTGCGCGACGAACCGGTACGGGTGGGCAAGCGGCCAGGACGGGAACGTGTTGGTCGAGAACCGCGAGTGCACGAGCAGCAGTGCCGACTCGATTCGAGGGTCGGTCAGGTCGGCGAAGAACTCGCTCAGCTGCGGCGTCGTCAGCATGCCCTTGTAGACGATCGTCCGTGACGACAGCGACGCGAAGTAGGTGTCGAGGTCGCCGGTCAGCTCGCGGCGGCTCCGCTTCCGGGCGACGAACGCCAGGCGATCGAGCTCGATCCCGCTCGCCTCGCCGAGGTCGGCGACGAAGAGCTGCTTGAACCAGGGCATCGCCATGCGCGCCGTCTTGCCGAGGCACTCCGGCTCGACCGGCAGGTCGCGCCAGCCGAGCACGACGAGCCCGACCTCCTCGAACGTCGCCTCGATCGCTGCTTGGGCCTGCTTGCAGTAGAGCTCGTCGGCGGGCAGGAAGGCGATACCGGCCGCGTAGGAACCGGCCGGGGGGAGCTCGAAGTCGACGACGTCACGGAACAGGCGGTCGGGGATCTGGAGCAGGATGCCTGCGCCGTCGCCCGTGTCGGGTTCGGCGCCGGTCGCACCCCGGTGTTCGAGATTGGTCAACGCCGACAGGCCCGTGCGCACGAGCTCGTGCGACGCGACACCCTTGAGGTTGGCGACGAACGAGACACCGCACGAGTCGTGCTCGTGTCGCGGGTCGTAGAGGCCGGTGGGGCCCGGAGGCTGCTGCATGGTCACATCCACGGTCGGAACTCGGAGCTGGGCTCGCCGAGCGACGGCGGTCGGCCGGCCCACCTCTGGGAGGATGCTCGAGACAACGCTGGCCCAAGCGGGGAACAGCAGTCTAGAGCGTGGGTCGCCGATCGGAAAGCTGCGTTCGTTCGTGATCGAGCCGATGCCGCCGCAGGCAGCCGGCGAGCAGCCGGCGTGTGCGCGAGGTCCGCTCGCGCCGCGGCCAGGCTCAAGGTCCGCTCAAGCCGGGCCGACCCGCTGCCGATCAAGCAACGTGGACACGACGACCGCTCCGCCGGAGCAGACCGCCGTTCGAGCCGGCCGCGAGGGGGCGACCGCGCCGGCAGCCCCCGACCGTCGGCCGCTCGCCCGCGACCCGGCGCCGGCGCGCACCTCTTCCGGCACGTACCGCCATCTCGGCTACGCCGGACTGGTGCCGACGATGCCGGCGGCGGCGGCGTCCGTCTCCGACACCGATCGATCCGGCCCCGCCGCGACCCCGATGCCGATCCTTCCCGGGCCGACGCGGCTCGAGGTCCCGCGACCGATGCCGGCGCCGTCGCCGGAGACGCTCGACGAGCCCGTGGTCGCGCCGCTCCACCCGAACACCGGCCTGCCGATGTTCCCGACCGGAGCGGTCACGCCGACGCCGACCTGGAAGCGCCGCTCGCGCCGGACCCGCGCATCGACGCGGCTGATGTGGGTCGGCGTGATCGTGCTGATGGTCGCGATCCTCTGGGCGGCGACGACGATGTTCAGCGGTCCCGATGGGTCGTCGGAGGCCACCACCACGACCACGCTGGTCGCCGGCGCGGCGACCGCATCGGGTGCCACGACGGCCAACCGTCCCGAGGTCGCAACGCTCCTCGAGGAGCTCGAGCTCGACGAGTTGGGCCAGCCGATCCCGCTGACCAATGAGAACAACTACGGCTTCACGCTCGTCGATCCGTTCGGGTTCGAGATCTCCGCCCGCGTCGAACGGGCGACCGGCGACTTCGTCGCGACCACCAAGCAGCTCAGCGAGATCCGGGGCATCGACGGCCGGTTCTACGGGCGCGAACGCGACGGGGCGTGGATCGAATTGACCGCCGAGGCGGGCGCCGCGATCCCCCCCGCCCTGCTCGCCGGCCCGCTCGAGTTGAGTGACGTGCTCCCCCCGGCGCTGGCCGACTTCGTCGTCGACTCGCGCAGCGACGCGACGGGTCGCCGCGTCTACCTGATCGACGACTCCCGGCTCGCCGCCGATGCGCCGGCGACCCGCATGCGCTGGTTCGCGCGCTGGGGACTGGTCGCCGACGGGGCCGTCCCCGACCCGATCGAACGCGTCGACGACGGCGTGCCGGTCGTGGCCGCACCGGGCGACGTTCTACTCGCCGTGCAGGTCGACGGCGACGACTTCGTCAGCCAGGTCGAGATCGCATCACCCTCGATCGGCGGCACCGCGTCGTACCGGCTGCTCGAACCGTTGGCCGGTGGGATCACCATCGATCGACCCGACGTCGTCGCCGGCGGCTGATCGATCAGCGATCGGCGAACACCGGCCGGCGTTGCTCGAACTCGGCCATCACGGCCTCGACCTGGTTCGGGGAGCCGATCTGCTCGCCGATCACCCGGCGCTCCTCCGCGAACTGCTCGGCGGCACCGGCGTTGGCCAAGCGGTTGAACAGCGCCTTCGCACCCCGCACTGCGCCGGGGCTACGCCCTGCGATCTCGCGGGCCAGTGCGAGCGCGTCGGCGTACGGTTCGTCGCTGAGCCGCGTGACGAGCCCCAGATGCGCGGCCTCGGCGCCGGTGAACAGGCGCGCCGTGAACGTGAGTTCCTTGGCGACGTCGGGGCGGACCAGCCGGGACAGCATGAGCGTTCCGGTCATGTCGGGCACCAGCCCCCAGTGGACCTCGCGGACCGACCACTTGGTGCCCGGGTGCGAGATGCGGATGTCGGCGCCGAGGGCGATCTGCAGGCCACCGCCGAGCGCGTGGCCGTGGACGGCGGCGATCACCGGGACGGGCACCTCCTGCCACACCCAACACACCTGCTGCCCGAGGTGAGTGATGCGGCCGCCGACCATCGAACCGGGGCTTCCCTCGGCGCTGGCGGCCTCGCTCACCGGCCGATGTTCGCCCGCCATCGCCTGGAACGAGCCGAAGTCGAGCCCGGCGCAGAACGAGGCGCCGGCGCCGGACAGCACGACGGCGCGCAGTCCCGAATCGTCCTTGAGACGCTCGCCCACCTCGGCGAGCGCGAGGAACATCGCGTTGTCGAGCGCGTTGCGCTTGTCGGGACGGTTGAGTTTGACGTCGGCGACGCCGTCGACGATGGAGAGGAGCACGCGGTCGGACATCTCCCCATTCTGGCGGGACCGGGTCGGGACGCACGACCCGCGCCGTTCAAGGCCGGCCCCGGAGCTGCCGATGACATCGGGTGACCGCTGACACGACGAGCCCGGACGCGCTGCGTCCAACCGCCCCGACCCGCCCAGGTCCGGAGCCGGCCGCGTCGACGCCCCCGCCGTCGCCGATGCCCCCTGCGCCAGGTCACGCTCCACCGGTCGGTGCACCGGCGGTCGCCGGGCACCTTGCCGGGCAGCCGCTCGTTGCACCCGCGCCACCCGAAGCCGACCCGCCCCCACCTCCCGCGCCGTTCGCGGCACCGGCCGCCACGGTCCCGACGGTCGATCCGCCGCCACCGCCACCGACTCCACCTCGCGCCGTTCCGGCCCCGGGCACCGTCACACCGCCGCCCGCTCCCGCATCCTCGCCAGCGACCTCCACACGGTCTCCGGTCACCGCGACACCGCCGACCGCGACCACCGCGCCGCCGCCCCCGACGACCGCACCGCAGCCGGCGCCCACCGCCGATGGGCCGCACACCTGGGGATCACCGGGAGCCACCGCACGCCCGACCGCCGACACCCATCCGCCCGCCGCCCCGCCGCCCGCCGCCGCCATCACGGCTCCGGCGAACGGACTCCCGGTCGGCACGCCACCGGCTCCCGCACCCCCCGTCACCCCCGTCGCGCCGCCCACCGCCGCCGCGCCGACCACGCCGCGCCCCACCGTCGAGGCACCGGCTCCGTCGGCCCCGGTCCCCGATCCCGGAGCGACGCCGACCCTCCCCGGGGGGCCGATCGACCCGCTGTTGGCCCCGATCGCCGGCCCGGACGCTGCGAGCGCTCCACCGCCAGATACCCCGACCTGGCGGCCCCGCCACCGATCTCGTCGCCGCCGCTTCGGCACGGCCGCCGTCGGGCTGGCGGCCCTCGGTGCGCTCGGCGTCGCGGGGTGGTTCGGCCTCCAGCGGCTCGGCGGCACCGACGAGTCGACCCAGGGCGCCGGCGCGGAGCCGATCGCCGAGAACCCGGCAACCCTGTTCGGGGAGACCCAGCAACTCGTCGACGACATCAACGAGGATCCCGGGGTCGCTGAGGCCTTCGAAGAGCTCGGTCTCGACCCGACAGGCGGTCCACTTCCGAGCGAATCCGGTGCGGACCCGTCCGCCGCCGACCCGGCCCCGTCGGCCGACATCGCCAGCTATGCCTTCGGCTGGACCGACCCATTCGGCCTGTCGGTCGATGTCCAGGTCGACCGGGCTTCCGGCAACTTCGTCGCCACGACGAACGACGGCACCGAGATCCGGCGGATCGGCGAACGGCACTTCGGGCGCGCCGCGGGCGCGAGCTGGGTCGAGCTGAGCCCCGATGTCGTCAGCGGCATCCCGGTACTCGGCATCGACGGCCCGCTCGACGAATCGGTGATCCCGGCCGACCTGGAGCCGTACGTGCTCGGGGCGGCGACCGACCCCGGCTGGACGCGTGTGCTGATCGACGACGCAACGCTCGCAACGACCGATCCGGGCCTGCGCCAGGCGTGGCTCGGCCCGTGGGGGCTGCTCGATCCAGCGGCGGCGGTCGAGTCGACCCCGTTCGCCGGCGCCTTCCCCGCCGAGGCGGGGAGCGGCCAGATCATCGTCTCGATCGCCCGCAGCCCCGATGGCCTGGTCAGCGAGGTCACGGTGTCGTCACCGGCGATCGGTGGTACCGCCGCCTACCGCCTGGCGTCGACCGGGATCAACCCGCTCCCGGTCGAGATCCCCGCCGAGCTCGCCGGCGGCTGAGCGACCCGATCGACGGCGCGGGTCAGTCGCGCCAGCGCACCAGCTCGCGATCGATCTCGGCCAGCGATCGACGGCCCGTGAGCGCCATCGTCCGTTCGAGCCCCTCGCGCAGCATCGCCAGGAGATGGTCGACGCCGCGCTCGCCCGCCGCGCCGAGCGCGTAGAAGTACGGCCGCCCGACCGAGACCGCGTCGGCCCCGAGCGCCAGCGCCTTGACGATGTCGCTCCCCCGCCGGACTCCGCCGTCGCAGATCACCGTCGCCTGGTCGCCGACCTCGTCCCTGACCGGCTCGACCAACTCGAGCGGAGCCGGTGCGTCGTCGAGCTGGCGGCCTCCGTGGTTGGACAGGCCGATCCCGGTGACGCCGCAGGCGACCGCCTGCTTCGCGTCGGCGACGGTCTGAATGCCCTTGAGCACGATCGGGCCGTCCCAGAACGAGCGCAGCCAGTCGATGTCGTCCCACGAGAGCGCTTGATCGAACTGGCTGGCCACGTGCTCGGCGAGCGAGATCGCCGTCGAGCCGTCCTGGTCGTGGCGCCCGACCACGTTGGAGAACGTGATCGGCTCATTGCGCAGGAAGTCGATCGTCCACGCCGGGATGGATCGCGCCGTCGAGGAGGGTGCCGAGCCCGATCTTCGGCGGCAGTGTCATCCCCCGGCGCACGTCGCGCTCGCGCCGGCCGAGGACCGCGGTGTCGACGGTCAGCCACACCGTCGAATACCCGGCGGCCGCCGCCCGCTGGACGAGCTCTTTGACCAGGCCGCGGTCGCTTCCACGTGTAGATCTGGAACCACTTGTCGCCGTCGCTCACCGCGGCGACCTCTTCGATCGAGCGGGTCCCCATCGTCGAGAGCGACCACGGGACGCCGGCGCGCGCCGCCGCCCGGGCGACGGCGAGCTCACCTTGGGAGTGGGCGATGCGGGTGAACCCGGTCGGCGCCAGGATCAGCGGCATCGAGGCCGGGCGACCGAAGATCGTCGTCGACGTGTCGATGTCGCTGACGTCACGCAGGACGCTCGGGCGGAACTCGAGCCGGGCGTACGCCGCCGAGTTGTTGCGCAGGGACCGCTCGTCCTCGGCGCCCCCGTCGATGTAGTCGAACACGCCGAACGGCAGCCGCCGCTTGGCGATCTTGCGCAGGTCCTCGACCGACGCGGCCTTCTTCAGCCGCCGTTCGACCGGGTCGGCCGTGAACGAGTCGAACTGCACCACCGACCGGAACGTGTCCCACATCTGCATGGCCCGAATCGTAGGTCCCGCCCGCGTCGCGCCCCGATCCGCGTGAACCGGACACCACGACATCGGACGTCGTCGGACGTCGCCGGTCGGTCGTCGGACGGCCGTCGGTCACACGATTCGGAGGGCGGCGACAGTCGACGAGGTGGAGGGCGGCGATCAGTCGACGAGGCGGAGGCCGGTCGGGGTCATCGAGGGTTCGGCCTGAGGGAGGTCGACCACGAACTCGGTGCGGTGCGCCGGGAAGAGATGCTCGCTGACCAGCACCGGGCGACCGGTGCGGTCGGTTGTCACCCGCTGGCAGCGCAGCAGCGGCGACCCGACCGGCACGTCGAGGAGCGCGGCGATCGCCGGCTCCGCGGAGTCGGCCCCGATCGTCTGCGTCGCACCGTGGAGGTCGGCGTCGATCAGCTCGTAGAACGGGTGCCGCTCGACATCGCGCCGCGACAGGTTGGCCCCGAGGTCGGCGGGACACCAGACGGTGACGACGGCGAACGGCTCGCCATCGGCGAGGTTCAGCCGCTTGACGCGCAACACCTGGTCGACCCCGAGGAGCTCGGCGACGCGTGATGGAGGCGCCTCGAACGCGAACTCCTCGACCCGGCGCTCGGACAGCTTGCCCACGCCCTCGACCTGCGATTCGATGGTTCCCAGCGACTGCAGGCGCTGGCGCACCGGCTCGGTGGCGACGAACCACCCGAAGCCCTGGCGGGCCGCGATCAACCCGTCGTCGCGGACCAGTTCCAGCGCCCGCCGGACCGTCACCCGCGAGGCGCCGAACCGGACCGACATCTCCGCCTCGGACGGCAGGACCGAACCGGCTGGCGCGGCCCGGGCCATCACCCGCAGCTCGTCGGCGATCTCCTGGTAGCGGATGTGCCTCACGATGCCGCCTCGATCAACTCGAGGCGGTTGCCGAAGGGGTCCGAGACGTGGCAGCGCTCCACGCCCGGGATCTCGTCGCTCCACGACACCTCGACGCCCGACGCTGCAACGAACGAGCGCAGCCCGACGATCGTCAGCGCCGGGTGCGCCTTGCGGGCGGGGACGAACGCCCGCTCGGCGCCGACGTGGATGCGCACGCCGCCGGACTCGAACCAGGCACCGCGCCTGGCTGCCAACGCCGGTGGCTTGGTCACCTCGTGCAAGCCCAACACGCCGACGTAGAACGACCGGGCGACGTCCTCGGAGCCGGCCGGGATCGCGACCTGGACGTGGTCGAGTCCGACCCACTGCGGGCCGCCTTCGCCCGCTGCTCGTCGTCCTGCTCCGGCTTGTGGCGCGTCCATCAACTTGTATTATAGTTGTCTACATGCCAGTGAGCGCCACCACCCCCATCGAACTCGTCGAGCGCGTGTACGCAACCCTCGCCGAGCGCGTGCAACTCGGCCGCGACCGGCTCGGCCGGCCGCTCACGCTGACCGAGAAGATCCTGATCAACCACCTGGTCGACCCGGACGGGCAGGAGATGGAGCGCGGCGCGAGCTACGCCGACTTCCACCCCGACCGGGTGGCGATGCAGGACGCGACGGCGCAGATGGCGCTGCTCCAGTTCATGACCGCCGGGTTGCCCGAGGCGGCGGTCCCGTCGACCGTCCACTGCGATCATCTGATCCAGGCCAAGGTCGGGGCGCAGATCGACCTCGGCGTCGCCGTTGACACCAACCGCGAGGTCTACGACTTCCTGCGCTCGGTATCGGCGAAGTACGGCCTCGGGTTCTGGGGTCCCGGCTCGGGCATCATCCATCAGGTCGTGCTCGAGAACTACGCGTTCCCCGGCGGGATGATGATCGGCACCGACAGCCACACGCCCAACGCCGGCGGGCTCGGCATGGTGGCGATCGGCGTCGGCGGCGCCGACGCGGTCGACGTGATGACCGGGTTCCCGTTCAACGTCCGCTGGCCGAAGGTGATCGGCGTCCGGCTGACCGGCTCGCTCTCCGGATGGTCGAGCCCGAAGGACGTGATCCTCGAGGTCGCCCGCCAGCTCACCGTCGAGGGCGGCACCGGCGCGATCGTCGAGTACCACGGTCCCGGGGCCGACTCGATCTCGGCGACCGGCAAGGCGACGATCTGCAACATGGGCGCCGAGATCGGCGCGACCACGTCGCACTTCCCGTACGACCACAACATGGCGCTGTACTTGAAGGCGACCGGCCGGGAGGCGATCGCCGACGCCGCCGACCGGGTCGCCAGCGACCTGCGCGCCGACGACGGAGCGACCTACGACCAGCTGATCGAGGTGAACCTCGACGATCTCAAGCCGCTGATCAACGGCCCTCACTCCCCCGACCGCGCCCACCGTGTGGGGCGCGACGGAGTCGGCGCGGCGGCGCGTGAGCACGGCTGGCCGCTCGAACCGTCGGCGTGCCTGATCGGCTCGTGCACCAACTCGTCGTACGAGGACATCACCCGCGTCGCCTCGATCGCCCGTCAGGCGGCGGCGGCCGGACTGACCGCGACGTGCGAGCTGCTGATCACGCCGGGCTCCGAGCAGGTGCGGGCGACGATCGAACGCGACGGGCTGCTCGCCGACCTCGAAGCGATCGGCGCCACCGTCCTGGCCAACGCCTGCGGGCCGTGCATCGGCCAGTGGTCGCGCCCCGCGTCGATCACCGGGCACCCGAACACGATCGTCAACTCGTTCAACCGCAACTTCCCCAAGCGCAACGACGGGTCGGTCAACACGCTCAGCTTCGTCACATCGCCCGACACCGTGCTGGCGATCGCGCTGGCGGGCCGACTCGACTTCGACCCGACCGTCGACACGATCACCGCACCCGACGGCACCGAGATCGTCCTCGACGCACCGGTCGGCGAGGTGCTCCCGAGCCGGGGTTACGACCCCGGTGAGGACACGTTCACCGCGCCGCCCGACGGCGGGTCGGGCATCGACGTCGAGGTGTCGCCGACCAGCGACCGGCTGCAGCTGCTCACCCCGTTCCCTGCGTGGGACGGCGAGGACTACCTCGGCCTGCCGGTGCTGATGAAGGCGCAGGGCAAGTGTACGACCGACCACATCTCCGCTGCCGGACCGTGGCTCAAGTACCGCGGGCACCTCGAGAACATCTCGGGCAACCTGTTCGCCGGAGCGGTCAACGCGTTCAGCGGCGAGGCGGGAAGCGGCAAGGACATCACCGACGGTGGGACCCGGCCCTACCCCGAGATCGCCAAGCGCTACCACGAGGCCGGCATCCACTGGGTGGCGATCGGCGATCGGAACTACGGCGAGGGGTCCTCCCGGGAGCACGCGGCGATGGAGCCCCGCTTCCGCAACGGGCTGGTCATCTTCGCCCGCTCGTTCGCCCGCATCCACGAGACCAACGCGAAGAAGCAGGGGCTGCTGCCGCTCACGTTCGCCGATCCGGCGACCTACGACCTGATCGGCGAGGACGACCGGATCGACGTGCTCGGCCTACCGCCGGTGCCGGGCGAGCGCGTGCACTGTCGGATCCGCAAGCCCGACGGCACGGTGATCGACTTCGAGGCGACCCACACGTTCAGCGACGAGCAGGTCGAGTGGTTCGAGGCCGGCTCGGCGCTCAACATCGTCCGCCGCAAGGTCGCCGCCGACTCCTGACCGGTCAGCCGCCGTCGAGGAGCACGCGTTGACACCTGGTGTCTGCCACCGGGTGTCAGCGGTAGTGGGGGTTGGCGACGGCGAGTTTGTCGGCGGTGGTTGCACGGAGCACGTCGCGCAGCTCGTCGAGGCGATCGTCGAGGTCGCCGCGGCGGATCGCCGCAGCCAGCTCGCCGTCGTCGGCCGCCCCGAAGCGGGCGAGCCGCTCCCGGTGAGCGTCGGCCTGGGCCGGGCCGAGCTCGATCTCCCGCTCGACGATCCCCAGCACGTTGATCGCCACCCGGGCGTGGAACCGCAGTCGTCCCTCGGTCGCCTCCAGGACGTCGGCCTCGAGCCACTCGCGGACCGCCTCGATCAGCTGCCGGGCGTCGGGCGCGTCGTGCGGCGCGGCCATCGTCACCACCGCCCTTCGAGCGCCACGAACAGGTCGTGCTCGTTCTCGCACACCCGCCGCCCGATCGCCGCCAGTTCGTGGCTGCGCACCGCGCCGGACAGGTGCGCACTCGCCTGCCCGATGCACATGATCGCCCACTTCCACGTGCCGAGCACCTCCCACCAGCGAACGACCTCGGCATCGACCGGCGCCCCGCCAGCAGCCTCGTAGGCGGCGAACAGCTCCTCGTACTCGCCGAGGCCGGCGACCGGCTGCCGGCCGCCGAACCGCCACGACTTCACGCACAACCAGCCGAGGTCCTCCATCGGATCGCCGAGGTGCGCCAGCTCCCAGTCGACGACCGCCCGCAGGCCGTCGGGACCGACGATCATGTTGCCCAGCCGGAAGTCCCCGTGGACGATCGCCGTGCGACCCGACGGCGGGCGGTTGGCGAGCAGCCAGCGGCGCACCAGCTCGAGCACCGGATGCGGCTCCCCGAGCGCGTCCAGCACCTCGGTGTAGGCCGCGAGCTGATCGGGCCGCTGCAACGCCGTCACCGCGCCGGGGTCGAGCGCGTGGACAGCCGCGAGGGCGACCCCGAGCTCGCCGACCAGCCGGGAGCGTGCGACAGCGAAACGCTCGTCGCGCTGGATCTTGCGGGCGATCGTCTCGCCGTCGACCGCCTCGAGGACCATGAACGCACCGCCGTCGGGCCGTCGCTGCGCGGCGACCAGGCCGGGGACCGGCACACCGCCTCCGCCGGCGGCGCGCACGACGTCGGCCTCGGTCATCATGTCGCGCTCGTCGCCCGGCCGCTGGAGCTGGACGACGAGCGGCCGCCCGCCGGCGGTGAACCGCCAGGTGTCGCGCGAGGCGCCGCCCGAGAGCGCAACCAGCCCGTCGATGCGGCAGCCGCCGAGCGCGTCGGACAGCAGCGCTGCGAGTTCGGCCTCGGCTGGCACCGCGCGAGGATCGCAGATCGGCGGGCTGCGGTCAGCAACCGGCGGCGCGCACCGAGGGCGTCGGGTTGACGGCCAGCCCGCCGCCGGGGTGGATCTCGAAGTGCAGGTGGGGGATGCCCGTCGCGTTGCCGGTGTCGCCGTTGTAGCCGACGACCTCACCCTGGATGACCCGCCGGCTGGCCCCTTCGTACCGCGAGAGGTGGGCGTAGTAGTAGCGCGTCCCGTTGTCGGCGGTCAGCGACACCGCGTTACCGCCGAGCTTGTTCTGCTTGAACGTGGCGTACCCGTTGGCGACCGCGTAGATCGGCGTGCCCATCGGGGCGAGCATGTCGACGCCCTCGTGCCGCCGCCCACCAGAGCGGGGAGCACCCCACGAGTCGCCGTACGCCGATCCGAGCATCGGACAGATGATCCCGTCGACGTAACCGCCCCCGGCGAAGAGGATGATCGGGGTCGGCGTGCTCCCGGCGCCGCCGGTACCGGTCCGCCCCCCGCTGGTGCCGCCCGACGCACCGCTGTTGAGCGGGATCGTCTCGTAGGTGATCGGGACCGGGATCTGCGGCGAGAGCGCCGGCGCAGGGTCGCCGGCAGGGACCGAGTCGTCGGGCGAGACGTCGGGCACGGTGGTCGTCGTCGCCACCGTCACCGGGAGCTCCAGCCCCGGGTTGGGGAGGGCGCGGGCGGCGGCCTCGTTCTCACGCCGCACCTGTTCTTCGATCCGGGCTCGCTCGGCCGCCTGCTGCGCGGCGAGCGCCTTGCGCACCGCCTCGTCCTGCAGGCGGGACGATTCGATCTCGCGCAGGCGCTCGACCTCGGCGTCGGCCTCGTCCTGCAGCCGGGCGAACTCCTCACGCGCCGACTCGATCTCCGCGCGGCGGTCGTTGAGCTCGACCCGCTTCGCGGCCAGGTCCTTCTGCGCGATGTCGTATCGGTCGAGCGTGTCGCCGCCCGAGCTGGTCATCACGTCGAAGAAGATCTCGGCCTGCACCTGGTCCTGGGGCGCCTCGATCCCGGTCAACAGCGGGATCCCCGACGTCCCGCTGCTGACGAAGCGGGCCACGGCGATGCCCTCGACGTCGCGGCGGAGCCCTTCGACGGCCGCTTCGAGCACGTCGGCTTCGATCTTCAGGCGTTGTGCGTCGTCCTGGAGCAGTTCGAGGACCGACTGCGCCTCGAAGAACGCAGCCGCGGCTGCGTTCGCCCGATCGCGTGCGTTCTGGATCTCGCGGGCCGCGGCGCGGGCCGCGTCGTCGGTCGTCTGCGCTCCGGCCCCGCCGGGCACGAGCGCCCCGCCGACGACGATCACCAGGATGCACGCCAGCACCGATCGCAGCCGCCGCCCCTCGCTGATCAGCGAGCGCGCGACGCGGGTGGTCGCCGCCGGGTTCCGCATACGATCGGGGAGCCTAGTTGTCATTGGGTTTTCGGCACGGTCAACTGGTCGGGCTTTCATCTGGGGGACCTATGTCGGACGGAACACCTGCGGCGATCGAGCTACGCGACGTACACGTGCAGCGCGGCGCTCATTCGATCATCGGCAGGATCAGCCTGCGAGTTGAGCCCGAGGACCGCTGGGTCGTCCTCGGCGCGAACGGATCGGGCAAGACGACGCTGCTGCGGACGATGGCGATGTACGACCACCCGACGCGCGGCAGCGTCGAGGTCCTCGGGGAGCGGCTGGGCCGGACCGACGTTCGCACGCTCCGGCGGCGGGTCGGCTACGCCTCGGCGGCGCTCGCCGATCAGCTCCGACCGGGGATCAGCGCGCTCGATGTCGTCAAGACGGCGCGCTACGCCGCGCTCGAGCCATGGTGGCACCGGTACACCGCCGAGGACGAGGGGCGGGCCGCAGCGTGCCTCGCCGAGCTCGGCGTCGAGCGGTTCGCCACCCGTCCGTTCGGCTCGCTGTCGTCGGGCGAGCAGCAGCGGGTGTTGCTCGCCCGCACGCTGATGAACGAGCCGGCGGTGGTCCTGCTCGACGAACCGGCGGCGCGGCTCGACCTCGGCGGCCGGGAACAGCTCGTGATGACGCTCGACGAACTGGCGGCCGATCCGCGGGCGCCGGCGATGGTGATGGTCACCCACCACGTCGACGAGATCCCGCCGTCGATGACGCACGCGATGCTGCTGCGCGACGGTGACGTAGTCGGCAGCGGGCCGCTCGATTCGGTGCTGACGGCCGCCTCGCTGACCGCCTGTTTCGGGTTGCCGCTCGCCGTCGAACGTCGCGCCGACGGCAGGTTCAGCGCGTGGGCGCTTCGCTGACCAGTTCCAGCAGCCGCTCGCTCCCCCGACGCACGGCGTCGTCGAGCACCCGCTCGAGCACGGCGCCGGCCCACAGGCTGCCTCCGTAGCGCAGCGTCATCGTCAGTTCGGTGCCCGGCGCAGCGGTCGCCAGGTCTGCGCGGAGCAGCCAGGGGGCGTGGGTCCGGCCGTCGACCTCGGCCCGCTCGAAGACGACGCTGGTTGCCGGCTCGTGGTGGGTGCGGGTCATCCGCAGCCGCTTCGATCGGGCGAGCGGTCCGAGCTCGGCGCGCAGCTCGACATCCCAGGCGCGGTCCTCACCCGGTCGTGGGGCGGCGGCGGCGACGTCGTGGACGAGGTTCATCCACGCCGGATACCGGCCGAGGTCGTCGACGTAGCCGAACAGCTCCTCGGCGCTGCACGGCGCGACCAGCCGGCGCTCGATCTCCATCCCGCTACGACGGCCGAGGCCGGTCGGCGCCGCGAAACGCGCGGGCGAGCAACGGGCTGCGCGCTGCGAGCAGCCCGTCGAGGTCGTCCGCGTTGTCGAACGTCGGCGTCCAGGGATCGGGGGCCTCGGGGTCCGGCGCCGAGCCCGGTGGGCGGTCGGCCGGTTCGACCGGTTCGACCGGTTCGATCGCGTCCGCCGATCGGTCGACGGGGACCGGCGCCGGGCCATCGAGGTCGATGCCGAGCGCGAGCTGGTCGGCGACCGCCCGGCGCGGTGCCGCTCGTCGCGCCGGGCGAGAGGCCCGGTGCGCGGTCGGCGGCCGGAACAGGTGCAGGTCGGGATCGCGGAGGTCGTCCAGGGTCCAGTTGCGGGGGACGACCATCGAGTCGGCGTGGCGGCGACACAGCACGCCGTGCGACGGATCGTCACCGTCGCTCAGCGAGTCGAGCCAGAAGACGAGGTCGGCGGGTCGCATCCCGTACGACACCGAGGCCGGATCGGAACAACCGGGTCGTTCGCACAGCCGCTGCATCGCCACGTCACCGTAGTGCCGCACCGGGGGCGGCGGCGGGACCCAGCCCACCGGCGCCGCGCCGGATGCCGCGCCCGATCATGGCTGTGGTCGCGCAGGGTCGTCGCCGTACACTCCGTCGTGTGAGAAGGATTCTCAGTCCTACTTGCGGGCGGCGGACGATGGCACTCGCCGCCCTGGCGCTCGCCGCCGCGGCATGCGGGAGCGACGGCGCCGGTTCGGCCACCACTGCGAGCGGGGCGAGCCGGCCGACGATCGTCGTCTCGACCTCGGTGTGGGGCGATGTCGTGGGCGCGGCGTTCGGCGACGTGGCCGACGTCGAGGTGCTGATCCCGGTGGGCGCCGACCCACACGACTTCGCCCCCTCGGCACGCCAGGCCGAGCAGATGGAGGACGCCGATCTCCTCGTCGTCAACGGTCTGGGGCTGGAGGCGGGCATGACCGACCTGATCGCCCGGGTCGAGGAAGGTGGGACGCCGGTCGTCGAGCTGGCCGCCACGATCGCCACGATCGAGGGCGAGGGTGGTGCGGCCGACCCTCACGTCTGGATGGATCCGATCCGCGTCGGCCAGGCGATCGAGGCCCTGGGCGCGGAGCTCGGCGACCGTATGGCGGTCGGACGCCCGGCGATCGAGGCGGCGACCACGGCCTACGTCGACGGGCTCACCGCCCTCGACGCGCGGATCGATGACACGCTCGCGTCGATCCCGTCCGAGCGTCGCCTCCTGGTCACCAACCACGACTCCTTCGCCTACTTCGCCGATCGCTACGGGTTCGAGGTCGTCGGCACCGTGCTCCCGTCGAACAACACCAGCGCCTCGGCATCGGCCGCCGACCTGGTCGAGCTGGCGGCGTTGATCCGCGAGTTCGGCGTGCCGGCGATCTTCGCCGAGACCACCGAGTCGGATCAGCTCGCGCAGGCACTGGCCGACGAGGTCGGTGACCACGTCGCCGTGGTCGAGTTGTACACCGGCAGCCTCGGCGCGCCCGGTTCGGGGGCCGACACGTACGCCGGATTGATGACGACGAACGCGGCGCGCATCGCCGACGCGCTGACCGCCGACCCGGCGACCGGCCCTTGACGACCAAGCGCAGCCGGGGGATCATCGGGCAGGAGGTCCCGACCGATGAACGTCACGATCACGTCGCGTCCCGCCGACGAACAGTTCGCCAGGGTCGACCTCGTCAAGCAGGCGGTCGGCGAGCCGGTGCTGCCGGGCGACGACCGCAACTGGATCCTCGGTGAGCCCGTCGTCGTCGACGTCGGCGACGGGGAGGTCGTCACCGTGCCGCTCGGCTTCACGACCGACGGTGCGTCGATTCCCGCGATCGCCCAGCGGTTGACCGGGTGGAAGCCGTTCGAGGGTCCGCAGCGATGGGCCGGCATCGTCCACGACTGGCTGTACTACCAGGACGGCTACGACCGCAAACGGGCCGACAAGATCTTCCGCGACATCTTGCGCTCCGAGGGGGCGACCGGGTTCCGGACCGCGGCGATGTACTGGGCGGTGCGGCTGTTCGGCCGGGCGGCGTACGTCAGCAACCAGCTGCGCGACGTCGAGGACCGGATCTGGGGCAACCCGGCCTACCCCCGCCACGCCTGAGCGGGCGCGGGCGCGCGGGAGCCGTCGGCGACCAGCGCTCACCGACCCCCGGCCGGCGATGCCCCGACGCGCGACCCGGCGTCGAGGACGAGCCGACATCGATGGCACCGGCGTGGGAGGCTCACCCACGATGCGCATCCGAGCGGTCGTCATCGCCGTCGTGGCGGCCATCACCGCGGGATGTACGGGTTCATCCGACGACTCGTCGCCGCCGGACACCGGTCCGGTCGGGACGGCCGGCACCACCGCCACCGAGCCGGGCTCCGTGCAGGTGCCGACCGGACCGGGCGCCCCGATCGTCGACGGCGTTGCCAACGGCCTGATCCTCGTCCATGACCGGGAGGGTGGGACCGATGCGCTCGCGACGTACCAGGACGACGGCACCAAGGTCGCCGGCTACGCGCGCGGCGCCGGCGAGGTGATCTGGCAGCCGATCTGGTCACCGGACGGGCGACGGATCGCGTGGACCCGGAGCGAGGACGGCGCGACCTGGGAGCTGGTCACCGCTGCGGTCGACGGGACCGACCGCACGACCCACCTGCTGCCGGGGCGACCGGATTACATCACCTACGATCCGACGGCCTCGAGGGTGCTCGCGCTCACGCCGTCGCCCGAGGGCTTCGGGCTGGTCATCGTCCAGGTCGGCGAGCCGGCCGACGGCGACGCCGCGCTCGCGCTCGTCGACGTCGGTGCGCCCTACTTCTCCGACTTCTCGCCCGACGGTGACCGGGTCGTCGCCCACGTCGGCGGCGACCTGCGCGTCGTCGGCGTCGATGGCGATCGCCAACCGCTCGGGCTCTCATCGGTTCGCCACCAGACCCCGGCCTGGCACCCGACCGAGCAGCTCGTGTTCGTAGCCACCGACGAGATCGGCGGGAACCGACTCGTGTCGTACGACGTGACCAGCGGCGCGACCGTCGAGCTGGCCACCTTCGACGCGTTCGTCGCGTTCGACCTCGACCCGACCGGCTCGCTGCTGGCGGTGTCGGCGTTCGCACCCGACGACGGTGACGGCGCGCTCCTGGCCCTGCGCTCGGCCGAGTCGCGCGAGGACGCACCTCGCCTCGACGGCGGCTTGTGGATCGTCGACGTCGCCGGCGGCGCGCCACGCCAGCTCGACTTGCGGGCGCCGTCCGCGCCGATGTGGGATCCGACGGGGTCGCGGGTGCTCGCCCGCACGTCGGTCGACGGCCCGGGCACGTGGAACGTGTACGAGCTGGACGGCACGCGATCGGCGACCACCGACTTGACGATCGAGGACTCGCTGATGCCGCTCTACCTGCCGTTCTGGGATCAGTACGTTCGCAGCCAGACGCTGTGGTCTCCCGACGGCGGCCGGTTCGTTCACGTCGGACGTGACGACGAGGGTCTGTCGGGCGTGTGGGTCCACGACGCGGCCACGACCGGACCGTCGACCTACCTCACCTCCGGCGACCTCGCGTTCTGGTCGCCGACCTGAGCGATCGGACGGCGATCGGACGTCGTCGACGCCGCCGGAGCGGCGTCACGTCGACCTCACGCGCCGGTGCGGCGGCTCCGCATTCGTAGCCAGTCGCGCTCGGTGGTCGACGCGTGGTGCGACGCCGCGATCGCCACGATCGCTGCGATCAGACCGACGAACACCGCCGCGAGGCACCCGGAGTCGACCGCGGTGTCCACGGTCATCGTGCCGTGCGCGCCGACCTCGCTGAAGGGATCGCGGACCACGAACAAGGTCGCGGCGACCACCGTGGCACCGACGATCACCGCGGCCGCCCGGAGCGCCGGCCGCGTGCGAAACACGTAGTGGTCGGGTGACTGCGCCGTCGCCAGCAACAGCGCATCGGCGCTGCCGACCGCGAGCACCGAGACGACCACGAGCACGGTCACCGCACGTCCGAGCGCCTCGCCGTGGTGGCCAGCGGCGGTGATCCAGTGGGCGGCGAGGAGCCCGACGGTCCCGGCGCCGAGCAGGGTCAACGCCACGCCGTGACGCAACCCGGCCGACCACGACCTCGGCGCGCGCCGACGGCGGGAGTGGCGCGTCGGGGACGGCGCCGACCTCACGGCCTTGCGGCCCATGTCGCCCCCTCTCGTCACCGTCGGCGCCCGGGACGCCGTGCCCCTCGATCGTTCCCGGAACGCAATTCTTGTGTTCGCAATCAACCTTGCACGACGCTACAACACCGCCCAGGGCCAAAGGTCACGCCGGCGCCGATTCGGCGGACGCGACGAACGGGGGGTCGCTTCGGCGTGGCGACCCCCCGTTCGTCGGAGGCGTGGTCGATGATCGAGTCGGATCAGACGGTGGACGTCGTGCCGTGCTCCTCGACCATGGCTTGCGGGATGGTGTCGGGGACGGTGACCTCGTCTCGCTTGCCGCGGGCGGCCCAGATCACGCCGCCGCCGGAGAGCATGAAGACCAGCCCGAGCCCACCGAACAGTGCGGCGAGTGCGAGTGCCAGCTGCAGCGTCGAGTGGGTGACCGTGCCGACGCCGAGCTCACCGACGAGGCCGTGGACCGTGCCGCTCCACGCCATCTCGCGGGCCGGACCCTCGAGCGGGTGCGAGCGGTCGAAGTCGGTCCAGTACTTGCCATCGACGGCGACCTCATAGGTGCCGGCGTCGTAGGTGACGCCGTCGTACTCGACCGCTTCGTCGAGGGTGACGGTCTGGGTCCCGTCGAGCACGTGGTGGGCGATGGTCGCCATCTGGTACATGTACTCGGTGCCCGTGTTGACCAGCGGATCGTTGGGGTCGAGATCGCTTCCGACCACCGGGTACTTCCAGTCGTCGGTCAGCAGCGTCATGATCGCTTCGGCGCCTTCGGTGGTGCCGCGGTCGGTCAACTGGCCGTCTTCGTTGTAGCTGAGCGTGACGTTCTGCGCTTCGCTGAATGCCTGGAGCGAGCCGTAGCCGTCCTGGACCTTCGTGTAGGCGACCGCACCGGCGACCACGAAGACGAAGCCCACGACGAGGAGGAACGCGCCGAGGAGGTTGAATCGCTTGTTCATTGGGGGAATCCTTTCTCCACTGTTCGTGAACTCGTTCACGAACCTTGCAACCATTGTCTCCACAACGACTTGCCCTCGGCAGAGCCTTTCGCCTCTTTCACACCTCCGGTGGCGCCTGACACTTGTCGACCAGATGGCGATCGCGGGCCCAGTCCCAGGGGCGTGGCGATCCAGTGCCGGGACCTGACCATTCCGGCACTGCGCTGGGGTTGCGTACCCGATCGGGCATCGCCGAGCCCCGCCGCCTCGACCGTCACCACCCGAGTGTCAGATGTCACTTCGTGGCGCTCCAGCCCGTCGGGGGTGGCCATCGGTCATGGTCGGTTAGCGCAGAGCGCCTCGCACGGTTTCGGCGCGCCATCTCGCAAGGTGTGCCCTCCGGCACACCTCGACATGTCGAACCCGCGACCCCTCGACCCGGCCTCACACCGGGCGGGGTTGCGCACGTCGCCGCGCAACGCGGTGACCTTCGACCCTGCCGTCGACGGCCGGATCGCACTACCGATTGAGGTTGGCGTGACAGGACGATCGCGCCCGGGGGTGACTCCTGTGAAGCTCCACGCGGACCTCACGACCGCGCCGATCGCCGCCGAGCGCGTGATCGCGTTGCGTAACGTGGAGCGCGTCTACCGCTCCGGTCGGGTCGAGTACCGGGCGTTGCGCGGTGTCGACCTCGATGTCGACGAGGGCGAGATGGTGGCGATCACCGGGCCGAGCGGCAGCGGCAAGTCCACGCTGCTCAACATCATGACCGGGATCGATCGGCCGTCGGCCGGCTCGGCGACCGTCGGAGGGCGGCGGCTCGACGAGATGAGCGAGGACGAGCTGGCGGCCTGGCGGGGCGAACACGTCGGCATCGTGTTCCAGTTCTTCCAGCTGCTCCCCACCCTGACCGCACTCGAGAACACGATGCTGCCGATGGACTTCGCCCACCGAGCCAGTGTCGCGGACCGCGCGATCGCCGCGCGCGCCAAGCTCGACCTGGTCGGTCTCGCTGACCGCGCCGATCACTTCCCGGGTGAGCTCTCCGGTGGTGAGCAGCAGCGTGTCGCCATCGCCCGGGCCCTCGCCTGCGACCCGCTGCTGCTCGTCGCCGACGAACCGACCGGCAACCTCGACACCGAGACCGCCTCGGCCATGCTCGACGTCCTCGACGCGGTCAATCGCCGCGGCACCACCGTCGTGTACGTCACCCACGACCCGGCGCTGACGACGCGCGCGGGCCGGACGGTCACGATCCGCGACGGCACCGTGGTGGGCGAAGGGCGATGACCGTTCTCCCCGCGCCCTGCGCGCTCACCCGGTATTCGTGGCGTCATCTCACACGCCATCCCGCTCGGGCCACGCTGACGATCGTCGTCCTCGCGTTCGCAGTCGTCGGCGCCTGGTTGTTCGCCGCCCCATACGACTTCGACGCGACGATGAACGAGCAGGTCGAGGCGGATCGTCTGCACGACGCGATCCTGTTCCCGGACGGTGTGATGGTCGACGAGGATGAGCTCGCGACGCTCCGGGCCACTCCGAACGTCGAGGGCCTCGACGTTCGTGCGACGTACATCACCGAGATGCGCGTCGGGGACCGGTCCCAGGACGTCTGGCTCGTCGGCATCCGCGACTTCGGTGACCAGCAGGTCAACGTCGTCGACGTCACCAAGGGTCGCCGACCGACGGTCGGCGAGGCCGGCCTCGAGGCCCTGACCGACCCGGTCAACGCCCGCAACGCCCAGGGGGCGGGCGCGGTCGGCGAGACGATCAGCGTCCGCGCGTCGCGATCGCGGTTCGAGCCCGTGACGATCACCGGCGAGGGCGGCTCGGTGCATTACAGCCACAAATCGTCGGAGTGGATCCCGGTCCTCTATCTCCCGGTCGAAGCCGTCTGGGAGCTCGCCGGCTACCCCGAGGTCTTCACCCAGGTCGAGTACCGGGTCGACGACCGGGACGACGCCGCCCTCACCGCAACCACCGACTCGATTCGCGACCAGCTCGCCGGGCTGAAGCCGGCGGTGCAGTACAACGCCCTCGTCGAGGTCCGGCCCGACGGTCAGTGGCCGGGCGAGGAGGACTTCGACAACTTCCTGGTCGTGTTCTGGGTGCTCGCCGGGGTGGCGCTGGTCTCGGCACTCGTGCTCGTGTCATCGACGATGACGACGCTCGTCCGCGAAGAAGGGCGCGAGATCGCCATCATGAAGGCCGTCGGCGGGCGGCGGCGAAGGATCATCGCGACCTATCTGACGACCGGCGCGTTCCTCGGCGCCGCCGGGACGGTGCTCGGCACCGCGATCGGGCTGACCGTGGTCAACCTCCTGTTCAACTACTTCGGCGGGCTGATGGGCGTGACGCCCGGCTGGTCGGCGAGCTGGTTCGGGATCGGGCTGGCGCTTGCGGTCGGCATGGGCGCGACGCTCCTCGCATCGATGCCCGCGCTGCTCCGCGGCACGCGCTGCAGCGTGCGGGACGGACTCGGCCAATCGGGAGCCGACACGTCGTTCGGCGACTCCCGGATCGATCGCCTGCTCGCCCGAGCCACCTGGCTGCCGCGCACCACCCAGCTCGGTCTGCGGGCGGCGGCGCGCCGGAAGACCCGGAGCATCGCCACGCAGCTGCAGGTTGCGCTGGCGGTCGGGACGATGCTCGGATTCGCCGGCGCGTTGATCACCGTCGTCGAGATCAGCGAGCAGAGCCGCTCCGCCGAGGGCGGCGACATCGAGCTGTACACGTCGGGCGAGGGACGGCCGCTCGACTCTCGCGCGGCCGGCCTGGTCGCCGACGTCGACGGGGTCGATCGGGTCCAGCCCGTCATGTACGCCCAGGCACTCGTCGGCGACACCGACACGTTCGCCTGGGGGCTCCCACCCGACCCGGTCTACCGCTACGAGCTGCGCGAAGGCCGCTGGTTCACCGCCGACGAGAACGATCGCGCCGCCTGGGTCACCGTCATCGGGCCGGCGCTCGCCGAGATCCACGGCATCGAGATCGGCGACACGGTCCGGGCAGAGACGCAGGCCGGCCCGATCGACCTCGAGGTGGTCGGGATCGACACGACGATGGTCGGCGACGGACGGGCGCTGTTCGTCCCGATCGAGACGATCCTTTCGATCGACAGGAGGTCGGAACCGACCTGGTACTGGGTCACGACGACATCGACCGCCACGGGCGAGATCGACCAGGTCGCGACGTCGATCCGCGGCGAACTCGAAGGACTTGGGTACGCGTTCGAGACCGACCTCCGCTACGTCGAACGCGAGGCGGCACGCCGCGAGGACCGCACGATCATCGCGGTGATCCTCGGCCTCGGTTCGCTGATCGTGTTGATGGGCATGGTCGGCCTGGTCTCGTCGATGACCACCAACGTCGTCGAACGAACCCGCGAGATCGGCATCCTCCGGAGCATCGGCGCACGCTCCCGTGACATCCGTCGCGTGTTCCGTGCCGAGGCGGTCGCACTCGTCGTCCTCGGCTGGTTGACGGGGATCGTCGTCGGGTACGCGATCGGCCGGCTGATCACCGAGACGCTGAGCGACCGCTTCGACGTCTCCTTCGCCTTGCGGTACCCGCTGTGGCCGATCGTGTTGGCACTCGTCGTCACGCTGCTCGTCGCAACGCTGGTGCTCCATTGGCCGCTGCGCCAGGCGATCAGGCTCCCGCCGAGTCGAGCGCTGCGCTACGAGTAGTCACCGTTCGAGAACCGTTGGCCACAGCCGAGTGCCGGCCCCAGGCCGCACACGTGACGGCCACGAAGCGAGGCATCGACGACCTCCCTCCGCCTCCCCCCGAGGCCCGATCCCCGACCTCGCTCCAGCGTCCGCCGGCGGACGCCGCCCCGCCGAAGGCGAACGGCTCGAGGCGTCACCGGTTCATTCCGCAGAGATCGCATCCAACACGTTGAGCCGGGCGGCCCGTCGAGCGGGGAAGGAGGCTGCAACGAGTCCGGCGATGGTTGCGACGATCACGTAGATCACGAGTGTGGTCGTCGGGATCGCGAGTTCGCTGATGAACGACTCGGGGATCGCGAGCACGGCGACCCACCCGAAGACCAGCCCGACGACCACGCCGAGCAAGGCACCGAACAGTGAGACGACCGCCGCTTCGAGCCGGATCATCCCCTTCGTCTGGCGGCGGGTCATCCCGACCGCACGCATCAAGCCGATCTCGCGGGTGCGCTCCAGCACCGAGAGCGCCATCGTGTTGGTGATGCCCAGCAGCGCGATCACGATCGCCAGCCCGAGGAACACGTTGATGATGATCAGCAGCGAATCGAGCTGGCTCTCGATTCGGGAGCTGAACTCGGCTTGGGTGTCGAACCTGAGCTGCGGGAACTCGGCCTCCAGCGGCGCCAATGCTGCGCTCGCGGCCTCGGTGGTGACGTCGGGCGCCAAGCGGGCGGAGACGACGCTGTCGTTCTGGCTGTCGAAGTACGTCTCCCAGGCGCTCAGGTCGATCATGTGCTGCCCGACGAGGAAGTCGTTGTCGTAGATCGCGCCGACGGTCAAGACCTGGGGTCCGGTTGCGGCGAACTCGACGTTCAGCCGGTCGCCGACGGCGACGCCGTAGTCGTCTGCGGCCGATCGGGAGAGGATGATCGACGATGGGTCGGCGCTCGCGGCCGGATCGCCGGCGACCACGTCGACGGCCATCAGGTCGGTCAGCAGCGTCAGGTCGGTCCCGACGACCTGCTTGGTGTCACCGTTGACCCGGGCATTGCCGTACCGGACCGACGACACCTCGCCGAACTCGGGGAGTGCCTCCACCCGCGCAGCGACCTGATTGCTGAAGTCGACGTCGCCGTCCGCGGTGATCACGTACTCGGCGAGCATCGTCGATCCGAGGTTGGCCTGGAGCGAGCTCTTCAGCGACTCGGCCACGACGCTGGCCATCGCGATCAACGCAAGGCCGATCATCAGGCCGGCGGCCGTCGAGGCGGTGCGCTTGTTGTTGCGCGCCGCGTTCTCGCGCGCGATGTGACCGGTCACCTTGCCGCCGGGCAGGTGTTCGAGCGGCAAGCCGAGGAACGACGCCGACGGGCTGGAGAACAGCGGCGCGTACATCGACACGGCCACGAACACGAGCACGGCGCCGATGCCCAATGCAACGAGCAACAGCGGGGTGCTGTCGGTCTCTCCGAACAGGCCGAAGCCCATGAACGCCAGGCCGAACACCGACAGGATGATCGCGATGATCGTGCGGCGCTTCCCTTCGCCCGACCCGAACCGGAACCCGACGCGCATGGCGGCGATCGGCGGCACGTTGGCGGCGCGCCGCGCCGGGGTGAGCGAGGCGAGCATGGTGACGCCGATCCCCACGAGCAGCGCGGCGATGATCGTTCGCGGCGCGAGGATGATGTCGATGCCCGGCAGCGTCAGGCCCAGCGCGCCCATCAGCGCGCGCAGGCCGAACGCCAGCAGGACACCACCGCCCAAGCCCAGCACCGAGGCGACGACCCCGACGATGAAGGATTCGAGGATGGAGCTGAACCGCACCTGCCGGGAGCTGGCGCCGAGGGCACGGAGCAGGGCGAGCTCGCGGACGCGTTGACCGAGGAGGATGTTGAACGTGTTGCTGATGATGAACGTGCTGACGAACACCGCCACGAGGGCGAACGCCAGCAGGATGCTGCCGAAGATGTTCACGACGGTCGAGAGGTCGTCCTTGGCCTCGTCGACGACGACGTCGCCGGTGACCGCCTCGACGTCAGCGGGCAAGACACGCTGCAGCCGGTCGATCAGCACGCTCGGCGCGACATCGGCGGAGATGTCGATGTACTGGATGAGGCCCTCGGTGCCGTCGAGCCGCTGGATCTCATCCAGCGTGAACGACACGAGCGTCATTCCGGCGGTCGCGTTCTCCTCACCGAGCCGGTTGAGTCCGACCAGCTCGAACGGTTCGCGGCCGTCGACTCCGATGATGTCGTAGGTCTCGCCGACGGCGAACCCCTCGCGTTCGGCGGTGCCCTCGTCGAGGACGAATTCGCCCGCAGCGTCGGGGACCTCACCCTCCACGAGGGTGAGCGTGTCGAGCGGCGAATCGGCCCAGTTGAACGCGAACGTCGGAGCAAGGCCGCCGGAGACCGTCGTGCCGTCGCGCTTGACCGGGACGACCTGCATGCTCCCGGTGATGGGGATCGCTTCACGGACGCCGTCGACACCCTGGACGATGTCGAAGACGCTCTCGTCGAACCGTTGATCGCCGATGTCGATCTCGGCGAAGTCGGCCTTGGCGCGTACCTCGACATCGACCTCGGAGTTGGCGTCCTCGATGAGCGTGTTGAACGTTCGTGTCAAGCCGTCGGTGAGCACGAACGAGGCGACCACGAAGCTGACGCCGAGCAGGACCGCGAACGTGGTGAGCGAGAACCTGAGCTTGTGTGCGGTCAGGCTCCTGTAGCTGAGCTTGAGCATCGGACCCATGTCACACCTCGAGCTCGCGAATCCGGTCGAGCACCAGATCGGCCGTTGGCGATTCCAGGCGGCCGATGGCCTTGCCGTCGCGGAGGAACAGGACGAGGTCCGCGTACGAGGCCGCAACCGCGTCGTGCGTGACCATCACGACGGTCTGCTCCCAGACGTCGACCGCCCTGCGCAGAAACCCGAGTACCTCCTGACCACTGTTGGAGTCGAGGTTGCCGGTGGGCTCGTCAGCGAAGATGATGTCGGGGCGCGACACCAGCGCTCGGGCGACCGCCACACGTTGTTGCTGGCCGCCGGACAGCTCGTCGGGCCGGTGCTGCAACCGATCGCCGAGTCCCAGACTGCCGATCACTTCGGCCGCCCACGCTTGATCGGGGTCGCGGCCACCGAGCTGCAGCGGCAGCAGGATGTTCTCCTCCGCCGTGAGGGTCGGCACCAGGTTGAACGACTGGAAGATGAACCCCAGCCGCTGCCGGCGCAGGAGCGTGAGCTCCTTGTCGGACAACGACGAGATCAACGTGTCCCCCAGAAGGACGTCGCCGTCGGTGACGGAGTCGAGCCCGGCCATGCAGTGCAGCAGCGTCGATTTGCCGGAGCCCGACGGCCCCATGATCGCGCTCAGCCTGCCGGCCTCGAACCCGATGTCGACGTGGTCGAGCGCCACCACCCGGGTGTTGCCCTGGCCGTACACCTTCGTCAGCCCTGCAGCCCGAGCCGCCATGGTGCCGACCGCAGGCTGGGCGCCGGAGACGCCGGTGTGCGCCGCTGTCATCTCAGACATCGCACTCTCCTCTCCTCACCGCCACTTCCCAGCCGATTCGGCGCGCTGACGAGACAACAGAGGACAACGTCGGTTTCTCGACGTGAACGTGTCGCTCGACACCTCCGATGAACCCGAACCCGACGACGGACGCCGACACCGAACATCGCGACGCCGAACACGATGGATCCGAGGCGGGCAACCCAGGCAAGGCGCCAACCCCGAACACGCGGTGAGACCCGGCTCACCAGGACCGACCCGACCATCCTCGAGCGCGCCATGCCTGGCCCGCCGAGACGTGGTCAACGCACGGGTTCGGGGTTGCTGACTCCGCCTGATCGGCAGCTCTCGACGACCACGTCGCTCCCGCTGGTGGTCCAGAGCCAATAGTCGCCCGCAGGGAGATCCATCATCGTCCACGACCCCTCGGTGATGATGCTCTCTGCCACCAGGTTCCCGACGACTCCCGTCTGCTGATCGAATGTCGGTGGGCTGGATGCCGATCCCACGTAGACGCCGCCTCGACCGACGTCGGGGTCGAGCACACCTCCGTGTTGGTACACCCGGGCGGTCACCCACACCCCGCTTCCATCGGTCGTGAACGTCGCATAGCGACCGGAGATGCGCAGCGGGTCACCGAGTTCCAGCGCGGTCCCCACATCGGGCTCGCACGGGTTCGTCCCCGTCGACGTCGCCGCCGGCGGTGATCCGGTCGGCGACGAGGAGCCCTCGCCGCATGCCACGGTACCGAGCAACAGCGCGATGACCGCAACGGTCCGCAGTCGCCGGACTATCGGAAGTCGAACCACAGATCGTGTCTCCCGCCGTTGTCGATCAGCACGGAGAACGCCCGGCAGCTTCCTGCGAAGCCCTTCTCGGTCTTCCAGTTGAACTTCCACCAGCCGTTGCCCATCGACCGGAGTCCCGACTTGCCCGCGTCGTCGGCCGCGACGGCGATGCCGAGATCGGCGCCGGTGTCACAGTCGATCGCAGAGGTCCGCAGGGCGAGCACCGCTGGATCATCGACCGGCTCGCCGTCTCCGTCCACGACACGGAAGTTCATCGGCACGGCTCGACCCGACTTGACCGAGTTCCAGTCCGGCGGTGACGAGAACGAGCCACCCCATTCGGCCAGGGTCAGGTCGTCCGGGTTGACCACGGCCACGGTTTGCTCGATCGACTCGCCGGTGAGCCGGCTCACCGCCGTGACGGTCACATCGCCGCTGTTGTCCGGGATCGGCAGTTCGAGGAAGATGCCGCCTTCCTCGTCGGGCACGACCGTGAAGGTCGCCCCGAGATAGGACACGTCGACGTACTCGATGACCCCGTCGTCTGGGATACCGGCTTCGAAGCAGCAGAGGTACACGCCGTATCCCTCGCCAGGCACCGGGTCCCCGGGGATCTCGACCTTGAGCTCCTTGATGACCTGGACTCCACCGGAACCGACGCCCGACATCTGCAGGCGGTGCACACCGGGCGAGACGTCCGGAATCCGGACGCTGAACTCCGCCTCACCGTTTGCATCCGCCACCACGACGCCGAGGTCGATCGGCTCGGAGTAGAACGTGATGTGGATCGGCGAGTTGGGTGCGAAGCCGCCGACCACGATCGCGATCAACCGATCGATGAACGTCAGGATCGGCTTGAGCCAGAACGGCACACCGTCCACCGTGTCGAAGCGCTCGGCGGGGTTCGCCAGGCAACCGGCTGCTGAGGCGTTCGCGTACGTCGCACGAACGTTGCACGCCATGACCTCGAACCCGAGGGCGTTGGGGTGGAACAGCCCCCGTGTCCGGTCGAATCGAACCGCAGTCGGTTCGGCGTCCGGGCCGGGCGGTTGGTACACGTTGGCGAAGATGTCGTCCTTGATCGTGTCCATGTAGGCCAGCAGGTCGTTGGCGGCATCGACGACCTGGTCCTTCTCGTCGCCGAAGTTGCAGTCGCCGTCGAACGGGTTGAACTTGTTGCCGAGGCAGGCGCGGAGGTCCCGGTACTCACGGACGAGCTTGTCGAGCTTCTGTCGTGCGACGGCGTCGCCATCGCCGTTGAGGTTGAGCAGCCGAGTCAGCTCGGCTTCCACGTTCGCCTCCGAGAACCCGTTGGCCAGGGGAACCCCGTCGCCACCGGGACACAGTGCGTTCGACCCGAAACCGTCCTCGATGTCGACGAGTTCGAGCCGTGCCGAGTCGGTGGCATCGATGCTGGCGGTGATCGCCGCATCGATCCTGGTCACCTTCTCCTTCGCGAAGTTCAGGTCGTCCTTGCGGATCCCGCCACACCACGCAGGTGCCGACTTGCCCGTCGGAAGGATGTCGGGGTAGTTGACCTGGAGGATCCTGGCGTTAGGGAATTCCGCCAGCAGTTGGTCCTGAGCCCACTCTGCTTTGGGTTGGAGTGTGTCGATCGCCGAATCGGTCTTCGAGATGAACCGGTCGAAGTTCTCGCACGATGCAACCAGACCCGTCAGGAACTCGATCTCACCGGGAGGGTTCGGGTACGCGTCGATGAGACGGCGCAAGAGGTTGGGAATGACGCAGGCCTGGACGATCTCGCCGAACTTCGCGTCGTTGCCGCCCATCCCCACCGAAACGAGATCGACCTCCTCGGGAGCGATGCCGGCGTCTTCGAGGCGCCCGAGCGCCTGGCGGATCTGGCTCTCGGGTGACACTTCGCCCCCGACGGTCCCGACGATCGGGGGTTTGCCGCCCGTCGGCTGGATGGTCGCGCCGCTACATGTCATGTCGACCAGCGTCACCGTCGACCCCGGTTCGAGCAGGTCGCGATTGATCTTGGCGTAGTTCGCCAGCGCGCGATGGCACGAGTTCCCGCCCGGCAGCAACCCGGGCGTGTAGGTGTTCTCCTGTGGGCCGACCTGTTCGGGGTAATTCGACCCGTCCTCGTACGCCTCGGTGATGTACCGGTTGGTGTCGGTGATCGAATTGCCGGCGCCCTCGCCCGACTGATACGAGTCGCCGAGGGCGACGTAGACGAAGTCGTCACCGGAACCGACGCCTCCGAAGCCGCAGTCGCCGGCGTTCAGCTCGAATGCGTTCAGCACCGGGTCGTAGGCGTCCTTGCTCCAGATGGCGGCCTTCCCTTGACCCGCGAAGGTGACGTCGTCGCACTCGAGATCCTCGAGGCGTTCCGGATAGGTCGCGAACAGCACCGGCACGGCGTTCTGCTCGTTGGCCACCCGGTAGATCTGCGAGCACCCGTTGTTCGCCAGGAAGAGATCGCCACCACCGATCGCGATGCCCGAGCTTCCGCAGCCACCCAGGCTGCCCGCCACACTCCGGCTGTCGAGCAGGCCACCCTGCGCGTCGTAGTGGTAGATGACCGAATCGACGTCACCGCTGGTGAAGACCGAGTCGTCCCCGCCGTCGTAGGCCAGCCCGTCGATGCATCCGCCGGCGGGCGTGAACTGCGTCGCCGCCGAGCCGGTGGAGCCGTTGATGCTGACGAGCGCCACGGTCTCGCTCGGGTACGTGCAGACCCACATCTGCGATCGTGCCCGATCCCACGCGAGCGCCCCCATTCCCGACACGCCGGTGACCGACACGGTGTCGATCAACGCTCCGTCGGCCGGGTCGACCACGTACAGGTCGTTGGTGTACCAGCACGACAGGTACAGGTTCTCACCGTCGAAGGCGATGCCGGTCCCGATCGAACAACTGGGAACCTGCGCGACGATCTGACGGAGGGTCGTCCCGTCGGCGCCGCTGGCCGCCTGTGGCGCCAAGGTGACCAGGGAGAAGATCATCGCCGACGCCAGGAGAACCGCCGGCAACCGCCCAAGCCTTCTGATCGAGTTCATCGCTCTGTCCTCCCGCACGTTGTTCACACTCCGGCTACGGACTGTGGTGATCGGGCCACGACAGTAGCCCACCGGTGCCACAGCACTTCCAAACGACGGCGGATTCGACATGTCGCGATTCGAACGCGGGGCCGAGATCGGTCACAGCAGTTGTTCGGCGAGGGTGACCAGGAGGTCGGCCTCATCACGAGTACACAGCTTGCCGTCCCCTGAGAGGCACCACTTCGTGTTCACGTGCCGCCGTCGAGCCACATCATGGTCGCTGCGTCGATGGCGCAACCATGGGCCTTCGTGGTGGGCGATACGGGCCTCGATCCCATGACCTCCACGGTGTGAACGTGGCGCTCTTCCAACTGAGCTAATCGCCCTTGCGGGATGCCACAAGCTAGCAGCGCCGGCGCCGGCCTCAACGCTGCTTGCGGGGAGGTCCCCAACCCGTGGGCCGAGCGCCGACCGGGCGAGTGCAACACTGGGATCGCGATGCGATTCCTGCTCACGACGCCCGACCCGTCCGATTCTGCCGTGTTGTCGGACGGCGCGCTCTCGGGCAGCGACTGGTTGCACGCCGCTGGCATCATGCTCGGCACGCTCATCTTGGCCGCCGTCACGGTGAGGGTGGTCCGGCGCATCATCTCCCACGGGATCGGCCACGGGTTCGCCGCGATTCTCACGTCCCGGCTCATCGGCTACGCCATCTTCCTGGTCGGGCTCTTCTACGCGCTGACATCGCTCGGCGTCCGCGTCGGTCCATTGTTGGGGGCTCTCGGTCTCGGCGGCCTCGTCCTGGCCCTCGCCCTCCAGCCCGTCGTCGGGAGCTTCATCGCCTCGGTCATCCTCCAGTCGCGGCGACCCTTCGCCATCGGCGACACGGTCGAGATCGACGGGCAGCAGGGCATCGTCGTCGACATCGACTCCCGCGTCACGCTGCTGCGCGGCCTCGACGGCACACAGATCCGGGTGCCGAACGCCAACGTCACGGCGGCGACCATCATCAACCTCACCCGCGAGCCGATCCGGCGCAGCTCACTCTCGGTCGGTGTCGCCTACGAGACCAACCTCCAGTTCGCGACCGAGGTCATCCGCGACGCGCTCGGCAGGGTCCCGCGCGTGCTGACCGAACCCCCGCCCTCGATCAACCTCTCCGGCTTCGGCGAGTCGAGCATCGACTTCACCGTGCTGTACTGGCACGCCAGCGACGTGCCGTCCGAACTCGCCGCCCGCCATGACCTCGTCGTCGCCATCCACCAGGCGTTCGCCGACGAGGGCATCACCATCGCCTTCCCGCAGATGGTCGTGTGGAGCGGGGCGGAGATCCAGTCCGACCTCTACGAAACGCGCCACGACGAGATCCAGACCCCCTACCCCGGCCTCGACGATTCGTCGGGCAAACGGCAACGCCGCAGCCGGCAGTGGCGCCGTCCGACCCGGCGCAGCACGAAACCGGACGCCACCACGGACTCCTGATCGCTGCGCTCAGGGGGTCCGGACGCAGGCGTTCCCCATCCCCTGCCGATCGCGGTGCGACACCGTCCCGCCCGGGCACGATCGGTCGAACGGAACGAGGTCGACGACGATCAGGTTCCCGTCCACCGACTCCGAGCACGACACCTCGCGCGCGTCGTTGTTCGGCTCGATCTGCACGCAGTCGCCGGCGCGCAAGATGCCGTCGGGACCGGGGTCGGTCGGCGGATCGGTGAACTGGGCGAGCACGACGATCCCGATCGACGCGATCACGCCGCACACCAGCAGGCCCCGCCACGGAACCCGGGCCGGCTCGAGCCGCTGCGCCGCCGCTCCCGGCCACGAGTAGCCCGACGCCCCGTCGACGCGTGAGCCTGCGGGCTCGTCGCGCACGTCGGGAGCCGTCCGAGGCCGCAGGCTCGCGTCGTACACCGCCCGCCGCGCAGGGTCACGCAACACCCGGTACGCCTCGTTGACCTCCGGCATCGCCGTGCCCGATCCGGCAGCCGACGACGAAGCCCGGTCCGGATGGTGTTCCCGGGCCCGCCGACGGTAGGCGTCGCGTATCGCCGCCGCCGACGCGTCGGGCGAGACCCCGAGGACCTGATAGTGCGTGCGCGGTGCCACCGGCGACCACGCTACGGGGCCGACGTCGACGCCGGCACGTCGATCGCGGCACCCGCCACACGCCCAGGGGCCGCGCCGGTCCGACCTCGTCTCGGCGTCCTCACCACCGGAACCCGGAACCACCGGCGCCGAGACGCAGCGCGGCGGGTCCGAGCTCGGCGCTCCCGACCCACACGCTCCCCAGCGCTCGCCGCCCGACAACCACGTCTCGGTGCCGACCGTTCCGGATCCCGGAACCACCGACGCCGAGACGCAGCGCGGCCGATGGCGGCGCCCGAACGAGGCCTGGGCGATCAGGACCCGCAGGCGGGCAGGGAGATGACGATCCGGTCAGTAGCCGGCGTGGACGTCGACGAGGCCGACGAGCTCCTCGCCGCGGGCGAAGCGGCGGACGTTCTCGGTCACGCGATCGGCAAGGGGCCGGACGGCCATCTCCGCGGTGCATGCGACATGGGGCGTGATCACACAGTTCGGCAGCGACCACAGCGGATGCCCCTCGGGCAGTGGCTCGGGATCGGTCACGTCCAGGCCGGCCCCGCCGATGATCCCGTCGCGCAGCGCGACCACGAGGTCGTCGGTCACGATGTGGCGGCCGCGAGCGACGTTCACGATCCACGCGTGCGGTTCCATCAGGGCGAACTCGTCGGCGCCGAACATCCCCTCGGTCTCCGGTGTCAGCGCCAGCGCCAGCACGACGAGGTCGGCACCGGGCAACGCGTCGGCGTACCGGTCTGCCTCGAGCACGTCGTCGACGCCGTCCATCGCGTCCGCCCGCCGCCGGACGACGGTGATGTGGCACCCGAACGGCTGGAGCAGCCGCACCAGCGACTCGGTGATCCCCCCGCCGCCGAGGATCGTCACCCGGGCGTCGAGCAGGTTGACGCCGGCGGGCGCGTGCCAGCCGTCGGCGCGCGCCGATCCAACGACGTCGCGCATCCCGGCCAACGCCAGCGCGAGCGCGTGTTCGGCGCACGGGTCGGCGTAGGCACCCTTCGCGCAGGTCCACGTCCGCTCGTCGTCGAGGCGATCGACGAACCGCTCGATGCCGGCGAACGGCAACTGCACCCACGATGCACCGGGCGCTCGATCGAGCGCGGCGACGAGGCCCTCGACGTCGTCGTTGCTCCCCCACACGATCGCCTCGCACTCGGCCAGCCCGACCACCTCGCCCCCGCCCTCGACGATCGCATCGGCCAGCCACTCCGGGGCCGATTCCGGACCGAGGGCGATTCGTGGAACATCGTTGTTGGTCATCCGATCCGCGACCGTAGTAGCCCGCCGCCCGCCGAAACGGCGAACGACGCCTGGGCCGAGCCTCAGCTCGCTCTCGCTGTCGCCGCTGCGCCACCGGGCTGCGCGGCGACCCGACGGCACGACCGGCCGAGCACCACCCGACCCGACGGCAGGTCCCGGCGAGCACCACCCGACCCGACCAGCGCGCCGTCAGTCGAGGGTCGAGCCGGAGCTTCAGGCCCACCCGGCGAGCACCACCCGACCCAGCCCGCGCTCGGTCAGTCGACGATCGAGCGCAGGATCAGTTTGCTCTCGGTCCGGGCGACCGCCTGGTCGGCACGCACCCACCGCACGAACGCATCGAGTCCCGCTGCCCCCTCGCACTCGACGACGATGCTGTAGTCCGCCGACCCGGTCACGTACGCGGCGAACACGACTTCGTCGCGATCGGCCAGCCGTCGCTCGAACTCGTCGGCCATGTCGCCGGGCACGAGGCTCACGTCGATCACCGACCGCACGGTGCGCCCGATCGCGGCCGCGTCGACGCGGGCGTGATAGCCGGTGATCACACCCGCCTGCTCCAGCCGCCGGACCCGATCGGCGGCCGCGGTCGCCGACAGATGGACCTCCTCGCCGAGCTCGCGCCAGCTGATCCGCCCGCGATGGCGCATCACGCCGAGGATTCGCCGGTCAACTGCGTCGATTTCGACCGAATCGGAGGCCATCGTTCGATTCTGCCACGCAACTCCGAGACATCGGCGGTCGGCCGGGGTGCATGATGGGGCGATGAAGGAGCATCCCGTCATCGGAACCGTCGGCGTCCCCCGCGAGGTCAAGACCGCCGAACACCGCGTCGCCATGACGCCCGACGGCGTGCGCGAGCTCGAACGCCACGGCATCGAGGTCTTCGTCGAGACCGGCGCCGGCGAAGGTGCGTCGATCACCGACGACGACTACGTCGCCGCCGGCGCCGAGATCGTCCCCACCGCGGCCGACGCGTGGTCGCAGCAGATGGTCGTCAAGGTCAAAGAGCCCAAGCCCGAGGAGTTCGGCTTCCTGCGGCCCGACCTCACGCTGTTCACCTACCTCCACCTCGCCGCATACCCCGAGGTCGCCACGGCGCTCCTCGCGGCCGGCACGACCGGCGTGGCGTACGAGACCGTCCAGAACGCCGACGGTTCGCTGCCGCTGCTCGCCCCGATGAGCGAGGTCGCCGGACGGCTTGCCCCCCAGATGGGCGCCCACTTCCTCGAGCGGCACAAGGGCGGGCGCGGTGTCCTGATGGGCGGGGCGCCGGGTGTCCGGCCGGCCAAGGTCGTCGTGCTCGGCGCGGGCAACGTCGGCTGGAACGCCGCCTGGATCGCCGCCGGCATGGAGGCCGAGGTCGTCCTGCTCGACAAGAACCTCGACCGGCTGCGCTGGGTCGACCAGATCCACCGGGGCCGGATCATGACGGCGGCGTCGAACCGCGGCTCGATCGAGCGGGCGGTGCTCGACGCGGACCTGGTGATCGGCGCGGTGCTCGTCGCCGGCGGGCGAGCACCGGTCGTCGTCGGCGAGGACCTCGTCGAGGCGATGAAGCCGCGGGCGGTCATCGTCGACGTCGCGGTCGACCAGGGCGGCTGTATCGAGACGACCCACGAGACGACCCATGACGAGCCCACCTACGTCGAGCACGGCATCGTCCACTATGCAGTGGGGAACATGCCCGGAGCCGTTCCCCACACGAGCACGTACGCCCTGACGAACGCGACGCTGCCGTTCCAGCTCGACGTCGCGCTGCACGGTGCGATCGGCGCGGCGCGGCGCGACCCCTCGATCGCCCACGGGCTGAACACGGTCGGCGGCCACTACGCCAACGCCGCGGTCGCCGAGGCGCTCGGGTCGACGGCGATCGATGCCCTGGAGTCCGTCGGCTGACTGCCCGGACGGCCGCCCTGCTCTGCGGAGCGGCCGTGCTCGTGTCCGGCGCGTGCACGGGCGGCCCGAACGAGCGGGCGACACCGCCGAGCCCCTCGCCGGCGACGACCACGATCGTCACGCTCCCGCCGGTCGGCGTGTTCACGTACCCGTCCGGGCCGGGCGAGCTGATCGTGCAGATCCGCGCCGACGCCGACGGCCCGGTGTCGATCCCGCTCCTGACCGTGTACGGCGACGGTCGCGCCGTCGCCGCGGTCGCCGACGGGTGGCTCGAGGGGCGCGTGACCGACCTCGAGCTCCAGGAGTTCCTCGACGACGCCCACTCGGTCGGCCTGCTCGACGACGACCTCGTCCTGCGCGGGGTCGACGCGGACGGGCGCGCCGACATCGAGGTCGAGTTCGCCGTCGACGGCCGCCGCCTGCTTCACCAGTTCGATCTCGCCCGCATCGAGCGGCCGATCGCATTGCGTGCGTTCCTCGTGCGCGCTGCCACCGACAACGTCTTCGGCCTGACGGCCGCGTACGAACCACCACTGTGGATCAACTGCACCGACGAGGAGTGCGCAACCGCCGACGCGGCCGGCGGCGAGTTCTCGCGGCCGGTCCTGCTCCCGTACGAGGACCTCGACACGCTGGCTGCCGAGGCCGGGATCGAGTCACCGTAGGCTCGTCGCCATGACGGACGGCACCACGACGACGGGTCCAACGACCACGAGCGTCTTCGACCTCGACATCCCGGTGATCGACGCGTTCGCCCCCGGCACCGGCCACGAGGAGCAGACCGCCCGCACCCGTGCGCTGACCGCCGACCACTGGATCGTCCGCAACCAGATCGGCTTCAACATCCTCGGCTACGACGACGTGACGGCCGTGCTGCGCGACAAGCGCTGGCACAACCTGACCGCCAAGCTGCCCGAGGTGATGGGGATCACCGACCCCGACTTCCTCGCGCGGCGCCGGGTGTCGATCCTGTCGGCCGAGGGCGACGTCCACACCCGGCTCCGGCGGCTCGTCGCCAAGGCGTTCTCGCCGCGCTCGGCCGACCGCCTCCGGCCGTTCATGCGCGAGGTGGTCGACGAGTTGGTCGACGCCGTCGCCCCCGCAGGACGGGCCGACATCGCGGTCGACATCTGCGAGCCGTACCCGATCCCGATCATCTGCGAGCTGCTCGGCGCGCCGAAGGACGACTGGCAGCTCTTCTCCCGCTGGGCCGAGGACGTCCTGCGGATCTTCAACGGGACCGTCCTCGACGAGCTCGAGGTGATCAAGGCCGCCCAGATCGAGCTCGACGAGTACACCCGGGGGCTGATCGCCGACCGCCGCAACGAGCCGCGCGAGGACCTGCTCACCGATCTGATCGCCGCCGAGGAGGAGGGTGACCGGCTCGACACCGAGGAGCTGGTGATGATGGTCAACGCCGTGATCGTCGCAGGCACCGACACCACCCGCAACCAGCTGGGCTGCGCGGTCGGCTTGCTCGCCGGGTACCCCGACCAGTGGCGGCTGCTCGCCGACCGCCCCGACGTCGCTCCCACGGCGGTCGAGGAAGTGATGCGCTACTTCGGCGCGGTACGGGGGACCGGGCGCTTCGCCAGCGAGGACATCGTGTTCCGCGACGTGCTGTTCCCCGCCGGGACGATGGTCTTCCCGTCGACCGTGTCGGCCAACTACGACGGTCGCAAGTGGGACCAACCCGGCACGCTCGACATCACCCGTGAGCCGGTCGCCGGCCGGCCGCAGCTGACGTTCGGCAGCGGCATCCACTATTGCCTCGGGGCTGCGCTGGCCCGTGCCGAGCTCCAGGAGGCGCTCCCCCTCCTCGCCCGCCGGATGCCCAACCTGGCGCTCGACGGCCCGATCGAGTGGAAGCCGATCACCACCGCCATCTTCGGGCCGACACACCTCCCGGTCACGTTCGATCCCGGCCGCTGAGTCCGCTCAGTCCCCGGTGCCGGCGGCGGTCGGGCTCACTCGTCGTCGGTCGGGCGCTGACGCGACCGCTTGATCCGGCTTCGACGTTGCTTCGAGTCGAGCCGTCGGCGCTGGGAGCCGGCGGTCGGCCGGGTCGCCCGCCGCCGGCGAGGGACGTGGAGCGCCGAACGCAGCCGCTCGACCAGTCGCCGCTCCGCGATCTCCCGGTTGCGGAGCTGCGACCGCTCGTCGTCGACGACGACCCGGACGACCGAGCCGAGCCTGGAGCGCACCCGGTCGCGCTGCGCCTCGTCGAACGCGGCCGACGCCTCGACGTCGAACGTCAGCTCGGCGCGGGTGGCGGCCTTGTTCGCGTGTTGACCGCCCGGCCCGCCGGACGCGCTGAACCGGACGTCGAGCTCGTGGCGGGGTATGCGTACCGTGTCGGTCACCACCAGCCGGTCGTCCACCATGCCCCCATCCTGGCCGACCCGTGACACCGACCCGTGCCCAGCGTGATCACCTCGCGCACACGCTGCGCCGGTTCTCCTCAGGGCAGTGGTGACGGTGGATGTCCGCGGACGCCATGGGGGCGGGGTTGCGGGGCGGGACGCGTCTACGGTTCCCGTATGACAGATCTGAAGCTCGGGTACAACACGGGGTACTGGTCGGCGGGGCCGCCGGCCGGGGTCACCGAGGCCGTGGCGGAGGCCGAGCGGCTCGGGTTCAACTCGATCTGGACCGCCGAGGCCTACGGCTCCGATGCCCTGACCCCGCTCGCGTGGTGGGGTGCCTCGACACGGACGGTCCAGCTCGGCACGGCGATCATGCAGATGTCGGCCCGCACCCCGGCGGCGACCGCGATGGCGGCGATCACGATGGACCACCTCTCCGACGGGCGGTTCATCCTCGGGCTCGGCGCGTCGGGTCCCCAGGTCGTCGAGGGCTGGTACGGCCAGCCGTACCCGAGACCCCTCGCCCGCACCCGGGAGTACGTCGAGATCATTCGCATGATCGTCGCCCGCGAGGAGCGCGTCGAGTTCCACGGCGACTTCTTCGACCTCCCGCTCGACGGCGGGGCCGGCCTCGGCAAGCCGCTCAAGTCGACCGTCCACCCGCTGCGGAGCGAGATCCCGATCTTCCTCGCCGCCGAGGGGCCGAAGAACGTCGCCCTGTCGGCGGAGATCTGCGACGGCTGGCTCCCGCTGTTCTTCTCGCCGAAGGACGACGCGTTCTACCGCGAGTGCCTGCAGCAGGGGTTCGACGCCGCGGGCGACCCCACCAAGCAGGACCGCTTCGAGGTGACCGCGACGGTGACCGTCATCCCCGGCGACGACGTCGAGCAGTGCGCCGATTTCGTCCGGCCGTTCCTCGCCCTCTACGCCGGCGGGATGGGCGCTCGCGGTGCGAACTTCCACTTCGAGGTCTTCGCCCGGATGGGCTACGAGGACGTCGCGGTCAAGGTCCAGGAGTTGTACCTCGAGGGCAAGAAGGCCGAGGCCGCCGCGGCGATCCCGCTCTCGATGGTCGAGGACGTGGCGCTCGTCGGCCCGCCGGACAAGATCCGCGACGAGCTCGCCGCGTGGCGAGAGACGTGCATCACCGAGTTCCTGGTCAGCGGCCCGGCCCAGATGCTGCCGACCTTCGCCGAGCTGATCCTCGGCTGATCCCCCGGCTGATCCCCGCCGGTCCCCCGCCGACGTCGCGCTGATCCCCGCCGATCCCGCAGACCGGTGCCCCGTCGATACCCGGCCGGCAGAACGGCCCGGTGCGCCGGCCGTCCCTTGACGTGCCCATCTTGCCGCGATGGCCACCACCAACCATCGCATCACACTCGCCAAGCGACCGGTCGGCGCGGTCGACTCGGCCTGCTTCGCGTCCGACGACGTACCCGTCCCGACGCCCGGACCCGGCGAGAAGTGCGCGCTGCTCATCGACGAGTTCGGCTTCGACACGGCGATCGACTACCCACCGACGACCTGGCCGCGGACCGCGCCTTCGAGGCGATCGTCGGCCTCGGCGGTTGAGGGGTCGAGGGCAAGCTCGTCGACAAGAGCGGCGTCGTCGAGGGGATGGACAACGCTAGGGCCGCGCTCGATCGGCTGTTCACCGGCGCCAACCTCGGCAAGGTGGTGGTCCGGCTGTAGCCAGCCACGCCCCGGGCGGTCTCGACGCCCGAGCCACCGCATCGCTACGGTGACGTGGCATGCACGTCGGCATGTCGGTCATCTTCCAGAGCCCCGGCGACGGCACGCCGGACACCGCGGTCTACCGCGACGACCTGGCGCTCGCCCGGCAGGCCGAGGGGTTGGGGTTCGAGTCGATCTGGAGCGTGGAGCACCACTTCACCGACTACACCATGTGCCCGAACGTGTTGCAGTTCCTGACGTACATGGCCGGCTGTACGGAGACGATCCAACTCGGGTCGATGGTCTGCGTCCTGCCGTGGCAGGACCCGTTGCGCGTCGCCGAGCAGGTGGCGATGCTCGACGTGATGTCCGGTGGCCGCATGATCCTCGGCCTCGGTCGCGGTACCGGGCGGGTGGAGTTCGACGGGTTCGGGGTGGCGATGCCCGAAGCCAGATCCCGTTTCGCCGAGTCGGCGGAGATGATCCTGACCGGGCTCGAGCGCGGCTGGTGCGAGTACGACGGCGACTACGTCAAGCAGTCACGGGTCGACCTGCGCCCCCGCCCCGAACGCTCGTTCAGGGGCCGCACGTTCGCCGCCGCGATCTCCCCGGAGTCGGCCGACATCATGGCCCGGCTCGGCGTCGGCCTCCTGATCATCCCGCAGAAGCCGTGGGCGGTGCTGCGCGCCGAGCTCGACCGGTACCGGGCGGTCTTCCGCGAGGCGACCGGCGACGAACCGCCGCCGCCGTGCGTCGCCGGCTGGACCTTCGTCGACGAGTCGGCCGACCGCGCCGAAGAACTGGCCCGGCGGTACATCACCGGCTACTGGGACTCGGTCGTCAGGCACTACGAGTTCGACCGGGACCACCTCAAGCACACCCCCGGCTACGAGTTCCACGGCGAGATGTACGACCGCCTGACCAGCCCCGGCGGCGCGGAGCGGATGGCCGACTTCTTCGTCGACCTCCAGGTGTGGGGTACGCCCGAGCAGGTCTACGAGCGCATCGTCACGATCCAGGACAACACCCACGCCGACCACTTCATCGGCGTGTTCTCCTATGCCGGGATGCCCCACGCCGAGGCCGACCGCAACATGGCCCTGTTCGCCCGCGAGGTCATGCCGGAGCTGCAGCGCCTCGCCCCGGCGTACGACCGTCTCGGCGTGCCCGCCTGAGCTCAACGGAGCGCGACCCTGCGGTCGGCGGTCAGTCGGTGTCGCTGCCGTCGCCGCAGGCGCTGGGGACGCCGTCGACCGCGCACCACACCGGTTCGAACGGCGGCTTCGCACCGCTGTACACCTCGTAGAACCTCTCGGACACCGAGCGGTTCGTCGCGTCGAGCGTCAAGGTCGCGAAGCCGTTGCGCCTCCTGATCGATCCGCCACCGACCGGGGTGTTCGCCACGTACGACACGCCGTCGATCGGTTCGTCCGTGTCACCCTCGAGCAGGCTCGACCCCCGCCCGAACGGGATCGCCCCATGGCCGGCGCAGCGGGCGTTGATGCCATCGATCCCCGGCGCGCCCGACGCCTCCCCGGCCGGCGAGCGCGCCGCGTAGGCGATGCCGTTGTGCACGTGACCCCAGTACCAGTAGCCGGGACCACCGGATCCGACCGCCGACACCACATCGTCCCACAGCGGCTTGTTCGGGCCGGAACCGTCGGTCTCCAGACCGTCGTGATGCGTCATCACGATGACGTGGCGACGATCGCGACGCGCGCAGAGTTCGTTCACCCACTTCCGCTGCGCCTCCCCCAACGCCCCGGTCATGTACATCGATTCGACCGTCGCGTCGTACGCGGAATCGAGGCCGAGGATCAGCCACGGATCGAAGTCGAGCGCGAAGAAGCTGCTACGGGTGGGCGTCTTGGTCCCCGACTTCAGTGCACGCTGGGCACGGAACGGGCCGCTCTCCGCAAGCGCCACGTCGAAGTACCCGTACGCGCCGTTGTACATCTCGTGGTTCGAGTTGAGGGTGAACGACTTGCCGGCCCAGTCGTCGGGCCAGAGACCCAACAGGTTCTGGGCCTCCTCGTCGCTCGTTCCGGCGTAGTACACGTCCCCGAGGTGGATGATGTAGTCCGGGTTCAACTGCTTGACCGCGTCGATCACCTGCTGCGCCGGGCCGCCGTCGTCGTTCCCGTACCGACCTGTGCCCCAGTCCCCGATGATGGCGATCGTCACTCGGTCCGGGTGCGCGGTCGTGCCGCGCAGCGGGATCGTGTCGATCGGGCCGCCGAGCGGCGCTCGGTCGACCACGTGGAGCACGAAGCCGACGACCGCGTAGAGCCACCGCAGGTCGAGCTGCTCGTACTCGGACTCGCCGTAGATCGTTCCGTCACCGGCGACGATGCCCTGCTTGTCGGTCTGCTCGACGATCGCGCACCACAGGAGCTGAGAGATGCGGCTCGTCGGGAGCTTGGAACCCTCGACGACCTGCAGCGCATGGACGAGCACCCAGACCGGCAGCCAGAGGATCCTCGGCGGGTGGTTGAGGAAGTACAGCATCGGCCCGAGGTCGATCGAGCCGCCCTCGGTCGAACACCCGTCGGGCGGACACTCCGGCCCGGCGGACTCGGACTCGATGCTGTTGCAGTAGGCCTCGAGCAACAGGCACTCGCTGGCGGCGAACCGATCGAAGAGCCCCGCGGCGGCGCCGGCGAGCGCGCGGCGCCGAGCACCGAACGGCCACAGCACTCGCAGCAGCTTGAGGATGTCCCTGAGCTTTCGCATGGCGTGCCTCCCTCGGCGGTGATGAACACCGGCTCGATCATCGACGCTCAGGGACGGCGTGCCCGAGCGGCTCCGCCAGTGTCGTGCACGCCCCACAGGGTGTCAACCGCGCGCAGTGCCCCGACGGCCACGCCGGGGCGCAGGACGACCTCGCCTCGAGCGACGATCCGCGGCCGCTACCACGCCAGCGCGCTCAGTCGAACGGCGCGTCGAGCACGGCGACGGGGATCGGCACGACGCGCGCCCGCAGCCACTCCCCCAGCGCCTTGGCCTGGGCGTCCTGGCGGGTCGAGGCGGCGACTCCCTCGTGGAGGAGGCCGCGAACGACGAAGTTCAGCGACCGCAGCTTGGGGAAGCGGAATCGGTCGATGTCGAGCGAGGCGGTCTCCGGCAACAGCTCGCGCAATCGATCGACGGTCAGCGCGTCGTCCAGCCACGCCCACCCCGGATCGGAGCGGGCGAACACGCCGAGATTGGCATCGCCGCCCTTGTCGCCGGACCGGGTGCCGACGACCGAGCCGATCGGCGCGGCTCGGCGCTCCCCGGTCGGCGCGGCGGCCGGCGGCGCGTCGTCGACCCCGGTCGGCGGTCCGATCGGCGGCCCGACCGGCGCGACCGACTCGACCATCACCGTGTCGCCACCGACGACGTGCACGTACTGCGGGACGAGATCGTTGGCCACCTTCGCCGGCCGGTACACACCGAACGGTGTCGCCGCGCTGGGACCACCGCCCAGGCCGTACATGCCGGGGATTCCGGCCAGCACGGTGTGCACCATCGCGTCGGCGAAGGCCCGGCCGACCTTGCGCTCGTCGGCGTCCTTGACCGTCACCCGCCAGACTGCGGTCGCCTCCTCCTGTGTCGCCGGGTCGGGCTTGTCGGTGCGGACCACGCGGCTGTCGATCGAATCGAAGTCGTCCGGCCCGTACGGGCACGCGTCCCAGAACGCCGCTGCGGCGAAGGCCGCCTTCTCGTCGACATCGAGCCCGGTCAGCGCGACGGCGAACGAGTTGCGATAGCCACCGAGTTCGTTCATCGCGACCTTCAACGTCGGTGGCGGCGCCTGGCCCCTGACCCCGGAGATTCGTACCCGGTCGGGCGCGAGCTGCTCCAGCTCGATCGTGTCGAACCGTGCGGTCACGTCCGGACCGAGGTACTCGGGTCCGCCGATCTCGTAGAGCAACTGCGACGTGACCGTGCCGACCGTGACCGCCCCCCCGGTGCCGTCGTGCTTGCCGATCACCGCCGAGCCGTCGTCGGCGACCTCGGCCCAGGGGAAACCCAACCGCGCCCGGCCGCCGACCTCGGTGCGCCCGTCGAGCTCGGTGAAGAACGAGTAGTTGCCGCCCGTCACCTGGGCGGAGCACTCGATCACGTGCCCGGCGACGACCGCCCCCGCCAGCCGGTCGAGGTCGTCACGCGCCCAGCCGTGGTGCCAGGCGGCCGGCCCGCACACGACCGCTGCGTCGGTCACCCGGCCGGTGATCACGATGTCCGCGCCGCGGCCGAGCGCCTCGACGATCCCCCAGCACCCGAGGTAGGCGTTGGCGGTGACGAACCGCGACGGGTCGCCGAGCGTGCCCTCGGCGGAGAACGGCGTCAGCGCGCCGGCCTCGACCAGCTCGCCCACCCGCGGCAGGAGGTCGTCGCCGTCGACGTAGGCGATCGTCGGCGCCAGCCCGAGCCGGTCGGCGACCTCGGCGACGGCCTCGGCGCAGCCGTCGGGGTCGAGCCCGCCGGCGTTGGACACCACCTTGATGCCCCGATCGAGGCACGTCCCCATCACCGCTTCCATCTGGCCGACGAACGTGCGGGCGTACCCGGCGCCCGGCCGCTTGGCCCGGATCCGGCTGAGGATCAGCATCGTCAGCTCGGCCAGCCAGTCGCCGGTCAACACGTCGATCGGCCCGCCCTCGACCATCTCGCGCGCCCCGCTCGGACGGTCACCGAAGAACCCGGAGCAGTTGGCGATGCGGATGGGAGCGGTCACGGTGCCGGCCTCACCCGTCGCCCGCCGGATGGTCGAGCACGACGAGCAGCTCGCCGGCGTCGACCCGGTCCCCGACCGAATAGCGCAGCTCGGCGACCACACCCGGGCCGTGGGCGGTGATCTTGTGTTCCATCTTCATCGCCTCGACGACCATCAGCACGTCACCGTCGGCGACGATCGCCCCGACCTCGACGTGGACGGCGATCACCGTCCCCGGGAGCGGGCTGACCGGCCCGCTCCCCTCGCTGTCGGCGTCGTGGACCACGAAGCGCGGGACGGGAGCCCACGACCTCGCGCCGGCCGGGCTCCGGGTGTGCACGGTCGTCCCGCGCACGGTCGCCTCGACCACGTGGCGGTGGCCGTCGAGCTCGATCACCTGGCGCTCGGCGGACCGGGCGGGCAGGCGGACCGAGATCGACCGTCGCTCGTCGGGCGGGAGCGAACCGTCGTCGAGCGGTTCGGGCCATCGCCCGAGCAGCACGGTCGCCGCGTGCGGGCCGGCCATCAACACCTCGACGTGCTCCTCGTCGTCGCCGGACCGCCAGATCTCCCGCTGCCCCTGGGTGCGGACGTTGCGCCAGCCCGACGGCGCGAACCCGGTGTGCTCGTCGGCCGCCCGGGCCAGGTGTTCGGCCGCGAAGACCGCGCCGAGCAGCAGGGCGATCCGGTCGTCGCCCGTCGGTCCGGTGGCGGCCTCGACCTGCGGATGCTCGGCCAGGTACGCGGTCGTCGGCGAGCCGGCGAGGAAGTCGGGTTCGGTGAGCACGGCCTCGAGAGTGTCGAGGTCGGTCTCGACGCCGGCGATCTGCGACGACCGGAGCGCCCGAGCCAGCAGGCGCGCCGCGGCGTCGCGGGTGGGGGCGTGGGCGATCACCTTGGCGAGCAGCGAGTCGTAGTCGGCCGACACCGCGGAGCCGGCCCGGAACCCGGTGTCGACCCGGACTCCCCCCGACAACTCGAACACCTCGATCCGGCCGGTCGAGGGGATCCACCCCTGGCGCGGGTTCTCGGCGACGACGCGCACCTCGATCGCGTGCCCGTCGAACACGACCTCGTCCTGGGTCAGCGGGAGCGGCTCGCCGGCAGCGACGAGCAACTGCAACTCGACGAGATCGAGGCCGGTCACCGCCTCGGTCACCGGGTGCTCGACCTGCAGCCGCGTGTTGACCTCGAGGAAGTTGACCGTGCCGTCGTTGCCGACGAGGAACTCGAACGTGCCGGCGTTGCGATACCCCACGCGGCGGGCGAGGGCGACCGCACCGGCGCACAGCGCGGCGCGGGTGTCGCCGTCGATGCCGGCCGACGGCGACTCCTCGACCACCTTCTGGTTGCGGCGCTGGATCGAGCAGTCGCGCTCGCCGAGATGGATCACGTTGCCGTGGGCGTCGCCGACGATCTGCACCTCGACGTGACGGCCCTGCTCGATGTACGGCTCGACGAACACCGTGCCGTCGCCGAACGACGACAACGCCTCGCGCGATGCGGCCTCGATCGCCGCACCGAGCTCGCCCGCCGACCTCACGACCCTCATGCCTCGACCGCCACCGCCGGCCGCAGCCTTGACCAGCGCCGGCAGCGGCACGCCGTCGGGCACCACCCCGCCGGCGACCTCGACGATCGACGACGTGGGGACGCCGGCCTCGACCGCCGCCCGCTTCGCCGCCACCTTGTCGCCGAGGAGGGTGATCTGCTCCGGCGTCGGGCCGACCCAGATCAGCCCGGCGGCCTCGACCTCGCGGGCGAACGCGGCGTTCTCGGCCAGGAACCCGTAGCCCGGATGGATCGCCTCGGCGCCGGTGTCGAGCGCGGCGCGGATCACCAGGTCGCCGCGCAGGTACGAGTCGGTCGGGCTCGACCCGCCGAGCGCGACCGCGGCGTCGACGGCATCGACGTGCAGCGCGTCGATATCGGGTTCGGAGTACACGCCGACCGTGTCGATCCCGAGCCGGTGGGCCGTGCGGGCGATGCGCACGGCGATCTCGCCGCGGTTGGCGATCAGCAGGCGACCGATCGAGCCCATCAGTGCCGCCACACGCCGTACTCGGTCGCGCCGGCGATCACGTTGCTGTGCGCCGCGGAGAGGGCGATCCCGAGCACCGTCCGGGAGTCGGCCGGATGGATGATCCCGTCGTCCCACAGCCGGCCGGTCGAGTACAGCGCGGTCGACTCGGTCTCGATCTGGGCTTCGAGCGCCCCCGTGCGAGCGGCCAACTCCTCCTCGTCGACCTCGATGCCCCGGCCCGCCGCGGCGTTGCGGGCGATGATCTCCATCACGCCGGCGAGCTGCTTGGGACCCATCACCGCCACCCGGTGGTTCGGCCACGAGAAGATGAACCGCGGGTTGTACGCCTTGCCCGCCATCCCGTAGTTGCCGGCGCCGTAGCTCGCGCCGACCATCAGGTTGAAGTGCGGCACGGTCGAGTTGGACACGGCGTTGATCATCTTCGCCCCGTTGCGGATGATCCCGCCCTGCTCGGCCTTTGACCCGACCATGAAGCCGGTGATGTTGTGCAAGAAGACCAGCGGCGTGGCGGTGCGGTTGCAGAGCTGGATGAACTGCGCGCCCTTCTTGGCCTCGTCGGAGAACAGGATCCCGTTGTTGCCGAGCAGCCCGACGGGGAACCCGCAGATCGACCCCCAACCACAGACCAGCTTGTCGCCGTACAGCGGCTTGAACTCCTCGAACCGGCTGCCGTCGAGCAGCCGGGCGTAGACCTCCCGGATCTCGAACGGGATGCGGACGTCGGCCGACGCGCAGCCGAGCAGCTCGGCGGGGTCGTACTCGGGCTCGTCGGCCGGTTCGGTCGGTCCGGGGCCGAGCTTGCGCCAGCGGAGGTGGCGCACGATCTGGCGGGCGAGGCGGAGCCCGTCGAGCTCGTCCATCGCCAGGTAGTCGGACAGCCCACTCGTGCGGGAGTGCATCTCCGCGCCGCCGAGCGTCTCCTCGTCGACGATCTCGTCGATCGCCATCTTGACCAGCGGTGGACCCCCGAGATAGGCCGTGCCGCGGTTCTTGACGAACACGGTGTAGTCGCTCATGCCGGGCGTGTAGGCGCCGCCGGCGGTGTTCGGGCCGAAGGCGATCGTGATCGACGGGATGCCGAGCTTGGACATCTGCGTCAGGTCGCGGAAGCTCTGCCCACCGCGGATGAACAGATCGGCCTGGCGGGGGAGGTCGGCGCCCGCCGACTCGTTGAGCACGATCAGCGGCAGCCGGTTCTCCCGCACGATCTCGTAGAACCGATGCCCCTTCTGCCACGTCGTCGGGTTCGCCGCGCCGCCCCGGTAGGTCATGTCCGAGCCGGTGATCGCGCACTCGACGCCCTCGACGATCCCGATGCCCGCCGACGGTCCCGGCTCCGATCGGATCCTGGGTGCCCCACGCGGCGAGCGGGCTCAGCTCGAGGAACGGGGTGTGCGGGTCGACCAGCGCCTCGATGCGTTCGCGCACCAGCATCTTGCCCCGGTGGCGGTGTCGGTCGACGTAGCGCTGGCCACCGATCGTTGGCACCTTGACCAGCTCCTCGGCGACGGCGTCCCACATCGCCTGCATGGCGGCGAGGTTGGCTCGATACTCCGGCGAGCGGGTGTCGAGCCGGCTGCGCAGCACCGTGCCGGCACCTCGGCTCGTACCCCCGATCGACATGGCGGCGAACGTACCAGCACGCTTTCGCCCGCTACGAACGCGCCGCGTGCTCGCACGTCGGTCGCGGATGTGCTCCTGGACGGTGCCCTGTTCTCTGGTTGACCGCGGACAGGCGTCACCGCGGCCGCGAGCGTGCCCCGTTCGGTGGCTGACCCCGGACAGGACGTCACGTCCGGTGGCGGTCGGGTGCGACCGGTTGGTTAGCTTCGGCGGGCATGAACGTTGCCGAGGTTCGCGCCGACCTGCTCGCCGAGCAGCGGTCGCTCGATGACATCGTCGCCGGTCTCGGCGACGACCGCTGGGCGTTGCCGACGCCGAGCCCGCGCTGGTCGGTCGCCGACCAGATCGCCCACCTCACCTACTTCGACCATGCCGCGGCGGTCGCCATCACCGACCCGGAGGGGTTCCAAGCACTGCTCGCCGAGTTGATCGGCGCCGACGTCGCCGACGAAGCCGACGGCGACGACCTGACCCTCGGGAGCTACCGCGCGATGTCGCCGGCCGAGCTGCTCGACCGGTGGCGGGCGAACCGGGCCGACCTCGCCGCTGCATCGGCGACCTTGGACGACGCGACGAGGATCGCCTGGTACGGCCCGTCGATGGGCTCGAAGTCGTTCCTCACCGCCCGGCTGATGGAGTGCTGGGCGCACGGCCAGGACATCGCCGACGCGCTCGGCGTCGAACGCACCTCGACCGACCGCCTGCGACACGTCGCCCGGCTCGGCTTCATCACCCGCGCGTGGTCGTACCTCAACCGGGGGCTCGAACCGCCGGCGGACCCGGTGCGCGTCGAGCTGACGCTGCCCTCGGGCGAGACGCTCACGTTCGGACCCGACGACGCAGCCGACTCGATCGTCGGGCCGGCACTCGATTTCTGCCTGGTCGTCACCCAACGCCGACACGCCGACGACACCGCCCTCGCCATCACCGGCGAATCGGCGCGGGAATGGATGGACATGGCCCAGGCCTACGCCGGCCCGCCCTCCGACGGCCCATCACCGGCGACCTGACCGCGCCCTCGCACCGCCGTCGCCCTCGCTCCGCTGTCGCCCTCGCACCACCGTCGCGCTCGCACCTGGTCGGCGGCGGCGATGGGCACGGCCTCAACCGTGGCGCGGCGGCGCACCGGCCGGCCAGTACCCGGGCTTCGGTGAGCGTCCGAGGTCGCCCGCGTCGCGATCCTGTCGGGGCCTCGGACGGGGATCGCGACGCAGACGACGGAAGCGGGGCGGACGGCTAATGCCGTGACCGTGAACGTTCGAGGGGTCGACGCCGAGTCGGGTGCGTCGCTCGCACGGCGTGGCGACGACTGCGTAGCCCTGCCCTACGGTGAGGAGCCGCATCGCCGCGAGCGGCGGAGCCGGCCGGCGGAACATCGCAAACGTTTGCGGTCAGGGCACTAGCTTGACCGGCGGGTCGAGTCCCTGACCCGTCGTCGACCCGCCCCGAAAGCACCTCCCCGATGACCGCCACCGCACCGAACCACGTCGCCCCGGCGCACGGGCGTACGCCGGGCACAGCACGCGCGGCGCTGTCGTATCGCAGCTTTCGGATCGTGTTCGTCGGGCTGGCGCTCAGCCAGGTCGGGACGTGGATGCAGAACTTCACGCTGCCCGCGTACATCGACGATCGCACCGGGCGACCGGCGCTCGTCGGCCTGATGATCTTCATGCAGCTCGGGCCGCTGCTCGTGCTGTCGATCCCCGCCGGGGTGCTCGCCGACAAGGTGTCGAAACGCAAGCTGATGCTGGTGATGCAGTCGGCCTCGGCGCTGCTGACCGTCGGCCTCGCGTTCCAGGTCGCCAACGCCGGCGCGCTCTGGACGATCTTCGCCGTCCAGCTCGGGATCGGGATCGCCAACGCGCTCAACGCGCCGGCCTTCCAGGCGTCGATGCCGTTGCTCGTGCACCGCCAGGACCTCCCGGGTGCGATCAGCCTGAACTCGGCGATGATCAACGGCAGCCGGGTGATGGGACCGGTGCTCGCCGCGCTGCTCGCGGTGGCCGGGCTGTCGATCGCCCAGATCTTCCTCGTCAACGCCGCCACCTACCTGTTCTTCATCGTGGCGCTGCTCGTCGTGCGGATGCCCGACGTTCGGGGCACGTTCGCCGAGCGGGGCTGGAGGAGGCTGCTCACCGGCATCAACATCGTGCGCGACCGCATCGTGCTGAAACGGCTGCTGCTCGGGATGTTCCTGTTCTCGCTGTTCAGCCTCGTGTACATCGGGCTGTTCCCGTCGGTCGCCCGCCTCAACTTCGGCATCGAGCCGACGAGCAACACGTACCGCTGGCTGTACGCAGTGTGGGGTGCTGGCGCCTTCTTCGGTGCGATCGCGGTCGGCACGTGGCTGTCGCGCGTCCCTCGGCAGGCGCTGATCACCCGCGGGTTCGCCGGCTTCGCGCTGGCCCTGGCCGCCTTCTCGCAGCTCCGCGCACCGCTGCTCGCGTTCCCGATCGGGTTCCTCCTCGGGTTCTGCTACTTCATGACCGCGACGGCGATCACGACCACGCTCCAGCTCAACCTGAGAGACACCGAGCGGGCGTCGGTGATGCCACTGTGGTTCATGGTGTTCGGCGGCACGGTCCCGATCGGGAACCTGGTGTTCGGGGTCGTGATCGAGTGGATCGGCGCCCGCGCCGTGCTCGGCTTCGGGGCCGCGTTCGCCGTCTTCCTCGCGTGGTGGGTCGACCTCCGCCGGCTGCCGGCGTCCGCCTTCCTCCCCGAAGACGACGGCGGCGAACCGTTCCGACCGGTCAACGCCTCCCGCCTGCTGTAGCGCACCGCGACCGCGTCGGCGGAAATCGCTTCAGTTCCCGGGCCGGGCGGCCGATGACCGTACATGACGACACGACGCGATCTCCGCGAGGTGGTCGTCGTCACTCGCGCGTGGGTCCGGGGTTACCTCGCCAGCTGGTCGCGCACGATCGCCGAACGGCTCGCCGCGGGCGCCGAGCCCTGGTGCCCGATGTGCGAGCTCGAACTCGAGCTCGAACTCGAGCGGACGCCAGGTGTCGCACGGCGCGACGACGACGCCTGATTCCAGCCGGCAGCCCGACCACCCGCGCCACCCGCAGCCCGACGACGCCCGAATCCGCAGCCGCAGCCGCCCCGCATGCCGGCGCTCGGTCGGCCGCGCCTTGAGAATCCGCTGAAGTTCGGGCCGACGCCTGCCGATGATCATGCATGGCGGGCACCAGGCGGACCCAGCACCTCCGAGCCGCCATCCGTCGCGCCGTTCACGACGATCACGAAACGCACCGCGCGGCGATGTGAGGGCGGACGGGTGGACACCGGGCGGGTCGACGGGACGGGCGCAACCGCTGCCTCGAACGGCGCACCGGCGCTGCCGCCCGGCGAGCTCGTTCACGTCCCCGGCGAGGGCGACGTCTTCGTCCGCCACCTCCCCGGACCTCCCGGCGCACCGGTCATCGTCCTCCTGCACGGCTGGACCACGACCGCCGACCTCAACTGGCACACCAGCTACGACCGGCTCGCCGAACACTTCCGCGTGATCGCGTTCGACCATCGCGGTCACGGGCGGGGCCTGCGGTCCCAGGCCGAGGGCTGGCTGGAGACCTGCGCCGACGACGTCGTCGCGGTCGCCACCGCCCTCGGGGTCGACCGCTTCATCCCGGTTGGGTACTCGATGGGTGGACCGATCGCCAAGCTGGTGTGGCGACGCCACCCGCATCGTGTCGACGGCCTCGTGCTGTGCGCGACCAGCCGGCACTTCGCCGCGTCCGCGGTCAGGCGCGCTGCGTTCACGCTGATCGACGGCACCTGCGTACTGACCTCGACCCCGCTGTTCCGCGCCCTCGGACGGTTGTCGGGTCCTGCCTGGATCCGCCGCGCCCAGCGCCGGTGCACCGCGCCGTGGATGCTGGAACAGATCCTGCACCACGACTGGGGCCACCTGCTCGAAGCCGGCAGGGCGATCGGTCGGTTCGATTCACGTCACTGGTCGGGCGCGATCGACGTACCGACGGCGGTGGTTGCGTCGCTCGACGACGATGTGGTGCCGACGCGCCAGCAGCTCGCGCTCGCCGGCGCGGTGCCGGGGGCGTCGTTGCACACCGTTCCCGGCGGACATACGGCCTGCGCCGACCCCTCCGGCGAGTTCGTCGCCCGCCTGCTCGACGCATGCCACTCGGTCGCCTCCCGGATCACCGCCGGCCTGGGAGCGGCGGGCGGTACGGGCGACGGCACCGTGCACCGCGGGGCGGACACCTCGCCCGCCGCCGCGTGAGGGTGCACCCTGGCGCGCATCTCGACCGGTCGAGCCGCCCGGAACCGCCTACTCGCCGGAGACGATCAGCAGCGTGGACTCGGCGTACTGGTGGCGCAGCTCCTTGACCGGCGCGTACTCCGCGCTGTCGTTGAACGCCCGGGCCGCCGCCACGTCGGGGAACTCGAGGACGACGATCCGGGTCGGCGACCAGAGCTGGTCCTCGACCACGTCGATCGGCCCGCCCCTGACGAGGTACCGACCGCCGTACCGCTCGGCGATCGGGCGGGCGAGTGCCTTGTACCGCTCGTACCCCTCCGGATCGTGGATCTTGGTGTCGACGATGACGTACGCGGCCATCGACGCAGGGTTCCAGCCCGGCCGCGTCGTGTCAAGCTCGCTCCACATCGCCCGCCGATCCGATCGCGCGGCCGGACCGCAGGGCGGTCGCTCAGTCGCCTGCGGCGCCGAGTTCGTGCACGATCCGTTCGAGGCCGCCGGTTCGGCTCGCCTTCACGAGCACGACGTCACCGGCCCCGAGCGGGCCGAGCGCGCTCGCTGCGTCGGCCACCGGCTCGACACCGTACTGCGACGTGTCGATCGCCACGATCTCGATGTCGAGCGCGCTGGCATGGGCGGCGACCTGGGCGTACCCCGCCGTCGGATCGTGGAGCTCGGCCATGATCCCGAGGACGGCGACGCGGCGGCGGGCGTCCATCGCCGCCACGGCGTCGAGCGCGGCGAGCATCGAGGTCGGGTTGGCGTTGTAGGCGTCGTTGACGACGATCGCCCCGGACGGGAGGTGGACGACCTGCATCCGCATCCCCGACACGCCGGCCGCGGACAGCGCGTCGACCGCTGCGTCGAGGCCGACACCGACCGATCCGGCGACGGCGACCGCGGCCGCCGCGTTCCAGGCCATGTGCAAGCCGCTGACCCCGAGCTCGACGCGCGCGCTCCCCCACGGCGTCGCCAGGTCGAACCGGGGGCGGGCCAGCGCGTCGAGTTCGACGTGGCCGATCCGCACGTCGGCCAACCGGCCGTACGTCAGTACGGTCGCGCCCGTCCGCTCGGCCATCGCCAGCACCCGATGGTCGTCGGCGTTGAGCACCGCGGTCCCGGCGCGCGGGAGCGCCTCGACCAGCTCGCGCTTGGCCCGCGCAACGCCGTCGATGCCCCCGACCCGCTCCGTGTGGGACTCGCCGACCGCCGTCACGACCCCGATCTCGGGGCGTGCGACCTCACACAGCCGGGAGATCTCGCCGAACCCGCGCATCCCCATCTCCAGAACCAGCACCTCGGTGTCGTCGGGCGCGTTGAGGATCGTGATCGGCAGGCCCTGCTCGTTGTTGAAGCTGGCGACGTTGGCCGTCGTGCGCCGTCCGGCGCCGCACGTCGCGGCGACGAGGTCCTTGGTCGTCGTCTTGCCGACGCTCCCGGTGATGCCGACGACCGTCGCCGACGACCGCCGGCGAGCCCACGCGGCCAGCGCCATCAACGCCCGAGCGGTGTCGGCGACCTCGATCGCGGTGCCGCTGCGCCGGAAGTCGTCGGGTTCGCTCGTGAGGTGCAACACCGCACCGGCCTCGCGTGCGACGCCGATGAAGTCGTGCCCGTTCCGCTCGGCGACGATCGGGACGAACAGCTGACCGGGTCGGATCGAGCGGGAGTCGAACGACGCCCCGTCGAATTCGACATCGGGACCGATCATCCGGCCCCCGATACCCGCCGCCGCCTGCGATGCCAGCATCCTCACGCCCGATGACGGTACCGTCGGGCGATGGTCGACGAACGGATCAACCTGATCGTGCTGTTCGGCGGCGAGTCCGCCGAACACGACGTCTCCTGCACCACCGCGGCGCACGTGCTGCGCGCCGCCGACACGGCGAAGTACGACATCACGCCGATCGGGATCTCCACGTCCGGCCAGTGGTCCCTCGCCGACGCCGCGGCAGCAGCGCTGGCCCGCGGACCGCACGAGATCCCGGGCCGCCTCGACCCGGCCGGCCGCTCGCTGTCGCCGACGCCGATGCTCGACGAGGCGGCGCGCAGCGCGCGGCGAACGGTCGTCCTGCCCCTGTTGCACGGCCCGTTGGGTGAAGACGGAACCGTGCAGGGCATGCTCGAGCTGGCCGATGTCGCCTACGTCGGCAGCGGGGTCCTCGGCTCGGCGGTGGCGATGGACAAGGCGATGGCCAAGCAGGTGCTCGCCGCCGCCGGGATCCCGCAGGCCCGCCACCGCGCCTTCGCCGAGCACGAGCTGACCGCCGGGCTGCCGGCCTCGCTCGCCGCCGAGCTCGGGCTGCCGGCGTTCGTCAAGCCGGCCAACATGGGTTCGTCGGTCGGCGTCGGCAAGGCGCACTCGATCGAGGAGCTGGGCGAGGCGATCCGCCATGCGCTGACCTACGACGAGATGATCGTCGTCGAAGAGGGGATCATCGGCCGCGAGATCGAAGTCGCGGTCCTCGGCAACAGCGCGCCCGAGGCATCGGTCGCCGGCGAGATCGTCCCCGGCGAGGAGTTCTACAGCTACGAGGACAAGTACGTCACCGACGGCGCCCAGCTGCTGATCCCGGCCCCGATCGGCGCCACCGCGATGGCCGAGGTCCGCGAGCTGGCGGTGCGCACGTTCCGCGCCCTGCGGTGCGAGGGGCTGGCGCGTGTCGACTTCTTCTACGAGCTCGACGGCGACGGCAACGGGCGCGGGTTCCTGTGCAACGAGGTCAACACGATGCCCGGCTTCACCCCGATCTCGATGTTCCCCAAACTGTGGATGCACTCGGGCCTGGGGTACGGCGAGCTGATCGACCGACTGGTCGACCTCGCCCTCGATCGCCACGCCCGCCGCCGCCGCAACACCAAGCGCTGACCCCGCCCGAACTCGCGCGGCGGGACGCGGTCAGGGGGCCAGCGCCGCCCGCAGGTAGGAGCGCAGCTCATCGCGCAGCCGTCGGAGGCCGGGCGGATCGGCGGTCCAACCGACCGCCCGCAGCGCCTCCGGTTCGGTGGCGATGCCGGTCACGGTCGCGTACCCGAGCGCGGCGATCAGCGCCGGGTCGCCCGATCGCAGCCTCCCGGCCTCCATCTCGGCGGCGAGGTACCCGACCGCCCGGTCGACGAGCGGGGCGACCGAGGCCCGCAGGCGGTCTGCCTGATCGGGTCGGAGGCGGTTGACCTCGCGCACCAACCCGAGCAGCGCCGGTCGACGGACCGCCGGGCGGAACACGGCACGCACGACGGCATCGATGCGGTCGAGTGGATCGTCCGGCGCGGCGCGCACGGCGGCATCGATCACCACGGCGAGCTCCGCGGCCGTCGCTTCGAGCACGCCGTCGACCAGTTCGTCCTTCGACGCGAACCAGTACAGCACCGTCTGCTTGCGCACGCCGACCTCCCGGGCGATCTCGTCGAGCGACACCGCGTCGACACCGCGGGTGCCGAACAGGTCGAGCGCCGCGTCGAGGACACGCTCCCGCGTCGATCGTTCCGTCATCGGATCCCCACCCCTCCCGATCGCGTGATCATCTCGCGCGCACAGTGCGCAACTTGATCACGCATTGCGAAGGAGGAAGAGCGGGAGGAGGAGGAGGAGGAGCGGGAGGAGGAGCGGGAGGGATCGGGGGACATCTACCAATTGGTAGACGAACGTGGTAGAACGGTCAACCGTGATTGCCGAATCCCTCCGGGGCAAGCGGATCGCGATCACCGGCTCGACCGGGTTCGTCGGCACCGCGCTGGTCGAGCGACTCCTGCGCAGCGTGCCGGAGTGCGAGCTGGTGCTGCTCGTCCGCGACGGGAAGCGGACGCCGGCTGCCAAACGCACGCAGCGGGAGATCCTCAAGAACGACGCCTTCGACCGGTTGCGCGAGCAGCACGGCGACGACTTCGGCCGTGCGATCGGCGCCCGGATCACGACCGTCGCCGGCGACGTGACCGTCGACGGGTTGGGCCTGAGCCCGGACGACCGCGAGATCTTCACGCGCTGCGATGTCGTCATCCACTCCGCGGCGGCCGTCTCGTTCGACTCACCGCTCGACGCCGCGGTCGAGATCAACCTGCTCGGTCCGAGCCGGATCGCCGACCTGTGCAACGAGGTCGGGATCACCCCGCACCTGGTCGCCGTGTCGACCTGTTACGTCGCAGGCAACCGCCGCGGCAAGGCACCCGAGGCCCTGGTCAGCGACGGGCCGTTCGACGTCGGCATCGATTGGCGGTCGGAGGTCGCGGCGACCCGTCGCCTGCGCAGCGACCTCGACGCACAGAGCCGGGAACCCGACCGGCTCGTCCGGTTCCGCAAGGATGCGCGCACCGAGCTGGGCGCCGCCGGCGCGCCGGCGCTCGCCACCAAGACCGAGCAACTCCGCACGACGTTGGGTCCGCGACCAACTCGTCGCCGCCGGCCGGGCGCGGGCCGCGAGCGTGGGCTGGCCCGACGCGTACGCCTTCACCAAGGCGCTCGGCGAGCAGGCGCTGACCGACGTCAAGGGCGCGGTCCCCGTCTCGATCGTGCGACCGTCGATCATCGAGTCGGCGCTCGCCGAGCCGAAGCCCGGTTGGATTCGAGGCTTCCGGATGGCCGAGCCGGTCATCATCTCCTACGCCCGCGGGCTGCTGCGCGAGTTCCCCGGCGTGCCCGAGGGGACCGTCGACGTCATCCCCGTCGACCTGGTCGTCGCGGCGATCATCGCCGTCGCCGCACTCGGTCCCGAGCAGGCGCCGCCGATCACCCAGGTGGCGTCGGGCGGGATCAACCCGCTGAAGTACCGGACGATGGTCGACAGCGTCAGCAACTGGTTCCTCGAGCACCCGCTCTACGACGCCAAGGGACAGCCGATCGTCGTGCCCGAGTGGGACTTCCCCGGCCGCGGCCGCGTCCAAGCCCAGCTCTCGCGGGCCAAGACCCTGCTCACCCGCTCCGAGCAGGTGCTCCAGGCGCTTCCCCTGCGCGGCAGGCAGGCCGAGTTCACCGCGACCCTGGAGACGCGCCGGATCGAGGTCGAGCGTGCCCTCGAATACGTCGAGCTCTACGGCCTGTACACCGAATGCGAGGCGATCTATCAGGTCGACAACCTGATGGCGATCTGGGACCGGCTCGACGAGCACGACCGGGCGGCGTTCAACTTCGACCCCCGGTCGGTCGACTGGGTGCACTACGTCACGCAGATCCATCTCCCGTCGATCATCCAGCACGCCCGGGTCAAGACGACGCCCGGCGCGTCGCGCTCGGTCGACCGGATGACGAGGATGCGCAAGCAGGTCCTCGACCCCAAGCGCCACATCGCCGCGTTCGACCTCGAGAACACGCTGATCTCCTCCAACGTCGTCGAGAGCTACTCGTGGCTCGCGACGCGCCGGCTCAACACGCCCGAACGGGTGCGCTACGTGCTGCGGACCCTGACCGAGGCGCCGGGGCTGCTGCGGCTCGACCGCCGCGACCGCACCGACTTCCTGCGCCACTTCTACCGCCGCTACGAGCACGCCTCGGTCGACCAGATCGAGCAGGACGCGCGCGAGATGCTGACCCAGCTGATCCTGACCAAGGCCTTCCCCGCAGGTCTGCGCCGCGTGCGCGAGCACCGGGCGCTCGGCCACCGGACGATCCTGATCACCGGCGCGCTCGACTTCGCGGTCGCCGGGCTCGCACCGCTCTTCGACGAGATCGTCGCCGCCGAGATGAGCGTGCGCCCCGACGGGACCTACAGCGGGGAGATGAAGACCGTCCCGCCGACCGGCGAGGCCAGGGCGCAGATCCTGGCCGAGTACTGCGAGGCCGAGGGCCTGCGTCTCGACGAGAGCGTCGCGTACGCCGACTCGTCGTCGGACCTCCCGCTGTTCGAGGCGGTCGGGTACCCGGTCGCGGTCAACCCCGAGACCCGGTTGGCGGCGATCGCCCGCAAGCGAGGCTGGCTGGTCGAGCAGTGGACCAAGGCCGACGGCGGCCCGCGCCCCAAGCTGCCAATCGGGGAGTTGATGGTCGAACGCGAGCGACGCAGGACGTTCGCATGACCCCGGCACCGCCAGCCGGCCGCAGCACCCGGACCGCCCGCACCGACGCCGCGAACCTCACCCGGCGCGACACCCCGACCGCGGCAGCCGACCATGGGTCGGCCATTCGGCAGGCCGAGCGCAGCGCGGCACGAACATGAGGGCGTTGCGGATCAGGCGCAACGTCACCAGGTTCGGCATGGCGCGCGTCGTGTCGGGCGTCTCGCCCAGCGGCGCGGCGCGGCTCGGGCCACTCGAGTACCGGACCTTCGACGACCCCGAACGCCCGGGCGACGGCTGGCACCGCGTCAACACACGGCTCACCGGCATCTGCGGCTCGGACCTGTCGCTGGTCGAGGGACACGCGTCGTCCTACTTCGACGATTGGGTCAGTTTCCCATTCGTGCCGGGCCACGAGGTCGTCGGCACGCTCGACGACGGCACCCGGGTCGTGCTCGAACCGGTGCTCGGCCACGAGGCGCGGGGCTTCCCACCGCCGTTCGCCGGCGCCGCGCCCGGCGATGGCGACGACTACGCCCACCTCGCGAGCAGGCGCGCTCGAGCCGGGGATCCAGACCGGCTTCTGCTGCTCGACCGGCGGAGGCTGGGCACCGTGGTTCTGGGCCCACGAGTCGCAGCTCCACCGCATCCCCGACGACCTGACCGACGAGCGGGCCGTACTCGTCGAACCGTTCGCCGGCGGCATCCACGCGGCGCTCCTCGCCGCGCCGGTCGTCGAGCGAGCGACGGCGCCGGTCGTCTCCGTGCTCGGCGCGGGAACGATGGGCCTGGCGGCGATCGCCGGTCTGCGGCGATACGTCCCCGGCGTGCGCATCGTCGTCGGCGCCCGCTACGCCCACCAGCGCCAGCTGGCGGCCGATCTCGGCGCGGACGTCGTCGTGGAGGCGGCCGATCTCGATCGGGCCGTGCGGCGTGAGGTCGGATGCCACGTGGTCGGCGACCAGCTGTCGTCGGGTGCCCACGTAACGATCGATGCCGTCGGGTCGAGCGCGTCGATCGCCGACAGCCTGCGGATCACCCGACCCCGCGGGCGCGTCGTCCTGCTCGGGATGCCCGCCGACGTCACGCTCGACCTGACCGGGCTGTGGCACCGCGAGACCGAGCTCAAGGGCGCCTACACCTACGGCACCGAGACGCTCCCCGACGGCGAGCGCGTCCGGACCTTCGAGCTGGCGCTCGACACGGTCGTCGCCGTGCGCGCCGAGCGGCTGCTGTCGGCCACATACCGGCTCGACGACCACGCCGACGCCATCGCCCACGCCGCGACGGCCGGTCCCCGCGGCGCGATCAAGATCGCCTTCGACCTGCGGTAGATGATGCGTCTCGATCAACTCCGCTCCACGCCGGCACCAGGGCCGGTCCCGCGCGCCGGCGACGCTCCCGTCGCCGGGCCGCTCGACGCTCGACCTTCGCCGAAAGGGTGGTTCTGATGCCCCGTCCAGGATTCGTACTCGACGTCGATCGGTCGACACCGCCGACGCTGTTCTGGCGCGGCGAGGGGTTCAGCCTCGAACGCCTGCCCGCCGACCGCAGCCGCATCATCTACCCGCCCGAGCCGCTGGCGGGGCTCGACGACCTCGACGGACGCATCCGCGATGCCCTGCTCCACCCGCTCGACATGGAGCCGCTGCCTGCGCTGCTCGGGCCGGACATGAAGCTGACGATCTGCTTCGACGACGCCAGCCTCTCGCTGCCCAAGATGCAGCGCCCGGACAACCGCCAGCGGATCGTCGAGGCGGTGCTCGACATGGCCGCCGCCGCCGGGGTCGACGACGTCCACATCATCGCCGCACTCGGCCTCCACCGGCGGATGCATGAGTACGAGCTGCGCCACGTCCTCGGCGACCGGGTGGTCGACGCGTTCTTGCCCCGCGGCACGCTCTACCAGCACGACGCCGAGGACGCCGACAACCTGACCGTCATCGGCGAGACCGACCACGGCGAGATCGTCGAGATCAACAAGCGGGCCGCAGAGTCCGACCTGGTCGTCTACGCCAACGTCAACCAGGTGGCGATGGACGGCGGGTGGAAATCGCTGACGACGGGGCTGGCGTCGTACCGCTGCCTCAGCCACCACCACAACCCCGAGTCGCTCCAGAACACCCGAAGCCTGATGGACCGGCACCACTCGGCGCTGCACCACAGCATCTGGCGCATGGGGACGGTGCTTCGCGACCAGGGGCCGAAGATCTTCCAGATCGAGACCACGATCAACACCCAGGCGTTCCCCGACACGTTCGGCTTCCTGTCGAAACGAGAATGGGAGTGGACCGCCAAGGACCGCGCGCTGTTCGTCGCGACCGTCGAAGTCGCTGCAGCGCACACCGACCCGCCTCGCCCGCAAGATCTTCCACTCGATCGAATCGCCGTACCGAACGACCAGCGTGCAAGCCGGTTTCACCGAGACCGTCCACGAGGTCACGCTGCAGAACGTCTACCAGCAGCACATCGTCGAGGTCGAGGGGCAGACCGACATCTTGACGATCGGCATCCCGTTCATCAGCCCCTACAACCCCGAGTCGATCATGAATCCGATCCTGGTCATGTGCATGGGGCTCGGGTACCTGTTCAACATGTACCGCGGCAAACCGCTGGTGAGAGAGGGCGGGGTCGTGATCATGACCCACCCGACCTACGCCGAGTTCCACCCGGTCCACCACCCGAGCTACATCGACTTCTACGAGCAGGTGCTCCCCGACACGACCGACCCGGCCCAGATGGCGGTGAAGTGGGAGCAGCAGTACGCCGAGGACGAGTGGTACCGCCACCTGTACCGCACGAGCTACGCCTACCACGGCGTGCACCCGTTCTACGCCTGGTACTGGGGGGCGCACGGCCGGCAGCACGCCGGCAAGGTGATCATCGTCGGCGGCGACCCGACGGCGGTGCGCCGGATCGGGTTCACCCCCGCGTCGACGATGAACGACGCGTTCGAGATCGCCAGCGACGTCGTCGGCCGCTCCCCCACGATCAGCCACCTCCACGTGCCCGGCGTCCTCGTCGCCGACGTCAAGTGAGCGCCGCGCGATGACCCCGTACGTCCGACCCCCACGACGCCGAACGAGCACGCGATGACCCCGTACCTCCGGCGCGACCAGCGGCCCGACGGCAGCGGATCGGGGCTGCGCGGCGCGCAGCAGCTGGCCGGCGCGGTCGAGGGCGCCGTGCGCCGGGCGGCGCGGCCGCTGCGCCGCACCGGGTTCCCGTACCGGCGCCCGACCGTCCCGTCGGGAGTCGAGGTGCCGGCCGAGGCCCCCACCCTCGGCGCCGATTACGACACGGCCTGGGCGCGCACGCCGTTGGCCCGGTACGCGCGCAGCGCGATCACCGAAGGGCCGATGCGTGTGGCGGCGCGGCTGATCGCCAGCCCCGAGGTCTCCGGTGTCGATCGCCTGACCGACCTGATGCGGCTCGAGGAACCACCGCCGTTGATCTTCGCCCCGAACCACCACAGCCACCTCGACACCGGCCTGATGATCAGGGCGATCCCGATGTGCTGGCGCCGCGAGCTGGTGGTCGCCGCAGCCGCCGACTACTTCTTCGACGCCCGGTGGAAGGCGGTGGTGTCAGCGCTCGCGCTGAACGCCATCCCGATCGAGCGCGGGGTGACCGGTCGCAAGGCGAGCGACCAGGTCCGTGGCCTGATCGCCGAGGGCCACAGCCTGATCATCTACCCCGAGGGCGGTCGCTCGCCCGACGGCTGGGGCCAGGAGTTCCGCGGCGGCGCGGCGTACCTGTCCTCACGCACGGGGGCGCCGGTCGTCCCGGTGTTCATCGACGGGACGGGGGCGATCTTCGGCAAGGGGATGAAGCGGCCGAAGCCCGGCCGCACCACGGTGTTGTTCGGCGTCCCGATCCGGCAGGAGGAGGGCGAGACCACTCGGCACCTCAATCGCCGCATCGAAGCAGCGGTCACGCGGCTCGGCGACGAGACGCTCAACGACTTCTGGAGTGCGGGGCGGCGGGCCGCCTCCGGGCGCAACGCCGCGCTCGACCGGCCCCGAGTACAACGGGTGGCGACGCGAGTGGGCGCTCGCCGAGCACCGTCAACTCGGTGTCGCCGGGCTCCGCCGCCGCCAGCAGCGCCGCTGGCCGGACCTCGGTTGAGCGTTCACGCCCGGAGCGTTCACGCCCGGAGCGTTCACACACGGTGTCTGACACCCGGTGTTGACGGGCCGATGTGGTGGGTGCGTGACCCCGAACGGGGCGGCTGGCGGATCGGCGCGATGATGGGGGGATGAGAACGCGTCGTCGGCTCGTCGCGGTCGCGGCGTCGCTGGTGATCGCAGGCTGCTCGTCGCAGGAGGCGTCGCCGGCAACGTCCAGCCCGGCCGTCACCACCTTGTCCACTTCGCCCGAACCAACGTCGGCGACGGCTGCCTCGACGACGGACGCTGCACCAGCTCCGGAGACCACCGCCGCCGTCACCACCGCCGTGCCGAGCACCGCCGCACCGGTGACGACGACGCCTCCGCCGAGCGGCGTCCCGGTCGACGGCTCGATCCCGCTGCTGCTCGGCGGGGGCGGCGGCGGGGGTTGGCTGCCCCTCGGTTCGTGGCAGTCGAACGCGTGGCAATCGGCGTACACCGCCGACGGCGCTCCGATCCCACCGGCGATCCCCGCCGGGTCGACCCTCGCGATCACGGGGCTGGCGGCCCGCGCCACGTCGGGCGTGACCGGCGGGAACGTCGAGGCGTGCTTCAACGGCGAGCTCGGCCCGACGATGGACGTCGCGGTCGGGACGCCGGACCCTCCGGGCTACGGCTACAGCGCGGTCGCGCTGCCCGCCATCTGGCCGCTCCAGCCGCGCCCGGTCGTCACCGTCGACGCCGACGTCCCGGCGTATCGCGCCGCGGGCGCCGCGGTGTTCGCCGCCGACCCGATCGACACCACGCAGGGCGACGTGCGTCAGATCGTCGTGACCGATCTGGACGGCGACGGCGACGAGGAGGCGCTCGTCGTGTTCGAGTACGTCGATCCGAACACGATCATCGGAACGCCCGGCGATTTCTCCGCCGTTCTGCTCGTCGACACGGCGACCGGCACGAGCTCGACGATCGAGTCGGTGTTCGTCGCACCGGACAGCACGGCCCCCTTTCTCGGGAGGTACCGCGTGCTCGGTGTGGCCGACCTGAACGGCGACGGGCGGATGGAGGTCGTCGTGCACTCCTGGTACTACGAAGGCGCGGCCGCACTCGTGTACGAGTACGACGGCACCTCCCTCACCGAGGTCCTCCGGGCCGGCTGCGGCGCCTGAGGACGAACCGGCGACGGGCGATCTGGATCAGTCGTCGCCGGCCGGTGGCGCGCCGTGGCAAGCGATCGGATCGGTCGAGAACCCCGAGCCATCGGTGAGCGCGATCCCTGAGGCGACGATCACGTCGCTGCGGACGTTCACCGAGTCGAGGTTCGCCAGGGCCACGAGCGCCACACCGTCGTTGAGCAACGTCGTATAGGTCGCATTGAAGTCCAAATCGGAGGCCGCGTCCGGCCCGTAGGCATCGGAACCGACGCCATCGATGCCGCGCTGGTCGAACATCCATTGGACCGCGTCGCCAGAGAACCCGGCGTTGGCGAAGTCGAACAAGTCGTCGGTGTTGTCGGACAGGTCGAGCGGGTTGATGTTCCCGTGCGGGTTTCCGACCCGCTGGGAATGCCGCTCGTCGCCCGGACCGTCCAGGCCGAAGTACTCCTCGGCGCCGGTCTGGAGGATCACGAGGGAACCCGGCTTGATTCTGCCGTGCTCGTCCTCGTAGGCCTTGATGTCGTTCTTCTCGACCAGGCCGTCCTCGCCGATGTCCAACTCGCTGACCACGATCTTGTACGCCGGCCAGACGAATTCCTCAGCGGCCAGTTGGTCGATGCTGCGACCGTCCTCGATGAAGTGGGCCGGCGCATCGAGATGGGTACCGGCGTGCGGACCCATGCGAATCGCCTCGACCTTGAAGAAGTCGTCGGCAACGGTGTAGACGACGTCGACTTCGACCTCCGGATCGCCGGGGAAGATCGACATGTCCCTGTCGAACGGGTGGCCCAGTCGGCTCATCCCACCCGGGCAGTCGATGACGGCACGGCCCTCACCGGCCCCGGTCGTCTTCACCGGGATGACGGTCGCGCCGACCGCGACACCTGCGGTCGCCACCGAGGCGCCGATCACCAGCCCCGCAAGTGTCCGTTTACCGAACGGGATACGACGCCTGGAATCGGCCGAATCGTCCCTCATCGAATGCTCCCCCTGTCGTCGAGTGGGCACCGGTCGGCACCCGCTATGCGCCGACCATAGTTCCGCGCGCGTGCGCCGATGTCGACAATCCGGTCGAGAACTTGACGAGAACTTGACGAGATCGACCACCCATCGCGGCCGTTGGGGTCACCACGTGTCGACGTACGGACGCGTTGGGTGGTCGAATTCCGCGCGGTGTGTCGGCGGCGCGGCGTCGAGCAAGGTCGCCAGCCAGCGGCGCGTGTCGGCGGGATCGATCACGTCGTCGATCTCGAAGTGGCTGGCCACGTTCAGCGCCTTGCCGTGCTCGTACATCCGCTCGACCATCTGGGCGAAGAGCGCCTCGCGCTCGCCCTCGTCCTCGACCGCTTCGAGCTCCTTGCGGTAGCCGAGACGGACGGCGCCCTCAAGCCCCATCCCGCCGAACTCGCCCGTCGGCCACGACACACAGGCGAGCGGCGCCTTGGTCGACCCGCCCATCATCGCCTGGGCGCCGAGCCCGTAGGCCTTGCGCGTGACGACCGTGATCAGCGGCACGGACAGGTTCGCTCCGGCCACGAACAGCCGGCTGCAGTGCCGGACGAGCGCGGTCTGCTCGACCTCCGGGCCGACCATCATCCCCGGCGTGTCGCACAGCGTGATGACCGCCAACCCGTGCGCGTCGCAGAGCTGCATGAAGCGGGCGGCCTTGTCCGCGCCGTCGGAGTCGATCGCGCCGCCGAGGTGCTTGGGGCTGTTGGCGACGACGCCGACCGGACGGCCCTCCAGCCGGGCGAGCGCGGTCACCATCCCGTGCCCGAAGTCGGCCCGCAGCTCGAGCACCGAACCGGTGTCGAACAGCACCTCGATCGCGTCCCTGATCTCGTAGGCCCGGAGCCGATCGACCGGGACGACGTCGCGGGCAGCGGTCTGGTCGCCGGCGGCCCATCCGGTGGTCCGCCCCTGGAAGTAGGACAGGTAACAGGTGGCGAGCTCGACCGCGTGGGCCTCGTCGCTGGCGACCAGGTCGACGACGCCGTTGGCCCGCTGCACCTCGATCGGGCCGATCTCGGTCGGCTCGAACACGCCGAGCCCGCCGCCTTCGATCATCGCCGGCCCGCCCATGCCGATGTTCGAGCCCTCGGTGGCGATCACGACGTCGCAGCAGCCGAGGATCGCCGCGTTGCCGGCGAAGCAGAACCCGGCGTTGACCCCGACGAGCGGGACGCGGCCCGACAAGCGGGCGAACCACATGAACGCCAGGCAGTCCAGACCGCTGACGCCGAGCTGATCGGTGTCACCGGGGCGCCCGCCGCCGCCCTCGGTGAAGAACACGACCGGCAGCCGCAACCGCTCGGCCAGCTCGAACAGGCGGTCCTTCTTGCGGTGGTTCTGCGCGCCCTGCGTCCCGGCGAGCACGGTGTAGTCGTACGAGAGCGCAACGACCTGGGAGGCGCGCCCCTCGCCGAACAGCTCGCGGTTGACCGACCCGATCCCGCCGACCAACCCGTCCGCGGGCGTGTTGCGGACGAGGTCGTCGAGGGGTCGACGGCGCCGCTGGGCGGCGACGACGACCGGCCCGTACTCGACGAACGATCCAGGATCGACCAAGTCGGCGACGTTCTCGCGAGCGGTCCGCCGCCCGAGGGCGCGGCGCTTGCCCACCGCCTCGGGCCGCGCCTCGTCGAGCCCGACCCGATGGCGTTCGATCACCTCGGCGAGGTCGGCCCGGGCGTCGGCGGTCGTGACGGCGGCGGCGGTGATGTCGACCTCGCCGGTCGCGTCGGGTGGTGGCAGTGGCAGTCCCGACGGCGGCGTCGGCGCGACGACCTGCTCTTCGAGCTCGACGAGTGGGTCGCCGACGACCAGCGTCGAACCCGGACCGACGTGCAGCCTGGTCACGACGCCGTCGCACGGGGCGATCACCTCGTGGTGCATCTTCATCGACTCGACCAGTGCCAGGACCGACCCGAAGCGGACCAGCTCGCCCGCCGCGGCGTGCATGCTGACGATCGTTCCCTGGAGCTGCGACGAGACGGTGACGCCCATTCCAGAGGTCTAGTCCACGCGCCGACCGCCGAACGATGCCGCGGTCAGACGGCGCGTTCGGGGTTGCGCTGGAACGACGTGATCGACTGCTCGCCCATCACCAACTCGGCGGTGACGGCGGCGAAGAGCGCAGGAACGATGAAGCCGGGCTGCCCGGTCGTCTCGGCGACGAACACGACCGCGGCGAGCGGTACCCGGTACCCGGCGCCGAGGAACGCCGCCATGCCGAGCAGCACGTAGAGCGTCGGGTCGAGATCGTTCACCAACTCGCCCACGCCGCGCCCGACGATCGCCCCGCCGACGACCAGTGGAATGAACACGCCGCCGACGCCGCCGCCGGCGAGCGTCAGTGCGGTCGCGAAGCACCGCAGGAAGAACACCGCGGCGAGCAGCCACACCGCATGACTCTCCCCGAGCCACAGGAACACCTCGCGCGCCGAGCCGAGCGTCAGGCTCTCGCCGGTGAGCAACCGGCTGACGACGAAGAGGGCGGTCAGCCCGCCGCCGGAGACGACCAGGCGGAGGACGATCGGGCGCAGCGTGAACGCCTTGGCCATCCGGATCAGCCACGAGAACGCACGGGCCCCGATCGCGCAGCCGACGCCGATCAGGATCGCGCCGACCAGGTCGCGGTAACCGAACGACGCGATGCGGTCGGAGTTGTCGAACTTGAAGATCGGCGTCGTGTTGCGCTGGGCGGCGACGAGCACGAGGTAGCCCGACGCGCTGGCCACCAGCGCCGGCAGCAGCATCCGGCGCGCCATCTGATCGCGGAACGGCACCTCGAGCGCAAAGATCGCACCGGTCGCCGGGGCCTTGAAGATCGCCGACACGCCGGCGGCCGCACCGGCGACGAGCAGGGTCCGGTAGTCCGCGCCGCGGAACGCCGCGGGGAGCCGGCGCTGGATCAGCGAGCCGAGGGCCGATCCGCCGTACATCGACGGACCCTCCAGCCCCATCGCACCGCCGAAGCCGAGCGTCGTCACGGCAGCCAAGATCCGGCCGAGGAAGGCCCGGAACCGCAAGGGGTACTCCGAGTCGTGGAAGGAGCGGAGGTACTCGTCGGACGTCGCCGGCGAGGCGCCCGCCCCGACCGTCCGCAGGATGATCGCCGAGAGGACGAGCCCGAGACCGGGCGCGATCGCCCCGAACCACAGCGGTCCGTTCAGCACGGCATCGAGCAGCACCTCGGTGACGAAGTACTCGAAGAAGTAGACGAACAGCCCGGTCACGGCACCGGTGACCGCGGCGAGCAGGACGACCTCGCGGGAGCGGCGAACGAGCGACCGGAACTCCTTGGCCCTGACGTCAAGGGTGGTCGGGCGCAGCCCAGTCAGCACCCGTTCACGCCACACGGTGACGCAGTCTACGCGCCGCCCACTACCCGGCGGTGACCGGCGACCGGGCGCGGTCGCAACCCCGAGCACGCCCGGGTCCCCGGGAGGTCGACACCCGTGGCGGTAACCTCGCGGCTCATGGCCGTAGCTCTGGTGACGGGATCGGCGGGTCTGATCGGCTCCCAGGCAGCACTGCACTTCGCAGGTCTCGGACTCGACGTGATCGGCGTCGACAACGACATGCGCAAGGTGTTCTTCGGCGAGTCCAGCTCGACGGCCTGGGTGGCACAGGAGCTCTCGGCGACGCTCGGCGACCGCTACCGTCACGCCGCGCTCGACATCCGCGACCGCGAGGGCATCGATCGCCTCTTCGCCGAGGTCGGCGCCGCCATCGAACTGGTGATCCACACCGCCGCGCAGCCGTCGCACGACTGGGCGGCGCGCGAGCCGTTCACCGATTTCGACGTGAACGCGGTCGGCACGTTGAACGTGCTCGAGGCGACCCGCCGCCACTGCCCCAACGCGGTGTTCGTCTTCACCTCGACCAACAAGGTGTACGGCGACACGCCCAACCGCCTGCCGCTCGTCGAGCTCGACACCCGCTGGGAGATCGACCCCGACCACACCTACGCCGGCGGTATCCGAGAGGACATGTCGATCGACTCGACGCTGCACAGCCTGTTCGGCGCCTCCAAGGTCGCCGCCGACGTGCTCGTCCAGGAGTACGGCCGCTACTTCGGGATCAAGACCTCCTGCTTCCGCGGCGGCACGCTGACCGGCCCGAACCACCAGGCGGCCGAGCTCCACGGCTTCCTCGCCTACGTGATGCGCTGCACGATGACCGGGACGCCGTACCGCGTGTTCGGCTACCAGGGCAAGCAGGTCCGCGACGCGATCCACTCCTCGGATCTGATCGCCTGCTTCGAGCACGTCTACCGCGCGCCGCGCAGTGCCGAGGTCTACAACATCGGCGGCGGCCGGCACTCGAACTGCAGCGTCGTCGAAGCGATCGCGATGTGCGAGGAGATCACCGGCCGGACGCTCGATTGGACCTATGTCGACGAGCACCGCGTCGGGGACCACATCTGGTGGATCGGCGACAACGGCCGCTTCGCCGGCCACTACCCCGACTGGCAACTGGTGTACGACGTGCCGGCGATTCTGAACGAGATGCACGAGGCGAACAAGGACCGCTGGGTCGCGTGAGGCGCGGCGCGAGCAGCCGATGATCGATCGGGGCAGGGTCTGCGTGCTCGGCGTCGGCGTCGACGCCGTCGATTACGAGGCGGCCGTCGCCCGGATCATCGACGCCGCCCGAGCCGGCCGGGCCTACGGCGTGTCGGCGCTGGCCGTTCACGGCGTGATGACCGGGGTCGACGACCCCGAGCACCGCACGCGGCTGAACCGGCTCGACCTCGTCACCCCCGACGGCCAGCCCGTGCGCTGGGCGATGAACTGGTTGCACGGCACCGCCCTGACCGATCGGGTCTACGGCCCCGACCTGACGCTGGCGGTCTGCCGGGCCGCGGCGCAGCACTCGATCCCGGTGTACTTCTACGGGAGCACCGACGACACGCTCGAGCAGCTCCGACGGCGCCTGCCGACCCTCGTGCCCGGGATCGAGATCGCGGGCGTGCGACGGTCGAGGTTCGCCCGGGCGAGTCCCGAGGAGCTCGACGCCATCGCCGAGGCGATCAAGGACTCCGGGGCGGCGATTTGCTTCGTCGGGCTCGGCTGCCCCCGCCAGGAGGTGTTCGTCTACGAGAACGCCACCCGGCTGTCGATGCCGACGATCGCCGTCGGCGCGGCGTTCGACTTCCACGCCGGACTCCGACCCGAACCCCCGGCCTGGGTGCAGCGGGCCGGGCTGCAGTGGCTCCAGCGCCTCCTGGGCGACCCCCGCCGTTTGTGGCGGCGGTACGTCATCCTCAACCCGCGCTACGTGTGGGGCGTGCTTCGCCAGCGGGCCGGTCGCCTGCCGCCGGGCGAAGCGATCGAACCGACCCCCCTCGGCGACGCGTGAGCACCTGGCGAGAGCACCATCGCGTCACGACCCCGAGTTGGGTCCGAACATCACGACCGGCGTGCGGAACAGGATCGAGAGGTCGGTCAGGAACGACACCTGCTCGACGTAGAGCAGGTCCCACTCGCCGTTCTCGTGCATCGGCCCCGCCCCGCGGGCGGTGACCTGCCACAGGCCGGTGAGCCCGGGCTTGACGAGGTGCCGCTGCTCGAGGCCCGGGTGATAGCCGGCGACGACCGATTCGAGTTCGGGCCGCGGGCCGACGAGGCTCATCTCCCCTCGCACCACGTTGACCAGCTGCGGCAGTTCGTCGAGGCTGTAGCGGCGGAGAAACCGTCCGACTCGCGTGTGCCTCGGATCGTGCTCGGACTTGTGCGTCTCACGCCGGTCGGCGCTCACGTCGAGCCGCTGGCGGCGCCGGTCGGCACGCATCGTGCGGAACTTCAGGACCTCGAACAGCTCGCCGTGCCTGCCGACCCGCTCCTGGCGGAACAGGACCGGTCGGCCGATCGCGATGAGCACGACGCCGGCGACGACGGCGATCGGCACCGCAAGGACGACGAGGGCGATCGCCGCGACGACCCGATCGATCGCCGGCTTGACCGCGACGAGGTACAGCGATCGCCGGCGCTCCACCCGGCGCATCGGCAGCCTGCGCACGTTGCCGTCGCCGGTCGGGTCCAGCGCCAGCGCCACCGCCCGCAGATCGTGCCGCGCGCCGTGTCGATCCGCCCGCTCCACCGTTTCGAGTTCCGCCATCGTCCGTCCTGTATCCGAAACCCTTCAAGGGTCTCGTCCCGCCGCTACTCTCCGTGGTCGCTGCCACGCACTTCGTCTGACTTCGGAGCCTGCCATGAGGACAATTGCCTGCCAGACAGGGGTATTGTCGCAAGGACCGCCGCCCGGCGCAACCCCTTTGACGCAAGCTTGATCCATCACTGTGTGTGGTCGTTCGGACCCGCCATGCCTATCCCGCCGGGGTCGGCGCGCGGCAGTACGATCGGGGTGGCATGCAGCAGGGGTGGTTGAGGACGGCCGGTCGTTCGACGGTGCGGGCCGCGGCGATGGCCACCGCCGACCTCCGCCCCCCTCCCGAACTCGTCGTCGTCGGGGTCAAGCGCGGGGGCACGACGTCGCTGTTCCGCGACCTGGAACGCCACCCGGCGATGTGCCCGCTCGTGCCGTCGGCGCGCCGCCTCCCACTGCGCGAGAACATGAAGGGCGTGCACTACTTCGACACCGGGGCGGACCGCTCCGACCGGTGGTACCGAAGCCATTTCCCCACCTCGATCAGCCGCCGCGCCCGCGCTCGCCGCGCCGGCGCAGCGTTCACCGCCGAGGCCAGCCCGTACTACTTCTTCCACCCGATGGCCGCAGGCCGCGCGACGAGTGCGCTGCCGGCCGCGACGTTCGTCGTCATGCTGCGCGACCCGGTCGACCGAACCGTGTCCCATTGGGCGGAGCAGACGCGCAACGGGATCGAGCGGCTGTCGCTGGCCGAGGCGCTCGACGCCGAGCCCGAGCGCGTCGGCGACGCAGCCCGGCGACTGGGCGATGGCACCTCGGCGGTCGACCGGGCCCACGAGCACCAGTCGTACGCGGCCCAGAGCGAGTACGCCGACTCGCTGGAGCGATGGTTCGCGAACGCCGGAGCCGATCGGGTCATGGTGCTCTTCTCCGAGGCCTACTACGCCGACCCCGCGGCCATCCTCGATTCGATCGCCGCACGCCTGGGCGTTGCGCCGTTCCCCGCCGCGGCAGGCGCCACCCACCGCAATGCCGCGCCGCGCCCGGTCGACATCGACCCGGCGGTCGAGCGGCGCCTGATCGCCCGGTTCCGACCCGATGTCGAGCGCACGGCCCGCCTGCTCGGGGTCATCCCGCCATGGCCGCGCTTCTTCGAGGCTCCAGCCACCGGCTCGGGCGACCGATGACCCGGCGATGAGAGTGCTCCAGCTCCACGCGGGCTACCGCTTCCCCGCCGGGGAGGACACCGTCGTCGCCAACGAGGCGCAGGCACTGCGCGACGGCGGCCACGACGTCGTCCAGCACATCATCGCCAACCCGTCCGCGCTCGGCGCCACCGTCACCGCGCTCGGCCGCAGCTCGTACAACCGCTCGGCGGCGCGCCAGGTGAAGGAGGTCGCGGCCGAGTTCGCGCCCGATGTCGTGCACGTGCACAACACGTGGTTCGCGCTCTCGCCGTCGGTCGTCACGGCTGCCGCGACGGCCGCCCCGGTGGCGATGACGATCCACAACTACCGGCTCGGATGCCTCAGCGCGGATCTGTTCCGCGGCGACTCGGTCTGCACGGCATGCGTCGGTCGGAGCCCGGTGCGCGGTGTCGTGCACGGCTGCTACCGGGGGTCGCGGGTGCTCTCGGCGGTGGCCGCGGCCGAGGTGCTCACCACCCGGCGGCGCAGGGTGCTCGACGACGTGAGCGTCTTCGTGACGCCGTCGTCGTTCATGGCCGACCGCATGATCGAGATCGGGTTGCCCGCCGACCGCATCGTCGTCAAGCCGCACTTCGTCGCCGATCCCGGTCCGCGGCGATGCCCACCCTCTGCATCGCGCGAGGTCCTGGCGATCGGCCGCCTCGCGCCCGGCAAGGGCCTGCCGACCCTGCTGCGCGCCTGGGAGCGCTACCGCAGCAGCACGTCGGATCGGCTCGACGAGCGCGCCGACCTGGTGATCATCGGCGACGGCCCGCTGTCGGCCGAGCTGCGCGAGTGGGCCCCGCGCGGCGTGCGGTTCGAGGGCTGGCTCGACCGAGCCGAGGTCACCGCGCGCATGCTCGGCGCCCGGGCGTTCGTCTTCCCGTCCGAGTGGTACGAACCGTTCGGAATGGTGCTCGTCGAGGCGCTGAGCGCCGGCCTACCGATCATCGCCACCACCGCGTCCGACGCGCGGCGCATCGCCGGAGCTCCCGAGGAACTGGTCGTACCGGCCGGCGACGATCGGGCGCTGGCCCGTTCGCTGCGGGCGCTGACCGACCCGCTGGCCGACGAGGTCGGCCGGTGCAACCGCCGACGATTCGAGACGTACTACACCGAGCGCGAGGGCCTCGCCGGGCTCGAGCGACTCTACGCGGACGCGATCGCCGGGGTCGGGCACCGATGAGTGCCGACGCGCCGTTGCGGCGCCTGCCCGGCGCGCCGCGGGTGCTGCTCCGCTCCGACGGGGGACGGCGGGCGCGCTTCACACGGGCGCTGACCGGGGGGTCCGACTGGCGGCGCGAGCTGGTCGACACCGCGGCGTTCGCCCGCGTGGCCGCCGCCGGAACTGCCGGACTCCCCGACACGCCGGGGTGGCCGTGGCCCGATCTCGGACCCGAGCAGATCGAGGATGCGCTGCGGCACGACCACCCTGCGCTGCGCATCCTCGGCGCGGTCGTCCCCCGCCAAGCCGGCCGGTCGCGCCTGTCGCTCCTGTGTCGATCCGGCGGCACGCTGCTGGTGATCAAGCTCGGTGCCGACCCGGCACCGCTGAGGGCGGAACACCGGGCGTTGGAGCTGCTCGCCGCCGATCCGCTCCCCGGGATCGCAACGCCCCACCCGTTCGGCTTCGGTCTCCTCGCTCACCCCGCGCGCGCTGCATCGATCGCCTTCGTCGCTGCGTCGGCGCTCGGCGTGCGCGCCCAACGCCCGGCGATCGACGCGCCGCTGCTCCTGTTCGAGCGTGATCTCGGCCGTCGCCTGGCGATGCTCCCCAAGCCACAGGACGCCCCACCGGACCTCGTTCCCGTACACGGCGACCTCACGCCGTGGAACCTGCGCCGGACCGGCCGGGGGCTGGCGCTGTTCGACTGGGAATCGGTCGGCTGGGGACCGCCCGGATCTGATCTCGCGCACTATCGCCGCGCGTCGGCGGCGATCCGGCGACCGTGGCAGCGCCCACCGGCGGCAGGGTGACGATGAGAGCGCTGGTCGTCCACAACCTGTACCGGTCCGAGAACGCCTCCGGCGAGAACCTGTCGGTCCTCGACGAGATCGACGGACTGCGCACCCTCGGTTGGGACCTCGAAGTGATCTCGGCCGACAGCGACGCGATCAACGAGGACCGGTCATCGCTGGTCAAGGTCGGGTTGCGGCCGATCTACGGGGCTCGCAGTGTCGGCCACACCAAGGAGGCGATCGCCAGGTTCCGGCCGCAGGTCGCCTTGGTCGAGAACCTGTTCCCGCTCCACTCGCCGTGGGTGATCAGGACGTTGACCGGCGCCGGGGTCCCGGTCGCTGCCGGTGTGCGCAGCTACCGGATGTGGTGCGCTGCGTCGACGATGTTCCGGAACGGCGCATTCTGCGCCGACTGCGTCGGCTCGGTCGCCAACATGCCGGCGGTTCGCCACGGGTGCTTCCAGGGTTCACCGATCCGCACCGCGCCACTCGCCGCCAGCCTGGCGCTGCATCGTTCGACGTGGAGCCGAATCAGCGCCTTCCTCCCGGTCTCGGACTACGTGCGCGACGCGCTGATCACGGTCGGGATGCCGCCGACCAAGATCGTCGTCCGACCGAACTTCGTCGACGATCCGGGCGAGCCGCGACCGTGGTCGGAGGACACCACGTTCGTGTTCGCCGGCCGCCTCGCTCCCGAGAAGGGCGTCGAGGTGATGCTCGATGCCTGGCGCCGCTCGGAGGTCTGGCGGAGCGCCCGGCTGGTCGTCGCCGGGTCCGGGCCGCTCGCCGCCGCCGTCGCCACGCAGGAGCCGACCATGCGGATCACGCCGCTCGGGCTGGTCGACCACGACGAGCTGCTCGACATCATCGCCCGCGCCGCGGTGATGGTCGTCCCGTCGCTGTGGCCCGAGCCGTTCGGTCGCGGCGTGATCGAGGCCGCGGCCCGCGGGCGGCCGGCGCTGGTCACCAACTCGGGCGGGCTGCCGAGCCTCGTCGACGATGGCACGACCGGATGGATCGCCGAGCCCGATGTCGAGCACCTCGCCGCAGGGTTCCGCCGCGCTGCGGACACCGCCGCCCAGCAACGGGCGGGGCGCGCCGCGCGCGTCCGGTACCTCGAACGTCACACGCGGCGACGTCAGCCTCGGCATCCTCGACCGCACGCTGCGCGCGCTGGCCGAGTCCGGCATCGGCTGACGGGACGACCCGTCACGCCCGTGGCCCACGGGACGGCCGCACGGGCGAAGCACCCGCTCAGATCGTCACGAGCACCGGCGGCGATCGGAACGACTCGTTGCCCGCGGCGTCGAGCGCCTGTACCTGCATGTAGTGGTTCCCGGCTCCCAGACCGGCGATCACCGCCTGGGTCTCCGCGCCACCGACCAGGCCGACCTCGACCAGGTTGCGCAGCACCCGGTAGGACGTGACGCCGACGTTGTCGGTCGACGCGGTCCAGGTCACGAGGATCGATCCGTCGGGCTGGGCGACGGCGTCGACATTGCCCGGCGTCGACGGTGGCGACCCGTCGGACCCGGCGACGACGACCACCACGTTCACCGGCGGCGTGCGGAACGACTCGTTGCCCGCCGCGTCGAGCGCCTGGACCTGGATCCAGTGCGAGCCCACGCCGAGGTCGACGTTGGTGGCGGTCTCCGTGCCGGGTACGAGCTGGACCTCGGCCAGGTTGCGCAGCACCCGGTACGACGTGACGCCGACGTTGTCGGTCGACGCGGTCCAGCTGACGTCGATCGTTCCGTCGGGCAGCGCGGTCGCAGCCAGGTTGCCCGGCGTGCTCGGCCGGACGGTGTCGACCCCCGGCGCGTCGGGTACCTCGATGAAGACGGGCGGTGTGCGGAACGATGTGTTGCCGGCCGCGTCGCTCGCCTCGACCTGGAGGTAGTGACCACCGGCTGCGAGGTCGAGGTCGACCGACAGCGTCGCCCCGTCGACGGTGGCCACCTCGACGAGATTGCGCCGCACGGTGTAGCCATCGACACCGGTGTCGTCGATCGAAGCGGTCCAGGTGACGGTGACGAGGTCGGTGACCTCGTCGTAGGTCGCCGCGGGGCTGCCCGGCGTGGACGGCGCCTGGCCGTCGGGGCCGGCGAGATCGACGCGCACCGGCGGCGTCTTGAACGACTCGTTGCCCGCCGCGTCGACGGCGCGCACCTGCAGCCAGTGCGAGCCCGGGTCGAGCCCGGCGATGTTGACCGTCGTGTCGGTCCCGGGCACGACCAGGATCTGGACCCCGTTGCGGAAGACGAGGTACGACTCGACCCCGGTGTCGTCGGTCGACGCCGTCCACGACAGGTCGACCGAACGATCGGGCAGGATCTCCGCGGCCAGGTTCTGCGGGGTCGTCGGCGACGAGGTGTCGGCGCCCGGATCGATCACGCTCGTCGAGGCCGACCGGTTGCCCGCCGGGTCGACGGCCCGGACGAAGTAGCGGTCGGCGGGTGTGCCCGTCGGGTCGACATAGGTCGTGCCGTACACGAGCGGGCTGACGACCCGGTCGTTGCGCAGCACCTCGTATCCGATGAAGCCTGGGCGGTCGTCGGTGGACTGCGCCCCAGCCGAGCTGGATCCCGCCGCCGGGCGCGGCGGTCGACGACGGGGTGGACGGCACGGTCGGCGCGGTGGTGTCGCGGGCGCAGAACTTGGAGAACCCTTCGAGGTACTGCCGCTGGCCGTTGACGTACGGCCCCCCGTTGAAGTCGCCACCGAACCAGAGGCACCCGTCGGCCGGGTCGGCATAGCAGTTCCCAGCCCCCCTCGCTGTACGCGAGCCGAGCGACGGCACCCATTCGGTGACGTACTCGTGGGTCGCCGCGTCGAATGCGCCGATCCACTTGTAGTCGTCGATGCGGGTGTACCCGTCGAGGCCCGGCCACCTGACGGCGTCCTCGTAGATCCACGAATGGCCGTGGCTCGACTGGAACACGACGCCACCGGTCTCGGTGAACGCCTGGGTGTCACCGCCGCAATCCGAGGTCACGAACGCCTTGAGCAGCGAGTAGTCCGACTGGGAGTAGACGTGGATGTTGTGCTCCGAGCCGCCCTGCCAGACCTCGCTGCCCACCGGCCGCACCGCCTGCTGGTACCGCTGGTTCACGCCGTTCGACGTCCACACCGGGTCTGGAGGCCCGGGACCGGCACCCCGGTCGTCCCGTCGAGGACGGCGACGCTGACCCGCCCGTTGCCGTTGACACCGGCGAAGTCGCCGACGACGTAGACCCGTCCGACCCGAAGCGTCGACGTCGTAGGGAACCCCCTCCGACGTCGGGGTGAACGTGCTGTCCGGGCGGCCGTCGGCGACCGCGATGCGGCCGAGCCGGCCCATCGCCCGGGTGCTCGTCTGGCTCTGGATCTGGGTGAAGTTGCCGCCGACGTAGATCCAGTCGCCCTCGACGTCGAGGGTCCTGGCCAGCGGCCGGTCGGAGGTGCCGGTCACGGTCAGCGACGCCCGCCAGCCCGGAACGACCGCGCCGGTGATCGGATCGAGCGCGGCGATGCCGGCGGTGAGGCCTTCGCCGTCGACGTTGGTGAACTGTCCGGCGACGATCAGCTTGCCGCCGACCACCTTCAGGTCCCACACCGTGCCGTCGAGGTCGGGATCGAACGAGCGGGATCCACGCGCCGGTCACACGGTCGAACGCGGCCAGGTACGGGTGGGCGACGAGGCCGCCGGTCGCCGTGTTACGCACGTCGGCGAACTTGCCGCCGACATAGACCCGATCGCCGTACGTCGTGATCGCCAGCACCGGCGTGTCGAGGTGCGGCTCGGAGTCGCCGATCTTGAGCACCCCGGAGACGCCGCCCGCGATCTCCCGCGGGCGATCGTCGAGGAACGGCGTGAGCGTCGCCTCCGGCACGCCGGAGTCGGGGATCGCAGCGAGCGGCGCGGTCGACACCTGAGGCCGGATGAACACCTGGGTGAAGGGGATCGCGTGGTTCTCCGACGAGTACTCCCAGAGGTACGAGCTGGAGTTGTTCTGGCCGCCGACGCTGCCGTGATACGAGAACCCCGACACCTTGGCGTGGCCTGACCACGGGTAGGTGAACCAGCCGTCGTAGTTCTCCCCACCCAGGTTGCTCGCGCCGACCTCGCCGGGCATCACGAACTTGGAGTCCTTGCTGTTGGAGCCGGTGCCGGCCGACCCGTCGATCGAGAACGCGCGCAACCGGTGGCCGCCACCGATCGCCCACGACCACGACTCGAGGTCGAGCAGGTTCCAGCGCAGATCCTGCCAGGACGTTCCCGCGTCTGTCCTTGGCACGGCGCAGGCGCAGGCCGTCGGGCAGGTCCTTCACCGCACCACCGTCGAGCAGCCCGTCGATCGTCACCGTCGACAGCGCCGCCGGGGAGAACGCGGCCGGGCCGGTCACGTTCGAGCGCAGTGCCTGCGGGGTGTTCTGGCCGTAGTCGCGGAATGTCCAGCCCTCGCGCCCGCGGCCGATCAGCACCCAGCCCCCACCGTCGGTCGTCATGTCGCAGTAGAACTGCTCCGGGCGCTCGAGCGTGCTGATCCTCAGCCAGTAGACGCCGTCGGCGCTTGCCGGGTGGAGTTGCTTGATCTCCCAGCACGACGCAGCCGCGTCGGCCGCCGTCGCGCCGTCGAGGGTGGGGACAGAGGCCGCCCGGACCACCGGTGCCGGACCACCGACCGCCAGGCCGCCGGCCAGCGTGACCACGGCGACGGCAGCTGCGAGCGCAGCGCGCGGCGATCGGGGTGTGCACGTCGGTTCGCTCATCGATGTCCGCCCATCAGTTGATACTGCCTACCTCTGCGGCACGCTTTCCACCGATCACGCACCGCCGCCGACCCACTCAGGATTACGCCTCTAGGCTACGTGAAGCGCCGCCGGCGATGCCACCACTTGCGGTCAAGATCGGGCGAATTCGAACACGCTCGGTGACGATCGACCGCCCAGCGGTGGTATCCGCGGGCCGACCGTCAACGAATGCTCAAGCTTGCTCCGCCCCGAACCGATTTCCCTTTCGTGCCACCTGCATCACCGCTCCCCTGCGACGAACGGACCCGACGATGAGCGCAACCCCCAGCGAATCGTCATCGATCGGCCCGGTCGATGCCTGGTGGCGGTTCCGCTCGTGGACGGTCCCGATCACCCTGATCATCGGCATCATCGCCGGGCTCGCCGCGCTGGCCGCCTCGGGCACGTCGACTGCGACGACCCGGTTGTACCTGACCGATCCCCGGGGCGTCCCGGTCTTCCGCGACGGTTCGAGCAACCCGGCCGACCTCGACCGGTACGCGGACCAGCGCGCCGAGTTCGCGGAATCGGCAGCGGTGCGGCTCGCCGTCATCGACGCGATCGAGGCCCAGCGGGAGAACCTGCGCACGCAGCCCGATCCCCCGCCGGAGAGCGAGTGGCCGACGTCGGAGGACCTCGAATCGCTCGACGACGTCATCTCCGCCGGCTCGACGTCGAGCGCCAACGTGCGCATCGACTGCACGGCGGCCGAGGAGTCGCGCGCGCTCCGGGTGTGCGAGGAGGTCGTCGTCGCGTACGTCACGTTGACCTCCGAGGACACCGCCGACCGGGCCGAGTCGGCCGTCGCCGCCCTGCTCGCCGAGCGCGACCGGCTGAGCGCCGAGCAGCTCGCCGGAGTGCCGAGCGGGGCGATCGACGAGATCGACCTGCGGGTCGCCGAGATCCGGTCCCAGGCCGTGCTCTTCGGCAGCGGCGTCGAGTTCTTCGATCCTCCCGAGGTGCAGCCGGACTCGCGCCTGCTGCCGGCGATCCAGTTCGGGATCGCCGGGCTGCTGTTCGCCGCGTTCGCCACCGCGGCGATCGCCTGGTTCCGTGCCAGCCGCCGCCCGGTCGTGACCACCGGTTCCGACGCCGCGGCCGAGCTGCGGGCGCCACTGCTCGGCGAGATCAGCACGGCCCCGACGGCCCCGTTCGACCCGGTCAAGCCGCCGGGCGGCGCCTACCAGCTGCTGGCGACCAGCCTCGGCGCGGTGCACCCTGGCGGCGGCATCGTGCTCGCCGCGACCGCGACGCCCGTCGCCGAGGCGTCCGACATCGTGGTCCGCGTCGCCACCGCGTCCGCCCGTGAGGGTCAACGCATCCTCGTCATCGACGGCGACCTGCACGACCGTCGCACCAGCCGGCTGTTCGGGATCGAGCAGTCCTCCGGTGGGCTCACCGAACTGCTCGCCGGGCTGATGAGCTTCGAGGACGTCCGCAGGTCGATCGGCGTCGGCGGCGCGGCGACGCTCGACCTGATCACCGGTGGCCGCCAGGTCGACGACCCGTCGAGCCTCCTGCGATCGCAGGCGGCGCGGACGACGCTCACCGCGCTGCGCGACCGCTACGACCTCGTGCTGATCGACGTGCCGCCGCTGCTCACCGTCGCCGACGGGTCGGCGCTGGCAGGCGAGGCCGACGGGGTCGTGTTGATCGTCGAGCGCGGCGCCGCGTCGCACGACCTCGAGACCGTGCGGCAGCGCTTGGAGATCCTCCGAGCGCCGCTGATCGGCGTGGTCTACGACCACCGGACCAGCGAGTATGGCAAGTAGGGCATCACGCCCGCTCGGTGCGCTCGTCTCCCAAGCGATCGTCGCCGGATCGAGCCTCGTCCTGCAGTTCATCGCCCTGCGCGAACTCGGCGCCGCCGGCCTCGGGTCGTTCAGCCTGCTGCTCGGCATCCTGATCACGGTCAACGCGATCCAGAGCGGGTGGCTCGGCGACTCCCTGACCGTGCTCGACCGTTTCGAGCCGGGGATCCGTCGAGCCCTCGTGCACTCGCAGGTCGCGATCGTGATCATCGTCGGCGCGCTGACGACCGCGCTGGCGCTGCCGGTCGGCGGCGTCGACGGCACGACCGCCGTCTTGTTCGGCCTGGCCTCGGTGATGTGGGTCATCGAGGAGACGCTGCGGCGGATCCTGATCGCCCGGCGCGAGTTCTGGAAGTTGGTGGCCAACGACGCCGCGTTCGCCGCCGGCTCGTTCGGCCTGCTCGGCTACGTCGCCGTAACCGGCGCCGCCTACACGCTGCAGACGCTGGTCCTCGCGCTGCTCGCCGGCGCGGTCGTGGCGATCGGCGTGGGCGTGGTCCAGCTGCCCCGGGTCGAGCTCTCCCGGGGCATCGTCGCAGCGTCGCGTCTGGGCGACGTCGCCTCGTTCGCGATCTGGCGAGCTGCACAGGTCGGGCTGCGACCCGCCAGCCAGGCGATCGTGCGCGCCGCGGTTGCCACGTTCGTCTCGCTCGAGGCGCTCGGCCAGCTCGAGGCCGCGCGGCTCCTGCTCGCCCCGGTGCTGACGGCGGTCAGCGGCGCCGGCGTCTACCTGCTGCCGACGTACGCCGCGCAGGCCAAGCAGGGCCGACGGTTCCACCCCAGGGTCGAGATGGCCATGCTCGCCGTCGGCGGGATGGCGACCGGCTACGGACTCCTGGCGATCGCGCTGCGAACGCCGCTCGCCGACCTCCTGACCGACGGTGTGACCTCGGTGACCGCGGCTGCGCTGGTCGCCTGGACCCTGTTCTCGATCGGGTTCGGCATCGGCGTACCGCCGGGCAACGCGATGGTCGCCCGCGGCCGGTCGCGCCGAGCGTTCGTCATCCGGACGGTCGACGCCGCGGTCGGCGTCGGCGGCGCGTGTCTGTGCGCCGTGCTCGGCTGGGTCGACGCCGTCCCAGCGGGCCTCGCGCTGGGCACCTTCGTCGGCGCAGCGCTGCTCGTGCGCGCCGTGCGCACCCTGCCGGCGCCGGACGCTGCGCTGCCGCCTCCGAGCGCCGGCGAGCGCGTCGAGGGCCGGCCGGACCCGCCCGGGATCTTCGAGTTCGACCTCGCCACGGCGCCGGTGCCGACACTGCAGTGGGAGCCGATCCGGACGACCCAGCGGGACACCGCGGCCATTCGCCGGCCGCGCCCCACGGTCGTGCGCGGACTCCCGGAAGCCGCCGATCGCCGCCGGCCTCGCGCCGCTCCCGGCGCCCGCGTGCTCTGGGTGCTCCCGCTCGTCCTGATCGTCGCCACCGAGTACAAGTTCCGGCGCCGCAGCATCGACGACGCGCTCGCCGGCTCGATCGATCCGATGATCGCCCTCGAGCTCGGGGTGTACGGGCTGGTGGCGGTGTGGATGGTGTGGCGGCTGGCACCGGCGAAGCCGCGCCTGACGCCGCTGATGATCGTGATGTGGGGGTACGTGCTGACGACCGCGTCGAGCGCGCTGTACTCCGCGTTCCCGCTGCTCGGGCTCGCCCGGGCCGTGCAGCTCGTCATCATCGCCGGGGTCGTCCACGTCGTGGCCGCCGACGGCACCCTGGCCACGATCGAGCGGCTCCTGCACGGCTGGATCGTCCTGATCACGCTGTCGATCGGTGCCGGGCTGGTCTACGTGGCTCCGACCACGCTCGCCCAGATCGGGCGGTTCACGTGGCTCTACGTGCACAGCGTCAGCGCCGGGTCGATGCTGGCGATCTCGGTGCCGGTGCTGTTCGGGCTCTGGCTGTCGGCCGGTCGGCAGCGGCTCGCCTGGCCGCGCAGCGCGTATGCCGTGCTGTTCGCGGTGCACTTCGTCGCCCTGCTCGCCACCAGGACTCGCGGCTCGATCGGCGGCGCAGCGGTCGCCGTCGCGCTGATGGCCTGGCTGTGGTCCGGTCAGCGGATGAAGCCCCAACTCGTCCTCGCCACGCTGATCGCCGGTGCGGCAACGGTGCTGGCCTTCGGAGGGCCGGTGCTCAACTTCGTCACCCGCGGCGAGTCGGCCGACCAGATCGGCACGTTCAACCGGCGGACCGAGATCTGGACCCTCGCATGGGACTCGTTCCTCTCCCACCCGCTCCACGGTCTCGGCTTCACGTCGGCCAAGGGGGTGTTCTTCGACCAGACCGGGCTCGGCGGCGCGCACAACGCGCTGATCAACGTGATGATCGACGCCGGCCTGGTCGGGTTGTGCTGGTGGCTCCTGGTGCTCGGCATGACCGTCACCGCGATCCGCCGGCTCCGACCGTACGACCGCCGGGTCGATATCGCCGGAGCGACGGGCACGATCCGCTCCGACCGACTCGTGCTGATCGGCATCGTGACCGCCAGCCTGTTCAACAGCATCACGACCGAGGGATTGGGTGCCGGTGTCAACGTCTCGGCGATCTGGTGGTTCCTCGTGATGGCCTGGGTGGTCATCCTCGATCGCGCCGTTCGCAGGACCCCACCGCCGGTCGCCGGGGCGCCGACCGCGGCGGGCCGCGGCCGCGCCGCGGACGATGCCGCCATCGACGCGGTCGAGCAGCACACCGGCCCCCGCGCCTAATCGCCACCTCTCCCCGTTCGCGTCGAGTTGGTGAGCCGGCCCTGCTACTGCACCACGACGCAAGCGGCCGGGGAGTGGACCCCGGGGAACGTCATCCGCAGCGGTTGCGGCGGGCGCCGCGCCGGCGGTACCGGGTCAGCGACGGCCGACGCCCTCGTACCCGAGGCCTGCGTCGCGCACGAGCATCGGGTCGAGCAGGTTGCGGGTGTCGACGATGATCGTCCCCTCCCCGGCCCGTTCGGCGACGACCTCGAGATCGAGCTTGGCGAAGTCCGGCCACTCGGTGAGCACGACGATCACGTCGGCACCGTCGGCGACTTCGACCGGGTGCGACAACAGCTCGAGGCCCTCGAGCGTCGACGCCCGATGGGGCGACAGTTCGCCCGTCGTCGTCGGATCGAACGCCCTGACCCTGGCGCCGGCCGCACGAAGCAGGTCGAGGATGGCGATCGCTGGCGACTCGCGCAGGTCGTCGGTGCCGGCCTTGAACGTCAGGCCGAGCGCGCCGACCGTGATGCCGGTGAGGTCACCGTCGGGCCGCTCGACCGCGTGCTCGATCTTGGCGACCATCCGCGCCCGCTGCTCGTCGTTGACCGAGATGACCCCGCGCATCAGCGAGAAGTCGTAGCCGTTCGACTCGGCGATCTTGACCAGCGCCCGCGAGTCCTTCGGGAAGCAGCTCCCGCCCCAGCCGGGTCCTGGCCTGAGGAACTCCGGGCCGATGCGACGGTCGGAGCCGATGCCGTCGACGACGGCAGCGACGTCGGCTCCGACCGCCTCGCACATTGCGGCGACCGCGTTGACGAAGGAGATCTTCATCGCCAGGAATCCGTTGGCGGCGTACTTGATCGTCTCGGCCGACGCCGGGTCGGTGATGATCACCGGCGCGTCGAGCCCCTCGTAGAGCTCGGCGACGCGCTCGGCCGCGCCACGGTCGGAGCTGCCGATCACGACACGATCCGGCAGCAGGAAGTCGGCGACGGCGGTGCCCTCGCGCAGGAACTCCGGGTTGGAGACCACCGACACGTCGGTGCGGCGCAGGACGCGCTCGACGGCGAGCGTCGAGCCGACGGGCACGGTCGACTTGTTGACCACCACCGTCCCCGGCCGCAGGACCGGGGCGATCTGCTCGGCGGCGGTCTCGATGTAGCTCAGGTCGGCGCTGCCGTCGGCGCCCTGCGGAGTCGGCACGCACAGGAAGACGACGTCGGCGTCGGCGGCCGCTGCCGGTGCGCCGAGCACGAACTCCAGGCGTCCGAGGGCGCGGGCGTCGGTCACGATCTGCTCGAGCCCGTCCTCGACGATCGGGAGGTGCCCGGCGTTGAGCAGCGCGACCTTGCGCTCGTCGATGTCGCCGCAGACGACGTGGTGGCCGAGGTGGGCGAAGCACGCTCCGGTGGTCAGTCCGACGTAGCCGGTGCCGACCACGCCGAGTCGGATCGATGTCGCAGACATGGGGCTGATTCTCCCGCTGAGTTCGTTGGACGGGATCGGGCGTGCAGGGGGCCGGGCACGTCCCGATTCGACCGTCAGAGCTTCGATCGTCACAGCACTGTATCGGTCCGATTTCACGATGCCTTGACAACGACGCGGCGCAACGGAACGCCTTGGCGCACCCGCGGCGAAGGAGCCGGCGACGGGGGGCGGCGAACGACCGGCGCGGGCGATCGGCGATCGGCGGGCGGGGTCGGGTGGTTCAGGACACCGACTCGACCAATGCGGCGAGCACCCGCCATCCGGCGACGGGGACGACGGACACCGGCGCCGCCGACCACGTCCCGGAACCTGTCTGGGATGCCGGCGCAGCCGGTGGGGCCGCTGGTGGGGCAGCAGGTGGCGCAGCCGGTGCGATCGCCCGGACCCGCACCGCCGTGCGCCCGATCCGACCGCCCGAGGCCAGCGTCGGCAGCGCCGCTCCGCCGCCCGGCGCCACCGACGTCATCGGCCCGGTCGTCGGCACCGTCGTCGTCGTCGTCGACCCGGTCGTCGCGGGCGGCACCGTCGTGGTCGACGTCGTGGTCGTGGTGGTTGACGTCGTGGTGGTTGAGGTGGTCGCCGGCACGGTCGTGGTCGTCGTGGTCGAGGTGGTCGAGGTGGTCGGCGGCACGGTCGTGGTCGTCGTGGTCGAGGTGGTCGAGGTGGTCGGCGGCACGGTCGTGGTCGTCGTGGTCGAGGTGGTCGAGGTGGTCGGCGGCACGGTCGTGGTCGTCGTGGTCGAGGTGGTCGAGGTGGTCGGCGGCACCGTCGTCGTCGTCGTCGAGGTGGTCGGCGGCACGGTCGTGGTCGTCGTGGAGGTCGTCGGCGGCACCGTCGTCGTCGTCGTGGTCGAGGTGGTCGGCGGCACGGTCGTGGTCGTCGTGGAGGTGGTCGGCGGCACGGTCGTCGTCGTGGTCGTCGTGGTCGGCGGCACGGTCGTCGTCGTCGTGGTCGTCGTGGCGGGCGGCGCGGTGGTCACCGGCGGTGGTGGGCCGTCACCGGGGGCGTCGTGCTGCCACGCGGTCAGCGGACCGGACGGGAACCGGGCGCCGGCCGCCACACCCGCCGCCGACGCGACATCGGCGGGAAGTGGGCCGGCAGGAGCTGCGCCCGCCGGCCGCCGGTAGTCGCCGACCGCGGCGTCGCGGACGTAGGGGTTCGAGGCCACACGGCTGAGCTCTCCGGACGCGTCCTGCCCGGTCGCCGACCGGTGTGCTCCGAGGGTCGAGGAGAGCGACAACGGCTGGGGCCAGTTCGCCCACCGCGACAGGTACGGCGTCGCCGAACCGGGTGGCAACCAGTACGCGTTGCGGTCGGCCGACACGTGCATGTCGGCCGCCGATCGGGCCGCTGTCCAGTCGTCGACGTTGAGCAGCGCCGGCGTGCCGGCCACCCCGCCGCCGAGCGTGTTGGCGTACAACCCGACCTCGTCGACATCGGCGCGTGGGCCGTCTTCGACCCAGACATCGCGCAGGTTGCCGAACAGCGCGTTGTGCCACACCTGGGCGTTGCGGCTCTCGAGCACCCACACCCCGCTCTCGCCGTTGTCGATGACGGCGTTGTCGACGACGACGATGTCGGAGGAGAGTTCGAGCTCGATCCCCGAGCGCATGTTGTCGCGCACCAGGTTGCGGGCGATCGTGACCCCCGTGGTGTCGAGATCGGTCCAGATGCCCGGCCCGGCGTTCCCGGCGAACAACGAGTCGGTGATCGTCAACCCGCTCGTCTCGGTGACCTTGAGGCCACCGGCGGCGTGCCAGGCGTCGAACAGCTCCCGGTTGTTGCCGGCCACGGTCGACGACGTGATCGTCACGTCGGTCGCGAGGTGGGCATGGAGGCCGAGGTGCCCGTTGTCGCGGGCGACCGTGTCGGTGATCTCGATCCGGTTGCCGATCGCCGACACGCCCATGTAGGCGTTGTCGGAGACGTCGAGGCCGGCGACGACCAGATCATCGGCGTACGCCCGCACCGCGGCCATGTTCGACACCGGCGTCGCGTAGCGATGCACGGCGACGTCGCGCACCGACGACCCGTCGGCGTGGTTGAGGTAGATCGCCCAGGGGAGCGACGAGCCCTCGACCAATCGGCCGGTCGGGTCGTCGCCGATCCACACCCGATCGTTCGCCCTGTCGTGGAAGAACGTCCCGGGGATGACGCCCGCCCGGCTCGTCACCTCGGTGAGCTGGGCACCGTCGAGGAAGAACTGCTCCGGCCAGCCGGCTTCGGGCCGGGCCGCCGTCACGTGCGGGTAGCCCGCTCGCGCGAACTCGACCGTCCACGCCGCCCACCAGTCGCCGCCGGCGCCGACCCACCCCTCGACCGGCTCCGCTCCATCGAAGGTCACCTGCGCACCGGGCGCGGCCCGGAGGTGCACCTCCTTGCGGTACACCTGGACGCTCTCGTGGTAGATGCCCGTGGCGATCTCGACGGCGTCGCCGTCCGCCGCCAGTTGCACCGCGCGGGCGACGGTTCGCAGCGGCGCCGACGCGTCGCCGGATGCGCCGTCGTCGCCGCCGGGGGCGACGTGGATGACGCGCGCCGCCGACGCATGGTCGGCGGCGAGGGGAACGATCGAGGCGCCGAGCGCGACCGCACCGGCCAGTACCGCCGCCGTCAGGCGCCCGGCCGACGATGCGCGGCCCGCCCGGTGGCGGATCGGAGCTTGGCGACGCGGCATCGGCATTCGGGCGGGCTTCCTCGCGCTCACCGGGTGCGAGCGCGTCACCAGCCGCTTCGGCCGCGGTCGGGCATGCTTGAGTCAGGACTCGGGCAAGAGTCCGGTTGGATACCGTCAAGAGCGGGCGCCAGCATCCCCGACACGGCCACCTCGGCTCGATACGTTCACCGTGCGTGGGAGGCCTCCTGACCGCCGCGGTACCCGACGACGGGCAACTGACTGCGGCGTGCGGCAGCGACCCGTCCTGGGTGTGCCGTCGCACGTTCGAGGTGACCGGCCGCAACGAGGCGGTGAGTGGGCTGGTCGACTGGTTCGTCGGCGGTGCGCTGGTGGCGATCGTCATCCTGTTCGTCGCCTGGATCCTGACCCGGCTCGCCCGACGCTGGGTCGAGCGGTTGGTCGCCAAGCTGGCATTGCCGGCCACGTCGAGCGTCAGTACCCGGCTCCAGGAGTTCGGGATCGACACTGGCGACCTGGTCGTCGGCGACGACCGCGGCCGCAGCGAGGCGCGGGCGCACTCGATCGCCGCCGTCCTCGGCAGCACGACCGCGGTGCTGATCTGGGCGATCGCGCTGATGATGGTGCTCGCCCAACTCGGCGTCGACATCGGCCCGCTGATCGCCGGCGCGGGCATCGCCGGGATCGCGCTCGGGTTCGGCGCCCAGAGCCTGGTCAAGGACTGCCTCTACGGGCTGTTCGTCCTCGTCGAGGACCAATACGGGATCGGCGACATCATCGATCTCGGCGAGGCGGTCGGCGTCGTCGAGAAGGTCTCCCTGCGCACGACGGTGCTGCGCGGGCTCGACGGCACGGTGTGGCACGTGCCGAACGGCGAGGTGCAGCGCGTCGGCAACCGTTCGATGCTCTGGTCGGTCGCGCTCGTCGACGTGGACGTCGCCTACGACAGCGATCTGGAGCGGGCGCGCGCGGTGATGCTCGAGACCGCAGCCGACGTGTGCTCCTCCCCACGGTGGTCCGACATCGTCATCGACGAGCCCGAGGTGCTCGGCGTCGAGGCGCTGGCCGCCGACGGCATCACGATGCGTCTGATCGTCAAGACCACGCCCGGATCGCAGTGGGCGCTGCAGCGGGCGCTGCGCGAGGCGTTCAAGGCGTCGCTCGACAGCGCCGGCATCGAGATCCCGTTCCCCCAGCGAACGGTCTGGATGCGGGACGCCCGAACGGAGTCTTGACGCGAATGCGCGACGGGTTCGGCGTGCCAGATGGCACAATGACAGCATGACGGCCGGGCCGGTGGGCGCCATCACAGCCGCAATCCCCGGGCTCGACCTGTTCGCCCCCGGGCACTCGGGCGGATCGCTGGCCCTGACGATCCTCCTGATCGCCGCAGCCGCCGCTGCGCTGGGCTACGCCGAGTACCGCACCCAGCCCGTCCGCCCCAAGCCGGCCGCCAAGCCCGGCGCCCTGCGCTCCGACTCGCCGGCGGTCGTCAACATCTTGACCAACGACGCGACGTTGACGGCGGCGGGTTTTCGGGCGACGATGATCGACCTCGCGGCGCGCGGCTGGCTGCGCATCCTGCCGCCCGACGACGACGACGAGCTGGGCCGGGTGCGCCCGGCGGCGGCGGCCTACGACGGCGATTCCCTCCTCCCCCACGAGCGGCTCGTGCTCCAGCACGTCATGGCCCGGTTCACCACCGACACCGCGATCCCGGCCCGCTACCTCGCCGTCGACGTTCACGGCGACTGGTGGCGACGGTTCCGGTCGCTCGTCAGCGCGACAGCGATCCGCGAGGGGCTCGTCCAGCGCCGGTGGTCCGTGCTCGCACTCCTGCCGTCGATCGCCCTCACCGCCCTCGCCGCCCTCGCCTGGCGCGCGTCGCGCAACGGCGGTGATACCGAGATCGCGGTGGTCGACTCGATCGAGCGTCGGCTCGTCGCCGTCGCCGCACTGCTGGCGATCGTCGCGCTCGCCGTCCGCATCGGCGCCCACCTCGCCCGCCGCGAGCTGACCCACACCGAAGCCGGGCTCGCTGCGACCGAGCGGTGGCTGGCGGTTCGCTCGCGGCTGGTCGAGGCCGGCTTCGGCCCGATGGCGCCGAGCTCGCTGGAGCCGGGTGACCGGCGCCTCGCCTACGCGTCGGCGATGTGCCTCGCCGAGGGTGCGGCGATCGAGTTGCCGCTCGCCCGCGAGGACCACTATCGGGCGTGGAGCGCGGTGCGCGGTTCCGCGCGGCTCGTGCGGGTGAAGTACCCCTGGCGGATCGGCTACGGGCTCCATCCTGCGGTGGCGCTCTCCGGCGGGCTGTTGCTCACCTACGCCGGACTCCGCGGCAAGCGCTGGTTCGCCGATGTCGCCCGCGGCGACGCGCTCGACTCGCTCTACGAACGGTTCCCCGAGCAGGACTGGCTGATCGCCGACATCGCCACCGGACTTGCCGTGCTGTCGTTCGTCCCGCTCCTCGTCGGACTGTGGATTGCGTTCGCCGGTGCGGCGGACATGTTCAACACGGTCGAGCGGACCGGGGTCGTACTGCGGGCCCGCCGCCCGGCGGAGGTGACGCCGCTCCCCCGCAGCCTGCGCCGGCTGCTCGAGCGCGACCGCTACACCGTGTTCGTCGCCGTCGACGACGGATCGTCCGATCGCGTGGTCGCCTGGCGCTCCAACGAACGCAACGCGGTGCCGCAGGGCGCGCGGGCGATGGTCAGGGCGACCCCGCTGCTCGGCTACGTCCGCTCGTCGACGCCGGTCGGGCACCTGCTCCCGGACTGACCCGGCCCGCACCGGGTCGCGTCGCGGGTGAGGCAGCGCCCCGTCAGGCGGCGCGGCGGGCGTTGCGGGTGATCTCGTCGATGATCTCCGCCCAGCGGGGCCGGGGCAGGTCGTGGCCCATGTCGGGGTACATGACCAGCCGTGAACCGGGCACCGCCTTTGCCGTGGCGATCCCGCCGCTCGGCTTGACCAGCGTGTCGACCATCCCGTGGACGACCAGCGTCGGCACGGTCACGCGAGCGAGGCCCGCTGTGCGGTCGGGGCTGGCCATGATCGCCGCGGTCTGGCGGGCGAGTCCGGCGGGACGGAAGCTGCGCTCGACGCTGGTCTTCGCCCTGAGCAGGTGCTCCTCGGGATCGAAGTGGGGTCCGGAGAACAGCAGGAAGTTCTCGACCGAGCGCTGCGCGGCGTTCTCCCTCGTCGGTGGCTTCATGCGGGCGATCTTGCGCATCACCTTGACCGTCGCCCGGCCGTGCTTGCCGTCGCCGGTGTTCGACATGATCGACGTCAGCGAGCGAACCCGGGCCGGATGGTCGATCGTCAGCTGCTGCGCGATCATCCCGCCCATCGACACGCCGACGACGTGGGCCGACTCGATGCCGAGCGCGTCGAGCAGCCCAGCGGCGTCGGCGGCCATGTCGGAGAGGTGATACCCGGCCGTGGGCGGACGCTTGGCGAGCGCCCCGGCGACCGACTTCCACTGCGGCGGCGCCTCCCAGTCGAACTCGGTGCTCAGCCCCTGGTCGCGGTTGTCGAAGATGATGACCTGGCACCCCTGCTCGGCGAGCAGGTCGACGAAGTCGGGCGACCAGTCGGTGAGCTGGCCGCCGAGCCCCATGACCAGCAGGAGCGGTTCGCCTTCCCCGACCGTCTCGTACTCGATGGTGATCCCGTTCGCTTCGACCGATGGCATCACCGGACTCTATTCCGGGGCGGGCGCACCCTCCAGAACCCTGCCTTCAGGTACCCGCCCTGGGCGAACGTCACCGGGTGGTCGGTGTCGTGGCCGGTGCGGGCGATCTCGCGCAGCCCATATCCGCCGCCGTCGGCGGCCGCCAGCACCGTCTCGAAGAACCGGTCTGGCGAGATGCGGCTGGAGCACGAGGCCTGCACGAGCACGCCGCCGTCGCGCACCAGCCGCAGCGCGAGGTGGGTCAGCCGCGTGTAGGCCCGCACCGCGGTGCCGACGTTCGCCTCCCGCTGGGCGAATGACGGCGGGTCGACGACGACGATGTCGTATCGCTGCTCCTCCCGGCCGAGGCGCACCATCGCGTCGAACGCGTCACCGACCTCGGACGTGGTCAGGCAGTCGCGCACCGCAGCCCGGTCGCGGTTGTGCTCCAGGTTGCGCTCGACCGCAGCGAGCGTCGGTGCCGACTGATCGATGCTGTGGACGCTGCGCGCGCCGCCGGCCGCGGCATGGACGGTGAAGCCGCCCGTTGCCGAGAACACGTCGAGGACGTCACGCCCTGCCGCCAGCTCGCCGACCCGGATCCGGTTCGCCCGCTGGTCGAGGAAGTAGCCGGTCTTCTGCCCGTGGCGGACGTCGGCCTCGAACGCCAGACCCGCCTCGCGGAACAGGACCGGACCGTCGGGCACGTCGCCGTCGAGCACGTCGCCGTCGGCCAGGCCGAACGTCTCGCCGGCCTGCACGTTGCGGGCGAGGCGCAACACGACACCGCCACACCCGGTCGCGTCGAGCAACGCCGGCACGACGGTCGGGAGGTGCGGAAACCAGATCGGCGCATACAGCTTGACGACGAGGACCCCGGCGTACCGGTCGACGACCAGGCCGGGCAACCCGTCGTTCTCCCCGTTGACGACCCGGTACCCGAGCTGCGCTGCGTCGGGATCGTCGACGAACCGCCGGCGGCGCTCGACGGCGCCGGCGACCGCCGCCCGCCACCACGACGCGTCGATCGGGACCGGGCGGCCGGCGTGGAGGATCTTGATCCGGATCGGCGACGTCGGGTCGTGGAGCCCGATCGCGGCGAACGACTTTCGGTCGTCGAAGATCACGGCCAGATCGCCCGCCTCCGCCTCGTGACTGACCGAGCGGATCGAACCGTCGAAGACCCACGGGTGGCCGGCCCGGATCTGGCGCAGCGCGTCGGGGGTGACGCGCACGGCAACCCGCCGCCCGTCCGGAGGCGGGATCGTCGACAACCGCGACGCGATCACGCCGGCAGCACGACCAGTCCGGTGTCGGGACCGACGCGGCCGGGCTCGTCGAGCAGCCGGGTGGTCCCCACCGTCGAGCGGTCGACGTCGAGCACGGTGTGTTGCGCGGTCATCACGACAGCATGGCCCGATTCCTCCCCTGCCCCACCCTCGACGGCGACGACGGACCGACGGTCGCCTGCGGCAGCGATGGCCGGCTCAGTCGGGGTGGCGGACGATCGCGCCGCCGAGGTCGCCGAGGAACTCGAGGTTGGCGTCGGCCCCGGTGCGCTCGCTGCCGGCGAGGATGCGTCGCCGCACCGCACCGGACACGGCGTCGATGACCAGCACCATGGCGACGACCATGATCAGCACTGCCGACACGTTCTGCCAGTTGCGGAACTGCACCTGGGACGAGATCTCACCACCGATCCCGCCGGCCCCGACCAGGCCGAAGATCGCCGAGGCCCGGACGTTGATCTCGAACCGGAACAGCCAGTGCGCGACGATCGTCGGGAACGCCGCGGGGAGCAGCCCCCAGCGCACGCCGGACAACCACCGGCCGCCGCTGGACTCGATCGCCTCGACCGGCCCGGCATCGACCTCCTCGATCGTCTCGCTCGACCACTTGCCGAGCGTGCCCGACGAGGCGAAGCCGAGCGCCAACGCTCCGGCCCACGGTCCGAGGCCGACGACAGCGAGGAAGATCGTCGCCAGGATCAACTCGGGGAACGCCCGGATGACGATGAACAGCTGGCGGATGATGACCCGTAGCCACCGTGGCGACACGTTGCTCGCCCCGAGGATCGCCAGCGGCAACGAGATCACCGCGGCGATCACGGTTCCCGTCCAGGCGATGAACACCGACTCGAGGATCTTGCCGACCGCGCCGCGGTCGATCACGGTACGGAAGTCCGGGGGCACGGAGAGCTTGATGATCGTCCAGATGTTCCCGGGCGCTTGGACGACCTTGTCCCATGTGACGTCGAGGCCGCTGATTCCCCACACCATGCCGATCACCACGACGACGGCGGCGGCGACGCGCCACCAGCGCGCGGCGGTCGGCGCGGCCGGGCGGGGCGCCTGCGGTGTCTCGGGCGTGGCCTGCGCCTCGATCGTCCCGGTCGTCACAGCACCCGCCTGCGGATCGCATCGCTGATCTGCTCGATGACGGCGACGATGGCGAACAGGATGAGCAGGACCCCGAAGATCCGGTCGTACCGGAAGAACTGTCGCTGCGCCTCGATCACCCGGCCGATCCCGCCACCGCCGACCAGGCCGATCACGACCGACGCCCGGACGTTGAGCTCGAAGACGTAGGCGGAATAGGCGACGTAGGCGGGGAGCACCTCGGGCAGCACGCCCGCCCTGACCGCTGCGATGTGCCGGCCGCCGGCGGCCTGCGCCGCTTCGAGCGGTCGCGGATCGGCGGCGTCGACCGTCTCGCTGAACAGCTTGACCAGCACGGCGAGGGAGAAGATCGTCAGCGCGATCGTCCCGCCGAACGCACCGATGCTGACAGCCGCGACGAGGATGACCGCCAGCAGCAGGTCGGGAATCGCCCGCAGCACGTTCATCACCGACCGAGCGACGACGAACGTCGCCCGGTTCGGGGTCGTGAGCCTGCTCATCAGGAAGCCGATCGGCATCGCCAGGCTGCAACCGATCACGGTGGCCACGATGGCGATCTGGAACGTCTCGAGGATCGGGTCGAGCACGTTTCGCCGGTCGAACACCCAGTCCCAGTCGATCGGCCAGAAGCGCGCCCACAGCGGATTGGTCCAGACCGAGATGAACGATCCCCAGTCCCAGCCCGACTGGCGTGCGGCGTAGAACGTGAACGCGATCACCGCCAGCCCGATCAGCACCGATCGGGCACGCAATCGGGGTTTGGTCGGCCTGGCCGGCGCCGCAGCGACGACGTCGACGGCCGAGGCGGTCACGACGCGCCCGCCGCCTCGCCCCGCTCGGCGAGCAGGTCGTCGGGGGTGATCGCACGGCCGTAGATCTCGTGGAACGTGTCGTCGTCGACGTCGGCGATGTCGCCGTCGAAGACCAGTTCGCCGGCGCGCAGCCCGATCAATCGCTTGCCGTAGCTGCGGGCGAGGTCGAGAAAGTGCAGGTTGATCAGCGTCGTGATGCCGAGCTCGCGGTTGATCCGCTGGAGATCGCCCATCACCTGGTGGCTGGTCACCGGGTCGAGGGCGGCGACCGGTTCGTCGGCCAGCATCACGGTCGGTTCCTGGGCCAGCGCCCTGGCGATGCCGACCCGCTGCTGCTGGCCGCCCGACAGGTTCGAGGCCCGGACATAGGCCTTGTCGACGATCCCGACGCGCTCGAGCGCGGTGAATGCGATCTCCCGATCGTCCGCCGGCCACAGCCCGAGCGTCGATCGCCACGTCGGCACGTACGCCAGCCGGCCCATCAGGACGTTGTTCAGCACCGTCGTGCGCGTCGCCAGGTTGAACGTCTGGAAGATCATCCCGACCTGCTTGCGGACGTTGCGCAGTTTGGCGCCCTTCGCGCCGACGACCTCGACCCCGTCGACCCGGATCGAGCCGGAGGTCGCGGGGACGAGGCCGTTGAGCGTGCGCAGCAATGTCGACTTGCCGGCGCCCGACAGCCCGACGACGACGACGAACTCGCCGTCGTCGATCGTCAGGGTGACGTTGCGCAGTGCCTGGACGCCGCCCCGGTACGTGACCGAGACGTCGTCGAACTCGATGGCCAAGCCGGATCAGTCCGGCGGTTCGGTGATCCCGAGTTCCGCTGCGGCTTCGCGCACGATGTCGAAGTCCGATTCGGTCGCCGGCTGGATGTCGGTCCAGCCGTAGATCTCGTCGAAGATCGCCTCGCCTTCCTCGGTGGAGAGGAACTCGGCGACCGCGTCGTAGAACGCGGCCTTGAGCGTGTCGGGGAGGTCGCTCCGGACGGCGACGACGTCGTTGGGGATCTCGCGCGTGATCGAGAACACGATCACCTGCTCCCCGACGTCGGGTTGCTCTTCGCGGATGTTCCGTCGGGCGTCGTCGAACGACACGCCGATGTCGGCGTCGCCGTTGAGCACGGCGGTCACCGCCGCGTCGTGGCTGCCGGCGAAGATCGGGGTGATGTCGCTCTGCGGATCGATGCCGAGGTTGATCAGCTCCAGTGCCGGGAACAGGTACCCCGAGGTCGAGCTCTCCGAGACGAACGCCACCCGCTTGCCGGCAACGGCGGAGAGGTCGGCGGTGCACGACGAACCCGGCGACACCGGGGTGCCGTCCTCGGTCGTGTCGCTCAGCTCCTTGCCGTCGTCGCCGAACGCGACACCGACCTGGAGCGCAATCGCATCGAGCGCGCTGACCTGCGTGACCCCATCCTCGGTGTTCTCCAGCGCCGTCGCCGGCTGCAGGGTGCCCTCGGCGCAGATCGTCGGGTCGTTGGTGAACCACTGGCCGTGGTACGTCGGCGAGCCGAAGCGGATCGACTGGATCACCGCCTCGATGTTGCCGAAGTTCTCCTGGCCGAGGACGTAGCCGAACGGCCCGAACGCGCCGAAGTCGGCGGTCCCCTGCCCCATCGCCGTCACCAGGCCGGTGTAGTCGGTCGTGACGACACCGTCGACCTCGATTCCGAGCCCCTCCTGGAGCACGTCGATGAACGGTTGGATGTCGTCCTGGAGCGTCTCTTGCTCCTGCGACGGCACGAAGCCGAAGACGATCTTGTCCGGCCAGTCGTCGGGAACGTCGGACGGCGGTGCGTCGGTCGCCGATGATGCGTCGGTCAGCGGCGGCAACTCGGTCGGCGGCGGTGCCTCGGTTGCCACCGGGGCATCGGTGGTAACGGGCGCGTCGGTCGCCGCCGCCCCCCCGTTGTCGTCACTGCCACAGGCGGCAGCGACGAGCCCCAGGGCGCACGCGGCGGCCAGCAGTCGGCGTGATCTCATGTGGTTCCTCCCCTGTTGAGTCGTGCTCGACAGCGAACCTACCCGGTGGACGCGCCTGCATCTCAACACTTCGACCGGATTCACTCCCCCGAAACAAGCCGTTCGAACTGCGGCCACGTCGAGATGTCGAGCACGCCGTCGTGGGAGCGGTTCCATGGCCGGACGAAGCGGCAGACGCGAGCGTCGGGACGCGCGACCTGCAGGCGCTCGAGGTTGTGGTCCGCGTCCTCGAGGTACACGTCGCAGTCGACGCTCGCCTTGTCGTCGACGATGTGCACCTCGCGGGTCGGGATGCGGTGTTCGGCGATCCACTCGTAGGTGTCGTGGATCGCGAACGACGGCTTGGTCGTGACGATGACGATCCGGTGCCGGCGGGCCAGGCGGTCGAGCGCTTCGACCGCGCCGGCGTACGGCTGGAGGATGCGGAAGATGCTCGCCCCGTCACCGCTGGTCCGCGCCCACCGCCAGAACTCGCGCATGTCCGGGAAGTGGGTCAGCACGGTCGGGGCGTCCCACACGTCGACGTGCTCGGGGAGCAGGTCGGAACCGAACTCACGGTTGTAGCGGGAGATCCAGCCCGCGTTGAAGTCGGCGACGACGCCGTCGAGGTCGATCCCCAGTCTGAGCTGCCGCCGGCGGGTTGTCATCGCTGCCCACTCTGACAGGCTGTGCGGATGGGACGCCAACGGACCGGACGTGCGCGATGAACGACGCGTTCGTCCTCGGCGTCGATCTCGACGGTGTCGTCGCCGACCACAGCCGCCGCTTTCGCGACATCCTCGCCGAGCTCCGCGGCGTGCCGCCCGAGACGTTCACCCTCGAGCGCTCGTGGGACTTCGCCGAGTGGGGCCTGGCGCCCGGTGAGTACTCCGAGCTGCATCGGATCGCCGTGATGGAACACGACATGTTCCGCACGATGGACGTGATCGACGGAGCGGTCGAAGCGCTGTGGCGGCTGTCCGACGCCGGTGTGTGGATCCGGGTGATCACCCACCGGCTGTACGTCAACTGGGGCCACGAGAAGGCGGTGGCCGACACCGCGTACTGGCTCGACAAGCACCGCATCCCGTACCGAGACCTGTGCTTCCTCGGGGCGAAACCCGAAGCCGAGGCCGACGTCTACGTCGACGACGCGCCGCACAACATCGCCGAGCTCCGCGCCCGGGGCAACGAGGTGATCACGTTCGAGCAGCCGTACAACCGTGGCGTCGAGGGTCGCAGGGCTCGATCGTGGGCCGAGGTCGAGGCGATCGTCGGCGAGATGGTCGCCGAACACGAGGGCCGGTTCGAGGCCCAACTCCCGGGGATCGATCCCGGCGCCGACCGTCTCGACCGCCATCAGGAACGCCTGGCCTGACCGATCCCGTTCATCGAGCCGCACCGCACCGTTCATCGCCCGGAAACGCGACCGCTGGCGGCGCGGTCGATGCGGTGGCGTACTGTCGCGCCCCGTGATCGACATCAAGCGAATTGCCATCAGCACGGGCGGCGGCGACGCCCCCGGCCTCAACGCGGTCATCCGCTCGGTGACACTCGCTGCCCGCAACCGGGGCTGGGACGTGGTCGGCATCCGTGACGGCTTCAACGGCTTGATGTTCCCCGACGAGTACCCGAGCGGCGGCGTCGTCGACCTGCCGCGGGAGGCGGTGCGGGGGATCTCGCATCTCGGCGGCACGATCCTCGGCTCGACCAACAAGGGCAACCCGACCTCCTTCCCGACCCAGCAGGAGGACGGCTCCTGGATCGAGGTCGACCGCACCGAGGAGCTGATCGGCCGGTTCAAGGAGCACGAGATCGACGCGCTGGTGACCGTCGGCGGCGACGGGTCACTGACGATCGGCAACCACCTGTTCCAGCACGGGTTGCGGGTGATCGGCGTCCCCAAGACGATCGACAACGACCTCGACAAGACCACGGCGACGTTCGGTTTCGACACCGCGGTCGACTTTGCCACCGAGTGCATCGACCGGTTGTTCGTCACCGCGACCTCCCACGGGCGGATCATCGTCGTCGAGGTGATGGGGCGCTACGCCGGTTGGATCGCCCTCCACGCCGGGATGGCGGCGGGCGCCCACGCGATCCTGATCCCGGAGATCCCGTTCGACCTCGAGCCGGTGGCCGCGACGATCAAGCAGCGCGAAGAGCGGGGGGCCAAGTTCTCGATCGTCGTCGTCGCCGAGGGTGCCGTGCCGGCCGGCGGCGAGGTCTCGACGCTCGGCCGGACACTCGGCCAGGCGGTCAAGCTCGGCGGCATCGGCGAGAAGGTCGGTGCCCAGCTGCACGAGTTGACCGGCAAGGAGCAGCGGTGCGTCGTGCTCGGCCACCTGCTGAGGGGTGGCCCGCCGACGTCGCTCGACCGGCTGCTCGGGCTGCGGTTCGGTGCCGCCGCCGTGCGCGCCCTCGAGACCGGGCACAACGGCGTGATGGTGGCGCTCGACCCGCCGAACGTCACCTACGTGCCGCTGGTCGGCGCCACGCAGCGGATGAAGACGGTCCCACCCGATTGCGACACGATCCTGACCGCTCGCGACCTCGGCATCAACTTCGGCGACCAGATGCCCCTCCCCTAGTGCCGTGACCGTGAACGTTCGAGGTGTCGACGCCGAGTCGGGTGCGTCGCTCGCACGGCGTGGCGACGACTGCGTCGCCCTGCCCCACGGTGAGGAGCTGCAACGCCGCGAGCGGCGGAGCCGGCCGGCGGAACATCGCGAACGTCTGCGGTCAGGGCACCAGCAGCCCTCGCACCCTCGCCGTTCCTCCACCAGTGCGACCCGGCGGCGCGCGGCCGCGCCGAAGCTCACCGCAACACGTCCTGCGTGCCCACCGGTGAGACCCAGCGACCGCCGCCGACGTGAGCGCCGACGTCAGCGCTGAGGTCGGACCTCCGCGCCGCGCACCTCGGGTTCGGTGTCGACCAGCTCGGCGGGAAAGCCCGGGGCGGTGACCGACAACCCGGTCGCGTCCTCCAGCCGGCGGATGACGTTGTCGGACCACTCCCGCTCGCCGTACCGGTCGGCGGCGTCGCGGAAGATGTCGATCATCAGCGGGTTGAGCTCGAGCGGCACCCCGAACCGGTCGGCGATCGCCTGGAACAGCCCGATGTCCTTGAGGACCAGGTCCATCGTGAAGCTGATGTCGCGCGAACCGTTGAGGATCACCTGGCTCTCGGTCTCGTGGACGAAGGAGTTCCCGCTCGAGATGCGGATCGCCTCGTAGGTCGTCGCGAGATCGAGACCTGCGGCGGCCATCGTCGTCAGCGCCTCGGTGACCGCCAACAGGTTGGCGGTCGCCAGGTAGTTCGTCATCACCTTCAGCACCGACGCGCTCCCGAGCGGTCCGGTGTGCAGCACGTCGCGCCCGAGCGAGGTCAGCACCGGCAACACCCGCTCGAACGTCTCGCGCTCGCAGCCGGCGAAGATCGAGATGTTGCCGGTCGCCGCCCGGTGGCACCCGCCCGACACCGGGCAGTCGACCGCTGCGCCGCCCCGGGCCTCGACCAGCGCGGCGAGTCGGCGCACCTCGGCGTCATCGGTCGTCGACATCTCCAACCAGATCGTCCCCGGACGCCAGCCCGCGAGCAGCCCGTCGGGAGCCTCCATCACCGCCGCCGATGCGGCGGGCGACGGCAGGCACGTGATCACGATGTCGGCCCGCTCGGCGAGCTGGCGCGGTGAGTCCGCAACCGCCGCCCCGGCGTCGGCGAACGGCTGCGTGGCCGCGGCGTCCAGATCGCGGACGGCGAGGTCGACCCCGTTGCGCAACAGTGAGCCGGCCAACTTTGCGCCGACGTTGCCGAGACCGACGAAGCCGACCCGCCCGATCGGGTCCGGATCGACGTTCACGCGACCGGCCCCGTCGCCGCGTCGGCCCGCTCGCCGCTCACGCGACCAGCGCCGGCGGCCCGGCTGCGAGCACCGCGGGGTCCCAGGCCGGCCGGGCGAACACCGCCCGGACGTCGTCGGCGAACGAGTCGAGGTCGTCGGTCGGGAAGTCGGGGTCGAACGACGGCTGATCCCAGCGGGCGCAGAAGTCGCGGCACAGGTCGTACCACCGATGGCCGACGAACCGATCCCTCCCGTTGCGATCGCCGCCGAGGTGGTGGGCGAAATACCAGCTCTGGAACACACCGTGCTGCTCGATCACCCACGTGATCTCCTCGCGCACGTACGGCCGGAGCACCGACGCGGCGAGCTCGGCGTGGTTGTACGGCGCCAGCTCGTCGCCGATGTCGTGGAGCAGGGCGGCGACCACCCAGTCGACATCGGCCCCGTCGCGCCTCGCGCGCGTCGCGGTCTGCAGCGAGTGCTCGAGCCGCGTGACGCGATACCCGCCGAGCGAGTCGGTCAGCCGGACCAGCGTGCCGAGCAGGCGATCACCGAGGCCCGCTGCGTGCTCGCGCTCGAACCGGTCGAGGAGCCGGTAGTCGGCCTCGGTGCCGTCCTCCATCGCGGTGAACGACACCACCGGACCCGCGGCACCGGCGAACTCGGTCATCGCGACCCACCTGCGAGCATCCGCCGACGCAGCGCCAGGCGCCACATCGTGTCGGGGCCGTCGTGGTCGATGTAGCACCCTTGCAGGTGGCGGTTGCCGATCGTCGGGTCGAACGGGGTCCGGCCGTGGAGGACGCGGGCGTTGTCGACGACGAGCGCGTCGCCGGCCTCGAGCCGGAAGGCGATCAGGTTGGCCGGGTCGTTCAGGTGTGCGGCCAACCACCGCCGGCCGCGGTAGTAGACGTCGAGCGTGTCGGGGTCGATCGCCGGCGCGAAGTCGAGGCGCGGTGAGAACCGGAGCCGGCGCAACCCGCCGCGGCGGTCGAGCTCGATCATCGGGGACCGCCCGACGACCACGTCGGTGCCGATGTCGTAACGGAACTGCACGTCGGTCGTCGACAGCACCTCGAACGCCTCGGGATCGGACGCCCGCAGCGCCTCGACTGCGGCCAGACCGTCGACGATCGTGGAGTCGCCGCCCGGCGCTTCGTTGGCCAGGGCGTGGAGGAACTGGATGCACGGGCTGGGACCCCGGTACGGCTGGTCGGTGTGCGCGCTGAGCCCGACCGGCGTGTAGGCCAGGTCGACCGGCTCGGGAACGCTGACCACGTCGAACAGGACGCCGAAGTTGGTCGGGTTGATCCGCCCGAAGGCCGATGCGATGTCGACCAGCGAGCCGGGTTCGGTGTCGGTGCCCCGCACGAGCATGAACCCGTAGCGGAAGAACCCGCCGAGCACGTCGAGGACCGCGTCGACCGCGCCGATGTCGCCCCAGTCGATCGTCGGGAACCGCTCGACGGCCCCGCGCCAGGCGACCGGCTCAGGCGGGTCCTCGGGATCGGGCACCACACCGAGGTCGACCGCCAGGCCATCGACCGGCAGCGTGCAGCGATACCCGTCGGAGAACGCGACGACGAGGTCGGCCCCATCGACGCGTGCGTCGAGCACGGTCAGGTCGAGCGGCACGTCGCCTGGCTCGACGAGGCGCTGGCGGGTGTTCGGATCGACCGTACCGGCGGCGCCGGACCGCTCGCGCAGCCACAGCGGGTGGAGTGCCAGCTCCACGCCGTCGATGTCGAGCACGACGCGCCGGCCAGCGGCGGTGACGCGCAGCGCCGAGACGGCTCCGGTGCGCAGGGGTTCGGCAGTCAGCACGTTCACGCGCTCCATCCTGCATGATTCCGGCACCCGTGAACATCGTCGATAACGCACCGGTGGCATAACCTGACGTCATGGTGCAACCGATGGGATGTGCGGCGTGAGACCGCTGCTGCGCAGGGTCGACAGGCTCCAGCGACTCGCCGTGTTCGAGGCTGCGGGCCGCCTCGGGAGTTTCACCGCCGCCGGGGTCGAGCTCGGGATGTCACAGCCGGCGGTGACGCGCCAGATCCGCTCGCTCGAACGCGCCGTCGGCGTCGCGCTGTTCCGCCGGATGTCCAACCGCAGCGAGCTGACCGACACCGGGCAGCGCCTCCTCGACACGGTCGACCTCGGATTCGCCACGATCGAGCACACCCTCGACGAGATCGCCGACGCGGCCGACATCTTCGTCCTGGCGACGCCGCCGGGCTTCTCCGCGCAGCTCATCGTCCCCCATCTCGACTCGCTCCAGGAGGCACTTCCCGATCGCGAACTCCGGCTCTGGCTCTACGACCGTGAGGGCGAGCTGGCGGGCGGCTCGTTCGACGTCGCGGTGCGCGTCGGCGACGGCTCGTGGCCGGGCATGGGAGCGCGCAAGCTGTTCGGTGAGCGGGTCGTCCCGGTGGCGACGCCGGCCGCGGCGGAGCAGTGGCACCTCACCCCCGCCAGCACGCCGGCCGATGTGCGCGCCGCACCACTCCTGCACATGGACGCCGCCGACCGGCCGTGGATGTCGTGGGTCGAGTGGTTCGGCGCGTTCGGCCTCGACGTACCGCCCGGCAGCGCCCGCGTCGTGTTCAACAACTACCCGACCGTGCTGCAGCAGGCGGTCGCCGGGCGCGGCGTCGCGCTCGGGTGGTACGGCCTGGTCGACGACCTGCTCGACAGCGGCGTGCTCACCGCGGTCGGACCCGAGGTGGCGTCGGCGCGCAGCTACTGGGTGACGTGGCCTGCGCAGCGGACCGGCGCGTCGCTGACCGCGCTGCTCGCCTGGCTCGCCGACCGGGCACCCTGACCGCGTCGTGCGGGCACCGTCGGACCGAAGCGATCCGGCCCGGGCCGGCGCGATGTCGCCGGGCACGCTCAGTCGCCGAGCGAGTGGGCCGCTTCGGCGAGATGGCGCAGCTTGGCGAGCGCCAGCCCGGTGCCGAGGTAGCCGAGACCACAGTCGGGGGCGGCGATCAGCCCAGCCGGCGCACGTTCGGCGGCTGTCGACAATCGGGAGCGGATCTCCTCCACCGTTTCGATGCGGCTCGACGCGATCTCGACCGCGCCGAGGATCACGGTCGTCGAGGCGAAGCGCGGCAGCAGCGCCTCGAGGTCGTTGTGCCGATGGGCATCTTCGATCGACACCGCGTCGACCGGCGCGTCGTCGAGCGCCTCGGCGAGATCGAGGTACGCCGTGTGCGGTGCCTTGGCGTACTCGGGCTGATCGAGCCGGTCGGGGTACCCGCAGCAGACGTGGACCACGCGCCGGACCCCGGCGGGGACGCCTGCGAAGCACCGGCCCAGTTGCTCGATGCCCCAGTCGAGCGCGGCAACCGGCTGCCGCGCCATTACCGGCTCGTCGATCTGGATCCATCCGCATCCGGCGGCGACCAGGTCGCGGACCTGCGCGTTGAGCGCGGTGGCGAGGTCGGCCGCCAATGCCGGGGCGTCCCGGTACCAACGGTCGGCGGTGCTGTCGATGATCGTCATCGGCCCTGGCAAGGTCATCTTGACCTGGCGGTCGGTCGCCGCGCTGGCGACCTCGTAGTCCCGCACCAGCGGCGACCCGGCTGCACGGATCGGCCCGGTGACCGTCGGCAGCAACGCATCGGTCGTACCGCGCATCCTCACCGGAGTCAGCGCGTCGAAGTCGATGCCGCCGAGGTGCCGGCACTGGTAGTGGATGTAGTTCTCGCGCCGGACCTCGCCATCGGTCGGGATGTCGATGCCGGCCGCGACCTGCGTGCGGACGACCTCGACGGTCGCCCGGTCGAGCAGGGCGGTGGCCCCGTCGCCCGCCCGCCGCAACTCGCCGACGTAGGCCGAGGTGAACTCACCCGTCGAGCCGGTGAACCAGTCCGAGATCGGTACGTACACCGGCTTGGGGAACGCACCGATCGTGGTCGTCAGCATCGCCGGTAGGACCGCCCGCGGTCGGTCGGAGCGCCGGCCACGTTCAGGTCCGGATCGACTCGCTGATCCGGTCGACAACCGGCCGCACGATCATCGTGTACGTGTCGGCGATCGCCGCCTCGCGATGCCGTCGCTGCGCGTCCAGCCGATCGGGATCCATGACGACCGTCATGAAGGCCCGCTTGCTCGGGAACGCGTTGAACCGCACCTGATCCCAGGTGCGGCCGTCGCCGACGATCGTGCCATCGGCCGCGAACCACCCGGCGATGCGCACGCCGTGCGGAACCGCGACCTTCGCGGCAGCGTTCGAGTACGCGTCCATGTCGTCGGGAGAGATGCTCGCCGCCGCCGCGTCCTCGTACTTGATCACGTGTACGACCATCACCGGGCCGTCGTCCGCGGTCGGCGGGAACGGCACGTCGGCCCAGTCCGGCGGATCTGCGGCATCGAGTGCTGTCGCCGATGCCATCGGCCGGCAGCCGATGACGAAGGTCTCCGCCATCCCGGCGTCCTTGTGGACGTGCTTGGCCTGGAAGTCGGGACGGGACTGCATCTCGACGAAGCTCCGTCCGGTCGGGTACTTGACGACCGCGACGCGATCCCAGACCGGTGCGTCGCCGAGCAACTGCTGGTCGACGTCGCCGACGAACACGATCTCGGCGCCGACGGCGGCCAGCGATTCGAGCGGGGTGTAGAGGTCGTCGGCCTCGCGGCCGCTGATCGCGTGCTGCCGCCCGTCGGCGTAGTCGGCGGTCTCGCGGTACTTCATCAGGTTGACCATCCACACCGGGCCGTCCTCGTCGCCCGGCGTCGTGGCGAGCCGCATCCCGTAGTCGCGGTCGACGCGCCCGTACCGCGGAGCGGCCGTGTCGATCGGGTGGTCATCGGTCATCGGTCATCGTCCATTCCCCTCGTTCGCTCGCGCTCGTTCGCGCTCGTTCACGGTCGTGGCTCGCGCCTCGCTCACTGCTCGTTCGCTCCTCGTTCGCTGCTGGTGGACGTCGGTCGGGCCGCGGTCGGGTGTGTCGCGCCGGCGAGGACGAGCTGCATCATCTCGCGGGCGACCATCGGGCCGGCGTTCTGGTTCTGGCCGGTGACGAGGTTGCCGTCGACGACCCAGTGGTTGGCGAACGGATCGCGGAATCGCGTCGCGCTCTCGAAGCGGGCGCCCTTCGCCCGCAGCTCCCGTTCGGGGTGGTGTGGCGTCGACTCGATCCCCAGCTCGCGCACCTGTTTGTCGGTGACGGCGGAGATGCGCCGACCCTCGACGAGCGGCCGGCCGTCCGGACCGGCGGCGTTGAGCAGGCCGAGCGGCCCGTGACAGACGCCCCCGATCACCGTGCCGAGGTCGTTGGCCTCGGTGATCTTGCCCGCCAGCGCGTCGGAGAAACCGAAGTCGAACGCCGCGCCCCAGCCCCCGGCGAGGAACACGATGTCGTAGTCGGACATGTCGAGCTCCCCGATCGCCCGCGAGTGCGCGACCTGCTCGCGGAAGGTGTCGTCGGCCAGGAAGCGGTCGTCGCCCGCCGACCGGATCACCGGCTTGAGCGACTGCGGGTCGACCGGGATCGTGCCACCGGCCGGGCTCGCCACGTCGACCCGCATCCCCGCGTCGAGGAAGGCGTAGTAGGGCACGGTCATCTCACTGGCGAACACCCCGGTCGGCTTGCCGACATCGAGCACCGCCGTGTTGGTCGCCACGATCAGCGCCCGTCGCCCCGCGAGATCGAGTGCGACAGCGTCGGGATCGTCGGGATGCAGCCCCAACCGCCGGAGCGCCTTGCGCAGCACCCGCGCGGGCGGTGGCGGTGTGCGCGCCGCCGGCCCGCCGGCCCGGCGCATCGAGGCGTACGGCCATGGCGTCTTGCGGTCGGGGACGAGCACCTCTCGCTCGTCGGCGAGGCGCTCTCGGAGCAGCGAGAACACCGACGCCGCCGTACGGTCGCCGGCCCGGTTGACCGATTCGATCGCATCGACGCTCAGGTCGTACAACTCCCACTGGTCCGGCAGCGGCTCGGTGCGGTACTGGTCGCCACCGGGGCCGTTGGCCGCGAGGTGGCGGAGGTGCGGCTCGGTCCAGGTCGCCGGATCGTCGAACGTCCGCACGACCTTCCACAGGTGACCGCCGCCGCCCGTCGCGTCCGCTTCGTCGACGACGGAGACCAGGCCTTCGAAGTTGGCACCGACGTGCGCCGGTACGCGGATCTGCAGCGGCGCCGGCGGCGGGGTCGTCCGACCGAGCCGGCGGATCAGCCCCGGGATCGACGTATCCCCTTCGAGCATGTTGTCGCGCGTGGTCAGGTAGACGCGACGTTCACGGTCCGGCTCCGCGGTGCCGTCGACGATCGGCATCAGGTTGCGGCCCGGCAGCGGATGCACCTCGGAGAAGTCGGCGCGCAGGACATCCGCGGTCGCGTTCTGGTCGATCGATGCCGCGGCGAGCAGCGTCGGAACGATGTCGACGTGTGACGTCGGCGCCTCCTCGACGACCCCCGACGTCGTCGAGCCGTTCCCGACGCGAACGATGGTGAACGGGACGCGGGTCGCCTCGTCGTACAGGTTGAACCACTTCTGGTGGAGCCCGCCGTGGGCGCCGAGCAGCTCGCCGTGGTCGGACGTGCGAACGAGCACCGCGTCGGTGCCGGCCGAGGTCACGGCACGGCGTACCCGGTCGATCGGGCCGTCGACCTCCGCGTGCAGGCGGTAGTACAGGTCGCGGTAGAGCTGGGCATTCTTGGCGTAGATGCCGGCAACGAGGCGCGCCGGGCCGTACCCGCTGGGGTAGGCGGCGCGATAGGCGATCTGGGCCGCCGGCTTCGACGCGAGGTCCTCGCCGTCGGTCGGGGACGGCGGCACGGCCGGCGGGTCGAGCAGGGCCGACGGGGCAAGCGGGTTGCCACGGCGGACCCAGGCCGGGAACAACACGATGTCGTGCGGGTTGACGAAGCTGGCGACGAGGAGGAACGGGCGCAAGGCCGCTTCGTCGCCGGCCAGGCGGCGGGCGTGACGGTCCTCCAGCCAGGCGACCACGCGATCGGCGATCAGCGAGTCGCGACGCGTCCCGCTGTTGGCCAGCGCAGCGCCGTGGGGCTCGGGGCCGACCCACCCGGAGAACCCGAACGGGGCGAGTGGATCGGCGTCGAGATACGCCCGGACCGCAACCGGATCGACAACGCCGTCGTCGTCGTTGGTCGCCAGTGGGGCGCCGCTCTCGCCATCGATCAGATCGGCATGGGAGATGTGCCACTTGCCGTCGTAGTGCGTGTCGTACCCGCCGGCCCGGAACCAGTTGCCGAGGGTCGGCACCTCGCCGGGGCGCAGCCACCGCAGCCGCGAGTCGTCGGCCATCTTGCCGAGCCCGTCGGTCTGGGTGACCCCGTGGACGTCGGGGAACTGCCCGGTGAAGATCGTCGGCCGGCTCGGCACGCACGCCAGCGAGCCGGTGTAGTGCCGCCGGAAGGACACGCCGTGCTCGTCGAACCAACGGCGGCCGGGAAGGGTCCGGACGCGCCAGTCGACGAGCTCGTCGGGCTCGTACGGGGGTGCGGCCCGCTCCTGGTCGGTCATCACGATCACGATGTCGGGGCGGTCGGTCATGTCGGGTGCTCGGCTTCCTCGGGGGGCGGGACGGGGGCGGGAGCTCGGGCGGTGGGCGGGGCCGCCGCCGGCGCGGGGTCGCCGGCCGCGGGCGCGACCTCGTGCCCGGCGACGTTCGCGGCGACCTGCGCGGCGAGGCCGTCGAGCAGCTGTTCGGAGGCCTTCACCAGACGGGCGCCGACGACGCGTGCGAGCAGCCGCTGCGGCGGTCGGCGGCCGGCCTCGACCCGCGTCGTCAGGCGCACCCGGGTCGACGTCCCGGCCGGGGCGAGGCGCCACTCGTTCGACACGTCGCCGACCGGCGGCAGGCCGGTGATCCGGTAGGCGAGGACCCTGCCCGGCTCCCACGTCGTCACCGTCTCGAGCAGCGTGAGTCGGCCGGTCTGGACCCGGCGGACCGCCCCCAGGCCGATGGTCTGTACCTTCATCGTGCAGGAGTGGTCGACGTTCGGCGCCCACGCGGCGATCGACGCGAAGTCGGCGAGCACCGCCCACACGCGGCCGGCCGGCGCGTCGATGTCCCTGGTGCGGACGATCTCGGTCACGATCCGGCGAATCCGATCAGCAGCTCGGCCAACTCCGCGCCGCGATCCTCCTGCAGGAAGTGTCCCGCGCCGTCGACCGTCGTATGCGGTTGGCCCTGGGCGCCGGGCACCTTCGCCCGGAACGGGGCGTCGCCGCCCCTGGTCACCGGATCGCGGTCGCTGAAGCACAGCAGGAAGGGCCGGTCGAATCGTTCGAGCACCTGCCACGCGGCCACGTTGTCGGCGCTGGCCGGGTCGTCGGGGGAGGTCGGCACGAGCGTCGGGAAGATCCGCGCCCCCGCCTGGTAGGAGTCGTCGGGGAACGGCGCGTCGTACGCCTCCCGGACGCCGTCGGGTAGGTCGATCGTCGTCGCGGCGTCGATCAGCCGGCCGACGTCGAGCACCGGCGTCTCCTGGGAGAACTTCTGCCAGGCGAGGAACGCGTCGCTGGCCGGGCCGTGCCCGGTGGGGAGCCCGGTGTTGCCGATCGCCACGCGGGCGAACCGCTCCGGGGCGAGAGCGACCAGCCGCAGCCCGATCAGCCCGCCCCAGTCCTGGGCGAACAGCGTGAGGTCGCGCAGGTCGAGATGGTCGAACAACAGGCCGCGCATCCACTCGACGTGGCGGGCGTAGGTGTAGTCGGACCGCTCGGTCGGCTTGTCGCTGCGACCGAACCCGACGAGGTCGGGAGCGATCACGCGATGGCCGGCGGCGGCGAGCGGAGGGATCATGTGCCGGTAGAGGTAGCTCCACGTCGGCTCGCCGTGTATCAACAGGACCGGCGGCGCGCCGGCCGGACCCTCGTCGAGGTAGTGCACGCGCAGCGTGCCCCCGTCGCCGTCGGGCACGTCGACGTAGTGCGGGGCGAACGGATAGCCGGGCAGGTCGGCGAAGCGGTCGTCGGGCGTGCGGAGCGTCTGCATTCGGTGTTGTTGCTTTCAGGTCGTCGGGCGATCATCGGGTGATCATCGGTCGGGTCATCGTCGGGTCAACGTCGGGCGGGCACCTCGACGCGGTGAAGATCATCGCCGAGCTCGATCCGCCCGGCGAACCAGGCCGCGGCCCGCTCGCGCCAGTCGGCTCCGTCACCGCCGGGCGGGATCGCCGGGACGTAGTGGGTGAGCACGAGCGTCCCGACGCCGGCGCGGGCCGCGGTCTGCGCCGCCTCCTCGGGCGAGGAGTGGTAGTCGAGGGTGTCCTGCAAGCGCTGGATCGGGATGCCCGAGATGATGTCCTTGCGGATCGCCGTGTGGACCAGTGCGTCGGCGCCGGCGCAGAGCCGGTCGAGCCCGGCGCACGGCACGGTGTCGCCGGCGGTGACCACCGACGCACCGGCGTGGTCGAACCGGTAGCCGACCGTCGGTTCGACCGGACGGTGATCGGTCGGGGCAGCCGAGATCGACACCGCGCCGCCGAGCCCGAGCGGTCCGTCGGCGATCTCGACGACGTCGACGATCGGTCCGCTGTCGAGGTCGCCGTGGTGGGCGATGCGGTAGCCGATGTCCGGGCCGAGGGACGCCAGGATGTGGCCGACGACCTCCCGGGTGCCGACCGGACCGACGATGCGCAACGGGGTCGGCTCGAACGTCGTGATCCAGTGGCTGGTGATGACGTCGTTGAGATCGGTGATGTGGTCGCTGTGCAGATGGGTCAACAGCACGGCGGTGAGCTGCGACGGCGGAACCGGCACCGCGGCGAGCCGCATCACGACCGCCCGACCGGCGTCGACGAGGTACGACTCGCCGCCGCCCTGGATCAGCGTCGCCGGCCCGGCGCGGTGCGGTTCGGGCATCGGGCTGCCGGTCCCGAGCAGGGTGATCGTCAGCATGGCTACTGCCTGCCCATCTCGGCGCGGGCTTCTGCTTCCCGCGCGGCGAGGTCGGCCGGCGAGAGGAGTTGGATGACGACCTCGTGCAGGGTGCCGGTGAACGGGTTGGCCCCGGCGTAGCGCTGCGACACCGCCGACCCGTGGTCGTAGCCGACGCTCGCGCCGACCGAGGAGATCATGCGCATGTAGAGCGGCACCTCGGCGCGCCCGGCCACCTCGCCGTCGACGACCAGTTCGATCGCCCCGGCCATCCCGTCTTTCCGGCGGAAGCGAACGAGGACATCGGTCGTACCGGCGGGCAGCGCCACGTCGGACTCGACGATCGTGTGGTCGTCGAAGGCGTTGTAGTCGACGACGAGGCGGTCGTCGGCGACGAACACCGAGATCCCGGAGTTCTCGGTACCGGTCGCGTACAGCACCCCGCCCTCATCGGCGGCGCGGGTGACGCGAGCGGCCAGGTCGAAGCTGCGACCACCGATCGCCGCCGACGCCTGGCCGGGCATCGGCGACATCGGCGGGCGGTACACGTACCGACGATCGGGCGGGTGCGGCGAGTTCGGGCGGAACCGTGCGCCGAACAGCTCGAACATGCGGTCGTCGAGCGGCAGCACGCCGTGACGCTCGGCCTCCGCCCACCAGTGCTCGATCAGCTCGGCGAGCTTGCCCGGTTCGGCCTCGGCCAGATCGTTGCACTCCGAGCGATCCTCCGCGAGGTGGTACAGCTCCCACGGCTCCCGGTCGTAATCGGCACCGGCGGTGTGCTTGCAGACCGCTTTCCACTCCCCCGCCACCACTGCCCGGCTGCCGCCCATCTCGAAGTACTGGAGCGTGTTGGTCGCCGGGACCGCCGGATCGGCGAGCGCCGCGGCGAACGAGTGCCCGGTGACCGCGAGTTGCTCGACGCCGCGGTAGACCTCGGGCGGAGTGATTCCGAGCAGCTCGTAGATCGTCGGCGCGATGTCGGCCACGTTGACGAACTGATCGCGCAACGAGCCGGACTGGGCGGGGTCGATGCCGCCCGGCCAGTGGACGATCATCGGGACGTGGACGCCGCCCTCGTGGGTGTTCTGCTTGTACCACTTGAACGGCGAGTTGCCGCACTGCGCCCACCCCCACGGGTAGTTGGTGTGACTGTGGGGGCCGCCGATGTCGTCGATGCGGGCGATCGCCTCGTTCGGGGTCTCGAGGATGCCGTTGAAGAACTTCATCTCGTGCAGCACCCCGAACGGTCCGCCCTCCTGCGACGCACCGTTGTCGGCGAGCACGACGAGGATCGTGTCGTCGAGCTGTCCGAGGCGCGCGAGGCCGGCGACGAGCCGGCCGATCTGGTCGTCGGTGTGGTCGAGGAACGCGGCGAACGCCTCCTGGAGCCGGGCCGCGAGGCGCTGCTGGTTCTCCGGCAGCTCGTCCCACGGGTCGACCCCGGGGTTGCGCGGAGCGAGCTCGGTCCCGGAAGGGATCACGCCGAGGTCGAGCTGGCGCTCGTACCAGCGCCGGCGGGTGACGTCCCACCCCTCGTCGTATCGCCCGCGGTACTTCTCGAGGTACGGGGCAGGGGCCTGGTGCGGAGCGTGCGTCGCCCCGAACGGCAGGTAGAGGAAGAACGGCCGATCGGGCCGCACGCCCTTCGAGTCGGCCACCATCCGCAACGCCTGGTCGACCAGGTCCTCGGAGAGGTGGTAGCCGTCCTCGGGGCCGCCGGGCGGCTCGATCGGGTGGTTGTCGCAGACGAGGTCGGGATGGAACTGGTCGGTCTCGCCCTCGAGGAACCCGTAGAAGCGGTCGAAGCCACGCCCGAGCGGCCACTGCTCGAACGGGCCGGCGGCGGAGCACTGCTCCATCGGGGCGAGGTGCCACTTGCCGGTGCACAACGTCGCGTAGCCCTCGTCGCGCAGCACCTCCGCGATCGTCGCCGCATGGTTGGAGATGTGGCCGAGCATGTTCGGGAACCCGGTGCGGAAGTTGGACACCGCCCGCATCCCGACCGCGTGCTGCGACCGACCGGTGAGCAGCGAGGCGCGAGTCGGCGAGCACAGCGGCGTGACGTGGAAGTTCGTGAACTGCAACCCGCGGGCGGCGAGCGCGTCGATGTTGGCGGTGTCGATGTCGGAGCCGTAGCACCCGAACTGGGCGAAGCCGGTGTCGTCGAGCAGCACGACGACGACGTTTGGCGCGGCCTCGCCGGGGTGCGGCGGCTCATCGAAGAACGGCTCGGACTCGGCGGCGGTCCGCCCGATCGTGCCCTCGAAGCGGGACGGTCTCATCGTGTGCTCCCCCGGTCGGCGAACGTGTCGAGGACGCCGTCGACCCCCTGTGCCCACGCCCTTCCGATCTGTCGGCGCGAACGTCCGTGCGCCGTTCGCATAATCTCCCACGCTTCGGGTGACGTGAGCGAGTCGACGAGCGCCACGATGTCGGCGGCCCCCGAGGGCGTCGCCGCCGCCAACTCCGGCGCGAACTGCGTGCGGACCTGCTCGGCGAGCAGCGAACGGTTCATCGCGACCGCTTCGGCGGCGGGATCGTGCTCGATCGCCCGCAGCCGGGCGATCGCCAGGATCGGTGCCGTCGCGCCGAAGAGCCGCAGGCGGGCGTCGACGAACGCCGTGGTGCGCGCGGCGCGCGTGAGCCTCGCCCGGCGTTCTCGATCTCGTAGAGGTGGGCAAAGCGGGTACGGAACCGGGCGAAGGCGTGGCGCTGCATGTCCTCGATGCCGTCGAAGTACCGGAAGACCGACGCGACCGACACCCCGGCCCGGTTCGCGACCTCGTCGACCGTCGGCGGCAGCCTGCCCTCGAGCAGGAACTCGAACAGCGCATCGACCACGGCCGCCCGGCCCCGTTCCCGTCGAGCGTGCCGGCCGTCGGGCACGGTCGTGACAGTGGTCGTGGCAGTGGTCGCGGCGCTGGTCGCGGCGCCGGTCGAGGTCATGTCGGTCGACCCTACATCGCCGCATCGATCTATTGAAAGTACGACTCTCACTAGATGTCGCCTTGCACGACCGGGGCTCCGGCGCGATCGTTGCCCGTCATGGGCCGACCAGGAGCACGCCGATGGTGACGATCGCGACCAACCGCACGGTCGACCGAGCCGGGCTCGACGATTTCGTCCGCGTCCGCCACCACGCCGTGCTGACGACCTTCCGCCACGACGGGTGGCCGCAATCGTCGCTGGTCACGATGGGGCTCGACGGCGCGGGCCGGGCGGTGGTGTCGAGCTACCCCGAGCGGGCCAAGGTGCGCAACCTGCGGCGCGATCCGCGGGCCTCGCTCGTCGTGATGTCCGACGACTTCGGAGGCGAGTGGGTACAGGTCGACGGTCGGGCGGAGGTCCTCGACCTGCCCGACGCGCTCGACGGGTTGGTCGAGTACTACCGCGTGATCTCCGGGGAGCACCCCGACTGGGACGAGTACCGCGCCGCGATGGTCCACCAGGGCAAGTGCCTCGTCAGAGTGACGATCGAGCGTTGGGGACCGATCGCCCGAGGGGGCTTCCCGCCGCGGCTCGCCGCCGACGGCTGACCGAGGCGGTCGCCCGCCCCTCGACCGGCGCCGCGTCGCCCGAAGCACGCTCCGTCGCCGGGGGCCGCGCTCGCGTCACCGGCGGGGTAGCGTGCGGACGCTGGGCGACGATCCGGAGCACGATGGCCTTTCTGCTGAGACCGACCTCGCGTGTCGAGCGCGACATCAAGCGTGCTGCCCGGGAGCGGCTGGACGACGCGCTGTCGAGGCTCGATCTGCTCGACGCAGACCCCGGAGCGGCGCTCGTCGAGGAGCAGGTGCACGAGATCCGCAAGCGGTGCAAAGAGGCCCGCGGCCTGGCCCGTCTCGTGCGCCCGTCGCTCGGAGCCCGGTTCGACCGGTTCAACGCGCTGGTCGGAGACGCGGCCGCCGAGCTGTCCGGCGTGCGCGACGCGCACGCCGTCCTCGGCACACTCGACCGCCTGCTGGCGGCATCGCCCGAGGGTTCCGACCCGCCGTTTGCCTCCGTGCGCGCCATCCTGGCCGAATGGGCGGTGACCGCGACCGAGGGCTTGCAGGCCGGCGACCAGCGCATCGCCGACGCCCGCCGGAAGCTGACCACGGCGCGGCGCGACATCAGGCGCTGGGACCTCCCCGGCGGATTCGATCCGATCGCCACCGGCCTGGGCGACACCTACCGACGCGGCGAGCGGGCGCTCGAACGGGTGGGCCGCCGGCCGACCGACGAGCGGGTGCACGGGTGGCGCAAGGCGGTCAAGCAGCTCTGGTACCAGGTCCGCCTGCTCGAGCCGGCAGCCCCCAGTGTGCTCGGGGCGTCGTGCGACGCCCTCGACGCGCTCTCCGACGCCCTCGGGGACGACCACGACCTCGCCGTCCTCGCCGCCCACCTGGCCACCGATGAGGAACGGTTCGGCGGTGCGGCGGCCGTCGCCGACCTCACGCGGCTGGTGCGGTCCCAGCAGGCCGAGCTGCGGGAGCGGGCCGTCCGCCTCGGATCGACGATCTACGCCGAGCCGCGCCGGGCGTTCGTTGCGCGGATCGCCGGCTACTGGGAACTGACGCTCGCCGACGGCCCCGAGCGGCCGACCGGTGGCATCGACGCACTGCTCCCCGAACGGCGGAAGGGGACAGGACCGTCCGAGCGGGCAACCGGCGGCGGGATCGAGCGCGAGCGGAAGTTTCTCGTGACCTCCCCGATCGACGTACCGCCCGGCATCGGGATCCGCCAGGGCTACCTCGCGATCGACGACCCGGTCAGCGTGCGCATCCGGGACGCGGGTGGTCGCGGCTGCACGTTGACCCTCAAGGCCGGCTCGGGCGCCACCCGCCTCGAGCACGAGTGGGAGATCGACCGGGTCCGCTTCGACGAGCTGTGGGCGCACGCCGCCGGTCGATGCGTCACCAAGACCCGGTCGCGGCTGCCGATCGGCGACCACACCGCGGAGGTCGACGTCTTCCACGACGAACTCGAGGGGCTCGTCGTCGCCGAGGTCGAGTTCGACAGTGATGCGTCGATGGCCGCGTTCACCCCGCCGGCGTGGTTCGGCCCCGAGGTGACCGACGACCTCCGGTACACGAACAGCGCCCTCGCCGCGCACGGCCTCGACCCCGAGCTCCTCCGACGCCGGCCGTGACCGTGACCGGCGCGTCGACGCCTGGGCATCAACGCCCCTAGGGTCGCTGGCATGCTGGCGACGATCGGTGACCTGGTCGAGGACGTGGTCGTGCGGCTCGCCGGCCCGGTCAACATCGCGTCCGACACGGCGGCGACGATCGAGCGACGCCAGGGAGGGAGCGCGGCGAACGTCGCCATGGCCGCCGCCGGCGCCGGTCGTCCGGCCCGGTTCCTCGGTCAGGTCGGCGACGACCCGATCGGTCGCGCGCTGATCGCCGAGCTGGTTGCGGGCCGGGTCGACGCCGGGATGGTGCGCGCCGCCGGGCGGACCGGGACGATCATCGTCCTGGTCGACGAGCACGGGGAGCGGTCGATGCTGACCGATCGCGGTGCGAGCCTGGCCCTCGACGCGCCGGAGGCGAGCTGGCTCGACGGCGTGACCGTGCTGCACGTGCCCTTCTACTCGCTGACCGACGCACCGCTGTCGTCCACGGCGACCCAGCTCGTCGAATGGGCCCACCGGCGGCGGGTTCCCATCTCGCTCGACCTCTCCTCGGTCGCCGTCCTCGAAGCGGTCGGGGTCGAACGGGTCCGTGCGCTGGTCGAGTCGCTCCGGCCGGCGGTCGTGTTCGCCAACGCCGACGAGGCCGCGGTGCTCCCGCCGCCGATCGCGTCGGCGCTGACCGTCGTCAAGCGCGGCCCCGACCCCGTCGTGCTCGTCGGGGCCGGTCGGCGCGACGAGGTCCCCGTGCCGCCGATCGGATCGGTGACCGACACGACCGGCGCCGGCGATGCGTTCGCCGCCGGGTTCCTCACCCACCGGCTCGACGACCACACCGGGTCAGCGACCGGGTGGCAGCTCGATCCGATCGGCGCGGCGGCCGCCGGGATCCGGTACGCCGCCGCCCACCTGACCGGGCACCGCCCGTCGACCGCGTGACCCTCAGAGCGGTGCGGGGCCTGACGGCTCAGGCCGCCGGCGTCCACCGGTACGCCGTGTGCACCCGGCCGTCGGCGACCAGCCACGCGTCCGTCCCGGCGGATCTGATCTCGACCGCCGTGTCGATGTCGATCGGGACGAGGAACTCGATCTCGGCGGTCCCGACCCGGCCGGCCTCCCGCCACGATCCGATCTCCTCGAACACCGCCCAGTGCACCGCGTTGTTGACGTGGTCGAACGGGTCGAGGTCGACGCGCCGCACCGTCCACGGCCGAGCCGTCGCGTCGTCGGGCGGACCGGCGAGCGACAGCCGTGTCGACACCTGTCGCTCGCCCGCGGCCTCACGGTAGATCTCGTGGAAGTTGTCGCCGAGCGCGGCCGGCCTTCCCGTCCTGAGGTCGACCTGCACCCACAGGCTCACCGTCTCGATCGCGGCGCCGCGGCCGCCCGAGATCGACGTCCGGCGCTCGGCCCAACTGCGGCCCGAGCCGGTGCAGAACGTCGTCAGCTCCAGGCGCTCGCGGAGCGCAGCCGGGCGCCGGACGTCGACGAGCGTGCGCCGAACCACCCAGCCGAACCGGGCGTCGAGCCCGCCGTCGTCAGCGTCGTCGGTGGCGATGTCTTGGAGGTAGCGGGCGATCGCGTCGAAGCGCAGCGCTGATCGGGGGTCGACATCGCTCAGCCGGACCCGCCGCTCGGCGGCGAACCGCCGCCCCCGTTCGGGCACCGGTAGCAGCTCGACGGCCGGGGGCACACGCATCGGCAGGCCGCTCAGACCAGCTCGAAGCGGACGCCGGCGATGTCGTGCACCTCGCCGGCCCTCGCTCGATCGGTGGCGACGAGGTCGACGCCGTCGATGCCCTCGCCGCGGGTGCTCGCCGGCACGAAGCGCACCGCGGTGGCCAGGCCGAGCTCGACCCACCGGGCCTCCATCGCCGCCGGGTCGTCGGCGCCGACGGTCACCCCGGCGATCGCCGAGACGATCGCATTGTCGTCATGGGCCCGCCAGTCGGGTCCTGCCCAGGTCCAGCTCCCCCGCGGTTCGGGCTGGTCGATCGAGACGAGCGCCCCGCCGACGTCGCGCGGGTGCAGGTGCCGGCCGCGGATCGACGGGAAGTCGCCGGCCCACACGATCCGGACGTCGTGCTCGCGCACGTGCTCGATCCGGTCGTCGAGATCGTCGACCTCGTAGATCGCCATGTAGCCGCCGTCCCCGCCGCGCTTGTCGAGCAGCCGCCCGGCGGTCGTGCCCGGTTGCGTCGGCGCGACGACCTCGAGGAACTGGTCACCGACGACCATCAATGCGTTGTGGAGGCCGAACGCGCCGACACCCGGGTCGTTGAAGCACACCGTCAGACCGAACGTCGCGCACAGCCGGTTGACGACGGGGTCGAGGTCGGCAGCGACGAGCGCGACCTGGCGAAGGCGGATCATCCCCGGATCGTAGGTCGCCGGGCGCAGTTGCCTAACGTCGTCGGCGTGTCGATCACCACCACCACCGAATCCGTCGCCGACCCGGTCGCCGCCGTGCGCGCCTGGCTCGAGGAGAACTGGGACCCCGATCTGACCGTGGCCGAATGGTGGGAACGCCTCGGTATCTCGGGTTGGTGCGCGCCGACGCTGCCGCCGACCGCCTACGGGCGCGGCCTGTCGCGCAGCGACGCGGTGGCGGTGCACCGGGAGATCGGCGCGTTCGGCGCCCTCGGACCGCCGGCGGGCCTCGGGCTGCTGCTCGCCGCGCCGACGATCGCCACCCACGGCACGCCCGAACAGATCGACGAGTACGTCCGCGACATCGTCACCGGCCGGCGGGCCTGGTGCCAGCTGTTCAGCGAGCCCGGCGCGGGTTCCGACCTCGCCGGATTGACGACCAGGGCCGAGCGCGACGGCGACGAGTGGATCGTCAACGGGCAGAAGGTCTGGACGTCGCTCGGCCAGACCGCCGACCTCGGCATGCTGATCGCCCGGACCAACCCCGATGCGCCGAAGCATCAGGGCATCACGTGGTTCGCCATCGACATGCACCAGCCCGGCGTCGAGCTGCGGCCGCTCGTCGAGATGACCGGCCACGCGATGTTCAACGAGGTCTTCCTGACCGACGCCCGCGTGCGGCACGACGCGGCGATCGGCGGCCTCAACGCCGGATGGGCGGTGGCCAACACGACGCTGCAGAACGAGCGGGCCGGCCTCGGTGCCGGCGGCGGCAGCGGCGGCTCGGGCGGGGCGATGCCGGGCACGGTCGCCGGGCAGCTCGAGCTGCGCGCCGGCGACCTCGTCCCCCAGCGCGCCGCATCGACGCCGACCAAGGCGGGTCCCGCCCGGATGAGCGGTGCGTCGATGCTCACCGAACTGGCGCGCGGCCTCGGCAAGGACACCGACCCGACGATCCGCCAGGACCTCGCCCGCCTGCACACGCTCGACGCCGTCGCCCGGTTCAACGGACAGCGGCTGAAGGCGGCGCGGGCGGCCGGCGGCGACATCAAGGGGATGGCCAACATCTCCAAGCTGCAGATGAGCGACGTCGTTCGGCTCAGCCGCGACCTCGGGCTCCGGCTCCTCGGCCCCTACGGCACGCTGCACGGCTACACCAAGGAACAGCGCGCCGCGCTCGACGAGGCGACCGGCAACCCGATGCTCGGCATCGTCACCGGGACCGCGCTCTACGCCCAGGCGCCCCCGATCTACGGCGGCACCGATCAGATCCAGCGGAACATCATCGGCGAGCGGGTGCTCGGACTGCCCAAGGAACCGAACAACGACAAGACCACGCCCTTCTCGGAGCTGCCCAAGAACCAGTAGCGCCCGCGCCGCGACCGCCCCACCCCCGTAGCGTCGCGATCTCCACCGGCCGGGCCGCCCCCCGATCGCGACGCAGATGGTGGGTACGGGTGGCCGGTGGGCGGGCGGCAGTAGCGTCGGCGCGATGGAGCACACCGATCGGTACCTGGCCTGGCGGCCGCATCCCTGGCACGGGCTCGCCGTCGGGCCGAACCCGCCGGAGCTGGTGACCGCCTACATCGAGATCACGCCGTTCGACCTGATGAAGTACGAGGTCGACAAGCAGACCGGGTACCTCAACGTCGACCGCCCACAACGCAGCTCGGCGACGCCGCCCGAGCTGTACGGCCTGATCCCGCGCACCTACTGTGGGCGGCGGGTCGCCGCGCTGACCCCGACCGTCGAGATCGCGGACGGCGACCCGCTCGACATCTGCGTCGTGTCCGAGCGGCCGATCGATCGCGCCGACATCACCCTCACCGCCCGGGTCGTCGGCGGGCTGCGGATGATCGACGGCGACGAGGCCGACGACAAGATCATCGCCGTCCTCCGCGACGATCCGGTGTGGGGCGACGTGACCGACCTGTCCGATCTGCCGGTCGCGCTCGTCGACCGCCTCGAGCACTACTTCGCGACCTACAAGGCGATGCCCGGCGCGACCAAGCACGTCGTGATCGAGGAGCGGTACGGCCACGACCACGCGTTCATCGTCGTCGAGGCATCGATGGCCGACTACGACGACGAGTTCGGCGTGCACGACGAGCCCGGCAGCTGAACCGGCGACGCCTGCGCAGGCGGTCGGAGCGGCCCGTGCTGCCGAGCACCGCAGCGCTACGACGAGCCGGTGAAGAGCGCGCCGCTCTGGCGGTGGCCGCTGCCGCCGCCGGTCGAGCGCTCCGCGCTGCGGTTCTTGACCTCGGCCCGGGCGACGACGTGGTGATGGACCTCGTCGGGGCCGTCGGCGAGCCGCAGCGTGCGCTGGCTGTGGTACATGTCGGCGAGCGGGAACCACTGGGAGATGCCGGCGGCACCATGGATCTGGATCACGTCGTCGATGATGGCGCAGACCTTCTCGGGGACCATCGCCTTGACCGCGCTGACCCAGATGCGCGCTTCGGCGTTGCCGAGCGTGTCCATCGCCTTGGCCGCCCTGAGCACCATCAGGCGCATCGCCTCGACCTCGATGCGGTGCCGCGACAGCATCTCCATGTTCTTGCCGAGATTGATCAGCTTCTTGCCGAAACCCTCGCGGTCGAGCCCGCGGTCGACCATCATCTCCAGCGCCTTCTCCGCGGTCCCGATCGAGCGCATGCAGTGGTGGATGCGGCCCGGACCGAGGCGGAGTTGGGAGATCTCGAAGCCGCGGCCCTCGCCGAGCAGGATGTTGTCCTTCGGCACGCGCACGTCGTTGAAGCGGATGTGCATGTGGCCGTGGGGGGCGTCGTCGGACCCGAAGACGTGCATCGGCCCGACGATCTCCACCCCCGGGGTGTCGATCGGCACGAGGATCTGCGACTGCTGCTTGTAGGTGTCGGCGTCGGGGTTGGTCCGCACCATCGTGATCATGATCTTGCAGCGCGGGTCGCCGGCGCCGGAGATGTAGAACTTCTCGCCGTTGATCAGCCATTCGTCACCGTCGAGCTCGGCACGGGTCTGGATCTGCTTCGCGTCCGAGCTCATCACGCCGGGCTCGGTCATCGCGTATGCCGACCGGATCTCGCCGTTGAGCAGCGGCTCGAGCCACTCCTTCTTCTGCTCGGGTGTCCCGACCCGTTCGAGCACTTCCATGTTGCCCGTGTCGGGCGCCGAGCAGTTGAGGCACTCCGAGGCGAGCCGGTTCTTGCCGAGCTCGTTGGCGATGTAGGCGTAGTCGAGGTTGCTCAGGCCCTGGCCGGTCTCGGCATCGGGGAGGAAGAAGTTCCAGAGCCCCTGCTCACGGGCCTTCCACTTGGCGTCCTCGAGCAGTTCGAGCTGACCGGGCGCCCAGCTCCAGCGATCGGCACGATCCGCACCGAGCCGGTAGAACTCCTCGGTGATCGGGTCGACCTCGTCACGGATGAACGCGACGACCGCGTCGTAGAGCGGGCGGACACCCTCGGACATCCTCAGGTCGAGGTCGTCCATGTTCGCCATCTTGAGTGCGCCACCAACCATGTGCGGGTCCTTTCGGTCGAGTCCGGCACCGACCGTAACCCGGCGCTGCGCCGGCACCCGAAGCGGGCAGCAGCGTCAACGCCGGGTCTTCACGCGTCACCAGGTGACGTCGTGGCAGCCGGTGTGCGAACGGGGCTCGACCTGGAACGTGCCGTGATCGATCCCGTAGCGGTCGGCGAGCAGCGACCGGGCCTGATCGAGCACGGCATGGGTGTCGGCACCGTCGGCCACCATCAGGTGAGCCGAGGCCGCCTCCATGTCCGAGGTGAGCGTCCACACGTGGAGGTCGTGGACGTCGACCACCCCGTCGAGGCCGGCGAGCTCGCCGTGTAGCACGTCGAGGGCGACGTGCTCGGGCGCGGCCTGGAGGAGCACCCGCGCCGACTTGCGGCCCAGCCGCCAGGTGCGGGGCAGGATCCACAGCCCGATCGCTGCGCCGATCAGCGGGTCGACCCAGGTCCATCCGAACAGCCCGATCGCCAGCGCTGCGGCGACGACGCCGACCGAACCGATCGTGTCCGCGAGCACCTCGAGGTAGGCGCCCTCGACGTTGAGCGATGCCTCCGCCCCCGACCGCAGCAGCGCGAACGCGACCAGGTTGACCGCGAGCCCGAGCCCGGCGACGACCAGCATCGGGGTCGACAGCACCTCGGGCTCGTCGACGAAGCGGCGCACCGCCTCGATCAACACCCAGATGGCGACGCCGAACAGCAGCAACGAGTTGGCGAACGCAGCGAGGATCTCCAGGCGGTACAGCCCGAACGAGTGCCCGGACCTCGACGCCGAACCGCGCTGCTCGAAACGGGTCGCCAGCTGGATCGCAGCGAGCGCCATCCCGAGCCCGATCACGTCGGTGAGCATGTGACCGGCATCGGAGAGCAACGCCAGCGAGTTGGTCAGGACGCCGCCCACGACCTCGACGACGAAGAACGAACCGATCAGGACGAAGCAGATCGCCAGCCGATCGCGGTACGCCGCTCCCGCTCGCTGACCGGCCGCCAGCCCCGGGGCATGGTCGTGGTCGTGCCCCATCAGCGAGCTCTCGGACCAACGGTTCGTCGCGCACCCATCGCCTCGGCAAGTGTAGGTGTCCGTGCGCGGCAACCGAGGGGAGGCAGGGGTGGCGATGACCCCCGACGAGCTGCGCCTCCTCGTCGAGCGCGGCGAGATCGACACGGTGATCGCCGGGTTCACCGATCACTACGGCCGCCTGATGGGCAAGCGCTTCGACGCCGGGTTCTTCGTCGAGGACACGCTCGCCGCCGGCACCCACGGCTGCGATTACCTGCTCACCGTCGACATCGAGATGACCCCGGTCACCGGGTACGGCTACGCCAACTGGGATCTCGGCTACGGCGACTTCCATCTCGTCGCCGACCCGGCGACGCTCCGCCGGGCCGCGTGGACCGATCGCACCGCGCTCGTGCTGTGCGACCTCATCGACGAGTCGAGCCACGCCCCGGTCGAGGTCGCGCCGCGGTCGATCCTGCGGCGCCAACTCGACCGCCTCGCAGCGCACGGGATGTCGGTCAAGGCCGCGTCCGAGTTGGAGTTCGTGCTGTACGACGACAGCTTCCGTGCAGCGCACGATCGGGGATACACCGACCTGCGGCGCTCCGGCTGGTACATCGAGGACTACGACCTCCTCCAGGGCGCGCGGGTCGAGCCGTTCGTCGGGGCCGCACGACGGGTCCTTGCAGCCAGCGGCATCCCGGTCGAGAGCTCCAAGGGTGAAGCGACCATCGGCCAGCACGAGCTCAACATCCGCTACGCCGACGTGCTCTCGATGGCCGACCGTCACACGGTGATGAAGCACGCGATGAAAGAGTTGGCCGACGCGCAGGGGATCAGCGTGACGTTCATGGCCAAACCCCACGCCGGCGAGGCGGGCAGCAGCTGCCACCTCCACCTCAGCCTCTGGGACGCCGCCGGCGAGGGCAACCTGTTCGACGACGGCAGGTTCGACGACGGCCCCCCGGGCAGCGACCTGTTCCGCTGGTTCCTGGGCGGCTGGATGGATCGCCTGCCCGAGTTCCTGCCGTTCTTCGCACCGACGATCAACTCCTACAAGCGCTTCGAGGACGGATCCTGGGCGCCGACCCGGATCGCGTGGGCGACCGACAACCGGACCGCCGGCTTCCGCGTCGTCGGCCGGGGCCGGAGCCTGCGGATCGAGTGCCGGATCCCGGGAGCCGACTGCAACCCGTACCTCGCCTACGCCGCCGCGATCGCCGCCGGGCTCGACGGTATCGAGCAGCGGATCGAGCCGCCGCCCGCCCACGACGGCGATGCGTACCGCGCCGACGGGCTCACGAGGATGCCGCCGAACCTGCGCGTCGCGTCCGACGCCTTCCAGGCGAGCGACGCCGCCCGCGCCGCGTTCGGTGACGCGGTCGTCGATCACTACTCCCACTTCTTCCGGTCCGAGATCGCCGGCTTCGATGCCGCGGTCACCGACTGGGAGCTGGCCCGCTACTTCGAGCGGATCTGAGATGACGGTTCGCTCGCTGCGTGCTGGCGCCCGCGCGCCGCAGGATTGCGCTGTCGGGCCGTCGGCGATCTCGGCCGGACATGGGCGACCGGCACGACAGCGACGAGCCACGGGCGAGCGACAGGACCGTGCGAGACGAGCCAGTGCGAGACATGCCAGCGCAAGACATGCCAGCGCGAGACATGCCAGCGCAAGACATGCCAGCGCAAGACGAGCCAGCGCGAGACATGCCAGCGCGAGACATGCCAATGCGAGAAGGGAGCCGGATGCGACTCGACGGTAAGGTCGCCGTCATCACTGGGGCGGGAGGCGGAATCGGCCGGGCCAGCGTGCTGCGGTTCGCCCGGGAAGGCGCTGCCATCGTCGCCGCCGACATCGACCGCGCGGCCAACGAGGAGACGGTCGCGCTGGTCGAGGCCGCCGGCGGCCGGGCCGCGGCGATCCGGGTCGACGTCACGGTCGGCGACGATGTCGCGGCGATGATCGACCTCGCCGAGACCCGCTACGGCCGGCTCGACATCCTGTTCAACAACGCCGGCGTGATGCTGGCCGCGGATGGCGATGCCGTCACGACCGAAGAGGCGACGATCGACGCGACGCTGGCGATCAACGTCAAGGGCGTGCTGCTCGGCTGCCGGCACGGGATCCCGGCGCTGCGCCGCGCCGGCGGCGGCTCGATCATCAACACTGCGTCGTTCGTCGCCACGCTCGGCGCCGCCACCCCGCAGATCGCCTACACCGCGTCGAAGGGGGCCGTGCTCTCCCTGACCCGGGAGCTGGCCGTGCTCCACGCCCGCGAGGGCATCCGGGTCAACGCCCTCTCCCCCGGCCCGCTGCGCACCGAGTTGCTGATGAAGTTCCTCGACACCGAGGCCAAGCGCGAGCGCCGCCTGGTCCACGTGCCGATGGGCCGGTTCGGCGAAGCGGCGGAGATGGCTGGTGCAGCGCTGTTCCTCGCCTCGGACGACTCCTCGTTCATGACCGGCGCCAACCTGGCGGTCGACGGTGGGATCACCGCCGCCTACGTGACCCCGGCGTAGGCCCTCCCGAGCGCCGAGCCCCCCGAGCCTCGGAATCCCCGAGCGCCGAGCCCTGGGCGCCGAGCCGCAAGCTCACGGTCGACGCGTGGCGGCGCTGCCGCCCTACACTGCGTTGTGAGAAACGTTCTCACTCGGAGGCGGCCGCTGGCCGCGTCTCCAGCGCCGCCGGCAACACACCGCCGACAACACGCAACCGACAGCACGCCGACCGCGCCACACCCCGACAACCACGCCAACGGATCACCCGGTGTTCGACTTCTTCCTCGATGCGTTCGGTTCACAGCTCACCCAGCGCGCCCTGCTCGGCGGCCTGATCACGGCCACGATCACTGCCCTGGTCGGCACGTGGGTCGTGGTCCGCGGGCTCGCCTTCTTCGGCGACGCGCTCGCCCACGGCGTGCTCCCCGGCATTGCCCTCGCGGTCATCTGGGGCTTCGACCTCACCCTCGGAGCGCTGGTCAGCGCCGTGGTCATGGTGCTCGGGGTCAACCTGATCCATCGGACGACCCGGCTCTCGGACGACACCGGAATCGGGCTGCTGTTCGTCGGGATGCTCGCCCTCGGCGTGGTCATCTTGAGCCGGGAACCGACCTTCGCAGGCGACCTGACCGGGTTCCTGTTCGGCGACATCCTCGGGGTGAGCGACGGCGAGATCCGCCTCGGCCTCGTCACGCTGGCGATCACGATCGTCGGGCTCGTGCTCGGGCATCGCTCGTTCCTCGCGCTCTCCGTGAGCCGCGACAAGGCGACCGCCCTCGGCCTGCGGCCCGACCTGGCCCACGCCGCGCTCCTGGTGCTGCTCGCCCTCTCGGTCGTGTCGAGTTTCCAGGTCGTCGGCACGTTGCTCGTGTTCGGCTTCCTCGTCGCTCCCCCAGCGACCGCGGTGCTGCTCGTTCGCCGCCTCCCGCTGGCAATGCTGCTCGGCGTGGCGTTCGGCTGGTCGTCGGTCGTCGTCGGCCTCGCCATCAGCTACCACGCCGACACCGCAGCGTCGGCAACCGTTGCCGGCGTCGCGGTTGCCCAGTTCTTCGCAGTCCTGCTCGTCACCGAAGTCCTCGCAGCTCACGAGCGGCGGCGGGTGGCCGCGGTCTGAGCACGGCGGCCCTCGGGTTCTCCCCGTGCGACGCCGACCCGTCGGGTCGGCACGGCCGTGGCCATCGACGAGTCGACGACCCGCACCCCGATCCTGCCTCCTGCCGGAGCCGCCTCGACGACCCCGACTCGACCCTCGAGACCGACCCGCGCTCCGACCGCCGATCGTGGCGGCGTTGGCGCCGTTCGCCCTCGACGAGCCGCCACTTCAGGCTCGGGAGCCCGTTCGGTGCCTGACCCCACACAGACCTCGCGGGAGTCTGTTCGGCGCCTGACCCCGGACAGACCACCTCGAAGGTGGCAAGGTGGCACCTCGATGGTTCAGATCACCGTGCTCGGTGCCGTGGCCGTGGTGGTGCTGTTGTGGTCGGAAGCCCGGGGCGCCCGCGTCCGGCTCGTGGCCAAGCCGGCTGCGTCGGCGTGCTTCGTCGCGGTGGCCCTTGCCGCCGGCGCGACCGGCTCCGCCTACGGCTGGTGGGTGCTCGCGGCGCTCCTCCTTTCGGCGATCGGCGATGTGGCCCTGCTCGATCGCTCTGCGACGATGTTCCTGCTCGGGCTCGGGAGCTTCCTCCTCGGGCACCTCGCCTACGTCGTAGCGTTCGCCGCCGCGGGCTGGAACCGGCCGCCGCAGTCGTCGCCGCCGCCGTACTGATCGGCCCGGCCGCGATGGTCATCCGGTGGCTCTGGCCACACGTGCCGGCGAAGATGAGGCCGCCGGTCGCCGCCTACGCCATCGTCATCTCGGCGATGGTCGCCGCCGCGGTCGGCACCGTTGCGTTCGACGCCGACGCGCGCATCGTGCTCGCTGCGCTCGCGTTCTACTGCTCCGACCTCGCCGTCGCCCGCGACCGCTTCGTCAGCCCCGGGTTCGCCAACCGACTGTGGGGCTTGCCGCTGTACTACGCGGCGCAGTTCGCCTTTGCCTGGACCATCGCCACCTGAGCGCCCCACCTGCCTCGCCCCACCTGCACGGGTTCACTCGCACGGGTTCACTCGCACCGCCTCGGCTGAACGACGTCGTCGCCGACCGCCGCGGAGCGGTACCGTCGCCATGACCGCCGATCCCGGACGAGACGTGGGCGGCGCAAACGGGAGAGGAACGAGGAACGGGTGCGATTCGACGACGCGGTGGAACACCTCCGGGCCAACGCCCGGACCGCCGCCGACCTCGCCCACGAGCTGGCCGACGAGCTGACCGATCCCGAGCTCCTGGGTCTGCTCGACGGCGACACCCCGTTCCTGACCGGCGTGCGCGACATGGGCAAGCACGGGTACAACCACGAGCCGATCGTCGCCGGGGCGGTCGAACGGCTCGGGATCCCCGGCATCCGGTTCACCGACGGTCCGCGCGGCATCGTCATGGGGCACTCGACCTGCTTTCCCGTGTCGATGGCGAGGGGCGCGACATGGGATCCCGATCTCGAGTTCGAGATCGGTGCGGCGATCGGCGCCGAGGGCCGGGCCCAGGGCGCCAACCTGTTCGGTGGAGTGTGCGTCAACCTCCTGCGCCACCCGTCCTGGGGGCGGGCGCAGGAGACGTACGGCGAGGACCCGGTGCACCTCGGGGCGATGGGTGCGGCGCTGGCCCGCGGAGTGCGCGGCCAGCTGATGGCGTGCGTCAAGCACTACGCGCTGAACAGCATCGAGAACGCCCGGTTCCAGGTCGACGTGACCGTCGACGAGGACGTGCTCCACGAGGTCTACCTGCCCCACTTCCGTGCGGTCGTCGAGGCCGGGGCCGAGGCCGTCATGTCGGCATACAACTCGGTCAACGGCGAGTGGTGCGGCGACAACCCGACGCTGCTCACCGACATCCTGCGCGACGAGTGGGGCTTTCAGGGCTTCGTCATGTCCGACTTCGTCTACGGGCACCGCGACCCGGTCGGATCGGTGGCGGCGGGGCTCGATCTCGAGATGCCGTTCGTCCAGCAGCGCGCCCGCGCCCTGCCCGCCGCGCTCGCCGCCGGCCAGCTGCGGCGCTCGGACGCAGCGCGGCGGCGCGCCGGCTGATCGCCGCACAACTGCGCTGGGCGGCCGCCGTGCCGCCCGAGGCGCCGCCGGCCACGATCGTCGCGTGCGACGTGCACCGCCGCCTCGCCCGCCGGGTCGCGGCGCGCGGCATGGTGCTTCTCAAGAACGAGCCGTTCGGCGCCCGCCCCGTGCTCCCGCTCGACGCGGTGCGGAGGGTGGCGGTGATCGGCACCCTCGCCGACGCTGCCAACCACGGTGATCAGGGCTCGTCGGCCGTCCGGCCGCCCGGGACGGTCACGATGCTCGCCGGGCTCCGTTCGGCGCTCGGCGACGACGTGATCGACGCCCACGACGGGCGCGACGTCGACGCCGCCGTCGTCGCCGCCCGCAGCGCCGATGTGGCGATCCTCGTCGTCGGATACACCGCCGCCGACGAGGGCGAGGCGCTGATGTCGATGGACCGCGACACGATCGGGCTGCTCCCGGGGCTGCTCGGGTCCCGCCGGCTGTCGGGCGCGACGTCGAGGCTGCTCTCGCTCGCCGTGCGGCGGCGCGGCGCCGCCGGCGGCGACCGCCGGCATCTCGCTCTTCGACCGGCTGACGAGGCGCTGATCGGCGCCGTCGCCGCGGTCAACCCCCGGACGATCGTGGTGATCGTCGCCGGCAGCGCGGTGTTGACCGAGTCCTGGCGCGAGCGGGTCACGGCGATCCTGCTGGCGTGGTACCCGGGGATGGAGGGGGGCCACGCGCTCGCCGACGTGCTCACCGGCGCGGTCGAGCCGGGCGGGCGATTGCCGTTCGCGATCCCGACCGACGAGGACCATCTCCCTCACTTCGACCGCCATGCGCGCACGATCACCTACGACCGCTGGTGGGGGCAGCGCCGGCTCGACCGCGACCTGCGGCCGGCGGCGTTCCCGGTCGGGTTCGGGCTCGGCTACACCACCTTCGAGCTCCCGAACCTGACCGTGCTCGATGTCGATGTCGCCGCCCTCACGGCGCGCGTCGAGGTCGGCGTTCGCAACATCGGGGAGCGGCCGGGCGACACCGTCGTCCAGCTCTACGCCGCCGGCGACGCCGGACCGCAGCGCCCTCGGCGCCAACTGGTCGGGTTCGCACGAGTCGGTGCGGGACCCGGCGAGACGGCGTCGGTCGTCATCGACGCGACGCTCCGCCCGCTCGCCCGCCGCAACCCGACGACGCGCCGGTGGTCGCTGGTCCCGGCGGAGTACCAGCTGGAGGCCGGCCGGTTCTGGGGCGACCCCGGCGCAGCGATCGCCCCGCTCCCCCGTTCCTGACCCGTTCCTGGCCCGTTCCTGACCCGTTCCTGGCCCGTTCCTGGCCCGTTCCTGGCCCGTTCCTGACCCGTTCCTGGCCCGTTCCTGACCCGTTCCTGCTCCGCTGGAGTCATGCGCCGCGGTTCGCTGTGCGGGCTCAGGCACCGAACAGCTCAGGCACCGAACAGCTCAAGCACCGAACAGCTCAGGCACCGAACAGCTCAGGCACCGAACAGCTCAGGCACGGGACAGCTCAAGCACCGAACAGCTCAAGCGACCGGACAGCGTCGGGGGTCACGCCCCGAACGCGCGCCCGGAAGAACCCGCGAAGGGCCTCGCCCATCTCAGCTCGGGCGCCGGCGCCGGACACGAGCAGATCGACCGCGGTCAGCGACGTGTGCACCTGCCCACGGCACTGCACGTGCCGGACGGTCACCCCGGCCGCCGCCAGCTCCGAGGCGTAGGCATCGCCCTCGTCGCGCAGCGGGTCGAACTCGCAGGTGACGACCATCGCCGGCGGCAGCCCGCCCAGCCCGGCGGCGCGCAGGGGCGACGCTCTCGGGTCGGCCCGATCGGCGGGGTCGGCGTAGTGGTCCCAGAACCACCGCATCAGGCCCGTGGTCAGCACGTAGCCGTCGGCGTTCTCGGCGTACGAAGGGCGCTCCAGATCGCAGTCGGTCACCGGGGTGACCAGGAGCTGACCGGCGATCTCCGGCCCTCCCGCGTCACGAGCGAGTTGGCAGACGACCGCGGCGACGTTCGCCCCGGCGCTCCACCCGGCGACCGCCATCTCCCCCGGACGGCCTCCGAGGTCGGCGGCGTGCTCGGCGATCCAGCGGACCGCGGCCCACCCGTCGTCGGGCGCGGCCGGGAACCGCGCCTCGGGGGCGTGGCGGTAGTCGACCGAGACGATCATCGCCTCGGAGCGCACACAGAGATCCCGGCAGAACGGATCGTCGGAGTCGGCCCCGCCGAGCACCCAGCCGCCACCGTGGAAGTAGACGACGATCGGGTGCGGACCCGCCGTCGCCGGCCGGTAGAGGCGGTACGCCAGGTCGCCGTCGGCACCGGGCAGCACGCCGTCGACGATCTCGCCGACGGCTGGACCGGGCGGTCGTTGGGTCGCCATCGCGTCGGAGAACGCCCGCGCCTCGGGCACCGACATCGACTCGATCGGCGGGAGGTCGAGTTCGGCGAGCGTCTCGAGCATGATCTGGACATCGGGTTGCACCCGCTGGATGACGCCGTCGTTGCGTTCGGTGCGGCCGGGTCCGCTGAGCGTGAACCCCAGGTAGCCGCGGGCGACCACGTCGTCGCAGATCGCCCGGTAGCGGTCGACCCCGCCGACGTAGGGCAGCACGACCCGCGGCTTGCCCGCCACGTTGGCGCCCATGTACCAGGAGTCGGCCAGCGGGAACAGCGTGACGTCGGCGAAGTCGTTGGTGTGCTGCACCCAACCGTCCTCGGCCTGCCGGGTCGGCTCGATCACGTCGAGCCCCTCGCTGCGGAGGTGGTCGATCGCGTCGCACACCCAGTCGACGTGCTGCTCGATCGACACCACCATGTTCGACAGCACCGACGGGCTCTGCGGCCCGGTGATCATGAACAGGTTCGGGAAGCCGGCCGTCATCAGGCCGAGGTAGGTCCGGGGGCCGTCGGCCCAGCGTTGCGCGAGCGCGACCCCGTCCCGGCCGGCGATGTCGACGGCGACGAGTGCACCGGTCATCGCGTCGAAGCCCGTGGCGAAGACGACGGCGTCGAGCTCGAACGATCGTCGGGCGGTGTCGATCCCGGTCTCGGTGATCGTCTCGATCGGTTCGCTGCGGAGATCGACCAGCGTGACGTGCGCCAGGTTGAACGTGTGGTAGTAGCCGGTGTCGAGGCACAGCCGCTTGGTGCCGATCGGGTAGTCGAACGGGCACAACGACTCGGCGGTCGCCGGGTCGTCGACGATCGAGCGGATCTTGCCCCGCACGAACTCGGCGGCGGTCTCGTTGGCCTCCCGATGGACGAGCAGGTCGTTGAACGACCCGAGTAGGGCGAAGATCGTCCCCTCCTCCCAGGCCCGCTCGTAGCGGACCCACCGCTCCTCCTCGTCGACCTGGAGCGCCCCTTCGGCGACGACCTCGGCCGGGACCCCGGCGCGCGACCAGCGGGCGGTGGCGCGGTACTCGGCGCGGCCGGCCCTGATCGCCGCGAGCTTGTCGCCGGGGATCGGGCCGTTGTGGGCAGGAAGCGAGAAGTTGGGCGTGCGCTGGAACACGGTCAGCTCGGCCGCCTGCCGGGCGATGATCGGGATCGCCTGGATCGCCGACGACCCGGTGCCGATCACCGCCACCCGCTTGCCGGTGAAGTCGACGCCGGAGTGCGGCCACCGGCCGGTCGAGTAGACCTCGCCGGTGAACCGCCCGGCGCCCTCGATGTCGGGCGTCTTGGGGACGGACAGGCACCCGGTCGCCATCACGTGGTACCGGCACGTGATGTCGTCCCCCCGATCGGTGCGGATCCGCCAACGGGACCCGTCGGCGTCCCACGCCGCGCCCGTCACCCTGGTCGAGAACTGGATGTCGCGGCGCAGATCGTGGCGGTCGGCGACGTGTCCGAGGTAGCGCAGGATCTCCGGCTGGGTGGCGTACTTCTCCGACCACTGCCATTCGGCGTCGAGGTCGGGGTCGAAGCTGTAGGAGTAGTCGACGCTCTGGACGTCGCAGCGGGCACCCGGGTACCGGTTCCAGTACCAGGTTCCGCCCACGTCGTCGCCCGACTCGAACGCCCGGGCGGAGAACCCGAGTCCGCGCAAGCAGTGGAGCAGGTAGAGCCCGGCCATCCCTGCGCCGACGACGACGACGTCGACGTCCGGTCTCGCCACCGGCCCTGCGTGTTCGTTCATCCCGACCCTCCTCGACGTCGCCCGCGCGACGGTGGTGTCCCCCCGCGCATTGTCACATGCGGGCCGTGGTACGAACGGACCCGGCGGCCCACACGGGATCATCCGGTGGTCAAGCGATCGAGGACACCGACGACCTCGTCATGACGGCCGACCGCCAGGGCACCGGCGACGACGATCCCGAGCGCACCGCCGGCCCAGGCGGTCGCGGTGAGCCGACGGCCGCGGAGGTCGATCGTCCGTACGAGCAGCACGACGAGGGCGACGGGCACCAGCGCGCCGAGCATGTACGCCGCCATGCCCGCGAGCTGGCCGGCGAGGTCTCCGCGCGACGCGGTCAGGATCGCCCCGAGTTCGGTGCCGACGCACGGCCGCCACCAGAGCGTGGCGAGCAACGTCACTCCCCCGACCGCCGGCGCCTCGAACCTGGCGTCGGCGGCCCAACCGAACCGCGGTCGAACGGGTCCGAGCACGGCGAGGAGCAGCACCGCCAGCACGAACACCGCCGACCACTGCAGCCAGAAGCCGTCGAGCACGATCCAGCCTGCGGCGAGGGACCAGCCGCCGATCACCGCGGCGCCCGCAGCCGCGACGAGCGACCACCACCGGCAGCGGGTGGCCACGACGACGGCGAGCGCCGGGACGAGGAGCAGGAGCGTGCAGGGCTGGAGCGTGGCCCGCACCGCCTCGGCGAACGCCCCGATCACTCCGTCGTCCGAGGCTCCGCGAGCAGCGCCTGCACGGCGGCGTCGGTCGCCGCGTACGCGCCCTCTCCGACGTGGTCGTAGCGGATGTGGCCATCACGATCGAGGAGGTAGATGCGAGGCCAGAACGCTCGGTTCCCCTCCTGCCAGGAATGGAAGCTGCGCTTGTCGGGGTCGAGCGCGATCGGCCAGGTCACGCCGAGATCGGCGGCCGCGTCGACGATGTTGTCGACGTCGGCCTCGAAGCTGAACTCGGGGGCGTGTACCCCGACGATCTCGAACCCCCGGTCGTGGTAGCGCACGTACAACTCCTGCATGTGCGGGAGCGTCGCCTTGCAGTTCGAGCAGCCGAACGTCCAGAACTGCACGGCGACCACCTCGCCGCGAAGCTCCTCGAGCGAGGTCACATCGCTCTGTAGCCACCGCTCGATCCCGGTCAACGGCGGGTGCGCGCCGCGGTCCGGCAGGTCGGGCTGCTCGATCGTGGTCGCCACGTCGAGCGGCGCACGGCCGGGTGCGCCGGCGGGAACGGCCGCCGTCGACCCGTCGCCGCCGCCGGTCAGCAGGATCGCGCCGACCGCGGCGGCGAGCGCGACGAGGGCGAGCGCCGACAGCCGCCGCGCGTTCGCCGTCACAGCCCGGCGTACCAGTCGTAGCTGCGCTCGGCCCAATAGTCGGGTGGGCGTTCGTTGCTGTATCGGATGACGCCGATGCGCTTGAGGCACTTGATGCCGTACTTGTTCGGCGTGGCAAGGCGCAGCGGGGCCCCGTGCTCCTGGGTGAGCGGTTCGTCCCGCTCGCGCAGGACGAGCATCGTCTGCGGGTGGAGGATCGACTCGATGTCCCACCCGACGTAGTACCGGCCGTCCGGCGTCTCCAGCCCGACGTAGCCGACGTCGCCGACCTGTCGGGCATACCGTGCGTGGAAGTCGCTGAACCGAGCGCCACCCCAGTGGACGATGCTCGACCACCCCTCGATGCACTTGTGCTCGATCACGAGGTCGCGCTGGGGCAGCGCCTGGAACGTCGAGATGTCGAGCTCGTCGAGCAGTTCGCCGCCGGGGCCTTCGACGCGGACGGTCCAGTCGGCCACGTCGATCTCGTCGCGGATGCCGATCACGCCGTTGACCTGGATGGGCGTCGCCTTGGACGCCGGGTACTCGGGAGCGCTGCGGTTCTGGGAGAGGTTGGACCATACGGTCTCGTTGCGCTCCAGTTGGCGGCGTAGCACCTGGGGTATCCCGTCGTCGGTCGGCTGCGTCTGGACCCACCGCCAGGCCAGCCCGGCACCCACGACCCCCGCCGCGCCGGTCAGGAACGAGCGGCGGGATCGCCGCCGGAACTCGGCGACCGGGATCGCGGACCCGCTCCTCGCCTGCGCCCGCAGCTCGAGCTCGCGCGCCGACGGTGCCTCGGGCTCGCCCACGGGCACGGGCACCGACTCGGGCGCTGGCACTGGTTCGGAGAGCGAGCCGGGTCCTGCGGGCACCTCGGTCTCGCGGTCGGTGGGAGGATCGGTCGCGCCGTTCATGACCGGGCCTCGTTCCGGACCTCGTTCCGGACCTCGTTCCGGACCTCGTCATGGACCTCGCTTCGGGCGTCGTCCGGCCCGACCGCGGTCGCGCCCTCCGGCGGACCCGGCTCGTCGGGTGGCTCGATCTCGTACCCGGTCACCATCGCCCGGAAGTTGCCCCAGCCGGCGCGGGCCACCTGCAGGAGGTGGACGACGAAGAACGCACTGAGCCCGATCGTCATCCAGAAGTGGACGAGCCGCGCCCCCTGGTAGCCGCCGAACAGCAGGGGAAGCGGGTAGAGCTGGGTCGGCTTGTAGATCGCGAACCCGCTGATCACGATGATCGCAGCCATGATCAGCGTCGCGCTGTACGCGACCCGCTGGGCCGCGTTGTAGCGACCCTTCGGCGGCTCCTCGGTGGTGAGGTGCAGGTCGTGCAGCACGACGTCCCTGGCCTCGGGGAACGACCGGCGATCCGGGATGATGTGCCGCCACTCGCCGCTCACCGCCAGGTAGATCGCATAGATCAGCCCGTTGATCACGAACAGCCAGCCGAACGAGAAGTGGAACGCCATCCCCCGCGCCAGGTGCCGGTCGAGGTCGAGCCTGTCGTAGAACACGTCGGGGAAGAAGGCGAACCACTGCCATCCGCCGACACCGACCGCGTAGACGTCCTCGGCCCAGTAGATCCGCAGGCCGCTCCAGATCATGACCGCCAGCAGCGGGAAGTTGATCCAGTGCAGCCACCTGATCGCACGGGGATGCTTCAGCCGGGCGACCGGCTGGGTCTGCTCGTCGAGTGCGGTGTCAGCGGGCACGTGGCGACCGTACGCATTCGCGCCCGTGCCCGTCCACGGTCCTCTCGGGAGTTGCGAATCCGTTTCGCTGGTCGAGCGCGGCCGTTCACCCGTGATCGTGATCGTGACCGCGACGATGCGACACGTGGTCGCGACCGCGACCGTGCGACCCTCGGCGCTCAGGGTGCCGACGCCGAGTCGGGTTCGCCCGCCCGCTCGGCGTGGCGACGACTGCGTCGCCGTGCCCGACGGTGCGGAGCCACAACGCAGCGAGCTGAGGAGCCGGCGGCAGCCAGGAGGCGCCGGCAGCACAGCCAGGAGGAGCCGGCAGGCGTCTACGCCGGATCCCCGATGATCGCGCGTGTCGCGAGGAGGGCCGTCAGGATCGTGCGGTCGCCGGCCTGCTCGACCGCGCCGTGGGTGTCCGGGTCATAGTTGTTGGTCAGCAGCCTCCAGGCCTGCTCGCCGGTCATGCCCAGCCGGGCGATGATCGGGCCTGTTGCGGCAGCTCCGGGCGACCACTCGGCGCCGTCGCTGACCAGCATCCACCGGCGGTCGAGTCCGGTCCCGACGACGTCGATCTCGACGTGCGATCCAGCCGCCCGTTCGTGGTCCCGCAGTCGGAACGGGTACGCCCACGAGCATGCATCGAGGATCGGTCCGGCGAGGTCGGCGCGCAGGTCGCTGGGGGCGGCGACCGCTTCGAGGAGCTGCTGTCGATGGATCCACCGCTCGCTCAGCTCGCGCGCCTGGTCCAGCCAGATCGGCACCGGCGCCTCGCTCGCCCCTGCGCGGGTACGACGTTCGCGGCGACGAGACGATCCACGCGGCCCGGGCGCTCCGCGCCGCGCTCCATGGTTTCGTGTCGCTCGAACGCATCGGCGGCTTCGGCCTCGACGTCGTCGTGGACGAATCCTTCGAGTGGCTCGTCGAGCACCTCGCCGACGCGCTCGAGGCACCCTCGGCGCACCGCTGAGGCCGGCGATCGCTTGGCCATCGGCGGTCCCGATCCCGCGCGACAACCCCTCCCAAACCTCCTGGTGTTCGAGCTGCGCTGAACGGCGTCAGTCGAACGACGCAACGGCCGCGATCGCCGCGCCGTACTCGTCGTCGGTCAGCTCACCGCGCTGGCGCCGCTCGGCAGCGAGCACGATCGCGTCAGCAGCAGCCAGGCCCGCACCGGCGCGGCCGGCACCGGGGCGGCCAGCACCCGGGCCAGCACCAGCCAGGCCAGCGACGCGGCGCGCCGACTGCGCCCGGGGCGGGCGGGCCACGACATACAGCCCGAGCCCGACGACCGGCACGAGCAACAGGACGAGCAGCCAACCGATCCGCCGGCTGCGCGCGAGGTCGCGCCGCCGGAGCACCTCGACCGTGGCGTACAGCCAGAGGGCGAGCAGCGGCAGCCCGGCGACCACGAGCACGAACAGCCGGCTCATGCCGCGAGCACCGCCTCGACGACGGCCCGGCGCCGAGCGACGACCTGCTGAGCGAGCCCGCCCGACTCGGCGGTCGCCCGCCAACGACGCACCGCGCGCCACAGCAGGCTGAGCCGTTCGACGAACAGCACGACGGCGGCGAGGTAGACGGGGAGGAGGACGAACGCGGCGATCCCCGCCTCCCAGCCGAGCGTCACGGTCGCCCGCCAGATCACGACGCCCCAGGCGACACCGAATGCGAGCGTGGCGACGACCGGCTTGATCGTCGAGTGCATCGACGGGGCCACGCGCAACAACCCGACCGCCTTGACGACGAGGAACGGGAGCGCGTTGACCGCCACCCCGACGACGACGAACGGCAGGAGGAGACACCCGACGATCACCTGCCAGACGACGGTGCGCAGGAACCGCCCGGCGCGCAGGCGGGTCCGCAACTCGGCGTCGGTCACGCCGACCGCGTCGAGGTCGCGACGGTACTCGACCACCGAGGCGCAGATCCGCTGCCGATGCTCCGCCGGGCGATCCGACAGCGTGTTCGCCAGCCGGTCACGCAGCCCGAACGGGACCTCGGAGGCCCGGTCGTCGAGTTGGCTGCGCAGCGCGATCTCGGCACCCGCGGCGAGCAGGCCGGCCTCGGCCCAGTCGCGATAATCGGGGGCGGCGCGTCGAAGGGCGACCTCGATCTTGTCGGTCAATGCGTCGACCGCCTCGCGGTCGTTGGCCGTGGCCGTGGCCGTGGCGACCCCGCCGGCCGGGTCCCGGTCGGCCATTTCGCTGTCGAGATCGAGACGGTCGAGATCGAGCGGCACGCCGACGTTGACGAACACCCGGCTGCGCAGTGCCGCCTTGTCCTCGTAGTGGATGCCGAGCGGCACGATGGTCACCCCGGCCGCCCCGTGCGCACGGGCGCCGATGGCGATCCGCGCCGCCCCGGTCTTCACCCGGGCGATCGACGGCTCGTTGCGGGTGACGCCCTCGGGGAAGATCAAGATGGCGCCGCCTTCATCGAGGACCCGGTAGCACGACGCGAACATCTCGTCGTTGCTCGTCGCCGATCCCCTGTCCTCGGGCTTGTGCACCGGGATCGCGCCGACCCAGTTCAACAGCCGGCCGACGAGCGGCGTCTTCCAGATCACGTCGCGGGCGACGATGCCGGGACGCCGGGGCAGCACCCCGAGCAGGATCAGCGCGTCGGAGACGCCGCCGAAGTGGTTGGCGACGTACAACTGCGGCGCATCGGCGGCGATCGGCACCGGAACGTAGACGTCGATTTCCCGGTACAGGGAGCGCAGCAGGAACGAGACGACCTTGGCGACAAAGCGGTCCTTGTACGACGTGCGAGGTGGCTCGTGCTCGTCCACGGCCGACATCATCGGTCGGCCTTCAGCGCCAGCCACCACCAGAGTGCGAACAACCCGGCCGAGATCACGTGCCAGAGCCCGTGGACCTGCAGCACCGAACCGGGTTGGCACGCCGGGCTGTTCGAACGGCCGAGCAGCCACGACGCGCCGGCGACCGCCGCGACGACGACGATCGTGAGGTAGAGCCGGCGTTGGCGCCCGCTGTCGATCGGACGGAGACGGCGGCGGTAGATCAGCCACTCGGCGATCGCCACACCGCCGAGGACGACGCCGGTCAACGGCGGTACCGACGCCTGAACCAGAACGGCAACGATCGTGGCGACGGCGGAGGCGCCCACGAACGTCGCCAACTCGCCACGTGCGACCGGGCGGAGCAGGACGAGGTCGTGGTTCAGGATGAACAGCGCCGTGATCAGGATCGGCAGGTCGTGCATGATCTGCGACCCGCTGGTCTGGGGACCGTGGAACGCGACGCTCCCGACCCCGATCGCCGCGACGCAGGCTGCGTAGGCCAGCGAGCCGGTGTTCGCCCGCCAGGATCGCCGGACCGACCAGGCGATCGCGCCGCCCACGACGACGTAGGACAGGCTGGAGATCGCGTTCGTCGGCTGCGCCAGCAACCCGCCGCCGAGCTCCTCGCAATCGGTCTCGCCCAGCGCGGCGACCAACGATTCGATCAACACTGCCACGGCCATCAACCGGCGGCCTCGGCAGCGGCCCTCCGTTGCGCCGCGCTCACCCCGTGGCGCCAGACGCCGAGGGCGCCGATTCCGACCGGGATGATGACCAGCCAGGTCATCAGCCGGTACAGCAGGACGCCGGCGGTGATCTGGTTGACCCACTCGCTGCCGGCCGCCGTGGTCAGCATGCCGACGAAGCCGAGCTCGGCCACACCGGCGCTCCCCGGCGTGAGCGGGATCGCGGTCAACCCGGCGACCAACCCGAAGACCGCCGCGATCGCCATCCAGCCGAGCGCGTCCTCGGGGATCCCGACGAACCGCAACGTCATGACCAGGAGGGCGCACTTCGCGGCGATCGTCGCGACGGTCGCCACCGTCGACTTCAACCACTTCCCGGCGAGGTGGTCGAGCGCCTCCGCTCGCCGGTCGGTGAGGATCGTGCCGAGGTCGTCGTCCGGCGCGGGCTTACGGAGCAGTCGCAGCACCGCGCGCATCGGCCGATCGAGCCGGCGACCGGCCGCCGCGGTCCGGCTCGCCGAACCGAGCGTGACAGCGACGATCACGACGATCACGGCCAGCGCGACCGACGCGGTGACGATGACCGAGAAGAACCCGGACAGCGGCACGTCGGCCAACATGATCAGGACGCCGGCGAGCGAGGGCAGCACGAGCTGCGAGCCGATCGAGAAGATGCCGCTCCCGACGACCGCCGTCGCGGCCGCCGACGAGGACACACCCCACGACTGGAACATGTTGTACCGGACCGGCAGGTCGCTCGGCCCGGGAATCACCGACGAGACCGCGGTCGGCCCGAGGCTGGCAAGCACCCCGCGACGGACCGCCAACTTGTCGACCAGCGACGCGGTCAACGCGCCCTGAGCCACCACCCACACGAGCCACCCGAACATCAGCGACAGCCACTCGGCGTCGGACAGCTCGCGGATCGCAGTGCGGATCTCGCCCCAGTCGAGGTCGTCGAAGACCTTGAACAGCACCCAGGTCGACACCCCGAGCACGGCGACGATGATGACGATTCGGGTTGCGACACGGCGAACGGTCGTGGCCCTCGAGACCGGCATCTCCAGATCCGCCGGCGAGACGGGGGTCGTGCCGGTGCCCGCCGAACGGGCGTGGTCGTCAACCATCCTGGGCGAAGCTAGTGCCCCGGTGCGAGCTCACACGATGCCCTTGGCCTGGGTGTATCGGAGGAACCCGTAGCCGGGGAGCGTCGGTAGCCAGAAGGTGAGCATGCGGAAGAACAACACGATTGCCGCCGCGGTCGCGTTGTCGACGCCGTAGGCGATGAGCGCGGCGGTGAGCGCGGCCTCCACCGCGCCGACGCCCCCGGGGGTGGGCACGGCCGAGCCGATCGTGGTGGCGATGATGTACATCGCACCGGCCTTGGGGAACGAGATGGCGACGTCGAACGCCGCCATGCTCGCCCAGAACGCAACGATGTTGGCCAGCTTGCCGAGCAGCGCGCCACCGAACAGCTGGGCCAGCTTCACCGGACGCTGGAGCAGCTCGCCGATCATCACCTTGATCTTCGACGCCGCCGCCGCCGCCCAGGGCCGGATCACGGTCTTGCCCCATCGGGTGATCAGCACGAGGGTGGCGATGAGCCCGAGCACCAGAATGGCCACGACGATCGTGCCGGTGTCGGGGAACTCGAAGTCGCTGAGCTTGTCGCTCGCGCCTCCCCAGATCAGGAACACCACGATCGTCACGACCTGCGCGACGCCGCTCGCAGCCGAGGTGAGGGCGATCGCCGATGCGGATACGGCAGTGTCGAGCCCGTTCAGCTGGAGATAGCGGACGCGCATCGCCATCCCGCCGGCATTTGCCGGTGTGAACCGGTTGAGGTACGACTGGCCGAACATCACCGCAACCGTGCGCGTGTAGATCAGATCGATCGTCACCGCCCCGATCAGGCTCATCGCGCCGGAGAAGTACGTCGAGATCATCATCAGGACGATCGGGATCACGTACCACAGGTCCGCGGTCGTGAAGGCGTCCCAGACCTGGTCCCAGTTCGCCGCCAGGTTGACGACGTATGCGAGCAGGACGAGCGAGCCCACCAGCGACACGACACCGCCGACCGTCACGCGGCGGACCGGCGCGAGGGTCACCTTCTCGATGCCCGCCGCGGCCGCCGCGGCGTCGCGCAGCGAGTCGAGCAACTCCTTGTCGGCCTTGTACCCCACGCGAGTATCGCCGGTGAACACCGCCGTCTGGAGCATGGGCACCGCGCGCGCCACCACGTCGGTCGGCAGCGCGGCGACCGCCGCGTCGACGGCTCGGTCGGCACCGATCAGCAACGTCAGCGACGCGAGGAGCTCGGCGACATCGGCACCGAGGGCATCGTCATCCGCATCGAGGTCGGCGCGCGCGAGATCGACCAGCGTTGCCCGATCATCGTCGATGATGACGTTCGACGAGTTGAGCGCCCCGTGCGCCAGCCGGCGACGCTGGAGGCGGGCCACCTGCGACCACAGATCGTGCACCGCTGCGTCGGACGGCGCGGGGCAGTCGGCAAGCCGGACCCCGGGCGCGAACGTCGTCGCCAGCACCGCAGCTTCGTCGGGCGTCCCGAGCACGGCGATGGCGCGCGGTGTCGTCGCCAACGAACCGAACAGACCGAGCGCCAGCGCCTCGTGATCGATTGCGCGGCGGGGCGAGCCGGCCGGTACCGCCCCGCCGACACCCTTCACGGTCAGGCTGCGACCGACCCGGAGCAGCAGGTCGGAGTCGCGTTGGTCCCGCCCGATCACCTTGACGAACAACCGGAGGCCGCCACGCGTCGCCACCTCGAAGGTCGGCAAGCGATGGCGATCGCGAAGTGGTTCGACACGATCGATCTCGATCCCCGCACGCTCCAGCGATGTGCGAACCGAATCCACGTTCACCCGCCGGCGGGGAGCGCCGAACATCACCAGCGCCGCCGAACCGGCGGCGGCACCGACGGCGAGCAGCACCAGGTTGCGTACGGGGACTTCGGTCGACGTGAGGACGCGGGCAACCATCATGGACACGACGAGCACCCACCCGGTGCGCCGCCACGATCGGCTCATCCACGGGCTGGCGGTCACCAGCCACACGGTCAACACCGCGAGGTACGTGGCCGACGGGTACTGGCTGCCGACGAACCACGAGTTGACCCCGTCGAAACCGAGTTCTGCGAGAGGAACGCTCTCCTCGACGACGTCGGACAGGAGCACCATGGCGACCGCCGCGATCAGCGCCGCCAGGGCCATCAACGCCAGCAGCTGGAACCGACGGCGGCGGAGGAGCAGGATGATGCCGACGAGCGGCCCGATCGTCGCCACGAGCTGCACGAGACCGACGAGACCGTCGGTGAGCGCAGAGGGCAGGCCGTCGACGACCGCCAGCAGGTCGACGGTGAGGCTCGCGACCTCAGCACCTCTGAGCTGCGCGAGAAGCAGGAGCACGCCGAGGACACTCAGGGCGAACACGAGGCGGGCGACATCGGATGGATGCCGGTACCACCGTTCCCGAGTGTCCGACCCGCCCTGCAACGCAGCTTGCTCTTCGGGTTCGGTCGTCACTTCGACGGCGATTGTAGATCGGCGCGGGCTACCGGGTCGGGATGAGCTCCGGTGAGTCCGGGCGCGACCTGCTCGCGCTGGGACTCAGCGGAGCGGGTGGACGCCGGCACCACCGCGTCGGTGAGTGTCGCCCGACGCCGGTCGAGCACGAGGATCAGATGACCCCCGACGAGCACGATTTGGGCGACGTAGTAGAGCCAGAGCAACACCAGGAACACCGAGCTGAGCGCCCCGGTCAACGACTGGCTGGCGAAGTGGGCGAGGTACCAGTTGAGCAGCTGCGTTCCGATCGCCAGCAGACCGGCCGTGATCGCTGACCCGATGCCAACCGCAACCCTGTTGATCCGGTGTCGGGTCAGCACCTGGTACAAGATCGCCAGACCGAAGATCAGCACCACCCAGCCCGACACGAAGCTGAACAGATCGGGGACCCGGTCGAGCACGGTGGACTTCCCCGGGATCAGCCGCTCGATCAGACCGGAGACGGCGTTGATCACCAATGCCAGCATGATGATGATCCCGCCGCCGCCGACGACGACGAACGACTTCAGCCGTCGCTGCAGCTTGTTCCGGAAGCCCCGCTCGACCGGAAGCGCCCAGATCTCGTCGAACGCATCCTGCAACGCGGAGAACACGACCGCCGCAGCGAACAGCAGCGAGCCGAACCCGATCAGCCCGAGCCCCGACTGCGTCGACTCCCTGCTGATCTCGGCGACCAACGCGCCGACCGCCTCGTCCCCGACGTTGAGGGCGGCGCCGATCTTCTCGAAGAAGTCGTTCACCGCCTCGTCGTCGACGAGCAGCTGGGCGAGCCAGATCGACAGTGTCAGGAACGGAACCAGCGCGAACAGCGCGTAGTACGCGATGCCGGCGCCGATGCGGATCGTCCGAGCGTTCCGCCAGCTGATGTAGGTCCTGCGCAGGACGTCCACCGTCGGCGTCGCCCAGCCCGGGATCGCGAGGTGCGGCACGTCCACGGCGCGCATCCTGCCACGTTCGACGAGGCCGACGCCCGGTCGACCGCTCGCCGCCGGCGACATCGGCACCGCTGTCACGCCCGCACGGGCCGCCGGGAACCAGCCCCACGACCTCCTGGCCTTCGGGCTCCGGGGGACCTCGCCGAGCACGCCGTGCGGCCCGCGCCGCCGTCGACGTTCCCGACATCCGGAATGCACCACGTCCCGTTCCGCGCAGAATCGTCGGGCCATCCCAGACGTGCCCGGACGTGGAGACCGGTTGGGGTGCTCGCGAGAGCCAAACGCCTGCTCCGCCTCGCAACGAGCCGCTCGGACCACCCAGAAATCGTCGATGAACAGGGCGTTTGGCGCGCCACATCGACCGGGGCGCTAACCCGGCGCGCACGCTCGAAGGCGGTACGACCTGAACGGGATGCGGTGACCACCGCCCGGCAGTGCGTACGGCTCGATCCTGACCGCCATCGCCGAAGCAAGCTCCTGGCGTCCGGCGTCGGTCAGCGCGGCGAGGGTCGGACCCCATGGAGTCCCGCCGGTCTGGGCAAGGAACCAGGGCTCGAAGTCGGCGATGTCGACATCGTGTTCGAGCACCGTGACCTCCACGTCGTGGAATCCGGCGGTGAGCGCGGTGGAGCGAAGGAAGTCGTCGGCTTGCGCCGGCGTCGCGCGCTGCACCGAGATCGCCAACGAGGGATCGAGCTCGGCGAGCAGCTCGAGTTGGCTCTCGATGTAGGGGTTCTGTCCCGGTGTTGCCCACACCGTTGCGATCACCGCCCCACCGGGTCGGAGCACACGTGCCGCCTCGCGCATCGCAGCGACGGGGTCGGGGAAGAACTGGAATCCCTGCTGACAGATCACGTGGGTGAACGTGTCGTCGTCGAACGGGAGGGCGTCGCAGGACGACTCGACCCATTCAACGCCACCGTCGATGCCGCCGCGGGCGATTTCCAGCATCGCCGGGTTGATGTCGGCACCGACCAGCCGGCCGGCGGATGAGACCAGCGCTGCGGCGTGCCGGGCGACGAGGCCGGTCCCACACGCCAGATCGAGCACGGCATCGCCGGCGCGAATCGAGCGCGCCGTGCGCGAGGAGCTGCGCCGATCCCTCCATGAACACGCGGGTGAACGACTCGTAGGCCGTCGCCTGGTGCTGAGCGAGTTGGAAGCCTGAGGGCATCACGCCCTCCGATCTGTGTCGTCAGGTCGCGAACACTACGCCTCCGGCTCGCGGGGAGGTGCCACCATGTGGCGCTCCCTCGCGGCTGACGCCGCCAACGGCGCGCCGGACACCCGACGACCGATGGGTCGATGCGGTGAGCCGGCGACGACCCGCTCACCGGCCGGGCTGGCCACTACCTTGCCGACGTGACCGACGAACGGAGCGTGACCATTCGCAACGGCGAGCAGTGGGCCAAGACGATGACGGTGCTCGGCCGGGTGATCATCGGGACCGCCCTGGTCGCGACCGTCGCCTCGCTCGTGCTCGTTCAGCGCTTCGCGCTGACGTACCGGGATGGCCTGAACGTCACCGAGGAGTCGGCGCGGCTCGTCGCGGATTCCGTGGAACCGATCCGGACGCTGGCCGACGACCTCGCCGATCTTTCGTTCACGGTCGTCGACGGGCTGGCGCTGGCCCAATCGCTCGTCGACACCACACAGACGCTCGCCGAGTCGGCCGGCGAGGCGTCGGCGACGAACCTGGCCGACACGGCCGACGCCGCCGCCGACATCACCGACCGGCTCGCGCAGACGCTGGAGGGGATCGAGCGGTTCATCCCCGGAAACAGCACGAGCATCGCCGAGGAGCTCCACCGCGTTCGCCGACGGGCTCGAGCCGGTCGCCGAGCAGCTCCGATCGATCGGCGACCAACTGAGCGCGGCGGCAACCGACCTGGACGGCGCACAGGCAACGCTGGCCAGCCTGTCGGACCAGCTCGACACCACCGCGGTCGCCATCGTCGACCTCGGGCCGAACCTCGACGCCCTCGACGCCACCGCCACCGACCTCCAGATCAGAGCGGCCGCTGCGACCGACCGCGTCGTGCTCGACCTCTGGCTGATCCGCATCCTGATCGTCGCCATCGGCGCGGTGTTCGTCGCCATCGGCGTCCTCGCGCAACGCTTCGCCGACGCACTGATCGTCGCTCCTGCGACCCCGACGAGCTGACCGCCGTATCGACCACGACCGACCCCGACGCACGGGTTCGCACCTTCGTGCTCGTCTCGACGCCGGCGGCACTGGTCGCGTTTCAGGTCGGCTTCGAGCTCGCCGGCGGCACTGGTCGCGTTTCGGGTCGGCTTCGAGCTCGGCGCCTTCGACGTTCTCTCCTACCGTCGACTCATCGCCGTCTTCGTCGCCAGCGCGGTCGTGCTGATCGCCACCTTCATCGCGCCCGACGGCGGGTTCGCCACATCGGAATGGAGCCGCGGACTGCTCGCGCTGACCCTCATCCACCTTGCCGCCGACGTCATCTGGCTCACCAGATCCACACTCGTCGCCAACCTGCTCGGCGGCGCAGTGCTGCTCACCTTCCCCAACGTGGTCTGGGTGGCCGCTCGGCTCATGGGGTTCGAGTTCTTCGCGCTCGATCGACGCGAGCAGCTGGCGGTCCCCCTCGTCGGATCGATCGGGATCCTCGGATGGTATGTCGGGACCGACAAGGACCTCACCTGCCGCGACTTCGTGGGCATGGGCGACTTCGAACCCGAGAGCTGCGCCGGCTGAGCTCCCCCTGCTCGTCTCGAGATCGGTCGCCGCAGCACACTCCGGGTCCTGGACCACCATTCGCGCCGTCTGAGGCAGCGATGAGCCACACCTCACCACACCTCGCTGGACATGTTGATGTCCAACGCCATCGTGTTCGAGCGGCGACTCATGGGTCCGGCCCGGCTTCGGCGAATCCCGGACCAGCGCTCCTGCCGGGGCGGCCCGGCATCGCGCGTCGGCCGACACGGCCGGGCGGCGAGACGCCGACGGGTGCTCGGTCGACGCCCATCGCCCGCTGGGCGACCGTGCCGTCGGGTCGCGTCCAGGTGGTGACCCGATCGGCGGTCATGGTGAGGGTCCAGCCACCTTCGTGGACGAGGTGGTGGTGCCGCTCGCACAGCGGAATCAGATTGTCGAGATCGGTCGGGCCGAGATCGCGCCACCACCAGCGGAGGTGATGGATCCGGCACACCCCGAACGCAACCGTGCAATCGGGGGACGCGCAGGTGCGGTACATCGCTCTGAGCGCCCGCCGCTGGGAGCGGGTGACCGTTCGACTCGAGCGTCCGGCGTCGAGCGCCTCGCCGCGCGAGCCCAACACGACCGGCAGCACCTCGCAGTCGCACAGCAGGCGCCGCATGGTGGAGATCGGGATCGACGTGCCGTCTTCGAGCTCACAGATCGAGAAGTCGTGGAGCCCGTCGACGAGGGTCCGGTGATCGATCAGCACCGTCGCCTCCGGGACCCGGGCCGACGGATCCGCACCCCGGCGTCGGCCGGTCCCGATGCCGGCCCCGCCGTTTCGGTGATCCCCGGCGTCGTCGGCGTCATCCCGGCCGCTGCCCCCAACAACGCCGGCACCAGTGATCAACGTGTCGATCAGGGTGTCGATCTGCAGTTGCATCCACGGCTTGGCCCTGTTCGACTGATCCTGGCGAGCACGGTCGACCTGTCGATTCAGGGTGTTCCACAGCGACGAGTTCCGGATCGGGTCGAGCTCGAGGTGGGTGTGGCACATGCCGGTCGCCTTGTCGGTCCACCGCTTGATCGCCGACAGGGAGCGCTGCCGATCGAGCTCGTCGGCGTCCGAGGTCGCCCGTTGCGATTCGAGTCGTTTGGCCAGCGCCTTCGCCCGACGCTCGAACGCCTCCACCGACTCGGCCGCCGCTGCGGCCAACAGCTCCGCCTCGTGCTCGGCGAACTCCTCGCGGACCTCGTTGTCGAGCCGCTTGGTCGCGCGAGCCACCGCATCGACATGGCCCGACGACACCGTTCCGCCTGCCAGCGCGTCCTCGAAGCCACCCATCGACGAACACACCACCTCGCGCTCCGCAGCCGCGGCCGCATCGCGACCCGACCGGCGGCCACGGTCGGTCAACGTCGACTCCGGCGCTCCCGCCCGACCGCTCGCAGCGAGTTCCCTCGACCGACGCGCGCACCGCACGTCGATCGAGTCGAGCCACGCCCGCACCGCACCGCTACGGCGCACCACACGCTCGAGTTCGGCACGATCGGCCGACTCGACATCGGCCACCAGCAGCCCGTCGACGGTCGCCCGTACCACTGCGCTCACTTGTCACCTCCGATCGACGATGTCGTTTCCGATCGGGGAAGTCGGTCTACCCACCATCATGACAGGGGGGTGTCACAGCCGATCCCGGCGCGGTGCGTGTCAAGGGGTGTGAGACAGGTCTGGTTCGGGTGGGTTGATCGAGTGTGAGTTGTTCGGGCTGGATGCCTTCGGCGCGGGCGCTGACGGCGATGAGGTCGTGGGCGAGGCGGTCGGATTCGCGTGGGGCGACGAGCCAGCCGACGGCGAACGGGACCAGACGTCCAAGATGACGTAAGAGGTGGAACCAGGTCCACTCGTGGGGGCTGGCGAGGCGGGTGATGTCCCAGGACCACACCTGGTTCGGACCGTTGGCGACGAGTTCGGGTTCGACGTGGGCGGGGTGGCGGGCTTGGCGGCGCCGTTCGCGGACCTGGTGGCGGGCTCGCAGGATCCGGTACATGGTCGACACCGAGGGAGGCCAGGTAGCGGCCGTCGTCGCGCAGAGTCCGCCCACACCTGGGAGGGTGCTTGGTCGCAGAACTCATCGCGGTTGAGGACCTCGACGATCTCGTCGACTCGTCGTCGGTGAGCGCTCTGGACGATCGGTCCCGTGGCGCCGGCGGCCCATACACGGGGGTCGCCGCTCTCCGAGCAGCGCTCGTACTCGGCCAGGACCGACAACTTGTACTCCGGTGGGAAGACCCGCCGGATGACCCGTTCCCCGTTGATCGACTTCGGCGACCGGAGCGACCCCGGCGGCCGACGACGAGGTGATCGACATCCGACTTCGACGGGACCGGGAGTTGCGGCGCTACAGCGGACCCATGTCGGTCCACACCTCTTTGGGGACCGCGACATGCGCGGTCGATCAGAACGTGGCCACCGGGTGAACGAGTTCGAACGCGGTACCCGCCGGGAGAACGCTGACGGACGTGGAGGATCATTCGAGTCCGACGAGGAACCAGCGAAATCACGCAGCGCCGGCTACGGGCACTCGATGGTGAAACTGGCCTCGACCTGGCGATCGTCGACGTTGTTGGAATACGTCGCCGTCGCACTTGTGAGCGTGTTGCCGTCACGCAGCACCTCATCACCCGTGGAATCCATCTGGAACCACTGGACGAAGTCGGCGTCGAGGATCTGTGCGTAGGCGTCGTTCTCGGGGCGGGTCTTGGTGGCAAGGACACGGAAGCCGTTGTCGGACACGGTCCCCGCATCGAACGACCCCTCGTCCAGGATGCACGTCACGGTGGCGATCGGGATCTCCTCGCCGTCGACGATCAAGACCCCGCCGCCGCCGTTTCCGAGTGCATCGTTGAGCGCATCACTCAACCCCTCGTCATCGGACGAGTCGTCGGCTCCGCTCTCGGCGCTCTGGTTGTCAGCCGCTTCGCTCGAGGAACTGCCCCCCTCGTCATCGCCACCACACGAGCTCACGAGCAGCAGCAGTGCCGCCCCGACCACGACGCCGATCCTCGGCTTGCTCATTGTTCGCCCTCCGCCCTCGAGTTGTCGGAGGTGCCAACGTACTCCAGCGAGCCGCTGGTGCATCTCCGTGCTCGGAGGCCCCCCGACGTGTAGTTCCGCCGCTGCTTGCGATGGGCCGACGACGTCGCGGTAGCGGGGTCAGGATGTGGCCGCCTCGACGTCCAGGCGGGGCGAGGACGGTCGTGTCGGGTTACGTCCAGCTCGATCCCGACCAGCTCCAACCCGTGTCGCTCACTGCCAGCCCCCGCTGCTCCACGACGCACCAGACCACGACGCACCAGACCACGACGCACCCGACCACGACGCACCCGACCACGACGCACCCGACCACGACGCACCCGACCACGACGCACCCGACCACGACGCACCCGACCACGACGCACCCGACCACGACGCACCCGACCACGACGCACCCGACCACGACGCACCCGACCACGACGCACCAGACCAGGTGCCGCCGGACCAGATCTTGTCGCCGTTGACGTAGGTCTGATCCGTCCACGCGGTACCCATCGCGGACGCTGCAGCCCAGGAGATGGGATCCCACGCGCCACCGAAGGCAGTGACCTCACCCGTGAGATGGTCGCCCTCGGTCCCGACGAAGAACGTGCCGCGGGCGGCATCGAGCGACCCGAGGCCGGTGGAGGGATCGTGACGCTGGGTGACGGGGCCGGGAACCTCGGCGGTGAGCGCGGCGCTGAGGTCGACGAGGCCGTGACCCTGGAGCCTCTGCTGGTGTCCGAGGTCGACCGCGGTGGACGTCAGGAGGTACTTCACCTGGTCGGGCGTGAGTTCGGGGCGGTGCTCGAGCATCACGGCAACCGCGCCGGCGACGGCGGCGGCGGCCTGAGAAGTGCCGGACCCTCGCAGGTACACGTCTCCCCGGTTGGAGATGCAGGTTGCGTCCGGGTAGGCGGCGGCGAGGTAGGAACCGGTGACACCGGCCGACAGGACCGAGCTGCCGGGAGCGACGACGTCGGGGTTGCGGACGTCGTCGCCGGTGGAGGACCAGGGGGCGACCCGCCACCCTCTGCTACCGATGTCGGCGGCGCCGACCGCGATGATGTACGGGTCGATGGCGGGGTTGGCGAGCTGCTGAATGCCGCGGCCGTCGTTGCCCCCTGCGGCGACGACGACGATGCCATGGCGCCAGGCGTTCTCCACGGCGTGGGCGAGTGGGTCGACGCGGTAATCCTGGTCGGAGTCGGTACCGAACGACAGCGAGATGACCCGAATGTTGTTGCCGTTGAGGTCGCGGTTGGCGACGATCCAGTCGACTGCGGCGATGACCTGAGAAACGTCGACGGTGCCGTCACCCGCGCCGACCTTGACGTTGACCACATGGGCCCCCGGGGCGATGCCGTCACCGGAGGCGGTGTTGTTCGCGGCGATGATGGCCGCCATGTTCGTGCCGTGACCATGCAGGTCGCGGAACCGCAGATTCGTCGCGAGCCCATCGAAGGACAGATCGACACCGTCGAGGACCTTGGAGTTCCCCGACAATCCAGCGACCTTGTTGATCCCGGTGTCGATCACCGCGACACCGACACCCCCACCGGTTGCGACGTAGTTGGCGTTGATGCCGGCGCGTACATCGTCGAGCGACAGCGTTCTCGAGTCGGCCAACACCGCGGTGCACGCCGCCAAACCCGACGACCCATCACCCTTGTCGGGCCTGGCCGCCGTGGCCGACGACACTCCCGTCAACATGACCGCCACCATCGCCACCGCCGCGAGCAGCGCCGGCACGATCCGACGAATCGCCACGGCACCCTCAGGCCGGCCAGCGATGCGAGCTCCTCGGTGCGCGGTCTGCCTGCCGCACCGGCCACCCGACGTCCGTTCGGTCACAGATCTCTCCTTCGTCGCGCCCACTACCATCCGTTCGCTCCCGCACTTTCGTCACCACCAATGGCAATACAACGTCGGCCAGGGCCGATTTGTGACAAAAAGGTGGTCAAGAGACGTTCAATAGTCCGACAAGACGCTTGATGGGCCTGCTGCGGATCCTCCGTATCTCGTTCCGGAGCGCTCGCGACCTTGGCCCGGCACCCGGCGTCGACCACGAGGAGTTCACGATGAGCGGTGGCCTCGACGCTTGACGTGGCGAACGCACCCAATGCTCGGTGATCACGGAGAGCGCTTGAGCACCACCTGCATGCGCATGACCCTCGCTACGCGCCACCGACAAGGTCGACCAGCTCTCTGCCGACTTGGCAACATCACCGGCATGAGGGCCGTTCTGTGCGCGACACTCGCTCTATGGACGCGACCCGCTCTCCGTTCCTCAACGGTGCGCTGGCCTGGATCGGCAACGGGACCATCCCGGACCGATGCGACACCTGCGCCTTCGAGTGGACGATTCAGTCCGCCGCGGCAGTCGATGCGATCGAGGCGGCGCCCGACCGGTACAGGGCGCTTCTCGCGGATCGGGACGGCATGGCCACCCCCGACGATGGAGGCTGGAACGCCACCGCCTACCTCTGGCACCTGACCGACCTGGCTCGGAGCTGGTCGGAGCGCTGGGTGCAGATCGAACACCAGCCCGGCTCGCTGCTGGCCGGCTGGGACCCCGACGTACTCGCAGCGGCCCGCAACTACCGCAACCTCGCGACGGTTCCGGCGTTGTGGGCACTGGATCAGGCCACGGCCGGTTTCGTGCACTTGAGCAGGGAGCTCGACCACGCCACCCCGTTCGAACACGGCGACTGGGGTGCTGGCACCGTTGCGGACGGTCTGCGATGGCTCGCCCACGAGTACACGCACCACCAGCTCGATGTCGAGGCCCGAGCACGCTGACCGATCAGATCCCCTGAGCTCCGGTCGTCGGCCTGTACGGACACATCGGTCGATTCGAGGCAGGCGCGGGCTACCGCCAACTGACAAGGCCCTCGATGCACATCAGCGTCCGGCTCGCCGATACCCGGCGAAGCCGCTCAGCGGACTCCGCGAAGACCGGATGCTCGATATGGGCAGAGAGAACCCCGGAGCCCGATTTGCTGCCCGACTCGTTCGCCTTGGGGTGGCCGACACTCGCATCGGTCATCCAGACCGTTGCTCTGCCATCGTCGATGCAGTACCAGATTCGACCACCGGCGGTGACCTCGTACTGCCATTGATCCATCTCGACGCCGTTCAGCAACCTCGACCCGAGCGAACCCTTGAGGGGATGCTGTCGTGAGTCGCGTTGGCGAGGGTCGGCCGTGATCCGCTCCCACGCGGTGCGAGCGTTGGCCGGAGCGGCCGAGCAGATCTGCTCCCGCCCCTTGACGGTCTCGTTCGTCGCGAATCGGAAGTCCCAGCCACCTGCCGCCGGCGGCGGCGCGACTCGCTCCTTGCGCTTGGGCATCAGTGGTCAGCCGGCAGCAACCGGCACCGGAACCGGAGCGCCGTCGGCGTCGATCCGACGGCGCAGCCGACGTGCGAGGCGCGGGTCGGCATGGACCTCGGCAGTGGCCTTCCACTCCCGGAGCAACTGACCAACGGGGGCGAAGTCGTCGATCGTCGACACGGCGACCAGGGTCTGGGTCAGTTCATCGACGAACGCCTTGTGATCCTGCCGAGGCAAGAACGTCGCCCACGGAAAGACCTCGTCGACCGGTGGAATCAAGACTCGACGGGCTGTGCGTGAGCAGATTCCGCAGCAGCCGCGCGAGTGCGTCGAATGCCTCGTCGCGTTCCTCGTCACGGCCAGCTTCGCTCAAGCGCAACGCAGGAGCGTTACGCCGTCGCAGGACGACATCATGGTCCGCGAGTTCCGCAACGCGGTGAGAGACCACGACGAGCGATCTCGGGCGTGACGATCTGGGGCCGTTCCGCAATGAGTGCTCGAGTCGTGTAAACGGGACGGCGGTCTGGAACTCCCACCCCATGCTCCGCACCCAAGTCGGTCGACTGGGACGACCTCGCCGACACGTCGGGCCGGAACTGGGCCGACCTCACCGGTTCCACTCCACCATGTGCTTCTGCGCCCCGGCGCACGGTGTGCAATGATCCGCGCGTGATCACGCGGCACTACTTCCGACGGGGAGGCAACCTCCGGCCCCGCGACGAACCGGCCCCGCAGGCCAGCACCGACCTGGAACGCGACGGCTTTGCGGTTGTTCCGGGGCTGGTTTCGCAGTCCGATGTCGCCGATCTCCGTCGCGAACTCACCGAACTGTTCGAGACCACCCGGCCCGAGGCCCGCATGGCCGGTAGCACCGAGAGCGACTACGCCGACTTCCGCTACGAGGCGCTCAACTGTTCGCCCGCCGCGCAGCGAACGGTCGCCCATCCCGGCATCCTGGAGATCATCGAGCCGCTCCTCGGCGAGGACTGCCACGTCGTCTCCAACACCGCCTGGTGGAACCAGCCCCAGCGGGAGAAGGCGCCGTTCGACGTCGGCAACCCGTGGCACGTCGACGCCGGACCGCACGTGCCCCGGGCCGAGGGCATCCCCTGGGATGACCGGATCCCCTACCCGATCTTCATGATCGGTTGCCACGTCCTTCTGCAGGACTGCCCGATCAGCTCGGGCCCGACCGGCTTCGTGCCCCGAAGTCACACGTCAGGGCTGCTCCCGCCCGAACCCGACGAGAACGGCGCGATCCTCTACGAGGGCCGTGGTCCGGTCGTCCCTGTCGGTGCGGCCGGTGACGTGGTGTTCTTCGTCTCCGACGTCTGGCATCGCCGAATGCCGACCGGGCCCGACGACACCGGTCGCTTCTTTCTGCAGATGCAGTACGGCCGCCGCGACATCGCCCAGCGTCTCCGCACGACGAGCAAGGTCAACCACCTGAGTGAGGCCGCCATCGGCCGCGCCAGCACCGAGCGCGAGCGGACCGTCGTCGGGCTCCACCCGGCCGGCTTCTTCGACGGGTGAGTCCCGTCCGATTCGCCGTCGTCGGGTCGGGTTGGCGAGCAAAGTACTACTTCCGGGTCGCTGCGGCGCAGCCTGACCGCTTCGAGTTACCCGGCGTTCTCGTGCGTCGCGACACGGAGGCGGATCGAGTTGCGTCCGAACACGGGCTCGAGGGCCGTCACCGACCCCGAACGGATCGACGAGCTGGACCCGGACTTCGTCGTGGTCGCCACATCCGCTGCGTCGAACGTCGACGTGTGTGAACAGCTCGCGCGCCGGGGTCATGCGGTACTCCTCGAGACCCCGGCCGGCGTCGACGACGCTCAGTTCGATCGTCTCGGCGCGCTTGCCGCGACCGGTGCCCGGGTGCAGGTCGCCGAGCAGTACCAGTTCCAGCCGCTGCTGGCGGCACGCCTGGCGGTCATCCGGTCCGGTCTGTTGGGGCCGATCACGTCGGCGCGGGTCTCGGTCGCCCACGAGTACCACGGGGTTGCCCTTCTGCGGGCCGCGCTCGGAGTCGGCGTCGGTGCGTTCTCGGTGCAGGCCCACGTCCACCACTCGTCGATCACGCGAGGACCCGATCGCGCAGGCCCGCCCGACATCGACGAGCTCGCGCCCTCGACCGAGGTCGTCGCGACGATCGACTTCGACGGACGGCTCGGCCTGTACGACTGGACCGACGACCAGTACTTCTCGTGGATCCGGACGCTCCGGTTCGTCGTCCGGGGCGAACGCGGCGAGATCGACGGCGACACCGTCCGGTACCTGGACAACGCTGGCGAACCCGTCGAGCAGACGCTTCACCGCTGGGACACCGGGCTCGTGGGCAACCTCGAGGCGCCCGGCCATCGGGGCTATCTCCTCGGGAACGAATGGGTCTTCCGCAACCTGTTCCCCACCACGCGGTGGAGCGATGACGAGATCGCTGTGGCCACCGTGCTCGGCAGGATGGCGGCATACGTGGCGCACGGCACCGAGTTCTACTCAGTGGCCGAGGGTGTCCACGACGCCCGTGTGGCCGCCGCCATCCGCACCGCGATCAGCTGAACCCGACGCGACATGGACCGGAAGACCGAAGATCGGCCTACACGAAGAAGAGCTACGGAACCGATCGGCTGAGTTCGCTGGTGTCGGAGGGGGGACCGGCCCTCTCGCCCCTCTTCCGCCGGTACGTCTTGAGCTGGCCGCGTGAGGCGAGGTCGCACCCTGCTGCGATCACTGTGGCCTGCACGGGATGATCAGTCGACCGGTGCTCGGCTTGGGCAGATATGCACTTGAAAGCGGGACGTCATCCGCGGCCGTGGTGCGGCGGGTCTCGATGGGGCCGGCAAACTCGTGATTCGAGCAGCAGTGTCGAGTACTTCATTCAGGCCAGGCGATTTCGCACATCACTACCCTATGTCCGCTGTGAGTGGTGTTTTGCAGGCCCTGAGATCAATAGGGCGCTGTCGGCTACATCCGCTCGACAATAAGGAGAAAGTCAACCTTGCGCGTCGCTCCATAAATCTGAGCAAGGGTCGTCTTCCTGACATTAGGGATGATCGAGACAACGTCTCCGTCAAGCTCATTCAAGAAGGTTTCCAGCTTGGTGGAGTCGGTCTCCATGTTGATTTCAAACCGATGCACCTTGTAGCTCATGAGACACCTCCTGCCCATGCTCCCGGGCCGAACGACAACTCGGTGACTGCTCTCACCTACAAGGATCACCAACGACTGGAGCACCTGGCCAGAGGCCAACGGCCCGCGCTTGGCAGCACCTGAGATCGAATGCGACGGCCGATGCAGGTGTTGCAGCACCTACACCTACGCGCGTCGCTCGGTTGGAGTGTCCGCTTGACGATCCGCATCCGAGATGGCATCACCGAGGGCAAACCTAGATCCCGATGACCCCGAAACCGTTCGTAGGGTGTGCCCCATTGGTACGCTGACCGAGGACTCAATTCCGGTCGGTATTCCCGTGCACGTGTGACATCACGCTTGGACCTGATTGATACTCGAGGGGCGTTGCGGCTGTTGTCGTAGCTTTCAGAGCGCCGGTCGGCATGACTCGACTTAGGGCCTGTCACCCTGCGGGTTGACCTCACTACGAATGGTCTGTCGGCCGGGGTTCTGACCCGAGGTGTGGCTCGAACGAGGCGCTAGCCCGGATCTTTCATAGGGCGGCTTGAGCTGTGTTGGTCGGGGTCACGGTGAGTACTCGGAAGGCGGCGCGGACTCGGTGGATGGCGTCGATCACGAGGTGGGTCCAGGGCCAGTCGTGATCGAGGCGCAGTCGTCGGCTGTTGGGCGTGACGCGCGCTGCGATGTGGAGCATCCGATGCCGGATCGTCTTGGGTGTCGCTCGGCGGAGTTGACCGGTGCAGCCGATTCGTTGTGCCCAGCCGAGCAGGTCGTTGGCGGCGAAGCACAGGTTCATCCAGACCTCGTTGTTGACGATGTCGTCGAACGGGAGGTTGGCGAGGCCGCAGCCCTTGCCGGGTTGGCGGGGCCGGTCGTAGGGTCGGTGTTCGGGTCCGGGAAGTGACGTGTTCGAAGAGCCGGCTGTTCAGGATGAGAGGCCGGTCACGCTGGAGACAGAATCGTTCCCGGGTGTCCTCCCGGACCCACCTGTTGCTCAGGGTGGAGCTGGCGGGCGTCGTTGAGGAGGTGTCGGTAGGCGGTGTCGGAGATCCGTCGCTTCAACGCCCGCAGCGCCTCTTTCGAGGTCTTGCCTTGCTCGATCTTGCGGTCGTAGTAGCGACGCCCGATCGTGTCGTGGCGGAGCTGGCTGATCGCGATGACCTGGATCGCCCAGTTCAGTTGCCGGTTCCCGCGCGGGTTCAACCTGTGCCGCATCCGACAACCGCCGCCCATCACAGCCGACGAGCGCCTCGCCGCCCCGGCGATCACCAGCGAGAGTACCAACGGGTGTTGGTGAACGTACAGGTGACGGTCTCACCTGCGTCGAGGTGGAAGGTCGCTGTGGGCGCCCATACGTCGGCGGTCGAGTTGTCGTCGTCGCAACAGATGGAGGTGTCCCACGGCCATTCCCACGGACCCGCGTCCGAACGCTCCGACGACGTGTATGTGCCCGGGACGAGGTTGTCGACCACGATCGACTCGCCGTTCCCGATCGTCCCGCTGGCGTCGCCGTAGAAGTCGAACGTGTAGGGAAGCCAGCAGCCCGAGGGGCAGAAGACCCTCTTGGTCACGACGATGGTGCCCCGGGCGGTGTTGGCGAAGGTGCAGGTCACGGTTTCTCCGGCGTCCACGTGGATCGTTGCGGTCGCCGTGCCGAGGTCGCCGGCCGAGTCGGCGTCGTCGCAGGTGATCGCGGTGAGGTCCCAGCCGTCCGGGACCGTCTCTGTCGCGGCGTAGGTGCCGGCCTCGAGATCGGTGAAGGTCATGTTGCCGTTGTCACCGAGCGTGAACGCGCCCGGTGCAGCGATGTCGTCGGTGAACTCGAACCCCGTTCCACCGGCGGGATCGGTCGACGCGACGATCGTGATCGTCGCCGGGAGCACCGGAGGTTCCAGGTAGCCGACGACATCGATGAGCAGGTCGGTTGCAGCGTGCGTGAAGACGCACAGCTCGCCGCCGGGGTCGAGTTGGGCGACGATCTCGTTGGCGGCGTTGACACCTCCGGTGTAGTTGAGGGCGGACGTCTCGGGACGCGGCGATGAACAGGGGTGCACGGTCAGGTGGCCGGTGGCGTGGGGGTCGACAGCGGTGACGTTGACGATTGCGGCGACCGCGTCCGCGGCGACGCCGCCGCGTCCGGCGATGGGCAGCCGGTACTCCGATCCGGCAGCTCGGCTGCCCTCGCCCGCGTTCGCACCGTCGACGGTCGCGGCACCGGGACGGGTATCGAGCAGGCGGGCGGGTGCGGTGTCGTGGTACGTGGTGCCCAGAGGGACGTAGCCGACGACATCGACGACCAGGTCGAGGTCGTGCTGTGTGTAGATGCAGATCGCACCGCTGGAGTCGATCGGCGTGATCAGCTCGTTGGCCCGGTTCACGCCGGGCACATGGTTCAGCGACGACGCCATCGGTGTCGCCGGGAGGCAGGGGTGCACAGTGACGAAGCCTGCATCGGCCGGATCGAGGGCAGCCACGTTGACGACCACCGCGTCGACGACGGTCGGAACACCGGCCCTGCCCGCGACGTCGACGGTCGTGGTCGAACCCGCCGAGGTCCGGCCGATGCCCTCGGCGATGCCGTCGACGGTTGGGGCGCCCTCGCGCGTTTCGAGGAGACGCGCCGGTGGGAGCGGCGTGAGGGCGTTGCCGATCGGGACGAAGCCGACGATGTCGATGATCAGGTCGGCAGCCGCCGACGTGTAGACGCAAACCGCACCGTCGGTGGCGAGCGACGCGACGATCTCGTTGGCGACGTTGACACCCGTTGCGTAGTTGAGCGACGACGCGATCGGGGGAACGGCGAGGCACGGGTGGACGGTGAGGTAGCCGCCGGCACGTGGATCGACAGCGGTCACGTTGAGCACCGCTGCGGTGGCGTCGGTCGGCGCGCCGCCGCGGCCCGCGATCGGAACGCGGTACTCGCTCCCTGCGGTCCGCGTGCCGGCACCAAGGTACAACCCGTCCACGGTTGAGGCGCCCGGCCGGGTGTCGGTGAGCCTGGCCGGGACCAGCGGGATCATCGCGGTGTCGGTGGGCCCGACGGCGATCGTCGGGAGCACGCGCGAAGGAGATGCCACCGCCTGGTCGGTCGCACGTCCCGCCGTCGGTGCCACCAGCAACGATGCCGCCAGGCAGCCGGCTGCCGCCAGGTGCCAACTCGCGTGCCGCGGGCGCCGAATACGGTCGCGATACTCCATTGGGGCACCACCTCCGAAACGGTTGGTCCGCTCCGATCGTGAGCTCGGCTCCGGCCCACGGCCAGAGTCGTTCGACGGTTTCGCCCCGCCAGCACCGTGGCGTGCGATGGCGCGACCATGCCGACCTCGAGATCGGCTCTCGGCGCGCAACGCCGAAGAGCGGGACCGCCTCGTCGTCGCGCTCGGCGCGTTCAGGCGCGTTGGCGCCGAAGCGCATCACTTCGATCGAGCACAGCAGGTCCAACGTCACCTTGCCGAAGGTGGACTCAGGGGACGCAAGGTCTCCGATCTCCTCATCGCCGCAGTCGCCGAGGCCACCTCGCTCGCGGTCCTGCACGACGACGCGGACTTCGACCACATCTCAGCCGTCCCGGTCAGCCAACCCAGTGGATCGTCGAACGCGGATCGATCGATCGACCGGTAGCTCACGAGCTGCTCGATACGACGCGGACTTCGACCACATCTCAGCCGTCCCGGTCAGCCAACCCAGTGGATCGTCGAACGCGGATCGATCGATCGACCGGTAGCTCACGAGCTGCTCGATCGAGACTTCGTCCACCGATCCCGTGCGTCGACGGGCGCCTGTCGCGATGGGTGGGAAGACCGGCCGCGTGTCGGCGGCCGGTCTTGACCGTCAGTCGGGGGTGTCGGGGGTGTCGGGCGAGACTGGGCTCGGCGGCGAGACCGGGCTGGCCGGCGAGGCCGGGGTGTCGGGCGTGGGTGGGGTGGCCGGGCTGGCCGGCGAAGCGACCGCGTCGGGCGTGGGTGGGGTGGCCGGGCTGGCCGGCGAAGCGACCGTGTCGGGCGGCGGTGGGGTGGCCGGGCTGGCCGGCGAAGCGACCGTGTCGGGCAGCGGTGGCTGCACGCTGTTGTCGGGAACGGTCGCCTCCGAGGCCGCTGGCGTCGGAGGTGTGTCGGGGCTGGCGGGTGAGGCGATCGACGAGGGCGGGGGCGGCGGGACTTCCGGTGCCGTGGGTTCCGGCAGCGACTCGGTGGTGGTGGGTGCGGCCGGACTCTCGCCCTCGGTGTCGTTCTCGATCTCGATCTCGGTCGGCACATCGGGTGAGCTCGTCGACGGGCCGGCGAGGGCGAGGCCGCCGAATCCGGCACCGATGGCCGTGCCGGTCGCGATGGCCAGCTTCCAGTTGATCCGGGTCGGTCGCATTGGTCTCTCCTCGGGGGTCGGAGTCGGGGGTCCACGTCGTGGTGACGCCGGCCCATCATGCACACACGTCGGTGAGGATGCGATGAGCGCCAGATGAGGATTCTCTCCTCTACGAGAACGACTGGTCACGAAGAGTGGTGATCCGTTCCGCTTCGTGCAGGAGCTCACCGACGCTGGCGTCCCAACCCGGCTGCTGCACGCGGAACGGACCGGTGGCAAGTCCGACGAGTGCCGCCGCCGTGCTGAGGTCGAGGCGATCGGGGTCGAAGCGGCCGGTGCTCGACCTGCGAAGCGCGTCGGCGTGGTCGGTGAGGCGTCGACGGAGTTCAGGCGTGGTGACCGCGCGGTAGCGGAGGTGGGCGATGAGGTTGGCGCGGTCGTCGACCGGGTCACCGGGACCGGCATCGTCGATGTCGAGGACGCCGGTGATGCGGCCCCTGTCGACGACGAGCTGGCCTTCATGGAGGTCGCCGTGGATGGTCGAGCTCCGCGGTGCTGGTCCGACCTGTTGCAGCAGGTCCGCAAGATGTTCGAGTCGCGACCGTTGCCGGGGCATCACCGCCGCGAGCATCGAGGCGTGGAGAACGGCGTGGGCCACCGCTGACGGCACGGGGGCAGCCTCAAGATCGGTCGATGCGAACGCGTCGGCGAGCTCATCGAGCGACGCCGGTCCGGGCCACGTTCCGCTGTTCGTCTTGATCAGGTCGCGGAAGGTGTTGCCGCCGACCTCGTCCAGGATGAGGATGCCGTCCTCGTCGAAGTGGCGGACTCGGGGCGCCGGAACGCCGGCGCCCCGAAGCCGGTGGTGTCGGTCGGCGAGCGCGGGAGCAGCGTGGGGTGGGACGACCTTGAAGTAGGTGGTCTCGTGACCATGCCGGACACGGACGACGGCGCGATCGGTGGGCCGGTAGGCCACGACCTCGACATCGATGTCGCCCCGGTTCGCTGCGCCGACCAGCTGGGCGGCCGACGATGGTGTGACGGCCGTCCGGAGGCCGGCGAGGACGGGGTCGAACGGCCAGCGCCAGACGCCCACCGCGAGGCGTCCGGCGGGTGTGTCGGCCGTGACGATCGCCGCGCCGGCGTGTGTGCCGTGGGCCGTGGTACCCGCGACCAGGGTCTCGCGCTTCGCAGGCGCCCCGCCCCATGCGATCTGCGCGGTGTAGCGCACAGTGGCATCCGAGCCCGGCCGGTACTGGACGTTGCAGGCGCGCGCTGACACGAGGACTCCACCGGCGGCCTCGACGGGGGGGCGCAGCACGTCGATCGCTCCCGGGCCGACCAGGTGAGCAGCCGCGGGGAGCGCGGCATCAGAGATCAGCACGGCGCCCATGTTCCGTGTGCGCGATGAGAACTGGGTGAGTGACCGATGAGAGCCCTCTCATCGGTCGGACCCTCACGTCCGCAGACGATAGCCGGCTCCTCGGACCGTCTCGATCAGGTCGTCGCTGACCTTGTTACGGAGATACCGGACATAGACGTCGACGACGTTGGAGTTCGGATCGAAGTCGTATCCCCAGGCGCTCGACAGCAGCTCCACTCGGGACATCACCCTCCCCGGGTTTCGGAGGAACGTCTCGAGCAGCGAGAACTCGCGCGCAGTCAGCTCGACGACTCGGTCCTCGACGGTCACCCGGCGGGTGTGGAGGTCGAGCGTGACGTCGCCAACGGTGAGTTGGGTGGCCGGCGAATCGGCGGTCTCGTCGCGTAAGCGGAGCCGGATGCGTGCGAGCAGCTCCTCGAATCGGAACGGCTTGGCCATGTGATCGTCGGCGCCACCCTCGAGCGTCGCCACCGTCTCATCGACACCGGAACGAGCCGTGAGGACGATGACCGGGAGACGCTCACCCCGTCCTCGTATCTGACGAAGCACCTCGTGACCGTCGGCGTTGGGCAGCCCGAGGTCGAGGATCATGAGATCGAAGGCATCGTCGCGGGCGAGCGCTATCGCATCCGTGCCGGTCGAGACGGCGATGGTGGTGTAACCGTTGGCCTGCAGGCCCTTCTCGAGGAACCCAACGATCCGGTCCTCGTCCTCGGCGATCAGGATCCTCGTCACGTGATCTGGCCCTCCTCGGTCGTAGCGGACGCGGGAACCTCGATCACGAACGTCGCCCCGCGACCTGACGCCGACGTCGCCTTCACTTCGCCACCATGTGCTACCGCAATCGTGTCGACGATCGACAGTCCGATCCCCGAGCCGCCGCTCGTGCGGCTCGACGCGCTGCGCACGTGCCGTGTGAACAACCTGTCCAGTATCTCGGGCTCGATCCCCGCGCCGGTGTCGCGAATCCACATGACTGCCCGCCCGTCGCGGTAGTCGACGCCGATCCCGACCTCATCGCCCGGTTCGGTATGGCGGACCGCGTTGTGAGCGAGATTCAACATCGCCTGCATGATCCGCTGCTCATCGAGCTCGACGACGGGAAGCTCGTCAGCCGGCAGCACGTCTCGCACCCAGCTGCGCTCGCCGAGACCACTGACCTTCGACAACAAGGCCATCGTGAACGCCTCCAGATCGACCGGTGCGAGACGGAGGAAGTCGGGCCGCTCGGCCTGAGCAAGGACCAGCAGGTCGCTCACGTAGCGGTTCATACGCTCGAGCTCGTCGGCGACGATCTCGAGCGTTTCGACGTGCTCGTCGTCGTCGAGCACGTCGAGGTGCCCCTGCACGATTGTGATCGGCGTCCGCAGTTCGTGGGCGACATCGTCGAGGAACTCGCGCTGTTGCCTGAAGCTGTCATCGAGACGCTCGACCATATCGTTGAACGTTCGGCTGAGTTCGGCAACCTCGTCGTCGCCGTCAACGGGGATTCTTGCGGACAGATCGGATTCGTTGATCGTCCGGGCAACGGTCGTCAGGTCGCGGATCGGTCGCACCACCGGCCCGGCGAGTGACCAGCCGAGCAGCGCCGTCACGATCAGAACGACGCCTCCGACGACGGCGATCAACGCGACGACGTCGTCGACGTCGTCGCGTTGGGTATCGGTGAACTCCGCCACAGCGAACGTGGCGTTCGTCGCGCCGCCCAACCGAATCGGCACGACCAGCACCCTCGCCCGACCCGCATCGCTGTCGATGCCCTGCCAGACCGACGTTTCGATGCTCCCCCAAGCATCGACGACTGCATCATCGGCGAGCAGGTCCGCCGGTGCGTCGAAGCTCAACAAGAACGGTTCTCCGTCGACCAGTGTATAGAACGCCTGATCGTCACCGGGCAACACCTGTCGCAGGTGGACGTCGAACAACGTCTCTGCGTCGTCGAACTGCTCGCCCGTCTCCGGGTCGCCGGCCCGGATCACCAACTCGAGCTGGGCCACCTCCGCAGCGAGTCGGCGATCGACGTCGGCGTCGACGCGGGCCAGCAGCGCTTGGCGCACCACGACCAGCACGATCACCAACGCGGCACCGAACAACATGACGTAGCTGATCACGATCCGCGCCCGGATTCCTCCGAGACGACGCCGCCACCGGCTCACGGTCATGGCGCTGTCGCGCCCCATCCGGGCCGGGTCCGGCCAGGGCGCTCGGCGGAGAGTGATGCAAACGAGGGTCGCGCGATCGCGGGTGCTTCGTCGACTTGAGATGGCACCCCGTCAGCCTTGCACTTCGACCGTTGTGCTCAGCCTCACCCATTTCGGATCGTGCGTGCCGCTGATCGCCGGGCTGACAGCACGTGACAGTTGATACGCGTACGGAGGGACCAAGGTCCCTGAAGGGCGCCGGCGCTCGTGCCGATGATGAACCGACATCGCTTGTGAATGGTTTCACAAGTGCATGGGGATGGATTCCCCCATGAAGAAGCGATTCACCATCCTCGGAGCGTTCTTGCTGTCGTCGGCGTCGTGTTCGTCGCCGCCGGCGCGGTGGCGTACACCAAGGTCCAAGAAGGCTACGACAGCCTGCAGGCGTTCTCCGAAGCCCAGAACGTCACACTGTCCTACAACGAAGACGGCCAACTGACCGACCGTGGCACGACCGAAGGCACCGACGCGATCATGGTCCTGCTTCGTGAGGACTGGCAGTACCCGGTTGTCGAGTCCGATCTCGACCCGAACGACCCGCTGGTCAACACCGGCACCGAGTACATGTTCCAGATGGCGACCGTCGGCTACCACGTGCTGCACGGCACCCAGACGGTCGTCCTCGACGAACCGGTCGGCTGACCACCGACCACGCCATCCCGATCATCAGTGGGGCCTCCGGACCCGGAGGCCCCACTCGTCCGCCCCGAGGATGGTCCGGCTGCCAACTGACGCAACGCCTCGCCACCGGAAACACGTGACGAGCACGGCGGTCCCGCGTGTCTCCGGTTACTGGCAGCAAGGGGCGCGGACTCGACCGTTGAGACCGACATGGTGACGACGTCGTCAGCGGCGTTGCACGTCGAGCCACTGGTCGCTCGTGCTGTCGTGCCTCTCGCGCCGAGCGCGAAACGTGACGCACTCGCCCGTCACGCACACGAACGCGGCGGCGAGCACGCGGATGTCGTAGAGATCGGCGGTGTTGGCCCGGCCGCGGGCGAGGATCGAGGCGAACGGTCCGCTCGACAGGCAGGCGACCGTCAGGCCCGCCGCAACCATGGTCAGGAACACACCGATCACGAACATCATCCGAGTGGCCCGTAGAACGCCGTCGGCGTCGGGGCACATGCGCGGCGCATCGTTTCGACCTGGGACGGTCGGCATCGGCGTCACACGGGCCGGGTGACCACTCCTCGGTTGGGCGGCATCCCCCGATGCTGGCGACCCAACGGACGCTCGGATCGGGCTACGAGGCTCTCCAGATCAACGCCCGGTACACACCGGGGTCGTCGTCGATCGAGTTGTCCGTCGCCCCCTCAGATATCGGAGGGGGCAAACGGCGTGTCGGAGGGATGAGTTGAACCCCGGAATGGCGATTGTCCGTTGTTGTCCACCGGTGTCCGTTGTTGACCGTTTCTCCTGGTCAGAGTTGGTTTCCGGCGACTGGTCGTGTCGTCTAGTGCCGTCTGATATCAGCCAGTTTCGCCCAGTTCGCGGACAAATTGCTGACAGACTGCTGACAAGCGACACCCCGGTCACAAGTCGCCGGCGGAAAACGGAACTGCATCAGTCGGGGTGAGGTGGCGAGCCCGCGAGCAACACGATCGAACGTTGCGCGAGCGCGCTGAGATCGGGCGACTCAGCCATTCGTTCGAGCACGGACCGTTCCTTACGGGTGAGGTGCGCCTGTTCGCGATCCGTCGGGCCGAGCAAGCGCGCGAGTGCGTCGACATCTCGCACGTGCTTCGCTCGTTCGGCCGAGGTCTGGGCAACGATCTGCGTCACGGCGGCGACCTTGCCGAGGAGCGCGCCGACCAAGGTTGGACGACGCACGCGAGCGGTCGAGCCGTCGGTGAGCTCGACGTTGACCACACCGCTGCGTACGAGAGCCTGGCTGCCACCGGGCGCCTCGATCGTGCGGCCACCGCCGAGCGCCAAACGGGCTCGGCTTCCAAGCCGGTCCGGTGCCAGCACATCGATCGTCGCGCCGGCGTGCGCGTAGCGATGAGCGATGCCGTCGGCGCTCGGGAGCGCTTGGCCGAAGCCTGCGTCGATGAGTGTCTGATGAACTCGGGCGAGGCCTGCAGGTTCCACCCGCAGATCGACCACGATGTCGACATCATCGGTGGGTCGTGTGTCGAGCGACCCGCGTTCGACTTCGAGCAGAAAGACCATCTGTCCGCCGACCAGCAGGCAGTGCTCACCGAGTCTTGGTGTGAGCTCGATGAACGCGCGCCACGACTCCTGTTGTCGACCAGCGAGCTGTGGAAGTCGAACCGCCGCGTCGTCAGGCATCGGCAATCAGACCCTCGGCTGCAATCCAGTGCCGTGGATCAGCCGAGTCCAACAGGTCCAGCGCGACGGCACCACGTGGAGCGAACTCACCGCCAGAGATGATCCCCCATGCGTCGTCATCGACGACGCGCAGGCGGATTCGGCCGAGCGAGTCGGGAACCGCTGCCACGAACGAATCCAACTGACCGAATGCACGACGCGAGAGATAGAGATCGTGATCGTCAGCGGCGATCAGCGACGCCCCGAACTCGCTGGCCGCACGAGCGCCACTGATCAACGCTCCGACGGCACCGGGAAGAGACTCGGCGTCGGCCTGACTCATCTCGCAGCGCACGACCTCTGCTCGTCGCTGGTAGCGACCCGGCCGACCCAGGTCAGTGTCCCCATCAACGATCTCGCGCCACGCCCGAGCAGAGCCGAGCGGCCGGCCACCAGACCGAGTCGAGTGCCGGCGAGCAACGATGGCGTCCATCGGAACGGCCCACGCATTCCCGAACCGCTGCGCTGGCAGATCGCCAGCCACGACGAGCTGACGAACGCGCTCGGACGACACACCCAGGATGCTCGAGGCATCCGCGAGTGACACCAGAACGGATGGCATGGCACTAATCTATTGGACTTCTCAAATAGATTCAACCTCGTCGACGTACGGGATCATCTCGCGCCACGCTCGGGTAGATACGTCGGTGATCCACCCGCTGGTGGATGGGCCCAGAGGTGGGGAATTCCAGTGAGCAGGTCTGGGGAGATTCACCTGAGCGTGGTCAACCCTCCCACACGGCGAACCACGCCCGCTCCGGGGTTGACGTGTGCCGCTCACCGACCGTCGCCACAGTCTCGAAGAGCTCCCGATAGTCCGACCACCGGTCGCCCGGGCGAGGAGCGGGAGCATGCACACGCAGAACCACCAGGTAGTGGCTCGGCACAAGCGCCCCAACGGTCCCCCAACTGCCGCGGCACGATCCTGCGATCCACCCGGCCGGCGCCACCGAATGGGCAGCGCTGACGTGGTCGCCGAAGATCATGCCGCCAGCCTCTCAGGTCGGTCGCCGCTCGATTGTTGGCGTTTGCTGACGAATCGCGGACAAGCGGGGTCTCGCCGGACTTCGTGACCTCGTGAAAACCGCAATGACCAGGGCATTTGCCCTGGTCATCTCGTGTCGGAGGGATGAGTTGCACCATCACCCCACGACGCGAGTGAGTGGGCCGGGGATCTCCCGAAGCAGTCAGCGGAGCTGCAGTCGTTCCAGCGGTTGGCCGGTCAGCGCAGCGATCAGTTCGAAGTCCTTGTCGAGATGTAACACGGTGAGTTCGGCGAGTTCAGCCGTGGCTGCGACCAGCAGATCCGGAATCGACGGTGCTCGGTGTTGCCCGCGCTCGGCGAGTGCCGACTGGACCGCAACGGCCCGGTCCTCGATGAGCGGCGTGAGGTACTCGACCGGCATCGAGGCGATCGGAGGCCCCGCGAACAGCGCTTGGTGATCGCCGCCGGATCGGGCGGAGAAACCGATCTCGAGCCGCGTCACGGTGCTGATGCGAACGAGTCCCCGCTCGATCCGCTGCGCCCACGTCGTGGCCTCGGCTGCGAGATGGAGCCGGCCGATCGCCGACTTGTCGATCAGCCAGATCGTCGTCACGACCAGGCGTCGGACATGACGCCAGGATCGTCGAGATCCGCAGTCAGCGCCGCCAACCGCTCCAGCGTGTCGACCGTCACCGGACCCGACGATTCGGACCGTTCGCGTTCGAGGGCTCTGCGGAGGTACGCGGTTCGAGACAGTCCGAGCCGCTTGGCCTTGACGTCGATCGCTACCAGGACCTCGTCAGGTACATCACGAATCAGAAGATCGGTCACATCACGCTCCTCGTCGATATCGCACGATATCACGCAGGATCGGCACTCACCAGAGTCGTGCGAGTCGCTGAAGCAGCGACCGAGGTGCGTCGAGGCGGGCGGCGAAGTCCTCATCCTTGGTGACGATCACCGCCTGGTGGGCGAGCGCGTAGCGCCACAGATCGCGGTCGGGCGCGTCGCCCGGTCCGATGTCCGTGATGTGCTCCGCCACATGGCCGCGTTCAGCGATCAGGCGTGCCAGCGCTGGCGGCAGTTGGGCATCGACGAGGAATCGCACGCCCTCAGAGTGCGATCACGACAGCGTGGTCGGCTTGGGCCGCTGCGTAGGCGAGGCATGCCTTGATGTCCTCGGAGGTGAGGTACGGGTAGTCCTCGAAAATCTCGTCCTCATCGGCCCCTGCGGCCAGCAAAGAGAGCACGTCGGCAACCCTCATGCGAGTGCCGCGAACTGCGGGACGGCCGTGAACCACGTCGGGATCGATCACGATCCGTTCCAGCAGCGACATGCCGCTCAGCCTACCGAGTGTCAACGCTGCCGCTGAGTGTCGACGCGGGACTCGATCGATGCCCCTGCACCCACCGGAACCGACTCCGGCTCGATCGGATGTGTCCTCGAACCCGTAAGGGTCCAACTCGGTGTCGGAGGGGGGACTTGAACTCCGGTATCTGGACATCACGTCGAGTACCGTCTCGTCACGTTAAGCCTGGTCAGGATACGTTTTCGGACCTACATGATGTCGACTGGTGTTGTCTGATTCCCGCTAGTTTCGTCCAGTTCGCGGACATTCTGCTGACAAATTGCTGACAAGCGACACCTCGTCTGAGCGCCCCAGCCGGCCGCCATCAGGCGGAGGTGCGATCGAGCAGATGACGGCTTCTTGGCCACCGAGCCGAGGCCGTCATCGTCCTCGGCGTAGATCTGAGATCACATCGAGTTCGAGTCGCTCTTTGGCCGTCCGCCTACTCCGTTGCCTTTGGGTGACCAACGCTGGCGTCTGTCATCCACACGGTTTGGCGGTCGTCGTCGATGCAGTACCAGATCCGCCCACCGGCAGTTACCTCGTATTGCCACTGCTCCATCTCGACGCCGTTGACGGCACGTTCGCCCAGTGAGCCCCGGAGACGATGCTGCCTCGTGTCCGTGTGCCGCGGCTCACTCGTGATTCGCTCCCAAGCGGTGCGGGCGTTGGACGCAGCCGCCGAGCAGATCTGCTCCCACCCCTTCACAGCGTCATTGGTTGCGAACCGGAAGTCCCAGCCGCCCTTGGCCGGTGGTGGAGCCACACGTTCCTTGCGCTTCGCCATTCACCTACTCCGGCGCCGACACTGCGTCACCATCGGCATCGATCGAGCGACGGAGACGCCGGGCCAGGCGGGGATCTGCGTGGATCTCGGCTGTTGCCTTCCACTCGCGGAGCAGTTGACCAACAGGTGCGTAGTTCTCGAGACCGGCAACCGCCATCAACGTCGTCGTCAACTCGTCGACGAAAGCACGTCGGTCGCCCTTCGGGAGCAACGTCGCCCACGGAAACACGTCGGCAACCGTCTGCTCCAAACCGCCTGGACTGTGCACCATCATGTTGCGCAGCAGCCGAGCCAGCGCCTCGAATGCCTCGGACCGTTCGTCATCTCGATCAGCTTCGCTCAGTCTCAGCGACGGCGCATTTCGGCGACGCAGCACCACGTCGTGATCCGCGAGCTCCGCGACGACATCATTCGGCTGACGCAGGAACTCAGAGAACGGTCGCTCGATCACTCGCATGTCGGCATGATATCTGAACTACATCAGAAGTCAATCCGAACCCGTCGCGCGTCGAGGCCGTCCACTCCCCCAACGAGCCTCTCGCAATGATTGATCGACGCCGACCCGCCAACTTCGACAACGGTTCGTACTCTCGACTGTCGATGTGCTCGATGCCCCGACGCGCTGCGCGGACGAGAGCGTCGAGTTGGTCGAGGGTCCGTTTCCGCCGGGATTATGCGGTGTTCGACTTGGGCCGAAGTCGCACAGCATCCTCGGGCGGAGCGCAGTGATTATGCGTGGCCAAGTGTGGGAGCTTCGTAGGCGAACCAGACATGGGCACCACCGGTCACGTGAACGGACGGGTGGGGCTCAGCCTGCACACCCTCCGGGTCTCAGGGCGTCGATTGCGCACGTGGCTGGCGAACCATGCCCGTGAGCGTGTGGCCGAGATACTCCGTCTGGCCGACGATCTCGAATCCTCGCTTCGTGTAGAAGTCGATGTTCGACTGCGTCCCGGTTTCGGGATAGCACGGCACCCCCGCCTCGTCCGCCCGGGAGGTGCCCACCTCCACCAGCGCCGACCCCAGCCCCTGACCCTGGCATTCAGCGCTCGCCGACCGCGACGAGATACCAGTGCGGCCCGTCAACAGCCTTGTGGAAGGGCTCCGTCTTGGAGAGCGACTGGATGAACCGACGGGTTCCGTTCATCCCCAGGCGGAACGGCATCTTGGCCAAGCCGACCCGGAGCATCCGACCGAAGCCCATCTCACCGCTGTCGGGCGGGATCCAGACCGCGACGGCCGACGTGTCGTCGGTGGCCCAGACCTCACCCCAACGCAGCCCGTACTGCAACGGCAGACTCATGAACCACGCTCCCCAACGCCGTCGTCGCGCCTCGTCTGGGGCAACGATCTGAAGGAGCGGATCGTCGAAGAACGCTTCGCCCAGCGTGGCGGCCGCAGTGTCGGCGTCGTCTGAATCGAGGCGTTGGATCGACATGGTGATCTCCTGGGCTGACGGCGCTCGCATCGGCGCCTCGGTGTACACCGAACTAACCGGGCTGAGCGCACACTTCGCCCGAGACGCGCCGAAGGTGCGCCCTACGAAGGAGTCCACCCTGACCCGACTCCCCATATGACGATCGGCGATGACTGAGCTGTGGACGCCCTGATCGAGATACCCGCGATGAGCCGCCCCAGATCGTCGGGACAGGGGCGCCCCGGTTGCCGAGTCCCGGCCGAGGCAGTGTTGGTGGCACCCTGATTGAGCCGCAGCACCGGTGCCGGGAGCAGCTGTCTTCCTAGGTCCAAGAGCTGTGTCGGTTGAAGCCCAGCCCGATGAAGAGTCGCTCGGATGCGACATTGCCATCGGTGATGGTCGCTCCCACCTCGGAGACCCCTGCGTCGGCGAGCGAGCTGATGCACCGTCGCACGACAGCGGCTCCGACTCCGAGGCGTTTGCGGGCGGACGCTACGACGACAGGGTCGATGTAGTGCAACCCGTTCACGACGACCACGAAGGCGAAGGCCGCAATGTCATCGCCGTCGAGCACGACGTGGGAGTGCGGGCGCACGATCGATGCCAGGTAGTAGTCGACGGCGTTCAGCGCATCATCGAGGGACTCGCCCTCATCGTCAATCGTGTCGCGATACGCATCGAGCATGAGTGCGGCAAGCCGATCCCGGTGTTGCTCGTCGGGGTGAATGGTCGGGAGCGGCACCGATGTCGACGCGACCCGGAGCGGGGACAGCCGATACTCACTGCGCGTGCGCGTCACCCCCTCACTCCAATCGGCGTCATCGCTCAATCGTAGAAGGCGCTCGGTGTCGTCTGCGCCGACGCGCGTCATCCCGGCGCGATGCTCCCGAACAGCACCCGAGTTCGGCCCTGCCGAGTACCTCATCATTCGAGCCAAGGTTTGCCCTCACGGTGCCCTGTATCGCCGGATCAGTGACGCGATTACGTGACGCGGGACTTGGGCCGTTACCGGGAACCCGCAACCGCACCTCTGGGGCAATCGGGGGCTCTACTCATCCGATGTCCTCCGGGAGAGTCCGCTGCTTTCTGGGCATGCCAACGACCGGGGCCGCACCCGACGAGCCGACATCGATGGACGTACGACTCTGGCATGAGGGTCACGACCGGATGCAGCGTGGAAACGACCGACAGCCGGAAGGAGACCTCCATGCTTCGCTCAGTACTCATCCTTGCCGGGGCGCTCCTCCTCGGAGGTGGAATCGTCGCCTGCGGCAGCGACGACGACGCATCCGACGTTCCGCCTGGAGTCACAGCCACTCTCGAAGCCTCGATCGAAGCGATCAACGCCTATGACACCGAGGCCTATGGCGCTCTCCTCACCGAGGACTTCACCTGGCAGTCCACGGGCGAGGTGCAGTCGGGCCCTGCGCTCCTCGCACACATCGACACCTACTACGAGAAGTTGGGATTCCACGTCGAGTTGACCGGCCCAATGACGATCGAGCGCGACGGCGACGCGTACATCGCCACAGTGACGGACCGCGCCACCACGAACACTGACGAGATGACCGGTCGTGAGGTCATCCGGCTGGTCGAAGTCGACGGCTCGTGGCTCATTCAAGAGTTCCGGTGGACCGAAGACGCTGCCAGTTGACTGTCCTGAACTCCGGTTTCACGGGCACACCTTGACTCCCCTGTCAGTCAGCGCGAGGTCGCCCGATATCCGGCGCACTGTGACGGCCCGCCACCCGTGTTGACCCGCCCGTAATCCCGTTCACCGTCCGCGGCTGCCGGACGGGATAATGGAGTGCGCGATGGAGGCCGAACTCGCACGCAGGCTCGTCGTCGTCGACCGGATTACGGAGCGTGCGTTCCATGCGGCTCATCGGGACTGCCTCGTCTGAGTTGTAAGCCACCTGAGTTGAATCAGGCGGTTCCGATGACTGTATGGGCGGTCGTCCGGCCGCTGATGACGCCATTGTGAGTGAGAGTCGACGTGGCGTGCTCCACTGCGCTGCGGAGCGTCTGGTAGCGCGATGGATCGAGCTGTTGCACCTTCGCCCCGAGGGGCGCTGCGCCCAGCGTCGAGATGAGATGGTCGGGGCTGCCGAACACGACAGTGATCTCGTCACGGCTGAGCACGACGTCAGCAAACCCCACAGCGCTCATCTCTTCCCGCAGCAACTCGCCGTCGGCGAGCCCCCACGGCCCGTTTCGATAGCCGGCGGCATCGTCTGGGCCCAGGACTTCCGTGATTGCCGCTTCGAGTGCGGAGAACGGCTCACACGACTCGATCTCGCACCAGACAGACACGCCTGCTCGTCCACCTCGACGCAGTGCCCGACGCAACTCCCGAAGCGCGCCGATCCGGTCGCCGAAGAACTGAAAGCCCTGTTGGCAGACGGCGACGTCGAATGCGTCGTTCTCCACACTCAACGACTCCGCCGAGCATTGCCGATAGTCGATCACTGCACCTCCGGCTTCGCCCTTGGCGCGAGCGATCGACAGCATCTCATCGCTCCGATCGCAGCCGACCACCGACCCCGTCCGTCCAGCGCGCGCAGCTGCAAGCAGCGCAACAGTCCCCGGACCGCAGGCGACATCGAGTACCGCGTCGCCCACATCAACACCGACAGCGCTCAGGAGATGTTCACCCCACGGCACGAACAACGGCCCGACCAAGGTGTCCTCGTATGCCGCCATGCTCGACCCGGAAAAATTGGCCCCCCAGTCTGCACCATCTCCCATTGCAGCACCCCCTCCACAACATCGGCCGTTGGCGACGTCTGCGGTGACGCTAGCTCGTCGTACGACTCCTCAACGCCGCGACACAACCCAGCAATGTCGACCCGGTCCCGCCACGCATATGGGCACTGAGGATCGACCGACCGTTGGAGCGAGACACGCTCGTGATCGGGAGCGAGAACGCTGCTGGAAGTGCTGCACTTCCGGCGCCCTGTGACGGCCCACCACCAGCGCTGACCCGCCAGTAATCCCGTTCGCCGTCCGCGGCGGGCGGACGAGATCATTGAATGCTCGATATGGGTCGGTATCGGGTGGTGGCTCAGGCCCAGCCGAGTTGCTGAAGCGAGTGAGCGTCGTTCCAGATCTTCGTCATGCCCTTGATGCGATCACCGTCGAACTCCATCGCGTAGACGTAGTCGGCTGCGACCGAATTACCCGTCGGTGGATCTACCGGGCCGGGACCGGTCTGTGTTCCCTTGAACACTGCGAACGCCGTGACAATAGATCGTCCCTCGTCGGTCGAGAACGACTTGAGTTCGTAGTGGCCGTCCGGTACCGGGACGAGGAGATCTCGCATCCAGTCGGCGTAGCCCTCCAACGTTGTGACCTCGACCAGCGCATCGGCTTGGCAGGCAAACGTTGCGCCGTCATGGCAGTACTGGGCGCATCCGGCCCATCCCTGACCTGTTTCACACGCCTCGAAGAACTCACGTGCGGTATCGGAAATGCTCATCGGCCGGCCCCCCTGAAGGCTCTACGGACGCCCCACGGCTTCAGTCCGAGCAATGGACGCTACTTGGGCAGACACCTCACATCAAGAGCCAGCGTCTGCGAGCGCCACGGCGATGCAAGCGTGCCCTCGCAGCCCCAAACCCTTGGACCGTCGACCACGCGATATCCGGCAGACCATCGGACTGACGAGTGCGCATAACGCGCGCTCGGTAACCCGGTCGCCGGCACGTCGATGGCGTGCGACTTCGGCCCAGGTGCGCTAGCGCACTTGACCATCCGCCCCATGCGATCCACGACGAGATCAACACGGAGCGTGGCCAACGGAGACTCTGCTCCGACTACTGCCGATTCGCAATCGAGAGACTCCGGCCGCAGGCGACTCGACGCGTCCGGATCACTCCGAGGAAGACCCCAAAATTTTGAGCTGCTGACAAATCGCGGACAAACGGCCGATCCCCACGTTTCGACGCCCCCCGAAAAAGCCAACAACCAGGGCCTTTGCCCTGGTTGTGTGGTGTCGGAGGGATGAGTAGCACCATCACCCCACGACGCGGCTGACCGACTCGGAAGCACCGGTGACCGTGGTCGTTAGTCGGCGGGTTCGATCGGTGGGAACGTCCACGTTCCGTCGAGGATCTCCGGCTCCGGATGTCGAACGTCGACGCGACCTCAACGCGTCGTCGCTCGGTGGTTCGGCGAGTGGTGGCGTCGTTTGATGAACGTCGAGGCGAGGAAGGTGAGGACCGCCACGGCGAGCGCTGATTCGATGGCGCGCCGGTTGGCGCTGGTCCACGAATCGGCGGCGACACGCTGGATGTCAGCGACGGTCGATCGGGGAATCTCGGTCTGTACGAGTTCGACGAGTTGATCGGCGTCGAGACGCTGTTGTGCGTCCTCCAGTTGGATCGCCACCACCCGCGCCTCGTCGGGGGGCAGTTCCTGGCCGGCCTCGATGGCCGCCGATGACACGAAGAACTGGAAGAACGCAGCCAGCATCGCCGTCCCGATGATGGCCGTCCCCAACGACGTGCCCAGCTCCTTGGCCGTGTTGTACACCCCCGTTGCGCTGCCGCGCTCCTCACCGGTCACACCGGACAACGTCACGTTGGCCACCTGGGAGAGGAGCGCACCGATGCCGAGGCCGATCACGGCGAACGGTCCGATGAGGTCGGCTCGAGTGAAGACGCCGGCCGAGACGGACCGATACCACACGAGTCCGAGCCCGATCATCACCGCGCCGAGCTGGATGAGGAGCTTCGGCGACACCACGTCGCCCAGGCGCGGCAGGCCGAGCGCGGCGATCAGGATCCCCAGCGAGAACGGCAGCAACGCGACGCCGGCTTCGAGCGCCGTGTAGCCGCGACCCGATTGGAGGAAGACCGGCACGATGAACAGCAACCCGGCGATCAGCAGTGACTCCAGGGCGTCGGTCGCGATCCCGGCGCGATAGTTGCCGTCGCCGAAGGTGCCGAACGAGAACAGCGGCGACTGACCGCGCTCGACGCGGCGCAGCGTCCAATGCACGAAACCGACGAGCGTGACGAGGCCCGCGAACGCCAGCAGCGGAGTGGGCGAGAACCCGAACGGGGTGACATCTCGCCCGCCGATCACGAACGGGCGACGAGCTGTCCACCACCCGTAGTACCCGGCGAGGAGCACGCTGAGGACGATCGCGACGAGCCCACCAGCCCAGAGCACGACCCCGATCCAGTCCAAACGGAGTTCGGGTCGGGCGGGAGCGCCGACGACATACCTCATCAAGACCAGCACGACCACCACGACGACCGCCTCGAACCCGAAAGCGACACGCCACGACAGGTTGGTGGCGAGGAACCCGCCGACGATCGGCCCGGTCGCGGCGGCGACCGCCTGGAAGCCGCCCACGATGCCGAACGCCATCACGCGGCGGGCACCTTCGTAGTTGATCGAGATCATGGCGATCGAGATCGGGATCAGCGCCGCAGCACCGAGGCCTTCGAGAAACGACCATCCGAGAATGAGGACGGTCACGTTCGGTGCCACCGTGGCCGTCAACGTCCCCGCACCGAACACGACCAGGGCGATCGTGTACAGCTTCTTCGATCCGACGATGTCGCCGAGCCGCCCGGCACCGACCATGAGTGCCGCCATGACCAGCGAGTACAGCGCCACGGCCGACTGCACCGCCGACGTGGTGGTGCCCAGGTCCTCCACGATGCTCGGGATCGCCACGTTCAACATCGTCGTGTCGAGGGCGATGATGAACATCACCATCGCAATCGGAACAAGCGGTCGCCACCCCACGCCGTCCCCGCTCTGCGTCGACACTACGTTGGCAACCTAATCGGGATCGTCTCACCACGTGGCACATCCAGACCAGCTACGCCCGCGACGGCTCCAAACTTGAGCGTCCTGGCCCGCGCAGACTCCCGGATCGAATCGCACATCCTCGACGTGGCGCCCGCCGCACGCTCAGGCTCCCAGACGCACAAGAAGACCGTTCCCGAATGCTGAAGGTTGGCCGCACATGGCACGAAGTGTTGAGTTCGCTTCCCCATGACCGATCCGCCGATCCGAAGCCACCCCGTAATGCCGACAGCGTTCACCGACGATCGCGCCGCACCGCCGGCGCACTGCGGCGGTGCGGGCCGTCGTTATCGGGTGCTCGGTATGGGCCGCAGTGTGGCGCGGGCCGTGCCCGATCGCCGGTGATTATCGGGACGATTATCGAGCGGTCTTGCGGATACCTCGGCACTCGCTCGACCACCTGCGTCGGGCGCACATACCGGGCAATCGGAGCGGTCTGATGCCGAGGACGGATGCTCCTGAGTTCAGGTCGCTGGCGAACGTCGTCCGGCTTCAGACGGTATGCGCTCAGTCGAACGTCGCAGCCGGCGTAGCGATCCACACGAGGCCGTGCCAGATCCCGAATCCGTCGTAGTGCGCGCTGAAGTCGAGGGAGCTGTCCCGTCGGAGACCAAGACGTTGCATCACGGCTTGGGAACGCAAGTTGTCGGGTGCGGTGTACGACAAGACTTCGGTGAGGCCCACACGGATGAATACGTCGTGAAGCGCCGCTCGTGCCGCTTCCGACGCAAGGCCGTGTCCCCACGCATGGCGGCACAATCGCCAACCGACGTCATCATGTTCGCCGAGTGGATGATCGCCTCGATTTGGCATCACTCCTGCGTAACCCAAGAAGCTGGGGTCTCCTCCATCGATGGTTCCTTCGATGACCCAGCGTCCGTAGCCGTGGTTGTCGAACGCCTCTGCGAATCGGTCGAGCTTGCGGTCACTTGCGTCTCGATCGAGGGTGCCTCCGAGATCGTGCATCACTTCCGCGTTGGCGTTCATGGCTGCGAACGGAACTCGATCGTCGTCGTGCCAACGCCGAAGAACCAAGCGATCGGTCACCAGCGGACTCGCTCCCGCAGCCATGTCGGGAATGTAACGCTCCCAGGATCCTTGTCAGCCCCGAACTGCCGCTCGGCGCTACCTCGCGACCGAGAAATCATCAGCACTGCCGCGTGATTACCGGGCGCCACGCTTGGGCCGAAGCCGAGTGTCGCTCGCCGGTGGTGAGCAGTGATTCTGTGTGCCTGAAGTGTGCGGGCGGCCTCGATCAGCGGCTCGGAGCCCAGTCGATGTCGGCGATTGCGTCTGCGAGTTCTTGATCGGCAATGTTGGTGTCTCGTACTACCCACGTGGCGCGGGCCGACTCGAAACGAGGAGCGGCTCGACGGTTCAGCAGTGTTGTTCGAGATGGCGCTTGAGTCCCTCGAGTAGTTCGCGCATTCCGGCTCGGTAGGTGCGTCGGACGGCAACGGTGTCGAGGATCCGTCCGATCGGTCCGTACTTGAGGGTGTAGGTCGGGCTGACGGTCACCTCGGTACGGGGCTGCTGTCGGCTGTCGGTGAGGGTGAACGCGATGTCGGCGGTCTTGAACGGAAGCGTCGAGTCGGTGATCCGGAAGGTGATCGCCGTTCCTGGTTCGAACTCGACGACGTGTTCGGTGAGCGAGTGCTTGGTGGAGATGTCGCAGTGGCGAGCACCTCCGGCGCCGTCGATGTCGTTGGTTCGGTGGGATCCGATGAGGCCTGGGTTCCAGGTGGCGATGCTGCCGATGTCGGCGAGCGCTGCCCACACCTCTTGGCGTGGGGCGTCGATCGTGGTTCGTTCGGTGAAGGTGCTCATGAGAGGTGCGCAGAGAGTTGGTGGGTGTGGGTGTCGAGCGCGGCGAGCACGGTGGCCTCGTCGGCCGGTGGGAGCCAGATGACGACTCGATCGATGCCAGCCTCGTGGTAGCCGGCCAGGAGTGCCGGGTCGCCCTGAGATGAGTACACGGTGACGACCGCGGTGTCAGGGTCGCGGTCGTGTTGTTCGAAGGCGTCGCGGAGTCGGGGCAGCTGGTCGATGACGTCGCCGTAGCCTTCGATCGGGAGCCACCCGTCGGCCCAGGCGGCGATGTCATCGAACACCTCGCTGGTGGCGCGTGCCCCGACGTGGAGTGGCGGGGCGGGCTGCTGGGCGGGCTTGGGCCAGGACCACGACGGCTCGACCGAGCAGAAGTCGCCGCTGTAGACGCCCACGTCGTCGGTCCAGAGTCGGCGCATCAGGGCGACGTGGTCGATCAGTCGGGGGCGCACAGTGTCGAGATCGACGCCGTGCGTTGCGCACTCCTCACGGTTCCACCCGTAGCCGACGCCGAGCTCGAGCCGCCCTGCGGACTGCCAGTCGAGCGTGGCGATCGTCTTGGCCGCGATGACCGGGTCACGCAAGGCCAGCAACGCCACGCCGGTCCCGATCCGCAGCCGGGTCGTCGTTGCGGCAGCTGCGGCGAGAGCGATGAACGGGTCGCACGTGCGCCGATACCACTCGGGAAGTTCACCACCGGGCCACGGCGTCGCGCGTGACACCGGGACATGGGTCTTCTCGGTGACCCACAGCGAGTCGAACCCGCGTGCTTCGACTTCGGGCGCAAGCCGCTGCATCGGCATGGTTTGGTCGGTGGCGAAGATCATCACTCCGACCTTCATGCCACCGTCGCCGTCCTTCGGCGCGTTCACGGCGCGGCCGGCTGGTCGTAGCCGAAGAACCCGGCGAGGTGCACGATCCGGCCGTCGTCGATGACCGCAACGTCCAGGCCCTCGAGCGCGACGACACCGTCGGCGTCGATCATCTCCCAGCCCCACCGCGCCAGGTTGTGATGGGCGTCGACGCCACCCTTCTGACGGAACGAGCTTCCCGGGTAGGTGGCGTGGAACCCGGCGAACATCGCCGCAAGCTGCTCGTGGCCCGTTACCTCGGCGACCGGGTCGCTGGACTGCGCGTCCGGTGCCCAGGTCCGGCGAATCGCGTCGCTGCGAGCGGTGTCGCTGGTCGCGTTCCAGCACTCGAAGTAGCGGTCGATCACGGTCTGGGGGTCGGTGGTGCTCGTGGTGTCAATCGTGTTGCTCATGTGTGCCATCGTCGGGCAACTCGTGACGCAAAGCGATGACCCGTTGGGTCAAACAACTGCGGACAGATCGGACGCACGATCGATCCATGGCCGCGCCGCCAAGATCTCCCGGGTGGTTTGATCGGCCGGGTAGAGCGTCTCGATCGACAGCTCCGACAACGTCACGTCCTGAGCGGTGCCAAACATCGTCACGGTCGACAGGAACGACAGCTCGACACCATCGATCACGATCCGCAGGGGCAGCACAACGTCCGGGGCTGTGGGCATGGTGCGAGCAGCCGTCGGGGCGTAGGTCTCGCACTCGTCGATCAAGGCTCGAAGTTCGTCGTCCTGGGTGAGCACGAGCACGTGGCGCATGTGACGCAGCAATTGGCCGGCGTACTCGTCGAAGTTCGTCACCCGTGACGCGAGCCCGTCGGGGTGCAGACTCAAGCGGGCCACGTTCAACGGTGACGTGAGCAGTGCCGGGTCGACACTGGCGGTGAACCAGAACGCGGCAGTGTTGGCGTCGACAACATTCCAGCGTGTGTCGATCACCGTCGTCGGGTTCGGATCGTTGCCGTCGAGCACCAGTCGGATCACGTCACGAGCTGCAGCCAACGCGTCGTCGTCGAGCGAGTACTCGCTGAACACCGGCGCGAACCCGGCAGCGAGCAGCATGTCGTTGACGGCACGTTTGGGCATCTCGAACTCGTCCGCCAGATACAGCAGCAGCTCGCGACTCGGCTTGGCCCGACCGGTCTCGACACACGACAGATGCCGCGTCGACACGCCCGTCCGGCTCGAAACGTCGAGCTGACTCAAACGGCGCACCGACCGCCAATGCCGCAACAAGGTTCCTGCATGGAGATCCGTCGGTCGGGACATGACGCCCAGCGTAGGAAGCTCTCAGCCTCAGAGCCATGACCCAACACGTCATGGAATCCGGACCGCTTCGGTCGTCACGATCGACTCATGGAATTCTCCGCCAACACCGATCCGATCACGAAACTCCGCTTCGTCCTCACCGCCAACGCCACCACGTCAGGACTCGCGGGTCTGACCGCACTGGTCGCTGGTGAGCGTGTCGACGACTGGCTCGACACCGCGCATTCGGGCTGGGTGCGTGTCATCGGTGCCGGCCTCGTCGTGTTCGCCCTCGCCGTCATCGCGCTCTCGCGCTCCAACGAGCAGGGTCTCCGCCGATGGGTGCCGGCTGTCAGCTTGGCCGACGGCGGCTGGGTCGCCGCGTCGGTCGCGACCATCATCGCCGGCTGGTACTCGAGCAGCGGTGCCGCCATCATCGGAGTCATCGCGGTCATCGTCGGAACGTTCGCCCTCACCCAGATGCGACTCTTGCGAACCCCTTCCGCACCCGTCACACCGTCGCCAGGGCTCACTGCTCCGCGAACGCGCCGCCGATGAGCGCGCATAGCGCCCGAGCGATAAGCCCGGGGCAAGACGCACGCAAACGCGCCGCATCGCCGGCGCAGCCGGTCAGGCCGGGCACGTTGAGGTGCTGTACGTAACGCGATCACCAACAGTCGCCGGTTCGGCGTTTGGCCGTCGGGATTATGCGGTGCGCGGCTTGGGCCGTGATGCGGCGCAACGGGCGGGGCGCGCAGCGGGTTATCGCTCGCCGTTATCGGGTGGCCTGCGAACGGGCGGATGAGTGACACGTGTCGCGTCCTGGGCGCCGATGTCCTGGTGCACCGTGCCGCCGTTCGCGGCCGATGAACGCTCTGGCGAGCGAGCCGGTTACTACTGGCGGCTCGTCGGGGCGTAGGTCGTCGCTCGCTCCACGAGCTTGAACCCGGCGGCAGAGTACGCAGCCGTTGACGCGACATAGCCGGGCTCGGGCTGCGTGTTGATGTACACGTGGGTGCCGCCGAGGTCTGTAACCAGGTGGGCGACCTCGAGGCACAGGGCGATGGCGAGACCGCGACGGCGATGCTCGGGCACAACGCCGAGCGGCTCGATCTCGCACACCCCGATGGACGGATCGAACCATGCAATGCAGCACGCAGCGAAGCGACCGGCCTCGTCATCGTCGACGGCAGCCACGAGGTCGAGCCGGGGGTCGTACAGCCACGCGCCGCGCACCGACTCGTACGCGTCGGTCGTGAACGAGCTGTCGGCGTCGGGATCGACTCGGCGCCCGTCGATGTAGGGGATCGATGACGGCTTCCACGCTGCTCGATGCACCTCGACGCGAGCCGTGGTCTCGTCGGGGCGGACCGGACGGATCACGTAGCCATCGACGCGACGGCGGCGATCACCCGCCACTGCAGCAACGTCAAGCAGCATCCCCGACCAGGGTTGCCGCCCGACCGGTTCGAGCCCTGCGCGCCGACACGGCCCGGGCCAACGCGTCGGCGCCGTCCCAAACGGTGACCGAGGCGCTCGGGTCCGCCTCCAACAGCCAGGACACCAGCGCATCGGCGACGTCGTCACGGTCCCGCTCAACGTGGGTGATCTCATCACCGCCACGCCCGGCAAAACCGACGATCGGTCCGGAGCCGTCATCGTCGACGGCCACCACGACCGCGTCGGCGAGCGCGTCACGCGCCAAACCCCACCCCAGCCCGCCTGGATGCCACCCCGACGGCCACAACCGGCTCGCCAGCTGCTGCATGCCGTGTACGTCACCTGGCTGCACCGGCCGCACGATCATGCTGCATCCTCACACGGCGCCGCAACGACCAGCTACCGAGTTCCGCCACAAACGTCGCGACATGGTTAGGGGCGAGGACCAGGACACCGATCAGCAGCGACATCGACCGGCACCCCCGAAACAGGTCGCAGGGTATGGCTGGTCAGGTTCACCCGATCCCGAGCGCGATTACCGAGCACTGCACGGGGGCCGTTCTGTGCGGATCGAACCTGCATCGGGAGCGGGCTATCCCCGGGGACGGCACAGGGATAACTGGCCACGAACGGTCAGCGGGATTGTGAGCCAATCCCCGAGACCTCACCAGCCTGACACTGAGATCGGCGTTATCGGATGCTCCGGACGGCCGGCTAAGCGCGTCACCTTGCGATGTGACCGGCAACGTTGGTGGGTTCGCGTCCACCACCTGAGGGTGCGATTCTGTTTTCCTGTGGGGATGGCAGATCGTGTTCAGGTTCGTGAGATCACAAACGACGAGGGCAACCGGCTGTTGAAGATGGTGCGCCGGTCATCTGGGTCGATCGTGACGTGGCGACGAGCCCAGATCGTGTTGTGGTCCGCGCAGCAGATGGACGTCCCGCAGATCGCAGCGCTCGGGTTCACGTCCGAGGACCGTGTCCGAGAGGTGATCCACAACTTCAACGCCGACGGCTTCGACTCGCTGTATCCGAAGTACGCCGGTGGTCGACCCCCGAAGTTCACCGAGGCCCACCGCCGTGAGATCAAACAGATCGCGCTCGGCCGCCCAACCGACTACGACTTGCCGTTCTCGACGTGGTCGTTGTCCAAGCTCGGCGAGCATCTCGTCGCGAAGGGGGTGGTCAACGACATCAGCCACGAAGGCCTGCGCCTTCTGCTCCGCGAGGAGGGCGTGTCGTTTCAAGTCGTGAACACGTTCAAACGATCCAACGATCCCGACTACGAACCCAAGAAGAACCGGATTCTGCACCTCTACAACCTGGCGGACGGCAAGATCGACAAGCAGCGCGGCGACCCGGACGTGGTGATCTGCTTCGACGAGTTCGGACCACTGAACCTGCAGCCACACCCCGGCAAACAATGGGCCGTGAAGGGTGGCGGAGCCGACCAGCCCCGTCGCACGAGACGGGCGACGTTCACCCGACCGCACGGTGTTCGTCACCTGCTCGCGGGCTACGACTTGTCGACCGACCGGCTCTACGGGCACATCAAGGTGAAGAAGGGTCGCACCCAGTTCCTCGAGTTCGGTCGCTACCTGCGCACCCTGCACCCGCCGCATGTTCGGATCGCGATCGTGCTCGACAACTTCTCGCCGCACCTGTCGACGAAGAAGGACCAACGCGTCGGCGAGTGGGCGGCGGCGAACAACGTCGAGCTCGCGTACACGCCGTTCTACGGGTCATGGCTGAACCGGATCGAAGCCCAGTTCCAGGCGTTGCGCTACTTCGCTCTCGACGGCACCGATCACCCCAGCCACCCCGAGCAAGCCCGCATGATCCGCCGCTACATCCGCTGGCGCAACACCCACGCCCGCGACCGTCAACTCACCGAACTCGTCAACCGCGCAAACGTTGCTTGACGCGCCACTAGGTTGGTGGGAATGATCAACGACGTCGAAGTACGCGACGCCGACTCCAGGGGCCGTGGGGTGTACGCGCTCCGGCGGTTCGCCGAAGGCGAGTTCATCTTCCGACGGAGACACACGAAGGTCGTGTCGACCGAGGAACTCGACCAGGTGAGCGAATGGGAGCGCATGCACCTGTGCGAACTCGGCTTCGATCGCTTCGCCGTGCTCGCTGCCCCCGGCTGCTACCTCAACCACTCCTGCGAGCCGAACGCGATGCGCCACGGCGTCAAAGTGTTCGCCTGGAAACCGATCGAGAGCGACGAAGAGATCACCATCGACTATCGACTGAACGCCTTCGACGGCGACTCGTGGCCATGCGAATGCGGGGCGTCTGCGTGCACCGGCACCGTTATCGGCAGCTTCTTCGCCATGGAACCAGAGCGCCAGAAGATGCTCGCGCCCCACGCGCCAGAATTCATTCGCCGTGTGTACGACCGGCGTCAAACACGCTGATCACGGCTGTCAGGTGGGGGCCCGTTCAACTTCGCGATGCAGGATCTCCGTGTCTTCGCTTGTGCCCCCAGCCGCCGGGCGGGCGACGGGATTACGTGACACCGCAGTTGGGTAGAACTCGGTCCGTACCCGAGGGCTTGGGTAAGCGATTGCGCGTCGGGTTATCGGGCGGACGTGGCGGCCCGACGAGGGATTGGGTGTTCGGTCGTTGTCGTCGGCGAACGCGGCGGCACCAGCGGACACCTACGGCGCCGCTGCGACGGCCCGGGTGGCTTCATACAGGCGGAGCAAGGCTGTGGCGGTCTCGTCAGAGTGGAACTGTGGATCCCACACGAGATCCGCGAGCGAGTCGCTGATCACGAACGCGGCAGCGACGGCTGCCTGGCGGTACTCGGCGACTGCGAACAGCGCTGCTGCCTCCATCTCGACACAAAGCACGCCCTGCTGTTGATAGTGCCGGGCCTCGGCGACCGTCTCACGGTACGGAGTGTCGATCGTCCATGACGAGCCACGTCGGTACTCGATTTGCTTGGACTGCAGCTCCGCTTCGAACGCTGCAGTGATGCCAGGCTCCGCCGCGGCGTACGTGGCAGACGGGAGGTAGTGATGCGACACGCCTTCGTCTCGAATCGCTCGATCGCACAGCACCGCGTGGCCGATCGGCAGATCACGTTGCAGGCTGCCCGCCGTTCCAATCGAGAAGAACCGCCGAGTACCCAACGCGATGAACTCCTCGAGCACCGCTGCGGCCACGGGGGCGCCGATGCCGAAGTCGCCGAGCACCGCCACCTGACCCTGGGTGTCCGGCAGCGTCACCAATCCCCGATACGTGGCCGCCAGACTCGGCCGCTCGGCGTTCTCGACGGCGGCGATGAACTCGAACAGCTGTCGCTGGTAACACATGATGATCGCCCGTGGTGGTTCGTAGCCGTCCAGGCCCCCGTTCCGACGAAGATACGCAACGAAATCATCTGGGTTGAAGAAGGCGTCCTCGCCGTGCTTGCCTTCGAAATTCGGGTAACTGGTGGCCACTTCCCAAGTCTCACCCATGTGGTGGCTCCCATCCCACAGAGTTCCGCGTGCCACCGTGCTGCGCCCCCGGGCGCCCGTCGGCGGTGATCGCGTGGTGCCGCAGTCCATCGCCCAGTTGGGCAACGCAACCGTGGAAGTGTGCGCCGATACCGATGGTGTCGGGATAACGCAGTGAGGGTTGCCGACGCCCCGGTACCTGGAGCAGATCAGGTCCGGTGTCGTGGTGAACTCGGTGCCGCTACGGCGGCTCCTGCGCTTGGAAGTCGAGGGCCCCGGCTTGGCCTGATGGCAAGAGCCGATCGCGGTATGCGGCTGCAAGCGCGGTGCCGAGCTGGGTGCAGCGCTCGAGTGCCGTCTTCGAGGCGTTGATACACACCAGACCGGACCCGGTGCCCGGAGATGACGCCACACCGAGATCGCCACCGGTCATGTCGGCATCGTCGGCGGTGACCATCAGATCACCACACCACCAATCCAAGGCTCCTTCGCTGAGGGTGAGTTCCTCAACGACCCAGTGACGCCGGCTGATCCGGTTGTAGCCGTACCAGTAGACGACCACGGCGCCCAGGCGTGCGGCCTCCACGGCGACCTCCAGAGCCGACAGGCCCGCCGGGCCGACTGCGTGGTGGTCGAACGGGTCGATGAACACGACGACGTCAGCTGCGTCGCGCGTGATCAGCTCGGCGTGGATGGCACCCATTCCGTCAGTGGTGAGTACGCGTGCCGAGCGCACACCTCGGGACGCGGCTGCATCTCGGATGTTGTCTACGCTGTTCTGATCAAGATCGCAGAAGACGTACTCGGCATGCTGACCGAGGACTTGCATCGCGACCAATGGACCCCCAGGAATGCCATCGAGCGATGGACCGCTCCTCAGGCCCGACAGGGCCGTGGCATAGGCCGAGTTTCGCAGTGTCGGGTGATCGTCGACGACGTCATTGAACGCCAACACGCCATAGGTCCGCTCTGGATCGTCGACGACTGGGTAGAGCGCATCGCCGGCGTGCGTGTCGAGGAAGGCGTCGGGTCGCTCGACTGCGAGAACTTCACCGAGGACGAGATGCTTCCACACCTCGCTGATCCGGCCGAAGTGACGATTCGTCATGACCGAGAGTAAGGGCTCGGCTCAGAGCGCCGCACCACCGGATTCGTGCCGTCTACCGTCCTCGACGCCGAGGTACCCACGCCACCAACGCCGGTTCGATGGACCGGGATTACCGAGTGCGCTGCTTGGGCCGGACTGTGGCGCGCTAGCCGAGCGTCAACCGGATTGCGGAGCGGACGTTATGCGTGCGTCGTCGCCGAGCCGCAAGGCACGCACCGACTCTCGACCATCGCAGTGGATGAGCGGGCCCGGGGCGCTCGTCTTCACCGAGAGAGTAGATCTGCCGTGATGTCGACGTGACCGGCGTGCTGGAAGAGCTCTTCGATGACGTGCAGACATATTGATGAGGTCGTCCAGGGCCACGCACGGTCTTGCATGATGGCGGACTCCAGGTAGGCGGACTTGGGAACCGGCGTTCGAACGACCTCATCGACCAGCTCGGGCAGCGTGGATCTGAACTGCGCAACGACTTCTTGCAGATCCGCCACAGTTCCCGACGATTGGAACTCTGCGCTGCGATTCCGATCAGACGGTCGACCAAGGACCACATGCGCGAGCCACCACTCAGTGACCCCTGTGCAGTGCACGACGAGGGCGTACACCGAGTTGGCGCCGTCAAGATCGGGGCGCTCGCTGACTCGTGATCCCAACACGGCGGCCTTCGCCAACATCCGATCGAACCCAAGATTGATGAAGGCGAGTATGTCGTTCGCCTCAACCGCTACCACGAATCGACCCTACTCCGACCTCGACGAGCGGCCGCTGACAAGCCCGCTCGGTATCGGCACTTCCGATTGGTCGGTGACGGGCCCGAATGCCGCGCATATGGACAGCCGTAACGCACTCGGACCTTCGAACCGGACCCGCGATTTCGTGGCGCGGGACTTGGGCATTGCGATGCGGTCGCCATCGAGGGCGACATCACAGTGATTATGGAGTGCTCGGCTTGGGCCGCGATGCGGCGCCACGTACTGCGCCCCGAGCGGGTTGTCGCCTGCCGTTATCGGGTGCCCTGAGCGGTGCTTGAAAGGTTGTCCATCAGCTTGGCGACGAGCGCCGGACACTCGGCCCACCAGACTGGTTGCGTGGGTCTTCAGCTCATCCCCGAGACAGTCATCGAGGACCGCCAGCTCTGGACACTGGCGGTCAACCGAAACCAGCACCTCCTCGGAAGATCGATGATCGTCCTCCGCAGGGACTGCACCGCTGTCGTCGATGTGGAAGACCACGAGTGGGTGAACCTCAAGCGTGAGCTACGCCGATTGGTGGGCGCGCTCACAGCGCTGTTCAGCCCGGACCAGCTGAACTACGCATTCCTCATGAATGTCGATGCCCAGGTCCACCTTCATGTCATCCCGCGGTACGTGTCCGCCCGTCGCTGGCGCGGCCTGGTGTTCGAAGATGTCCACTGGGGTAGCGCGTTCGGAGATGAGCAACAAGTTCTCGACTCCGATGCCCTGACCGCCCTCGCCGGTCAAGTACGGGATCAGCTCCAAAGCGCCCCGTAACGCCGGCTGAGAGACGTGCGCAACGAGGTTCCCTGCAGTGCCGGTCCAATCGGCTCCTGCGATCAGACTGTCGAGGATCGCAGCCGAGCCGACACCAGCGGTGGGCCGCATCTCTTGGTTAGAGGTTGAGGTCGACGAAGACTGCTGCGTGGTCGGATGCTTGTTGGTGCGCTCCGCTCATGGCGGCGTAGGTGGACCATTTGTCGGGTCGTGTTTCGCGGGTGCCCCAGAGCCCTTCACGGAAGATGCCGCCACCGGCGAAGGCGGGTTGGAGGTTCTTGGTGATGAAGATGTAGTCGAGGCGGTTACGGATGCCGCACGAGTCGAACGTGCCCGGTCGTGGACCTGTGTCGAAGCCGGCAAGGTCGTAGCAGCAGGTGAGCGGGCCTGCGGGGTCGTAGAGGTCAGCGAAGTTGGTGGCCGGTGTGGCTTCGTTAGTTTGACCTTCGTTGAGGTCGCCGAGCACTACGGCGCGTTCGCCGGCGGCGACGATGTCATCGACGAGGGATCGCACCTGTTTGGCTTGGCGCTGGCGTTTGGTGCCACCGCCGCCGGATTGGCTCTTGAAGTGGTTCACGAGGACGTGCAGGGGTGGGCCGCCGGGGATCGAGATTTCGTAGTCGGGGCAGTCTCGGCTGAACACGATTCCGACGTGGTCGGTGTCGTCGACGTGGGAACGGATGGTTGAGATCTCGAATGGTGTTTTGGTCAGGATTCCGACGTCGATCCCGCGGGTGTCGTTGCCGTCTACGAGCATGACGTGCCCGTAGTGGTCGTGGAGGAGTTCGTTGTTGAGGCGGACGAGGCTGGGGCGGTCTTCGGCTTCGACGATACCGATGATGTCCGCGTCGACGTCCAAGATGACTTGGGCGGTGAGTTGGGTGGCGACCTCGTCGGTCACTTCGTTGGAGAGTTCGATCCAGCCGATCCAGTCACCGCGACCGGTTGCGATGATCTCCACGTTTTGTGTGTTGTCTCGTGGTTCGCGGTCGAAGCTTCCTCGGTTCTTTCGCAGCCATGCCCATTTCGGGTTGATGGATCGTTTGCGGCGAACCGCTCCGGAAGCGTTGATGCTGTAGATGTCCAACTCGACGAGGAGGTCGCGGCATACGCTGCTGATTTGTCGCGGTGTAGTTGGCGTTCGCGGCGATGGTGTTGAACTCGCGGTACGCGTCCAGGATCGGGCGTCCCAGCGACCAGTCGCTCGTGTTGAACGCCTTGGGCCGCGAGAACAGGTTCTCGACGTTGTACGACGCGATACGGACCATGATCGAACCTCCCGGTCGAGCGATCAAGTCACACGTTAGACCCATCTCGCGCGGGCACATTCCGAAGCCTGCGTCCGGAGCACCCAACACCCAGCCGACCCTTTGTCGACACTCAAGGGCGAGGCAACACCTCTACTCGGCGCCGGGATCGGGGCGCCGCAGCCGATCGTTCAGCCGTCTTGATCGAGGCGAAAGCCCGACCGTCGGTGCGCCGCGCCTCAACAACCCCGAGTCGTTCGAGCCGACGTACGGCGCGCCCCACAGCCTCGTATCGCGGCATCTTGACCGTGGAAGCAACTCCGCCGTTGGCTCAAGGTTGCGCAGGGCCTCGGACACCGACATCGACCCAACCGCCGCAACGCACCATCGGCTCGATCAGGCAATTCTCGCGCCACGTGCCCCCAACCGTCGGCTCAGGGAACGAGTTCGTTTGCGGCGACTGTGAAGTCGTTGCCTTCCAGAACAATTGCCGTCATTCCCATGTCGCTTCCAGCGGCGTGCATCTCGCCCGCGGACCAGTAGGCCGCCCGTTGCGCAGCGATGGCAACCCGCTCGCCGCTGTCGCCCGAGACCCAGCCGCTTCCCTCGACGACACAGAACAGCTGACCTACCAACGCCTCGTGTTCACCAACGATCTCTCCCGCACCGAGATGGAAGCAAGCGACCCGCGGACGCCCACCCGGATCGGTGAGCGGCGACATTATGAGTCACCCTGGGATGGTTGGAGGCTCCTGACCTTGGAAACGAGGATGGAGTCATGCCACACGAAATGTCGCCTGGGAAGCCGACCACGCGTCGATATTCAGAAGCCGAGAAGGACCGGGCGGTGCGAGCGGTGCGTCAGCTCCGAAAGGAGTTGGGCACCGAGCACGGCACCGTGAAGCGGGTCGCCGAGCAGCTCGGGATCGGAACCGAGTCATTGCGCAGCTGGGTCCGCCAAGCCGACATCGACGACGGCGCGAAGCCGGGGTTGAGTCGCGAGGACGCCGAGAAGATCAAGCGGCTCGAGCAGGAGAACCGTGAGCTGAAGCGCACCAACGAGATCTTGCGGAAGGCGTCGGCGTATTTCGCCCAGGCGGAACTCGACCGCCCATCGAAGTGATCGTCGGTTTCATCGACGAGCACCGCGGCGAGCTCGGAGTCGAGTCGATCTGCACGGCGCTGCAGATCGCTCCGAGCACCTACTACACGGCCAAGCGCCGGGAGTCCGAGCCATCGGCCCGGGTGCGTCGCGACCGCGGCGATGATGCAGGTGTTGATGGTGTTGTGGGTCGCGAACCGCAAGGTCTATGGAGCGCACAAGCTTTGGAAGGCAGCGCGTCGTGCCGGTCATGACATCGGCCGTGATCAAGTCGCCCGGCTGATGCGGACCATGCAGATCCAGGGTGTGAGCCGGCAACGGCGCAAGGTGTTCACCACCCGCCAGGACCCTGATGCGGTGCGGGCGCCGGACCTGGTCGATCGGAACTTCACCGCGGATCGTCCGGACACGTTGTGGGTCACAGACATCACCTACGTCCACACCAGATCCGGGATGGCCTACGTCTGTTTCATTGTCGACGCGTTCTCCCGCCGGATTGTCGGTTGGCGGGTCGCGTCGAACATGAAGACCGACATGGTCCTCGACGCGCTCGAGATGGCACGACGCTCACGCGGCGGTCAGCGACTGATCGGTCTCGTCACACACAGCGACGCCGGCTCGCAATTCACGTCCGTGCGATTCACCGAACGGCTCGACGAGATCGGCGCCCGACCATCGATCGGCACGATCGCCGACTCGTTCGACAACGCCTTGGCCGAGACAACGAACGGGCTCTACAAGGCCGAGTGCGTCTACGGGCCCGACGCCCCGAAACTCTGGGACGACGTCGACGAACTCGAACTCGCCACCCTCAGCTGGGTCCACTGGTTCAACGCCGACCGCCTCCACAGCCACACCGGCGACGTCCCGCCCGACGAATTCGAAGCAGCCTTCTATGCTGCCCAACAGACCGCCCCAGCCGGGGTTGGAAACCAATAGCCCGAGCCTCCAACAGACCCAGGGTGACTCAAAGACCGAGAAGGCGCTCGACCTCGGCCTCTTGGTCGTCGGGTCGGAAGTCCAAGTGCAGTCGATTCTTGGTCCGCTTGGCGTCGGTCACCGGCGCGAAGATCAGGCCCGGGATGTGATCGGCCCTCGGACGAATCTCGAACTCATCGGGTTCGTCGTTCACGACCACCCAGCGGAGCGCTTCGAGCCACCAGCAACCGAGCGCGACGGGATCCTGAGCGTCGATAACCGTTTGCTCCCAAACGAGCGCCATGCCACGGCACGATATGGGCATGGGGCACGGCTGTCGCCCACGCCGCCGGGTGCGACGGGATTACGTTGCGCCGCAGTTGGGCCGAAGCCGTGTGCCTTCGAACGGCCGATTCCCGGGATTCTGCGTGTCGAGGTGTGCGCCCACCCGCGGGTGCGCCCTGTCGATAGGGATCCTGCTCGCGTCGAGACCTGCGAGGATTCGACAGTGTGGCAGCGGGGTGAGACGGTCGTGCATCAGGAGGTGTGGGACGGTCGTCTCTGGGCGGCGCGGCCGCTGATCGTCGTGGAGGACACCGCACAGCGGACGTTGCTGTGGATTCCTCATGGCACGGTTCGCAAGGTTCCGGTCACGCCTCCGACGCGTCCTGATTTGGGCGACGTCCACGCTCGAACAATCGCCAGCCTTGAGCACCGGGACTGGCTGCTGGGCGAGCACGTGTGGGACGTGTCGAGCCTCTGGATCGTGCGGCCTGGTGACTGGTACACGATCTTGGTGTCGTGGCGTCCCGACGGCAGTCACCTCGGCTGGTACGTCAACCTGCAGGAGCCGATGCGACGGAACCCGATCGGGTTTGAAGCGATGGACCTGATGCTCGACGTCGTGGTGGAGCCGGACCTGTCGTGGCGTTGGAAGGACCGAGAGGAGTTCGACGAGATCGTCCAACGCGGCGTCTTTGATCACGAGTTGGGCGAGCGGGTTCGAGCGACTGCGTTGTCGGTGATCGCCGACATCGAACAGGGCCTGGCTCCGTTCTGTGAGCCGTGGCCGTCGTGGACGCCGGACCGGTCGTGGGTGCTTCCGCAACTGCCCGCCGGCTGGGAACAGGTGCACCGTTGAATTCGACCGAGTCCGACGTCGTCGAGCGACAGGCGGCGCGGGTCGTGCTGCTCGACGCCGCCGATGCGATCCTGCTGATCGAGGTCGTCCCGGCCGGCGCTGCCCCGTTCTGGTTGACGCCGGGCGGTGCCATCGAACCCGGCGAAACAGCTCGTGAAGCTGCAGCACGCGAACTGCACGAGGAGACCGGCATTACGGTGTTGTCAGCGGACTTGCTGGGCCCCGTATGGCGGCGGGAGCATCGCTTTGAGTGGGACGGCGCGGTGATCCACCAGCAGGACGAGTTCTTCCTCGCGCGTCACGACGGCACCCAGCGGGCAGCCCTCAACAACGTCGACTCGGTCGAAGCAGCCACGAACCGCAGCCTTCGATGGTGGTCCATCGAGGAAGCCGCATCAGCAGCTACCGAACGATTCGTGCCTGCCTCGCTCACCCACCTTCTCCGGCTGCTGCTCCTCGAAGGTGTGCCCGACGAACCCCTCGATGTCGAGGCGTGACGCACCGTCACTTCTGATCGCTCGGGTTGGACCGTTCTGTGGTGACCTTGTCCGCCGCTCGCCAGTGATTTCGAGCGAGCGTCATCGCACGTGTCGCAAGGCCATCGGCCTCCTTCGACGAAGCCCCGCCGGCGGCTCCGGGCCTGAACGGTCGATCGCTATGCGAGTAGGTCGACGACGAAGTCGACGAGTTCGACATGCGGAAGATGCGCGATCTCGTCGAGATCGAACCATCGAGCCGCATCGGTGGTGCCTGCTTCGAAGGTCGTGCGGAGTTCACCGTGCACGTCGAGGCCGTTGAACACGATCCCGACCACGTGTCCAGGCTCTCCCGCGGCGGACTCATCCTTCGTGAACCAACGCGAGAAGATGCCGAGCACCGAGCCCAACGTCGCAGTGAGTCCGGTTTCCTCAGCGAGCTCTCGGTGCGCGGCGGCTTCGGCCGATTCACCCCACCCCATCCCGCCGCCCGGCATCGTCCACATCCCACTGTCGGGATGACCCGCTGAGACAAAGCGCGTCAGCAGCAGCCGATCCGCTTCATCACGGCACACGACGTACGCCGCCGCCCGACGCCAGGCAACATCCATCGCACCAGGATGGCATCGGCGCAGCGACTCGGAGTGTCCCCGACCGCCGGGTCAACTGACAGGCCAAGCGGCGAGGAGATCGCGGGCGATGTCGTCGCGTCGCTCTGGTGAGAGGGCGTGGCCGTCTTTGAGGTAGCCGAAGACGTCTGGACCGCGCCGGTCGGCGGGCTGGTCGGGCATGCGGGGCACGACGTGCACGTGAAGGTGAGCGAATCCTTCGGCCTCCGCGAACAGCATCACGTAGGTCTTCTCACATCCGGTGACCGATCGGAGCGCCACCGTTGCCCGCCGGAGCAGATCGCCGAGCGCCGTTGCCTCCTCGGCGGTGAGCTCATCAAGGGCGTGGACATGGCGAAGCGGCACCAGGACGAGCCAACCGGCGAGACTCGAGTTGAAGTCATGCGCCACGCGCCAACCACCGTGACGGACGAACCGCTCACGGAACGGTGCGTCCGGACCGGCCTGCTGGCATGCATAGCAATCAGTTCGCATCGACAGAGTCTTGCCGACCCGCAGTTGCGCTTCGCTCGACCACTCCGAGTCGTCGCAGCCCTATGCGCTACCGGTCGCCGGGTGCGGGCGCGCCGCGATGCTCGGTATGTGCGGCTCGGCCCATCCGGGGTGTCTGCGAGCGTGACTGCATGACCTCAGACCTCGAGTTGGCGCTTCGGATGCTCGATGCCGCCGACGTCGAAACCGTGTCCGTGTGGAAGTCGGGCGGGGCGACGGCGAGGCCGAAGGAGGACGGGACGCCGGTCACCGTCGCCGACACCGCAGCAGAGAACGCAATGCTGGCCGCACTGCGCCACCAGCATCGCAGCGACGGGTTCGTTGGCGAAGAAATCGGTGAGTTCATCGGCACGACCGGGCGCCGATGGATCGCCGATGGCATCGACGGCACACGCTTCTTCGCTGCAGGTGCCACGACCTGGGGCACGCTGCTGGCACTGGAGATCGACGGCGCGATCACGTTGGGCGCGATCTCCAGCCCGCTGCAGGATCGGCGGTGGTGGGCCGTTCGAGATGACGGCGCATTCCGCAGCACACTCGACGGTGCCGGCGCGCTCCGGCTCGCAGTGTCCGACGCTCAGCACCTGCGCCCTGAACGGGTGGCCTGCCTACCCCGCTTCGAAGCCTTGACGCAGACTCGCCAGGCGGCAGTTGCCGCACTGGCAGGAGGGCGACCGGGCGACATGGCGTGGAGTCACCAACTCCGAGTGGCCGAAGGTGAACTCGACGCCTGCATCTGGTTCGCCGGAGACATCTGGGACCACGCCGCCCCATCTATCATCGTCGAAGAGGCACGCGGGCAGTTCAGTGACCACTGGGGCGGGAAACGCCTCGACACGCGAACAGCCATCTACTCCAACGGCTCGCACCACGACACCATCATCGACGCACTCAAAGAGACCGACCGCCCGACCTGATCCGGGTGCCAGAGGTCTGGATCGGTGACGCGATTGCGGGACGCGAGAGTTGG
>CAWGTW010000007.1:0-563415 GCA_963825565.1 Ilumatobacteraceae bacterium
GTGAACCCGTACCCGCCAAGGCCTTGGTCATTTTGGATCCGGATCGAAACTTGCCTGCATCGCTTCAGACTTTAAGCAAATTGGGAGTGGTGGTGCGATCCACGTCGCAACAGCTGCAGGGTGACATTGCACTCAAGTTGAGAGTCGCCAACGGGACACACACGGCCATTGCCCATGCCATGGCACTGTCACAAATATTGAAAACTGATGTTTTGAGTCATGAGACACTAGGAGCGCTGTGGATGGCGTACTTGGATTCTCTTTTGAGAATCAAATTCTAGTGGGAGCTGCGCCCCGCTACGGCCAAGAGGAAAGCCGCGCTGCCTATGATGATTGGCGTGGTCGCCTGTGCCATGCCCACTTTGGGTTGTCAACCTTTTTCATTACGCAGAATGGTGCTGCCAAGGGCGGCATTCGCTTGGGACCTGCTGTCGCGGATTTAGTGTTGGCGAATGAAGCAGTGACAGTGGCCATGGCATACGCGTTTGCCGCTATTCTGCGATGGCTCACGCCGTGTTGCCAGTCCCAACAAAAGGCCGGGGTCTATCGCGGTTGGCTAGATGGCGCTGTGGCAAAAGAAGCAGCCGCATCCAGGTCCGAGGGTGAGGCCTACGCAGATGGACTCTTGCATGATTTGCAGGGGGGATGGTACGAATTTCGGTGTGCGTGTATTATTCGAGGTCGGCCCCTCTCTGAGTGGTTGGCGGAACTAAGCGCGACGCCTCAACAACCGCAAAGCTACGTCGAGGCCATTCGTGACTATCTGACAGCCCCTGACGGCGGTAATCTTTCATCGTGTACTCTGTCAGAATTGAATGTGTTGGTGCATGCTGTTGCGACGTTGTACGCCCGCATGGTGGCTGGCGATGGCATGACGGCGTTGTTGCAAGAAATGAAGAACGGTGATGGCGTATATGCGAAAGGCTTTGCGACGGACTGCCGTGCGCTGGTGGATGGGGCCTGTCTGAAGCATGGTCGTCCCCTCCCATATCGCGTCTGTCCAGTGCCGGCATCGAGCAAGCTCCTTCTTGGTGAGGTGACGGGTGGTGCGATCGAGTCCGTGGTGATTTCCGAAGTCGCATCGGCGGAGGTTATTGATTTGCATACACACCTCTTGCCTCCTTCTCACGGATCGCTCTGCTGTTGGGGCATTGATGAGCTACTTACATATGTAAGTCCATCTTGTTGTTTGGTTTTGTGAGAGACTTGTGATTCAAAAGATTGTTGATGACTGTTTATTTACTGCTCTCTTTTGTAGCATTATTTGGTGGCCGAATACTTCATGACGGCTCCTTCATCCATGGCACCGGATGGGTTTTATGCCATGAGCAAACAGGACCAGGCGGACGTAATTTGGAGAGCTCTCTTTATTGATCGATCCCCTCTTTCTGAAGCTTGCCGAGGAGTGGTCACTACGCTGAAGGCTTTTGGATTGCATGCAGAGGTGGAAGCTCGCGATCTAGAGCGCATTCGAAGTTACTACCGCGAGTTCCGTGATCGCGGAACTGAGGGCGCTGAAGCCTTGAATGGTCTACACGACTGCTGGAGTGAGGTACGCCATCATGACCAATATTCCGTTTTATTCCAATGAAGCTCATTGCTGGAGACCCAGGCGAAAGGAGTATTCTCACCGGTATCGATCGGCGCCTCGTGTTGATCCTTTGTTGGCTGGCGACCGTGCGACCATCGAGAGTGCGCTCAAGGCAAGTGGTTATGACATCACGATGGAGGGGGCGCGTCAATACCTCCGAGACTGGTGCGACACGATGCGGCCTGAATATATGATGGCATCAACGCCACATGATATGGTGATGCCAGAGGGAAGCCTCGCGGGAGTTTCAAGGAAGGGCGTGAACGAGGATGCCATGAAACAGCCCTTTGCTTTTGTGGATGTCACCGGTGGCGATGCCATCAATTGCGATACGGAGGAGGATAACACAGCAAGCGTGATAAATGAAGAGAGCGATTTCTTGAGCGATGTGCTCATGGCAGTTTGCGAAGAACGTGATCTGCCGGTGGCGCTCAAGATTGGGGCCCATCGGGGGGTGAACCCAACACTCAAGACGGCTGGCGATGGAGTTGTGGCCTTTGCCGATGCAGGAGTGTTGGCGCGCCTATGCATAGTCGGTTCCCCAGGGTGCGGTTTTTGGCAACGTTCTTGTCGCGAAACAATCAGCACGAAGCATGCGTGTTGGCCTCGAAGTTCCGTAATCTTCATATATACGGTTGTTGGTGGTTCTGTAACAACCCGTCCATGATCAAGGAGATAACGCAAATGCGGGTGGAAATGCTCGGGACGGCCTTCACCGCACAACACAGTGATGCAAGGGTCTTGGATCAGCTTGTTTACAAATGGTCGCACAGCCGTTCAGTGATCGCCGGTGTTTTAGCCGAAGAGTATGCAAAACTGTACGAATCCGGCTGGACTGCGTCACGCGCTGAAATCCGTCGAGAAATTCTGCGTCTTTTGGGGGGAAGCTATGAAGAGTTCATGTCTAAGTCGTTTGCCTAGACGCCTTCTCTGGGGTGCAGTGGGTAATTTTTTGTACGTGCAACAGAAAAGTTACCTATTCTATTTTTCTTGGCATGGGTGATGTGTACCGTACGCCCCTCCTAGCTACATTCCAAACTTCTCGATGCTTGGGCTACCGGTATGCGACTGCCAACTGGAAAACTGGAAGAAAAGACAACATTATTAGAGCATGATGCGGAAGACTGGGCTGACATTCTGCCATCTCTGGAATGGTGACGGTGGCGTAGAGTGTGACCGCCTAGTATGCTGCAAACCACGTCGAATCTGCGAAGACATGATACGAACGTGCCAAGACTTTCCTGTCTTTCCTGTTTGACACCTGTGGGGTAAATTAGACGCTTGACAAGATGACAAAGACAGAAGGATCAGAGATAACGTACCGCTTTCACAACCGCCGCCGGCTTCGCCGCCATCGTCTCGCGATGTAATGGACAGGGGAGTGGGGTCCCTTCTGCGGTAGTCGAAGGAGTCGAGTCACGAGCGGGAGATCGTGTGGCCACGGATGAATGAGCCAAGCCACGGACAGAAAGCCGATGTGGCGGGAAACCACTCAAATCTTGTCATTGATGTTGAAGATATTGATCGACGTGGTGAAAGACTCATCCAGTGTAGAAGGGACGTAGATCGAGTACAAACGTCACCGAGGACTGTGATGTGGCGAAGGTAAACGTCAGCGTTTACGAAAGATGAATAGAAACAGAATAACTCTCATATTTTAGGATTTCACGATTAGTTCAGAGCTTCTTCCGCAGTGCTACTCGTACGCTTCTAAAGTATCCTACCGATACAGATTTCGGCTGACTATCTCTTCTAAAGGTCAAGTAGGGATACAAACAACGGTTTACTAGTTTATCAGACCCATCGCATCTCGGTGGACTGGTGGTTGGACGAGCCAGGCAACTGACCGACTGCCGACCTCAAGCCGATAACGTCCAGTGCGACAATCGTGGGCAGCTCCGTGTAGCGCCGACTAGAGTCCCGTGCGACACTACAATCTTGCGTACAGACAGAAGTACAAAACGTTGGCCCGTGAGCTGACCAGATACAACCCCACAACACCGAGACAGTCAAGAGCTACTAATATCATGGTAAAAGGATGATGTGGACTACTAGTAGTAGGAGTGCTGACATCATGGAGTAGCTAAATAGTAGGATTACTAGTTTGTACTGTACTAGTAGTAAGGACTTGTCATCATCATCATCTTAGTAGTTGTCATCGGCATCAGTATCGTTACCCTTGGAGCGAATCCCTTTTGTCCCTGAAACCCTCTACCCTTGCTCTTGAAACCAGGCATCATTATGTCCCCCTCGCCACGTGTCCTCGTTGCCATCATCATTTCCATCGTCATCGCCCTTGGAGCCACCTTTGCCCTTGCTATCCTCGCTCCTGGTGCCAGACATTATTCCCTTGCCACTCCTGTTGTTGTTATCTCTCCACCGCCGATGCTGCTATCATCACCCTCGCCACCGTCCTCATTGCCATCCTCGTCCTCATTGCCTCCTCTGCTCCATCGCTGTCCTTATTGCCGTCTTTGTCCTCGTCACCTCCTCCACTGCTGCCCTTGTTGCCGGCTTCCTCTTGGACTTCATCGTCTCCTCCTCCCCACTGCTCTTGTTGACATCTTTGTCTTTGTCCTTGCCGCCACCACCATCATTGTTATTGTTGTTGGTTGTTGTGTAGTCGTGTGCAACAAAAACATGTGACGCGAAAAGACACAGTACACCACAAGTTGCACCACGCGACGCATGACAATATGACACTGTCAAGAAGACTCACCTTTATCTCCTCCAACAATGTGTTGCATCCTGGTTGCTGTCATTGCGTTGGCGCGGTTGCCGTTGCCGTCACCGTCACCATCAGTCATCCACCCTAAAGACTGCCTTTGTGTGGTCATGTGGTGTTGCTTTCATGTTTTTTGAAAAAAGGAGCTCGCGTTTGTAATATTATTCTACGCGTTTTAGTACTGGCCGATAAAAACAGCGAGCTACGACGAGACGATAAAATCAGTTTGACAATGGAAACAAACTTCCTCAAAAACGGTCTGTGTCTGCAGGCATTCTCAGGATCCATTGGGGCGCGGCGCCCCAATGGATCCTGATGTACCGGTCGCACCCGGGCATGGTCATCAGGGCGCACCCTGGCGAGACGATCCGATCGCAACGCAGCGATCGCGACCGAGCGGGCGTCGTTCGGGTCGTTCTTCTGTGAACGGGTCGTGTCGAGCACCCGCACCCTCGGCACGAGGCGCCGGTGGAACGTCGAACACCACCTCGCCGGCAGCGACGAGCTGCTGGGCAACGAGATAGCCGGAGCCCGTTCGCGGACTCGACCGCCCACTTCACGTATGTCGGACCTTCTGGGCCCATTCGCGGAGCCGTTCGGCCTGGCGGCTTGATGCTCGAATCTGGAACTTGTCGACGACGTGTTCGTTGCCGTGATAGCGACCGCGGTGTGGGTTGCTTTGTGGGGATCGATACCGATCATGGTCATGGCAGATGCCTTCCTTGGTAGTGGTGAAACCGAGGTGGGCACTCCTGATTCGGGGTCGATGTGCTCTTGCCTCTTTCGAGCCACACCACGGTCAGATGACCGACCGGCGGACAGATCGTTCGAGAGCCAACCCGGACGGGCGGCAGGCACATTCGAGAGCCCACCAGCCGGACCATCTGAACGCTACGGGACCACCGCAACGCACGTCCCATCATCAATCGGGCACCTCGGATCGGTCCGCCCCGCTCAGATCGTGCACTGCGCCGAGCGCGCAACTGTTCGCTGAGTTGGGTACTTCACGGTCCGTGCCTACAACGTGCCCGGAACATCGGATTCCAGCCGGACACAGCGGTCACTACCGGATACAGTGAACAGCGACCCAATCCACAAAACGCCTGCTCACAGCACGTCTCTGCAGGTCACGACGCCACTGACGAAACCGGCTCGCCGCAACTTCCAAGCTGATGATGCGGGTTCGATTCCCGTCGTCCGCTCCACGCGAAACCCCAGCTCAGCAGTGGTTCGGTCATGCAGAACGACCGAGGTTGGCCCGTTTCGTGCCTCAGCCGGTGAGGCACGCGTGAGGCACAAACGCCGGCCGACCGTGATGAAGTCCCTGGTCAAAGGTCCAACCCTGTCCGCTGGACAGGCTGAGGATGCACCGCGCTCAGCTGCAGCCGCTGGTCGAGCCACAGCTCGGGCAGACGTGGCAGCTTCCGGCGCGCACCATGCTGACGCCGCACGGCATGCACATCGGCGAGTCGGTCGTCCAGCTTCGCGGCGCCGGGGTCGGAGGCGTCCTGGCCGGGTCGATCGGACTGGTCGGCGTGACCGCTTCGTCGACGCCGGGAAGCGTCGGCTGGAGTCGTTCGGAGACCGAGAAGACGCCGAGCTCGGCCCGCTCCTCGTACGACATGTACTCGAGTGCCAGACGGCGGAACAGGTAGTCCATGATCGATCCGACGAAGCGGATGTCGGGATCGTCGGTCATCCCCGCCGGTTCGAACTTCATGTTGGTGAACGCCTGGACGAACGCCCGCAACGGCACGCCGTATTGCAGGCCGTAGCTGACCGCCTTGGCGAACCCGTCCATGATCCCGGCCATCGTGGAACCTTGCTTGGACACGGTGAGGAAGATCTCGCCCGGGCGGCCGTCGTCGTACTCGCCGATTGTGACGAAGCCCTTGCAGTCGGCGATCCGGAACTCGAAGGTCCGGCTCCGACGTCCCCGAGGCAGCCGCTCGCGCTCGGGCCGGTGGACCACGCGCTCGACGATCCGTTCGACGAACTCGCCGGCCCCATGTTCGGCATCGGCGCGACCCCGACCCGCCGAGGTCGACAGCGGTTGGCCGACCTTGCAGTTGTCGCGATAGATCGCTACGGACTTCAGCCCGAGCTGCCATGCGAGCAAGTGCAGCTCCGCGACATCATCGACGGTCGCGTGCTCGGGCATGTTGACGGTCTTGCTGATCCCCCCGCTGAGGAGTGGCTGGACCGCCGCCATCATCCGGAGGTGGCCCTCGTAGTGGATCGTGTTGTCCCCCATCGAGCATGCGAAGACGGCGAGATGCTCGGCCGCCAGATGCGGTGCGCCGATCATCGAGCGGTGCTCGCCAACGTGCGCCATGATCTCGTCGACCTGGCCGTCGTCGTAGCCGAGGGTGTGCAGCGCACGGGGGATCGTGTGGTTGGTGATCGTCATCGCTCCCCCACCGACGAGCTGCTTGGTCTTGACGAGCCCGAGGTCCGGCTCGATGCCCGTCGTGTCGCAGTCCATCGCGAACACGATCGTGCCGGTCGGGGCCAGGACCGTCACCTGACTGTTGCGGACGCCGCACTCGGCTGCGATACCGACGGCCGCGTCCCATGCCTGCCGGCCCGCGGCGACCAGCTCGGGCTGCACGGCGCCGGCGCCGGCGATCGCGGCGTGGGCGCTCCGATGCATGTCGAGCACCTCGAGCATCGCCTGCCGATCCGCCGCGAAGCCCGCGAACGCCCCAACGCGCGCAGCGGTCCGGGCGCTGGTGGCATACGCGGCAGCCGACATCAACGACGTGATCGACGCGGCCCAAGCTCGGCCGTCGTCGGAGTCGTAGGGCAACCCCAGCGCCATGAGCAACGCGCCGAGGTTCGCATAGCCGAGTCCGAGCTGACGGTAGGCCCTGCTCTTCTCCGTGATCTCGGGTGTCGGATAGTCCGCCGCTCCGACCAGGATGTCTTGGGCCGTGATCATCACCTCGACGGCGCGGATGAACCCCTCGACGTCGAAGACGCCCTGGTCGTCGAGGAACGTCAACAGGTTGAGCGACGCCAGGTTGCAGGCGCTGTCGTCGAGGTGGAAGTACTCACTGCACGGATTGCTCGCCGTGATCCGGCCGGCGTTCGGTGCGGTGTGCCAGCGGTTGATCGTCGTGTCGAACTGAAGCCCCGGATCGGCGCACTCCCACGCCGCCCGGTTGATGCGGTTCCACAACTCGCGGGCGGGAACCGTGGCCATCACCTCGCCCGAGCCGACCGCTCGTAAGTGCCACTCGCCGCCTTCGATGACTGCTTGCATGAACTCGTCGGTCACCCGGACCGAGTTGTTGGCGTTCTGGAACGGAATCGACGGGGAATCGGCGCCGTCGAGCGACATGTCGAATCCGGCATCTTCGAGGGCTCGGATCTTGCGTTCCTCGCGCGCCTTGAGCTCGACGAACTCCTCGATGTCGGGATGGCCAACGTCGAGAATCACCATCTTCGCCGCCCGACGTGTCGTCCCGCCGGACTTCACCGCCCCGGCCGAGGCGTCCGCGCCACGCATGAAGCTGATCGGACCCGATGCCGTACCGCCCCCGCTCAACGGCTCGGTCGAGGAGCGGATCCCCGACAGGTTGACGCCGGCGCCCGAACCTCCTTTGAAGATCAGCGCCTCCTCCCGGTACCAGCCGAGGATCGATGCGAGGTCATCGTCGACCGACAGGATGAAGCACGCACTCGCTTGCTGGGGTACGCCCTCGATCCCGATGTTGAACCACACGGGGCTGTTGAACGCCGCCCGCTGGTGCACCATCAGGTGCTTGAGCTCGGCCCGGAACGCTTCCCGCTCGTCGTCGTCGGCGAAGTAGCCCGCCTTGTCCCCCCAAACGGTGATCGTGTCGGCGATCCGATCGACGACCTGGCGCACCGATCGTTCGCGAGCGGTTGTGCCGGGCCGACCCCGGAAGTATTTCTGGGCGACGATGTTGGTTGCGTTTTGCGACCACGAGGCAGGGAACTCGACGTCGGTCTGCTCGAACGCGGCGGACCCGTCGGACCGATTCTCGATCCGCGCGGTCCGGCGCTCCCACTCGACGTCGCGGTAGGGATCCGCACCTCGGCTCGTGAAGTGACGCACGATGCCGATGCGCTGCTTCGGGTCGACCTGGCTGGTGGCGGGTTCGGTCGCAAGCACGAGCGTCCTTCTCCTGGTGAGTCGTGGGCAAGCGGGTAGGAGTCGAAACTACGCCTTTGTGATCTTCCTGTCATCAGTTGTCGGTCATGTCCTCTGCCGGGCCGTTGGTCCCTAGCGTTTCCCGACGGCGGCGGCAGGCTGGTCGGAACCGAGTCGACCCATGATCCCACTCCTCATCAGCGGTGGTGTCGCCACCGCCCTCTCCTTGATCGTCGCCGGGTGGCTGATGCGAGCGCTCGGATCCCGCGGCCGCACCCAACCCATCCTGAGCGTCAACGCCGACAACGCGGTTGCCCCGGATCATCAACACAAAGCAGGCACTCCGACGCTCGGCGGGCTCGCCCTCGTCTTCGCTGCCGGGGTGGGGTACCTCGTGAGCCACGTTCGGCCGGGAGTCGTCTTCTCGAACCAGGCGTTGCTGATGTTCGTCGGCGTCGGCGCGCTCGCCGCGATCGGGCTGGTCGACGACGTGATGAAGATACGTGCTCGCCGCAACCGGGGCTTGTTCTGGAAGTTGAAGGGGCTGATCACGCTCGCCGTCTCGATCGCCATCGCGGCGAGCCTCGTCGTCCTCACCGACATCGACACGCGGCTGTCGCTCACCCGCGCCGACTCGCCCGGATGGGAGCTCGGACCGTTCTGGTGGACCCTGTGGGCGGGACTCCTCATCTTCTGCACGGCCAACGCCGTCAACGTCACCGACGGACTCGACGGGCTCGCCGGCGGCTCGGCCCTGTTCGGGTTCCTCGCGTTCACCGGCATCGCGTACGCGGCATTCCGGTAACCGGACATCTACGAGGCGGTGGTCAACCCGTACGACCTCGCCATCTTCGCCGTGGCGTTTGCCGGTGCGTGCGTGGGTTTCCTGTGGTGGAACGCAGCGCCGGCGCAGATCTTCATGGGCGATGTCGGCGCGCTGGCGATCGGCGCAGCGCTTGCGCTGCTCGCCCTGACCAGCAACACCCACCTCCTCCTCCCGCTGATCTGTGGCCTCAACGTGATGGAGGCCGGATCGGTCGCGCTGCAGATGGGAGTCTTCCGAGCGTCCGGGCGAACGCTCCGGCTGTTCCGGATCTCGCCGGTCCACCACCACTTCGAGCTCGGCGGATGGCCGGAGACCCGTGTCATCATCCGGTTCTGGTTGCTGGCCGGCGCGTTCGTGGCCATCGCGGTTGCCATCTTCATCGCCGACTTCACCGAGCAGGCGGGGTGATCGTCGGTGGCACGAGGCGGGGGTCGCGCCCGTCCCCCTGGAACGTCCACCGGCGCCCCTCACGGCGTTGGCGACCGGGACCACGACCGCGTCTGGAACCAACACGATGCGCGCGATCGGGCGATCGATCATCGCCGGGTACCCGACCGCCTGCCGGCTCCGGGCGGCGGGATCTGCCTGATCGAGCCGGTGCTGAGGACACCGCCGAGTTCGCCGACCGACACACCGCGGCGGGTCTCCACTTCACTTGCCCGACCGTGCCTCACGCAGGGGACAACAGCGGTCAGCGACGGATACCATCACCACCGCGTCGCCGGCGCAGGTCATGGTTCCTCCCGAACGAGCCGATTTCTGCGCACGGCGGCCACCGACGTGACCGCTCTGCCCCACCGTTGCCACCGACACCACGATCGGGTGACAACTCACGAGTAGGGGTCGTCTCGGAGACGTCGCTCAGCCGTCCGCGACTCGGCCGACCCACATCGAGTGGGTCGGGCCGTCTGTCCCCTCGAGTCCGGGGGTCGGCACGACGAAGATCGATCGGTCGACGACGAATGTGCCGCCACCGAGGCTCCTGGGGAAATCGAAGCGCAGCGCCTGCCATGTCCGGCCGTCGGCGGACAGTGCGATGTCGGACTCGACATCGCCGAAGAGCCAACCGAACTCGGCGGACCTCATCCCGAACTCGATGGCGTCCGCCCAGGTGGACGCCATGAGATCAACGGTGTCGATCGCTTCCCATCGGCGGCCGTCGACGCTGGCCCACCACCTGGACTGACTCGGCAACTGCCCGTCGACACGGAAGTCGATCCTGAGGAGGGCGGTCGAGCCGTCGCTCGCCATCGACACGTCGTCGATGAGTGATCGAGCCGGGGCCGGGAGGTCGAGTTGTGTCCAGGAACGCGCATGGGCGCTGGCCCAGAGCTCCCAGTCGTCGGGACCGAACGGGCTCCCGCCACGCGAGATCGGTGTCTGGTTCCCGACGCGGGCGATGCCGAGCACACCGCCGTCGATCGGCACAAGGCCACCCGCCCGACCTCCTGGCGCACCCCAGCGTCCGGGCGGTTCAACGGCCTCGAAACCGTCGGCGTCGCCGATCAGGATCTCGCGGTAGTCGCCGTTGATGATGCTCGGAAGCGACGCTGCGGGTTCGACCCCCTGGACGGCCTCCACGGTGGTCACGAGTTGGTTGCTCTCCACGTCGCGGAACTCGAACCGGCCGGGTTCGCCGTCGACGAACTCGGCCGCCACGACCGCCAGGACAGGCATTTCGTTGTCCCCCCAGTCGACGATGCGGATCGACTGCGGGTCACCCGACCACTCCGCTCGCGGATCGCTGCCGAACAGTTCGCTCCAAGGCACCTCCAACAACGTGTCGACCGGGACCACCAACTCCTCGCCGACCACCACGGGCCGTCCGACGGAGCGATGAGCAATGCGCAGGCCCTCCAGGCCGATGAAGGGTGACTCCGGCAGCGCTACCGGCGCGAACGTCTCGCCGTTCCAGCGCGCCAGCCCGTTGTTCGTCTGCGCCCACGTCTCTCCCCGGAACTCGAACTCGCCATAGACCGGCTCGTCGGCGACGCCGTCGTCGCCGAGGTCGACCAACGCCCACTCGAGCCCGTCGGACGACCGCCACGTACGCCCCTCGTGGACCCCGCCGAGGTACCCGCCGTCGATGCCGATCACGGGTCCTTGCGGCACGCTCGACGCATCGCCCTCGAGCAGAGTCCACGTGATGTCTCCCACGAGGGATCGCTGCGTCTGGCCGGAGACCGGTCGCGATAGCGCGGGTGGCTGCTCCGAACCCGACGTCTCGGCTGGAGCGGTCGTTGACTCCGCCGCGATGGTCGGGGATTCGTCGACGGTCGACGTGGGTGGTGTGCTCGGCGTCGTGGTGGTGTCCGGCACGATGCTCGGACGGTCGTCCTGACGGATCTCGTCGTCGCCGGAGCCGGGGAGGATGACGAGACCGGCGATCATCGCAACGACGCACGCAGCGGCCGCCAGCCAGATGCCGGGTCGAAGCATCGACGACGCGGGGTCGCCGGCGCTGCCTGCACGTCGCTCGATCTCCGCCCACGGGTGGGGCGCGGGAGCGTCGACCGTCGCTCCCTCCAACGCAGTGCGAATCTGCTCGCTCGTCGGTTCGGTCACGCCAACACCCCCCGCAGTCGATCGCGGGCTCTTGCGAGCTGGCGTCGCACGGTTCCATCGCTGACGCCCAGCGCCTCGGCGACCTGAGCGACCGACATGTCGTGCCAGTAGGTCAGATAGGTGACCGCCCGCTGCTGGACACTCAACTCATCGAACGCCGAGAGAAGTACTTCCGGCGCATCCTCGGTGACTGTCCGCATCGGTCGGCGGCTCGCCACGACGAGATGTTCACGTCGGACACGGCGCCCGTTGCGCCGGTGGTGCATCCGAGCCCGATTCGCCACCGCACCGAACAGGAACGACTTCGGGTCGCGCGCCCTCGACCATGCGCCATCGGAGTTGCGCAGCAGATCGACGAACGTGTCGGCCACCACGTCGGCAGCCCAGGATCGAGGCACGAGCAGCGACGCATATCGGACGAGATCGTCGGCGTACCGGGCGTACGCGTCTTCGACCGAGACCTCGTTCACACCTCAACGTTGCCACTGCCAACGAAAGCGGGTGACAACACCGTACGAAAGCTCGCCGGAATCGAAGAGCGTGTTTCCGAACGCGTGCCGCACCTGTGGTGCACATGTGTGGGAGTGCTCGAGGACGGTCGGTGTTCGGAAAACGGTGACGGCGGCCAAGGTCGTGCGAGACGGGCATGGTCGGCGATCGCAGGCCCCCAGCAGGTGATCGTGGCGTCGAGAAGGCGAAGCACGTCGCTGGAAGAGCTGAACATCGCAGTTGCGCGATGATCGCATTCTTGCGATACTCGGTCTGTGGCCGACGTCGAGCTCCACGACGAGATCGTCGAGTGGATGTCGAGCCTCGACGACGCTGACTGGAACCGCACCGTCGTCGCCATCGACCGACTCGCCGGCCTCGGTTCCACGGCACGAATGCCATTCTCCCGAGCGCTCGGCGACGGCCCATTCGAACTCCGCTTCTCGCTCGGCCCGACGGCACGACGGATCACCTACCGATTCACCGGCGACAATCGGATCATCCTGCTCACCACTTCCGCAAGCAACGCAACAACGAGCGAGCCGAGATCGCCCGGGCTCGCAAGATCGCCGAGGAATGCGCTCGGCTCAACCCGTAGGAGCACCGACATTGGCCAACTACTCCCGATGGGACGACATCAAGAAGCAGCGGCCCGGCCCCACCGACGAGGAGCGGGCTGCCATCGAGCAGGACTTCGCGCTCGGTGAGCTGATCTATGAGCTGCGCACCAGCGCCGGCCTCAGCCAGCGCGAGCTCGCCGAGCGGATGGGCACCACGCAGTCGGTCATCTCACGCCTCGAGGAAGGCGGAGGCGGCCGCCCCCGCCTCGACACCCTCGCCCGCGTCGCCACCGCCCTCGATCGGCACCTCGTCGTTTCCTTCCCCGATGAGGTTCCGAAGCGACTGAAAGACGCCATCCAGGTCGCATGAAGCACGCCAAGGCGGCACCGTGATCGCCGCACGGCTCGAGGGTCACGCCGCCATTCCCGGCACGGTCGAACCGGCAGCGACGCTCGAGAGACGGCGCGCTCACCATCGCAGGCGCCGAACCAGGGCGCAAGCACAACAAGAACAACAATTCGCTCTTTTATTGTGTTTGTTGTGTTGAGAATGTGGCCTCTCGATATGCGTGGCGTCACAAGTGACCCCGACCTCCAGCCTCGAGGAGACGAACTGCTCACCACGGGCGAGGCGGCGAAGATCCTCAACTGCACGCGCCAGCACGTGGTCGACCTCTGCGATCGAGGCGACCTTCCGTACACCACCGTCGGCACGCACCGCCGGATCTCCCGCGAGAACGTCGAAGCGCTCAAGAGCCGGACCGATCGGCTGAGTCGCGACGAACGCCGCAGCCTCTGGCTCGCCTACGTCGTCGCAGGCAGGATCGCCACCGAACCTCAGCGCACGATCGCTGACGCTCTCGATCACCTGAACAAGATGCGTGGCAATGCTCGAGGACAGGCCAAGAAATGGCTCGCCGAGTGGGAGCGACTCTTGAACGGCCCCGTCGATCGAATCCTCGCGGCGCTCACCGATCGCTCCCTGCGTGGGCGAGAGCTCCGGCAGAACTCCCCGTTCGCCGGCGCGCTCACCGAGGAGCAGCGTCGGAGAGCTCTCGAGGCGTGGCGGGCCCACGACGTCGGCAACCCGCGGGGTCGCCGGTGAACCGCGAGCAGCTCGCGCACATCGTTCGAGCTGCGGCGACGATCACCGGCGACGGCGACATCGTCATCATCGGCAGCCAGGCGATCCTCGGCGCCGCAGACGTCGGCCGCTTGCCGGAGGAAGCCACGATGTCCATGGAAGCCGACGTGGCCTAACGCGATGACGTTGACGCCAGCAAGGCAGACGCCGTCGACGGAGCCATCGGAGAGCTCTCGCAGTTCCACGAGACGTACGGCTACTACGCGCAAGGCGTCGAGATCCGCACGACGGTGCTGCCAGCTGGATGGGAGGACCGAGCAGAGATCCTCGACAGGCGGATTCGATAGAGCCCCCGTGGGGACGTGGTCGCCCGGGTTTCCGCTTCTCGTCGTCATGGAGTCCTCCTGGGTCAGTTGATGACCCAACGCTCCTCGTCCCGACTCCCGAAAACCCTCCCGAATCGCAAGTCGGGAGACCGAAATCGTTCCCGAATCGCCTCGGGAGGTCGCTTCAGCGTTCCCGATTGAGGTGTCGGACTTCGGGAAGCGCCTCCCGATCCTTCTCGCGGTCAGCGTGTTCCTTCGATGCACCACCGCACCAATCTGTTGATCCACGCCACGGGCCATCAGCGCATCGAATGTGACATCGCCTCCATCCCGGTCGCGTAGATCGCGAAGCACGTCGATCGGCCCAGCATCGGTCATCCAGGTTGAGCTGCCGAAGGATCGAAGTGTCTCGGCGTCGAGCTGAACTCGGAGGTGCCGAGCCTCATCATCGGTCATTCCGCCGACGCGGAGCCGAGCGTTCGACTCAAGGAGCGCAGCAGCCAACCGAGCGAGGTTGTCGTCGTCGCCGTCCGGCACGAGATCGATATCGCTGGTCGGTCGAGTCGCCCCGTGCGCCCGAGCGCCAAGCCCGCCGACGAGCACCTACTCGACGCCGTGGCGGTCCAACGATTCCAGAGCTCGAGCTGGCTCGTACTCCGCTTCAGCCATCAGCCGACGATGTGACTCGCCGACGATTGATCTCGTCGAGGTAGGCAATCACCTTCGCAGGAGAGTCGAGAACTCGACCGGCGAGCGCGATCGGAACATCATCGTCGGTCGGAGGGAGAGCGTCCGCGAAGAGCTCCTCCTCGGACCACTGGCGAACGATGGCACGAGCCACGGATTCATCGTACCCGAGCGGGCGAACGTGCTGCCGGAGGCGTCCTGATTCGGGCGTTCGACGACACGCCCGGAGAGTTCCCGAACGCCGTGCAGCAATGTGGTGCACGTGTGTACGGATTGGACGGCCGTCAACGACCTTGGTCAGATGGTGGGCTCCTCCGGCGGACGGGCTGCGCTCTGGAACCCACGCTGAACAACCCAGCTAGCCCGAGGGGCATCGCCAGCCGTCCTCTGCCGAGCGCCGCAGTTGCACAACACGGACCATCCACCCGGGGATCCATGCCCGACGAGAAGCCAGACCCCCAAGCGTCAACGGCCCGCCGAACTTCGGGCGTCCCGGATCGGTGCTCCCGGAGGCAGACCGCCTGGATGAGGGCACCCTCTCCGTACGCGCACGGATCGCATGGCGACCATATGTGTTACCATATGTGCATGGCTCGACGTGAAGTCCTTGTGCAACTCGACGACGACCTCGTTGAACGGCTCGACGCCCTCGCAATCGCACTCGGCACAAACCGATCTGAGTTGCTGCGACGGGGAGCACAAGCCGTAATCAGGGTCGAAGATCTGGCTGTCGCCGACCGAGAGCTCGAGGTCGCCTACCGTCGCCAACCGGCTGATCCAGCGCTGATCCAGTCAGCTCGTCGCCTCGCCGCCGAGACCGCTCCCGCGTGGTAGCGCGTAACGACATCTTCTGGGCCGATCTCGGCGCACCGGCAGGTCGTCGGCCAGTTTGCGTTCTCACACGTGACGCCGCGATCAGAGTGCTCACCGCCGTGACCTGTGCGCCGATCACACGAACAACACGGGGCATCCAATCGGAGGTCGAGCTTGGTGTCGAGCACGGCCTCCCGGAGGCGTGCGTGATCAGCTGCGACAACGTGATCACTGTCCCACTGGTCGCCCTCGACGATGAGCCCATCGGCCATCTCGACGAAATCTCGCGGGCTGCACTTGACCGAGCGCTTCGGTACGCACTCGACATCGTGTATTGATGTCGCCGAATTGCACTACGAGCGCGCGGCAATGCGCTCGAGTTCGACGACGAGCTCGTCGAACTTGGGCTTCTCGGACTCCGGGATGGTCAAGGAGAAGATCGTCGAACACGCCAGCAGCACGTCGTACCGCTGCTCCTTCCCTCGCTCCTTCCTTTTCGGTTTCTTGGATGACACGCGCACCTCGCGGAAGGTGCTGGCGGGATTGCGTGCGGTCTCCTCCTTGCCGTCGTGACGGAACTTCGCCACCGACGCGCCATCGAAGAGCAACGACTCGCCGCCCTCTCCCTTGATCTCTATCATCTGACCACACACCTTTCTGGCGACTCAGCGGCCCGGCCACCCGCCGTCACCATCTGGGCGGAGCGTCGCGCATCCGCGAACGATGTGGGAAGGGGCCAACGTCGGTATCGCGCTCGCCTGGACAGCGTCCGGATCACGATTGTCATGTGAGACGCTTCCCGCCCCGTTTTCCTGGGCGTGTTCATCGTCTGGACCATCGGATATGGATGAGGCGTCGCGCTCGCCTTTCAAGCCCGGGGTGCGTTACCTGTGTGGGGTTGTCCGTCAAGGCCTTCTTGGCGGGAGGCGCCGGGCCGATGGTGTTGGTCAAGGTGGAGCGCCCGCAGCGCAGCGAGGACGAACGACGTTGACCATCCCGAGGGCTGGTGCAGACTATCTATGGGCCAGTCGGCGACGGCGTGGGGGCTCCCTGCGTTACCTGGGTGCTCGACGAACAGCGAGTCGTCGGCGACAACAATCGGGATCGGGTGTCCCCCGCAAGCGGAGAGCGCGGTCGCGTCAGTGTTATATGGCCGTCCAGCCCGGAAGCTGGCGGGCATGCGCGTGGCAGGAGCAGACCGCGGTGGCAACCCGTGATGTTCGAATGGGAGACCGTGACCGTCGTGACCAACGATGATCAGGCCGGCATCGCGTAGACGGTGTCGGGGTCCAGGTTGCGCAAGATGTGGTAGCAGCGTCGGGCGAACTGGCGGGCAACCGAGATCGCCGCGATCTTGCCGTTGTGACGTTCTTTCACGGTCGTGTAGTAGTCGTGGTCGGGGCTGCCAGGTCGGGAAGCGTTGTGCGCGGCTTCGAACAGCGCCCACCGCAACGTCGAGGGTCCTTGCCGCGACAGATGCCCATGAGCTCGACGAAGATCCGACGCGTCGACGGTGACGTCGAGCCCGCTGTGACGCACTGCCTGTTCGGAACGGGTGAATCGTCGACAATCGCCCAGCTCGCACCAGATCGCCACCGACAGCAACCCACCAATGCCGTAGTGGGCGTCGACACCAGGGCCATGCGAACCGTGCTCCGACGGCGGTGGGTGCGTACGGATGCCGATCCGAACCGGACAGCCGGACAGCCGGACAGCCGGACAGCCGGAGCAGCGTCCTGCGGCTCCGGCGGCGGGAGGTGCTCGGGCCTCGACTTATCAGCGGTGGGATGCCTTCGCGGCAGCTACCGGTCTGTGACCTTCGCTGTCACCTTGGCGCCGATCTCGGGCGGGAAGGCCTCGACCCGCGCCCTACCGCAGTCGGCGTCCTGGAAGATCATGTCGGGGGAGATGATGACCTTCGCCTGGTCGACGGGACCGTTCCCGTTATCGATGATGACGAGCAGGAAGTATGGAAGCGCCGTGCTTGCAGGGTCGTCGAACGTTCCCGAGATGGTGGCGACGTTGCCGACGACATCGAGGCACTCGACCGTGCCTTTCGACTCGGCCCACGGGGCTCCCTGGAAGAGGATGTCGTACCGGATGTGCCCGCTCGCTTCGGTTGGGTCTCCCTTGGCGTTGAACTGGAAACGCCCGCCGTCGGCGAGGTGTCCACTCCCGACGGCGGAGTCGACGCCGGGTGCCGCAGCCGCCGGTGCGCCCACAGCGAGTATGGCCGTCAGCGCCAGCAGGCAGGCCAAGACCAGCGCCGGTCGCCTCACGTGGCTCGACGTTTTCATCATCACTCCCCCTTTGCGTTGCCGTTCCGTCACACGCATCGTTGGCATGCTCGCGACCAGCGAGGTAGAGGAGGAGGTCATCGAGGCCCCGATCTGGCACCGTCGGTGGCAGGGGCGTGACCTGGAATCGGGCCCAACGGCCGGTCAGCTGGGGCCGCGAAACGGCAGACCGCTCCCATCCGCCTGCAAGCATGCTCATGGGGCCGAGAGCGATGAGGACGCCGCTCACATCGCGATCACGGATGGCGAGACCGTCTGGGACTACGAGCCGAGGTTCAAGGAGTACCCGAGCCGCCCAGGGTTCGACGACCCGGGGGACGCGGACCGCAAACCGTCCGGATGACGATCGTCATCCGGACAGCCGGCACGAGGTCTCACCAGTTCCAGTTGCGGCAACTGACCCGCTGCGTCAGGCGGTGTCGGTGAGGCTCGCCAAGCAGGCGTCGAGAGCGACCGCGAGCGGGTCGAGGACGACGAGATCGGGTTGGTCGGCGATCAAGGCATCGGCGACGTGCGACCAGCCGGTGCCAACAAGCACCACGGTGGCAGCGCCGGCCGTCCGCACGATGAGCTCGTCCATGGACAACAACCGCAACTCGTCACCGCTCACCCGGACGACAGGTGGCTCGGCGACGGCGATCGCTCGTTCCAGGGCGGAGCCGGGGCCGACGACGGGGATGGCGACGAGCTTCGCGGCCTCGACGACACCGGGGTCCTCCGTGCAGTCGACGATCACACCGTCGAATCCATCGGCTTCGCCGCGCCGAACAGCTGCCACAACCCCAGGCGCGGCTTGACTCGCGTCGTCTGCGGAGCGGATGTCGGCCGGACCAGTACCGGTGCATCGGTACACCAGCTCGACACCGGGCCGGGCGAGTCGCGCGAGGTCAGCGTTGATCTCGCCCTCGATGGATGTCCACGGACGCGACGTCGGCCCGACGAACAGCACGCGCACCACGACCATCATCATGCCGCGCAGAGGGTCCGAGCAGCAGGCCAATCCCCGACGAGTGGACCGGGGCCGCGGAAGAGACCGTCTCGCAGACCGATCGGCGATCGGACGGCATGTGAGCGACCAGCCGCGTGTATGCTGATCTGCATGCACAGCACGAGCGTTCGCATCGATGTGTCCACGCACAACGAGCTCAAGCGTCTCGCTGCCGAGTTCGACACCACCGTCGGCAACACCGTCGCGCTCGCCGTCCGCGCCCTGCGCCAGGACCGCATCGGCAGCGAGCTGCGGAGCCCGCTGCGAGACGACGAAGCGTCCTGGCTCGATGCCGACCTCGGGTGACGTCGTCGACCTCGACCTCGGTGTTCCCGAAGGCAACGAGGCTGGCTTCGTCCACCCTGCCGTCGTCGTTACCGCTCAGCGAATCCTCGACGCCGGCCCCTCGGTGGTTCATGTCGTCCCGCTGACCACGACACTGCGGCGGTTCCACTCCGAGGTGGTTATCGAGCACGACGACGACAACGGCCTGTCGGAAGCCTCGGCGGCTCAGTGTCAACACGTTCGTTCCGTGTCGCCGAATCGGATCGCCACCACCAGAGGAAACGTCGGTGCCATCACCCTCCAGCAGCTGAGGGAGACGATCGCCGTCATCCTCGATCTCCCCTGACGCCTCGCCCGGGACCGGCGTCGGCGCGTCCGCACGGGGATCGCCGAGTGAGACGGCATCTCGCCGATCGCTAGCGGGCGCGTCAGCGCTACGAATTGTCCGATGAGCGTTCGCTCAGCGGGGAGGCGACGGGCCAAAGTTGAAACTCACCGGGTTTCACGCAGGCTGGTTGGTATGAGCCCCCGCGGAGCATGAAAGGGCGTCACCGGCCCGGCGGGGAACGTGTCGTGCTCCTCTACCGGCTCCGGCCGGCATGGGAGACGGTGAGGTTGTAACAGACCGGTATTGCAGCGGGGAGGAGTGATGGGCCGCGGCGAGCCGATTGGTTCGGTGCGCGAGAGAGTCCGGGAGGGTGTCCCGATCACGGAGCCGCACGACCGCGCACGCGGGGGCGAGTGGTGGCTCGCATCGGACGGTCAGTGGTATCCGCCCGAGACCCACCCGGATCACAGGACGAGTCCACCGAGCTGGCAACCCCCGCAGACCCCGTCGGCCCCGCCGGTCGTGGGTCCGGCTGCCAAGCCCTACCGGTCCCCGGCCCGCCTGGGTCGCGTCCTCCAGGTCGTCTTGGTGCTCCTCACGATGCTCGGGGCGGTGGCGCTCGGCTCCAGCGTTGCGGAGTACCTCACGATCGGTCGCCTCATCGACGATCCGCTGTCGGTGACGGTCGCCGATGTGCAGGCCAGCGACGACCGTCAGATGGTCCTGTGGTGGACGCAGCTTGCGGCTGTTGCCGTCGTTGCTCTCGTCTTCATCGCCTGGACGTACCGCCTGTACCGCAACCTGCCTGCGTTGGGCGTGAGGCCACGCTTCGCCCCCGGCTGGGCGATCGGGGGCTGGTTCGTACCGATCATGGGCCTGTGGCGTCCGAAGCAGATCATCGACGACATCTGGCGCGGCACAGCGCCCGAGCGTTCGACGCCGGGCGGGAAGGTCGCGGTGTCGCCTCTCGTCCACCTGTGGTGGGCGGTGTATCTCGCGGGCATCGTGCTCTACCGCAGTGGGATGTCGCAGAACGACACGTCATGGGGGTCTCTCCGGACTGAGTCGCTGTTGACCGTCGCCGCCGACGCGATGTTCGTGTTGGGTTCGATACTGGCGTTCTGGGTCGTATCACAGCTCACACGACGCCAAGAGCGCGCCGCCTCGTCGCGCGCCGGAGCCGCGGTCGCCGAACCAGGGGCCAGCCCGGTGATGGCGGAACATCCGACGCCAGTCGTCAGCTCAAGAGCACTGCCGAAGTGGTTCGCGGCGGTCGCGCTCCCGATCGCCGCGGTCGTCGTCGCAGGGTTCGCCGCTGTTGCGTGGGATCCCGGACGGTCCGAGGGTGTGAGCGAGTCTGGGGGCGCGATTGAACTGGGTGTGGGGACACTGCTCGAGGACGTCGAGGCCGGTGACTGCTTCAACCTCCCGGCCGACGATGAGGTGTTGTCGGAGGATTCTCAGCTGATGATGGCCCTCGAGGTTGTCCCATGCGGCCTTCCACACTATGGGGAGGTGGTTGCGCGGACCCACCTCCCTGCCTCCACGGACTCGTACCCGGGTGAGGAAGAGGTCCTGTTGACCGGGCTAGATCGCTGCCGTCCGCCCATCGAGCGGTACGTCGGCGCCTCGTTGACTGCGTCTGGACTCGGCCTGTTCGTGAACTTCCCGACCGCGGACACTTGGCGGGCTGGCGACCGCGAGTTCATCTGCTCGGTGAAGTCGCTCAGTGGGCAGCCGCTGAACGGTTCCGTGGAGGACACCGGCGGCATTCTCGCGAGCGACCAGAAAACAGTCTTCAACCTCGCCGAAGGCGACTGCTTCGACGACCCCGCATCGCCCGACGCCATGGTGCTGGAGCTCGTGGACTGCGCAGCACCCCACGACAACGAAGTCTTCGCTGTCGTCGACTTCCCCGCAGGACCGATCTCGGCGTTTCCGGGCGAGGACGAACTCGAGGAATTCGCGAACCAGACGAGCGCAGAGGAGTTCGAGCGGCGCGTCGATCCAGCAGTCCGGGACGACCTCGCCTACTTCAATGCCTGGCCGAGCCCCGGTACGTGGGAACTCGGTGATCGCTCCGTTGTCGTCACCCTGTACGACCGAAACCTCCACAAGCTCGAGGGATCGATGCTGCTCACCATCCCGGCAAGTCTCAACCGGGGCGACTGCTTCGACGTGCCCGACATCGTCGCCTCCGTGACCGCCGTTGAGATCGTCTCATGCGACTCCCTCCACGACGGCGAGGTTGTCGCAGTCACCAAAGCTCCCGCCACCATCGACTTCCCAGGGACCGACGAAGTGCGCCCACTCGGACTGAGCGTCTGCGTCGACCCCTTCGAGCAGTACGTCGGTGCGACCCCGATGCAGTCGGGGCTCAAACTCGACGTGTTCTCCCCGACCGCTGAGGACTGGCAAGCCGGCAACCGCGAGTTCATCTGCTATGTCACGAGCGGATTCCGAGACCCGCTACAAACCTCAGTCGAGGGGACAGGCGAAACCATCGAGCAGTGAGTCCAGACGCGGCGCCCAGAACGTGGCACCGAGCGAGGAGCCAGCGGACAGCGCGGACGTCGTGAAGAATCAGATGGTGGAGCGCGCCGACGCTGGTCTACCTCTCGATCAATGACGGGTGTACCTTGGACGATCGGCAACCGGACGAACCGGGCCACGCGAGTCGCGCGGGACAAGTCCGGCGGCCGGTAGCCCAGCAATCGACGCAGGCACACCGAAGGCACGGCGTAGCATTCGGACGGCGACGAGAGGTGCTGCGGTCGATCCCGACGGTGGCCGTGGGCGATGCCCGCCCTCCGGGACCCGATCTGAACCGCCGCTGCTTCGCCGACGGGTCGGTTGACAACTCGAGACGGACCGATCGGCCCCGACAACCGAGCTACGGCACCGGTGGGATCGCGACCGTCGCCGGGCAGCTGAAGACGCCATCTGAGGTGTCGTCGGAACGCGCGTCGCTGTTCGACTTGTCGCCGAGCAGCATTCGGTTTGCCTTTGGTCGGGATCGCCGGGTAGCGCACCCCGAGTTCGCGGAGATCGTCCTCGATGCCTTGGTCGCCGTAGCCGCGATCGGCGGTGACCGCTCGCGGTGCCCGACCGGTTCGCTGCTTCACTCGTTTGATCGCCGGGACGAGCATCGGGGCGTCGGGCGGGTTGCCGGCTTCGATGTTGTGATCGACGATGACACCGTCTTGGTTATCGACCAGTTGGGCCTTGTACCCGAACTCGACCGGGCGACCGAGGCGACCCTTGACGATCGGACGGGCCTCGGCGTCGTGCAGCGACACGACACGGGTGGCTCCATCGGGGGTGATGCCATCGAGGCGTTGCCGGCACTGCTCGGCGATCTTCGCGGTTCGCGCAGCGAGCGTCTCGAGTCGGTTGATCTCGACTCGGGCCCGACCAGCCGGAGCATCGCTGGTGCGAAGTTTGCGACGAGCGTTGCGCACCACCCGCTCAGCCTGACGCACCACCCGCTCAGCGATCTGGGCGAACTCGGCATTGATCCGCCGGACCTGTTCGAGCTTGTCGTCGTTGCGGCGACGCAGGTTGGCGTTGATCGACCGCGCCCGGGACTGCACACTGCGCGTCCGGTTCTGGAATCGGGTCCGCGTCGCCAACCCCGCCGCCTGCAACTTCTGCACCGAGCGGGCCATCCGCGCCACCCCTTTGGCGAGCAGACCCGAGTCGGTCGGATACGCCACGTTGGCCTCGACCACGGTCGTGTCGGCACGCAACCGGTTCGTCTTCAACACCTTCGCCTCCACCGCCTTCGCCAGGAGCGCCTCGTTGAGGTCGCTGATCGCCGCCTCGCCGCAACGGGTTGTGATCTTCATCAACGTCGTCGGATGCGGCACCCGACCACCCAACGGGATCCGACAGAACCGCTGCCACGTGATCGAGTCCGTCACCTCCCGACACAACGACTCGAACCCCAACCGATACCGGTACTTCAAGAACATCAACCGCAGATACACCTCGATCGGAATCGACGGCCGCCCCAACGTCGCATGGAAGAACGGCGCGAACGGCGCGAAGAACCGCTCATCATCGAGCAGCCGATCAACCCGCTCCAACTCCGCCGGCATCCCCAGCGCCTCGGGCGGCAGCAACGCTTCCCACAACGTGGCCTGATCGCCTACCGTTCGCAACATCGATGGCTCCAACCTGTAGTACCAGTACGGGTTGGAGCCATCATCCCACCAACACGACCCAAACGCGAGCACCCTCACCAGGACTTTTTCAGGGCGAAGTAGCTAGAGGATCTGTGTGTTGGACATGTCGTCTCGGTGGCGGCCGAGGCTTCTCCACGGGGCCGCGACCAGGAGCCAAACGGTGGCAGCAAGGGCGAGCGGCAGCGGTCCAGGCTGCATCGTGAACTCCAGACCGCTGGACTGGTCGACGGTGACGTTCGAGCCGAGGTACGGGAACAGGCTCGATGTCACCGGTTCCGTGGCGTTCGCGTCGAGTACACCTTCTGCGTAGTACAGCGTGAGGACGACAAACGCGACCAGGCTCAGTGCGAGCGCCGAGGCTGCGGCCACGAATCCCGCGACCCAGCGCGAGCGCAGCTGCCCGTCTCGGGATGTGTCCGCGGCGAGATGGCGGAGGCTGCCGAGTTTGGCGAGCGCGGCGTGGAGGCCGACGTGGCTCGCGGCGTCGGTCAGGTTCGATTTGAGTTCCGTGCGCAGCGCTCGACGTTGCTTGCGGGGGACGCAGTACAGGTCGAGCCAGAAGTCGTAGCGCGAACTTGCCCACCACAGTCGTGTGCGGTCGAGCGTCGAGAGTGCGGCAGTCTCAATCATCGGGTCCTACTTCCGGGTTGTGGTGCGCGGCTCGGATGGCGTGTAGGTGGTTGCGGGCGACATGACGTTTTCGACGTTCTTGCTCAAGGCGAGCCAGGCGGTCAGTGCACGTTCGAGTTCGTCGACACCGGCGGGCGTCGTCCGGTAGTACTTGCGGGCGGGACCCGAGGTCGACGGAACGAGCCGCGATGACAGCAGACCCTTGCTTTCGAGGCGAGTGAGCGCGGGGTACACGGTGCCTTCGGCAAGGCCGTCGAACCCGAGCCTCTGGAGGCGCACCACCACGGAGTAGCCGTAGTCCTCGGCCTGGTCGACGATCTGAAGCAGGAGCATCGACAAGATGCCCTTCAGGACCTGGGTGTCGTGACCGCCCATGGGACTATGGTGATCCCTGGTACCTGGCTATGTCAAGTACCTATCGCGATTGATCCTCTAGCAGCGGCGAACTGCCGAGGCCCGATCAGAGAGTTCAGGTGCGCACCGCTACCAGCCGATCGATCGGGCACGACGATCGGTGACTGACCCGTTCGCGGTCGGCCACGGCGCTGCACGTTCCCGAGCGCTCGGCCGCTCGCCACACGGCGTCGGAGATCCTGCGTTTCACACAGCGGAGCGCTTCTTTGTGGGTCTTGCCCTCGCTCACCTTCCGCCGGTAGAGCACTCGGCCGGGGGTGTCTTGGCGCCGCACGACTCGATGCCTCGAAAGCAAGCCTCCTTCTACCTCGCCAACGCACTCGGGTGGACTTCGACCTGGAGTCGCACCGGCGAGTGCTCAAGGAACTCGACGAGATGATCACCGCCGAGTATCGCACCGAGTCCCCGTCGGCCAGATCGGTTGCGTCCGACTGACGATCGGCTATCGGCCACCTGCGTCGAAGAATCGGGAAGTGCCCGCGAGCCCGACCCGCTGCGGTACGCCGGCTCCAGAGCTCGGTTCGCGCGTTGCAGACCGCTGTCATCAGTGGGCGGACAGGTTCAGTGGTCAGGGGCCGTCGGTCGGGCTGACTTTGACGTCCTGGAGGATCCAGGATTCGAAGGGGACGTCGGTGCCCGGTCCGGTCTCTTCGCCGGAGGTGAAGTAGATGTAGGTCGGAAACCCGCGCTCGGTGTCGAACTCGGCTTCGATGATGAACGCCGTGTCGAGATTCGATTCGACGAACGCGAACCAATCGTCAACGGTCGCTCCGACCCGGCTCGTCGATCCAGAAGCGGGCGCCCTCTTCGGGTCGAGGGCCGACCGGGGCGTTGCCGCAGTCCTGGAGCGACCACGAGGGGTTGATATCGATCAGCCGGCCGCCGTCGTCGAGCGTCGCCTCAGGGTTGCCGATCGTGAAGCTGTTGCACCCGTCGTACCCCTCGATGAGCGCCAGGTCATCTCGGGCACCGAACGACCAGAAGACACCCTGAATCGGTGCGAGGGGTAGGCCGTCGGCCTCGATCGGGACCGCGGTTCCCGGAGGAACGAGCAGCCGCGGTTGCTGACGCCCGGCCTTTCGACCCTGTCGTCTCGGGCTTGTTCCTTCGTACGGTCGGGTCCGAAGCGTTCTGAAGGAGTCAGAGTTGTATGAGTTCAAACGACCGGTTTCCGTCCGACGCGTACCCGTTGACGGATGCAGAAGCGACGGAAATCGCGATCGAGGCGTACGTCTACGCGTCGGCGATCGTCCAGATGGAAGTGCACCGTCGGGTGCTCACCAATCAGGACGTGTCCGACGGCAAGCAGATGCGCGGACCGATGAACCAGTTTTACCATCTGCGCGAATTCCCGGATGCGTCCGTTCGAGAGGTCGTCGGCCCGAACTTCGACACCCTGTATTCGTTCCTCTGGTACGACGTGTCGGAGGAGCCGCTGGTGATCAGCCTGCCCGAATCGACGGGGCATTACTACCTGATGCCGATCATCGATGCCTGGACCGACGTGTTCGCGTCGCCCGGCACGCGCACGACGGGCCCGGGTGCGTTCACGTTCGCGATCGTCGGGCCGGATTGGCGGGGAACGCTGCCGGAGGGAGTCGACAAGATCCAGTCGCCGACCGCGTTCGGATGGATTCCGGGGCGCACGAGGGCGAGCCAGGAGACCATTGCCGACGTCAACGCATTCCAGGACCAACTGCAGGCCGTACCGCTGAGTGAGTGGGGCCGGCCCTACACCCCGCCGGCAGGCATCATCGACCCCGACATCGAGATGGAACCTGCTCCCGCGCAGCAGGTTCGCGCGATGGACGCCCCCACCTTCTGGAACCTGTTCGGCGAGCTCTGGCAGGCGAATCCTCCGCACACCTTCGACTACCCGATCCTGCATCGCATGGCCCGCCTGGGCCTCTCCGCATCGCAGCCGATCGAATTCGACGCGCTGCCGGCCCAGAGCGTTGCGGCTCTGACCAGCGCGGTTCAGCTGGGACAGGAGCGGATCGACGACTTCTGGAGGAACGCAGGTCGCATCCGGAACGGGTGGCGCTTCGATCTCCAGCCACTCGGCAACTGGGGGATGGCCTACCTCGTCCGTGCGACCGTGGCGTGGTGGGCGATCGGTGCGAACTTCCCCGAAGACGCCCTCTATCCGTTCGGGGTCGTCGACGACACCGGCCAACGGCTGGACGGCGCGAACGACTACGTGCTGCACTTCGCCGCAGGACAGCTGCCCCCGGTCGACGGATTCTGGTCGCTGACCATGTACGACAGCCAGATGTTCCAGGTCGCGAACCCGATCGACCGGTTCGCGATCGGTGATCGTGACGATCTGGTCGTCGACGACGATGGCTCGGTCACGCTGTACATCCAGCACGAGTCTCCGGGCCCGGACAAGGAGAGCAACTGGCTTCCCTCGCCCGAGTCCGGCCCCATCATCCCGATCCTGCGCCTGTACGGGCCGCAGCAGGCGGTAACTGTGGGAAGGTGGGATCCACCGATCTGGAAGCGAGTGTGATGGGGTCGACGAGAGGCAGACGAACGGTGCAACCTGAAGATCCACGTCGAACCGGTCGGCCCACGACGGCGCTGATCCGGTCGCGAGGCCGGCGCACCGATGCACGTGCCGGCGCGTCGCTCCAGAGCTCCAACGGGGTGGTGCAGCTGTGATCTGGGCGTTGCTGGCACTCCTCGGGATTCCGATCTGGCTGATCGTTGGCATGCTCGTCGGCATCGTGCTGACTCGCCGAGCATTCCAACAGCAGCCGGGCGTCTTCGCCGTTGCCGTACGCAAGGAGCACGCCGACAAATGGCCGCGACAGCCCACCTACGGCCGCCTCGTCCACGATGTGCTCGTGCTCAACCGTGGAGCAGCATTCCTCCGCGTCGAGATCCATGCCATCGCCGCGGTCGACGAACTCGACATCGGTGACGGGCCGAAGCGCCCCGCCGCAGCAGTCGGCCGCCTGGTCACCCTCGATGACGGAACACGCCTCGAGCTCGCACTCGCCCCCACCGATGCCGCCCGTCTCGACGCTCTCGCCACCGACGCTCGACCGACCCGCTGAAGTCTCCGCCCCGGCGTATCAGCCCTCGCGCTGGAGCGTTCACAGCCGGTTGCCCCCGATGGTCTCGTTCGATCGATCGGAGGATCATCTTCACCGGTGTCGATGAGTGCTTGGTGGCCAGGAGTACCTGATCGACCAGCCGGAGACGGGTGAAGGGCGTCGGCCAGGCCGAATTCTTCGTCGGCATGGTGAAAGCCGGTCCGCCGTCAGGTCTGGTCAGACCGGGCATCCGTGTCAGCGGCGGGGCAGTAGGTCAATCCTGTTCGTGCTTCTGACCTGACGTGACCAGGGATCATCGCCGTCGGACAGAGTTGGGTTCGTTCAGATGTACTTGACGTGGACCTGTTCGATGGCGCCGTTGAACTTGAAGGGTGCTTTGTCTCGGTAGTCGAGCGAAACCGGCGAACCCAACGCTTGGCCGATATCGAGGCAGTCATTGGCGGTGAAGGCAATCTGTGCGCTGATCGGCACGACCCCTTGGGAAAGCAACTTGCCGTTGGCTTTCAGGGTGACGCTCAAGGAGCTGGCAGGCGTCTGTTCGAGGCGAGTCGTTTCGACTTCGATCGTCACCGTGCCCGTGGGCAGCTTCTCCGTCGCACCTCACCATCGTCTTCCTGTTCGTCGGCGACAGCCGTAGGGGTGGCATCTGGTCCGTCCGTCGTCGACGCGACGGTGTAGCAGTGAGAGAGTGAATGGATGACATTCGCGCCCGCCTTCCATGTGCTCGCCAAGCCAACCGGGCCGATCTGCAACCTGGACTGCGAGTACTGCTTCTTCTTGTCGAAGGAGATGCTCTATCCGGGGGACCGGTTCCGGATGGCCGACGAGCTGCTGGAGACTTACCTCCACCAACTGCTGGAGTCGCACCTCACGCCGGAGGTGACGGTCGCCTGGCAGGGCGGGGAACCGATGATGATGGGTCTGGACTTCTTCCGGCGCTCGATCGACCTCGTCGACAATCTCAAGCAGCCGCATCAGCGGATCGAGTACACGATCCAGACCAACGGGGTGCTGATCGACGAGCACTGGGCGACGTTCTTCAAAGAGCACGGGTTCTTGGTCGGGTTGTCGGTCGATGGCCCGCGTGAGGTGCACGACCGCTACCGGGTCGACAAACGCGGCGCCGGTTCGTTCGATCGGGTGATGGCAGGGTTCGAGCACCTGAAGGCCGCCGACGTCGACGTCAACGTGCTGTGCACGGTGCATCGGGCGAACCAGGATCTCGGCGTCGACCTCTACCGGTTCTTCCGTGACGAGATGGGCGTGCAGTTCATCCAGTTCATCCCGATCGTCGAGCGCACGACCGAGACGATGTTGCCGATCGCCAACATCGGCTGGAAGACCGGCGACGGCAAGAGCCGCAAGGAGAAGCGGCCGCTGTACGTGTTGGAAGGCAACCTGGTGACCGACCGGTCGGTCGAGCCCGAAGCGTTCGGGCGGTTCCTCTCGACGGTCTTCGACGAATGGGTCCGCAACGACGTCGGCGACGTGTACGTGCAGCACTTCGACACCGCCCTCGCGAACTGGTACGGAGAACCAGCCGGGGTCTGCGTGTTCTCCGAGACCTGTGGCGCAGCGGTCGCACTCGAACACAACGGCGACGTCTACTCCTGCGACCACTTCGTCGAACCCGACTACCTGCTCGGCAACATCACCGAGACGCCACTCGGCGACCTGGTCCGTTCAGAACGTCAGATCCAGTTCGGACGCGACAAGCGCGACACGCTCCCCGAGTTCTGCCGGAACTGCGAGGTCAGATTCGCCTGCCACGGTGGGTGCCCGAAGAACCGATTCCGGAACACCCCCGACGGCGAGCCCGGACTGAACTATCTGTGCGCCGGGTACAAGCACTTCTTCAACCACATCACCGAACCGATGCAGATGATGTGCGACCTGCTCAGGCAAGGCCGGGCGCCGGCCGAGCTTCCCAGCCTGCTGGCAAGACGCGACGAGGAACGGTACACGGGCGCCGACCGCAACGACCCGTGTCCGTGCGGCAGCGGCGCCAAATTCAAACGATGCCACGGGACGGCCGCCGTCGGTGCGGCGCCAGATCGCGACAACGGCGAACGAGCACCGACCTGAACAACGAACTCGGCCACGATCGCCGCGACATCTCGCCGTCCATCGGAAGCGCCGAGTGGGATCTGGGGTCTCGGGAGCCCTTGGGCTCTGGCCATTCGTGCTGTGCCTCGGTGGTGAAGTGATGAACGAAAGGACCGCGCAGTGGGCGGCGGTCGGCGTTGGCGTCGCATTGATCGCGATCTACTCCGGCTTGATGATCGCCACCGAGGGAACCTCGCGATGATCCTGGGTCCTCCTGCTTGCGGGCATCGGATCGCTGATCGGCCGGATGCTCGACCGGGCTTCGCCCGCTGCCTGGAACCACACGATCTCGTCGTGTCGAAGCTCGTCGGGCAGTTCGCCGAGCTGTTTCTCGTCTTCCTCGCGATGGGGCTCAACCGCGGACGATCAAGCGCCGCAGTCCGCGGATGACGAACGTCGGGTGGTACTGCGGTTCCTCGGTCAGGGTGAGTTCCGGGAACCGGTCGACCAGCCCTTCGAGCGACACGGCGAGCTCCTGGCGGGCCAGTGGTGCGCCGACGCAGAAGTGGATGCCCCCTCCGAAGCCGATGTGGCGGGAGTCGCCCCGGCCGACGTCGAAGCGGTCGGGGTCGGCGAAGCGGCGGGGATCTCGTTCGGCGGACCCGAACAGCATCGCGATCTCGTCGCCGACTGCCACCGGTTGCCCTGCGATCTCCACACCTGGCTCGAGCACCCACCGTTCGAAGAGCTGCAGCGGTGCGTCCCACCGGAGGAGCTCCTCGATTGCCGTCTTTGAGGCAACCTCACCTGACACCAACCGTGCCCATTCGTCGGGATGCTTCAGCAGCGCCCGTACACCATTCCCGAGCGTGTTCACCGTGGCCTCGTGGCCGGCTTCGAGGAGCACCATCGTCGTCGAGACGATCTCGTCCTCGGTCAAGGTGTCGCCGTCGTCTTCAACCCGCACCAGCTCCGAAACGAGCAGGCCGTCGGGATCGGTGCGCTTGTGGGCGATGAGCTGCTTGGTGTACTCGATGTACTCCGCTGCCGCCCGGTCGGCCGCCGCCCGCACGTCGTCGGTCGTCGACAGCTCGTACATCTTGACGATCGCGTGCGACCAGTCGAGCAGCAGCTCGGTGTCGGCCGTCGGCACGCCGAGCATCGAGCAGATCACGGCGACCGAGTACGGCTGGGCGAAGTCGGACAGCACGTCGAACGTTCCGAGCTCGCGACACCGGTCGAGGAGTTCGTCGGAGAACGCCTCGATAGCGGGCCGCATGGCGGCGACCGCCCGCGGGGTGAACACCTTGGACACCAACCGCCGAAGTCGCGTATGGTCGGGTGGCTCGAGACACAACAGCGACCACCGCTCGTGCTGCTGGAAGTTCGACCACCGCGGGTCCGGTCCCGCCCGGCCGATCTCGGCATGGCCGTAGCGGTGCGTGTACGACCGTCCGAGCCCCCGGTGCCTGAGCGTTTCCCATACGTCGTCGAACCGTGTGATCGTCCATTGACCGCTGTGCTCGTTCCAGAAGATCGGCGTCGCCTCGCGGATCCGGTTCAGCACCGGGTACGGGTCGGCGATGAACGCCGGGTCGTCGACGTCGAACCTGGCGACCAGCGCTGCGACCTCGGTCATCGCCCCCAATGTAGGGCCGCGCACCGCGACGGCTGTCACACTCGCCACCTGCGGTAGGTGGCGTAGCGCTACGGTTCGGCGCGCGGCGGTTGGTCGGCGGTGAGCGCTGCGATGAATTCGCTCATCTCCCGCTCGTCGATTCGTGCGACCTCGGTGTCGTCCGGGAACCGTCCCGCGGCGACGTCGGCGCGGAAGGCGGACAAGGCTCTGCGCCGTTCCTGCCCGATCTGCTCGTAGAGCGCCGCGAGGTCGCCGTACGCACGGGCGTGGCGCGGCACATGAGCGCTCTCTCCACAGATGTCGGTGCTGAACAGGAACATCACGTCGGCGGCGGGACCCGAACCGAGAGAGATCGTCGCCAACCCGGTGCGACGGTGGATCTCGGACATCACCTTCGCCGGGATCAACTCACACTCCACCGCGAAGGCACCCACCTCCTCGAGAGCGCGGAATCGGCGCCACAGCGCAAGGGCTTCGTCGGCGGTCTTTCCGACCGCCCGCACGCCCCCGAAGAGGGTCGACTTCTTCGGGACGAAGCCGAGGTGTCCCATCACGGGAACGTCCTCGTCGGCGAGCCGGCGGACGCACTCCATGCTTCTCGCCGTGATCACCGCATCGGCACCGGCGGACAGCGCCTTGAAGGCATCCCCCAGCAGATCGTCGGCCGACACGGCTCCGTCGAAGTCGATCGCAGCAGTGACGAACACGCGTGACGATCCCTGCCGCACCGAGTTCACCGCACCGGCCATGCACACGACCATCTCGATCCCGGCAACTTCGGCTGCTGCCGCTTCGTCGGCGTTCGAGGCGGTGACCTGAGCCAACCGCCTCCCCTCCACCTTGAGGCGGCCGATCTCCGCGACGGTGACCGTCCGGTCGGCATCCCTGCCGTTGTAATCGAGTATCCGCGGCATGACTTCCCCCTGGGTCCGATTCATCTCCCCGCGGGACGGGCCAGTGGACCGGACGAAGTCGCCACCATACTGAGCCCGAGCGCGAGGCCGCCGCCGTTGTCGAGCGGACCCACGCCATCAGGGTCGCGGTCCGGCCGACGGTGGTTCGACGTTGGGCGGCACCTCCAACCGAATGGAGAGCCTGGCTGGCGACTGGCGAGCCCGGTCTGGCGTTCGTTCGTGGGTCGTGGTCCACCGTCTCCGCGATCCGTCGAGATCTGGGATCTGCGCGTCCAGCGGTGATCGGTGACGAGCGCATCACGCCGCGATCACCATGTCGTGGTCGTCACCCGGACGGTCACGACCCGGACGAGCCAGCACCCAAAGGCGGTCGGCTTCTCAGACCCCCGAAGGCAGCCGGGGTATTCTCCGATCATGGCAGGCGACCGGGTGGCATTGCAGCGGTTGCTCGACGAACACGGACTCGGCGAACACGCGGCAGTCCTGGAATCCAACGGCGTCGACGTCGATGTCCTGTCCGAGCTCACCGATCACGATCTCCGAGAACTGGGGATCGCCGTCGGCGACCGCCGTCGGATGCTCCGATCGTTCGCAAGGTTCACGTCCGAAGTGCCCGAGGACGATCGATCTGATGACGTCAGCGGCGATCGGTCAGACGCCGTCCGGGCGCCGGAGCGCAGGCAACTGACCGTGATGTTCGTCGATCTGGTCGCCTCGACGGAGTTGAGTGAACGGCTCGACCCGGAGGAGATGAGCGAGGTTCTCCGCGCCTACCACAACGCTGTGACGATCGAGATCCGAAGGATCGACGGGTTCACGGCCAAGCTGATGGGCGACGGCGTTCTCGCCTACTTCGGTTGGCCGTACGCGCACGAGGACGAGGCCGAACGAGCGATTCGGGCTGGGCTCGCGATCTGTGAAGCGGTCGGCGAGCTCCGGTCGCCGAGTGGCGAGGCGCTGCAAGCGAGAGTCGGGATCGCCACCGGCCTCGTCGTCGTCGGTGACCTCATCGGCGAAGGCGCCGCACAGGAAGAGGCCGTCGTCGGCGACACGCCGAACCTCGCGGCGCGCCTCCAAGGGCTCGCCCAGCCGGGTGCGGTCGTCATCGCCGAAACGACCCGGGTCCTCGCCGGCGACATCGTCGACGTCACCGACCTCGGTGAGCACGAGCTCAAGGGAATCCGTGGGGCCGTCCCCGCCTTTGCCGTCAACGGAATGAGGACGTTCGCGACTCGATTTGCATCTCGCAGCGGACGCCGCCTGCACTCCCTCGTCGGACGTCGGGCGGAACTCGATCTTCTCATCGAGCATTGGAACGGAGCGCGTGCCGGCACGGGCAAGGCCGTGTTCGTGAGCGGGAAAGCCGGCATCGGCAAGTCTCGATTGGTCGAGGAGCTCTTCGTAGCGGTCTCGACCAAACCCCACACGCGGATCCTGCATCAGTGCTCGCCGTACCACGCCGACTCCGCCCTTCAGCCGGTCATCGATCACCTGCGCCGCGCGGCCGGTCTGCAACCCGATGAGTCGCCCGACGTCACGCTCGACAAGATCGAGCGACTCCTCCGACCGATTGTCCCAACCCAGACCCCGGCGTCGCTGATTGCCCGGTTGCTCGATGTCGATGGCACTGATCGCTACGGCGAACTCACGCTGTCACCTCAGCAGCTGCGTCACCAGACGATCGAGACCTTGATCGAGCTCTGGACGGGTCTCGCACGTGAGACCCCGGTGCTGTGGGTGATCGAGGACCTCCACTGGGTCGACCCGACGACGCTGCAGCTGCTCGAGACGTCACTCGACCGAGTTCCGACCGAGCGGGTCTTGATCGTGGTCACGGCGCGACCCGAGTTCGAACCCGCCGTTCGGGAGCACCGATCGGTCGAAGAGCTGACGCTCGACCGGCTCGACCACGATGAGGTTGCCCAGGTTGCCAACCGGGTGACGGGATCGAAGCGTCTGCCGAACGAGGTGCTCGACCAGATCTTTCCGCGGACCGATGGCATTCCGCTCTATGTCGAGGAGACAACGAAGGCGATCGTCGAGTCCGGCGTCCTCGACGAAGGCGACGACGCCTACACGTTGCTGACGACGGTTGCCGCGATGGCGGTACCGAGCTCGCTGAGCGACTCGCTGCTGTCGAGGTTGGACCGGCTCGGGCCGGCGAAGAGCGTCGCCCAGACCGCCTCGGTGATCGGGCGCAGCTTCGACCGCCCGACGCTCGCAGCCCTCTCGGACGAAAGCAGCGGAAACATCGATGATGCGCTCGATCGGCTTGTCGACTCAGAGGTCGTCTTCCGGAGCGAAACCGCCTCGCTGACCACGTACCGATTTCAGCACTCGCTCGTCCGCGACATCGCCTACAAGAGCCTGCTCAGGTCAACGCGGACACGACTCCATGGTCGGCTCGCTGCCATGCTCGACAACACGGTCGATCCAGAACGCGTGGCCCACCACCAGCGGCACGCCGGGCTGCTGGCGGAGGCCGCCGACACGTATCTCGTCGCCGCAGACCGATCGATGCGTACGGGCGCCTATGTCGAGGCCGCCCACGCCCATCGGAGCGCGGCCGAGGTGCTCGAAGCGAGCGGCCGCGACGACGAGCGCCGGCTGCGAGTCCAACTCGGGTTGGGATCGAGCGCCACAGCACTCCACGGATGGGCCGACAGCCGGACGAACGAGGCATACGAATCCGCCCGGGCGCTCGCCACGCGCCTCGGCAATCGCGAGGCGCAGGTGATGAGCCTCACCGCTCTTGCCATCTCACACGGCGATCGGGGTGCACCGCAGGTCGGGATCGAACGAGCGGAGGAAATCCTCGCTCTCGAATCGCCGTCTCGCTTGCACCAGTTCATGGGGCACGCCGCGATGGTCATGCCGGCTCACTTCCACGGGGAGTTCGCCCGATCACGCGATCATGCGTCGCTCGCGCTCGCGATCCACGACGAGTCGATGGATCAGCACCTCCACGAACTCGGCGGTCCGTACATCCCCACCCTCTGCCGGATCTACTCCGGTTGGAACTCCTGGTTCCTCGGCGACGACGATGCATCCAACCGTTGGATCGACAACGCCATCGCAGCCGTACCCGAGTCTCGTCAACCGTTCAATCACTGCTATGCACTGCTCTTCGGAACGATTCTTGCGTTCTGGCGTGGAGACCTCGCAGCACAGCTCGCGTTCGGCGAACGGACGCTGGAAGTCGGCAACCGATACCGCTTCGGCTTCTTCGCCGGGATCGGACAGGTCTTCGTCGCGCACGGCCGAGCGCAGACGGTGCCCGGCCCGGAACGAATCGCCGAGGTCGAGGCCGGGCTCGCGATGGCGTCGTCAGAGGATCACCGTTCCGGCATCCCGACCATTCTCGACCTGATCTCGAGCATGCAACAGCAGCTCGGCGACATCGACACTGCGGCACAGACGATCGCCGAAGCACAAGAACTCGCCGCCGCGACCCACCAGCACAACTGGGAGGCCGAGCTGCACCGACGACACGGAGAATTCGCGGAGCTGCGAGGTGATGCCGTCGAAGCAGAACGGTCGTACCGCAAGGCGATCGAGGTGGCTGAAGCGCTGGGTGCTGTTCCGCTGAAAGCTCGGGCGACGGCGAACCTCGCATCGCTCAACCTGGAGGCACGAACATGACGAACTTCGAGACGGTGATGTGCCATCACGAGTGGGGAACACTCGAGGAGGCGATCGTCGGGATCTCACCGGCGGGTGACTTCGTCATACCGCATTGGTATGCGGGGCTGACGTTCATGGGACCTGACTTCAAGAAGTTGTCCGAACAATATGGACGCCAGCGCATGATCGACGTGAAACCCGACTGGGCACACTCGATCGAAGCGCAGGTCGACGGTTTCGCGGATCTGCTGGTGAGGTTGGGCGTCGTCGTCCATCGACCCACACGCCTCGAACCGCTGGAGGCGACCTACCTCACGCCGGCCGCAGAGGGTGCACAGCTCTATCCGCGTGACCCCGTCCTGGTGATCGGCGAACAGATCATCGAGCTCAACATCCGGATGCCCTGGCGGCGGCGCGAGACGTTCGGGGTCCGGTCGGTCGTGCAGCCGATCGCCGAGCAACGCAACGTCGGCTGGGTGGGGATGCCACTTGCGTCCTTGGACCCGCTCGAGGACCAGGCCCCGGAAGCGGGCTCCGATCGCAAACTCGACCACGTGTCACCGCTCCTCGAGGGAGGTGACGTCCTCCTCAACGGCTACGACATCTACGTCGGTCAGTCCGGCCTCGCCTCGAACACCACCGGCGTCGGATGGTTGCAGCGCCATCTCGGTCCCGCGTATCGCGTGCACCCGATCCCAATCGAGCGCGACGCGCTGCATCTCGACACGGTGATGTCGCTCATCGCGCCAGGTCTGGGGCTGATCTGCCCAACCCGGCTGATCGACGCGGACAAGGACAACTGGTCCGAGGCACTGCCGCCCGGTCTCGAGGACTTCGACTGGATCGTGGTCGACGAGGACGGCGCCGAACTTCTGGGCTGCAACGCGTGCGTGCTCTCCGATCGGCGGATCGTGTTCCCCGAGCCGACCTCCGAGTCCGATCCCAAGGGCAAGTTGACGGCGATCATCGCCGAACTCCAGCGGCGCGACGTCGAGGTGATCACGACGCCGTACGACAAGGTCGCTGCGCTCGGCGGCGCGTTGCGGTGCTCACACCATCCGATCGTGAGGAAGAGCGCACTCCCGTCGGGTTGACGAACCGCCGCCGCATCCGACGCGACGACGAACGAGAGAGCCGCGAGGAGCGGCACCCGGTCGCCTGTCGGCGCACGAGTCGACGAATGCCCAGTCGATCGCGACCATCAGGCGCGCACCGGCGGCTCCTCGGCATCGATCGTGTCGGCAATCGCGAATCCGGCGTGGACGACGACGGCGTTGGGATCGTTCGAGAACGCTCGAAGGCGGCGCCGCGCCGGTCCGTCCGGATCGCGGCGAGGCGATCCGGCTCAGAGTCGGCCAGCGGCGATCTGGAGGAACTCGCCGATTTCCTCGATCGAGAAGTACGGCTCGACGTCTTGACCCGCGCGGATATCCACGACATCCATCACCATCAGGACAGCGCCCTGGCGCAACAGTGCGTAGTGCAAACGCCACTCGGCACCGCCACCCCCTTCCTCGACCGTGATGAGCGTGCCCTCGCGGTCATCTCCCACGTCCGGAAGGGCCATCGGCTCGGCCGTTCCCGGTCCTTCCTCGCCCGCTGGGATGTCCCCAAGGCACGCCTGAATGCCGTCACGAAGGAGTCCGAAGGTGGTTTCGATCTCGTCGAGATCAGCGGAGGTCAAGAATTCCTGAACGAAGACCATGTGGCCGGTACCGTCGTCGGGCGGCTGGATCGGATCCTCGACGGCGAGGTCAAGTTGCCTGAACGCCGTCCACCTCAACCCGTCTGCGGCAGCACGCGACTCGGGATCGGCCTGCTCGCACAGCTCGAACGTCGGCAACATGTCGCGCTGCTCGTCGGTGATGACGCCCGATGACGGTGCTCCGGAGTCATCCGGTGGCTCGTTGATCGTCCAATCGCCCGCGAAGTCCTCGGTCGTGACCAGGGATGATGCCAACTCGTCCGCGGTTGGAACCGTCTGCTCGGAGCTCTCGCTTCCACAAGCCACAGCAACGAACGTCAGGGACACCATGCCGACGACTCGCAACCCGGTGATGCACTTCATCGCACACCTCCTCGGGGCCACGTTGTCCACATGGACAACCTGCTGCCCATGAATAGTGTGCGCACCGGACACACGACCGTCGGAAGAGTCCAAGTCCCCAGGGAACGGGTGGTCCCGACCGATGGCCGGGTGCGGACCCGGCATCGCCGTCACCGATCCGGGAACCCGCCGGTCCAGCGATACCCGGTCCACAGCTCGCGGTGTCCGGGGATGTTCGGCGACGGGTCGCGCCCGGGCGGTTTCGCTGACGGTCGGCCTCGCCGGCCGGTACGAGGAGGGCGTTGACGCCGCGTGCTGCGCAATCGGCGCCGAACCGTTGGCGAGTCAGCCCATCGCGTTCTGGTACGACTGCACCTCGCGGAGGGCAACCGGTCCGAGGCGGTCCGACAGGTGGAGCGATTCACCGTGCTCCGCCGCGCCGAGCTCGGTGTCGACCAGTCGCAGTCGTTTCTGGACCTCGTGTCCCGGAAGCCCACACCATGACCGACGGCCTGGGCCGGTCGGGGATCTCTGACGCTCGGGTCCGGAGCGGTGTCGGTGGCTGCAGACCGGGGCGAAGTAGCGTCGCCGGGCGGTGCTGCAACTGATCGCGACGCTGGCGATGATCGCCGCCCTCCTCGGTGCTGCCGAGCGAGTCGACCCCGAGGCCGGTGTGCGCGGCAAGCCGGACCCAGCGCAGCGGCGTATCGACCTGACCTGGATGGTGGCGTATGTCGTCTACGCCCCCGTCGTCGGCTCGGTTGCCGCGGTAGCCATCGAGGCGGCTGCCGCCGCCGCTCCGCTCGGCGCATCACTCAACACCCTTCCGTGGGCCGTCCGACTCGCCGGCGCCATCACGGTGGTCGAGCTGGTGGCCTACTCGTTGCACCGTTCGCTGCACGCCGTGCCGCAGTTGTGGCGGTTCCACGCGATGCATCACGCCGCTACCGACCTGCGCTGGTGGACGGCGTTTCGCGTTCACCCGGCCGAGGCCGTGCTCATGCACGTGACGCCGTACGCGATCGCAGCGCTGGTGGGGTTCGGCACGGACGTGACGGCCGTCCTCCTCGTCACCGTCACCGTCGTCACGATGTTCGCCCACGCCGACGTGCAGCTTCCCGGCCGCCTGCTCGCGGTGCTGATCGTGACACCGGGGTATCACCGCAGCCACCACGAGATCGGCCGGGACCGCACGAACTTCGCCCTCGTCCTCCCCCTGCTCGACGTCCTGTTCAGGACGGCTTCGTTCGACCGCGCGGCGCCACGCCGTTTCGGCTGGACCGCGGCGACCTCTCAGCCCAGAAGCAGCGCGCCGAGCGCGAGCGATGCGACGTTGGCGAGCGAGCTCGACATCACCGACACCGTCCCATCGCGCAGCCAGCGCCCGATGATCGCTGCCTCGAGGACGAGCACCCCGATCTCGACGATCCCCAGTGCGGCGGTGGGACCGGTGAACTGACGCAAGACCGGGAGCGCCACCAGGAACGCGAGTGGGTACGACACGAGATTGACCAGCACGCCGAGGACGAGCGCCCGCGACCACGACAGCATCGGCCCACCCGCTGCACGCGCCAGTGGACCGAGCGCGATGACGTAGATCGGCACTTCGATCGCCAGGGTGAGGGCCAAGGCCTGGGCGTACGCGCCCAAACGACGAGGCCTCAGTGATCCGTGTCGGGCGACGACGGCCGGCCGGATCTCCGGCGACGCATGAGGCCGAACGCGATGAGCAGCAGCGCAACGACCGCTACGGCACCGATCACGATCGGCCACGCAACCCCAGAGGACTCGGTATCGGGGGGGATGTCCGCGATCAGGCTGGTCACAAGCACGATCGCATCCTTGCCTGCCCCGATGCACTCGGGCAACTCTCGCCGTCGATGGTTCCACGGCCACCGACACCGCGGGGACGTGAACAACGACTGGCTGATCACGGGCAAAGTCCGCAGGAAGTCGTCGCGCAGTCCGAGCGCAGCGGGCGCGAAGGAGCGCGTCGGACGCTACGGGCATGGGAACCGTCTTCCATCCCCTCCTCGCAATCATCGTCGCACTCGGACCGATCGGTTCGGCCGTTCTGGACGACCGAGCGGCTCCCGTCGAGCAGGTCGCCGCAGAGATTCCGGCACTCGAACCACGACCATCTCGCGTCGAGTTCGTCGACATGCCCGACGAGTTCGTCGCCTCCGCGATCTGGGCCATCGCCCTCTTCGAGCAGGCCGAACTCGAGCTCCCTCCGCTCCGTTTCGTCGATCACCGCGACGACCTCGACGAGTGCGGCGGCTACCACGGCGTCCACCGCGCAACCCTGCAGCGAAGCGAGATCGGGCTCTGCGCCGTCGAGCCCGGTCCACACGGCGAGGCGCTCATCCTTCACGAGCTCGCGCACGCGTGGCTCGAGCACTCCCTCTCCGATGCCCGCGAAGCCGACTTCCGGGCGCTGCGCGGCTACGAGTTCTGGCGCAACCACGACGAAGTAGCGTGGTACGAGAACGGCTGCGAGCAGGCCGCAGAGATCATGGTCTGGGGGCTCATCGACCGGCCGATCGGGATCGTCACGATCAGCGACCACAGCTGTGAGGACCTCGATGCCGGCTATCGGGCGCTCACCGGCTCCACCCCCCTCCACGGATACCGGGACGAATGCTGATCACGGGCCGGCGACACCTCACCTCGACGATCCTCCTCGCGGCATCGCTGCCGATCGGATTCCCGCCTCCAACCAGACAGGTGCTTCACGAGATGGCACACGCCTCGGCCGTCAACGGACTCGGCGAGGACCGCAAGCTCGCGTCCCAGGAACTCCGGGGACGGACGTATCGGCTCGGTCACGACGAGGTGAGCTGGTGCGACCCCGGTGGGGAGCAGGCGGCCGAGATCATGGCGTGGGAGTGAGCGACCGCCCGATCGGCCCGCTCGTCATGGGCCAGTCGAGCCGCGACGACCTCGACGCCGGGTATCACACGCTCACCGGACGAGCGCCACAGCGCGGATCGTGCTGAGTGCGGCCCCAAGGCGTGGCGCTCGTCCGGGTCGCGTTGTCCGCCGGCCTAGGTGACGATGGTCCCGAGGTTCTGGAACCCGGGCAGTCCGGGCGCGTCGATGAGGCGGGCGACCGCGTCGGACGCCGTCGAACCGGTGAGGACCATCTCCCTGACGAGGGCGCCGATCACCACCGGCACCGAGAACGACGTTCCACTCCAGAGCGCCCAGCCGTCGAACGACCGACGAGCGCCGGCGGTTTCCTCGTGCTGGAAGAAGCTGCTCGTCAGTGCCACACCAGCGGCGCACGCCCGCACCCAGGGACCGAAGTTCGTGAACCCGGCCGGCCCGCACGGACCCAGGGCCCCCACGGACACGACGTTGGCCAGGGGGTTCGGAGCCGTCGGGTCACCAAATGCGGCTGGAAAGAACGGTTGGCACGTCGCGTCGTTCCCCACAGACGCGACCACCACCGCCCCGAAGCGTCCGAGAACCTCGAGTTGCTGGCGGAGCGACGTCCGGTTGTGCTCGGCCATCAGGCCCGAGAACGACATGCCCACGACCATCCGGGCGACGCGATTCGTTCCGCTGCCTCCCAGGGTCTGGCGGAAGACCCGTTCGAGGTCGGTCTGGACGGCCGAGAGATCGACGTCACCGTGGTACCTGATCACGCGCGGAACCGTCATCGACACCCCTGGCACGGCAAGCTCGATGAGCCCGGCGATGAACGTGCCGTGGCCGGCGACGGGATCGAGGTCGCCATCGCTGTCGCTGTCGGGAACGTCGGTGGCTCCCGACACGTTGGCTGCGGATTCGAGGAGCGGTCCGATCGACGACGAGTCCGCGAGACCGGTGTCGAGAAGCGTCACGATCGGCCCGTTGGCTCCGAACCCGCACTCACTGCTGGCCGTTCGTGGTTCGAACGCGGGCGACGCCGGGAGCGCAGAGTTGTGCGTCCGCATGTTGGCGTAGGCGGGATTGGCGGAGGCGGGATTGGCGTACGCGGGATTGGCGTACGCGGGATTGGCGTACACGGGATTGGCGTACGCGGGATTGGCAGCGGCCGGACTTGCCGACCACGCCGGGTGGGGCATGCAGTCGACGTGACGGCACGCATCGGCAAAGAACACCGTGTTCAGGTGGGCGTCGATCGTGGGGTCGGCCGCGACTCGCCGGACGAAGGCATCGATCATCCGCGCGTCGGCGCTGTCCACGACGACCCTCCTCCGGTTCGGCGGGAGGTATGCGGTGAACTCCTCGAGGTACGCGTAGTCGATGTCGTCCTCCCCCGGGTCCTCGATCTCGAGTCCGGCGTCCGCTGCGAGCGCCGCGAGCGCGTCGATCTGCGTGGACGACACGATCAACTCGCCGGGCCGGTAGGCCTCCCGCGAGAACTGGTCGAAGGCAACGTTCCAGTCCGTGGGCGCGCCGTCATCGGTTGGGCTGTCTGTCATGTCATGTCCCTCCTCGCTCGCAGGGGCACGCGGCGGACGCGGCCCCCAGCACTTGCGACGCCGCGGTCACGGCATCACCCGCCGAATACCTCGATGCGTCCGCTCGCGCCTGCTCGACGCCCCTCGAGCCGAGGTGACGCTCGGCCTCGTCGAGCAAGCGCGCGCGGGCGTCCTCGTCGAAGTCGTACAGCACGTAGTGCGACCTGCGGAGCATCGCGTCCGCCGCCGTCTGCAGCCGGACGGCGCCTCGCCAGTCGCCGTCGTTCGCCGCGATCCGCGCCGCGACGATGATGGAGAAGGCGGCCAGCGTCGCATGGCCGACCTGCTCGGCGACCTCGAGGCACTGCCGCTGATAGGCCGCGGCCTCGGCGATCCGACCCTGGCGGAGCGCTGTCTCGGCGAGGTTGCCGAGCGTCGAGGCTCGTGGGACGTCGTACCCGAGGTCGGTCCAGGCGGCGAGCTCGGCCTCGAATCCCGATCGGGCTCCGACCAGGTCGTCGCGCTGCAGCCCGATGATCCCGAGCAGGTTGTCGATCCGAGCCCGGCCGCTCGGGCTGAGTGGCCAACGCATCGCGGACTCCGCGATGCGGGCTGCCCCGTCGTGATCGCCCGCCCGGAGCGCGATCTCGCCCGCGGTCCGATCGATCCCCGCGTCGTCCCACTCGGGGCGTCCGACGATGTCGCTGAGTCGACGGGCATCGTCGAGCACCCGCGTCGCGTCGTCTGCTCCACCGAGCCGCAGCTCGAGGTCAGCCAGGCGGGTCAGCAGTGCGACACGAGTGGGCGTCGGCTCGGGGAGCTCGGACACGAGGCGCCGGATCTCGTCGACACCGACGACGAACCTGCCCGTCATGTCGTGATGGCGACCGATGGCGACCGCCAGTCGTTGCTTGATCTCCTGGGTTCCGGGGACATTCGTGCCGACGAGCGCGCGGATGTTGTCGAGCTCCTGGTCGAGACGGCTGATCCGGCTCCGGTCGAGCGGGATCTCGGGGCCGAACAGGCTGAGGTATCGGTCGGACAGCCGGGCGACGACCCCTCCCCATTCCTCCACCGACCGACGGTCCGCGGCGAATCGCCGGATGACGCGCAACAAGTGGTAGCGGGTGGATCCCGCACTGCTCGAGGGAACGACAAGCGATTGGTCGACCAACGACCAGATGGCCTCGGGCACCGCGTCGGCGTCCAGACCGTCTCCACCAGCCGCAGCAACCGCCGTATCGAGGTTGAACGCCCCGGGCAGTGCGCTCAGCCGCCGCAAGACGACCTGCTCACGCCCGTCGAGCAAGCGATAGCTCCACTCCAGCGTCGCCTCGAGCGTGCGGTGACGCTGGGGCAGGGTGGGATCCTGTCCCCGCAGGGGGCGACCGCGAAGGACGGTTCCGAGTATCTCGTCAGGGGTCTGCACGCCGGCGCGAGCCGCAGCGAGCTCGATGGCGAGCGGCAAGCTGTCGAGCTCCTCACACAGCGCAAGGATCGAGGCGAACGCAGCCGGATCGGCCGGGACGTCGGCGAGCGTCGGAGCCCGGTCGACGAACAGCGACACCGCAGGTGGCACCCGATCGACGTTGGGATCTCCCGTCAACGGTCCGAGCGTGAGCTGCCGTTCACCGCGGAGACCGAGCGCCGTGCGCGACGTCGCGAGCACGGCGCTGCACATGTTGCCGGACATGACGCCCACGACGCGCGCCGCAAGCTCGGGCAGCAGGTGCTCACAGTTGTCGAGGATGAGCAGCATCTGCTCCACGCCGACCGCGGCGGCGACTGCGTCCCACGGCTCCGACCTCGCGGGGGTCCGGACGGCGACGGCATCCAGGATCGCGCCGGGGACCAGGTCGATCGAGTCGATCGCATCGAGGGGCACGAACCAGACACCGCCGGGCATCCGAACCGTGGCACGAAGACCGAACTCGATTGCCAGCCGGGTCTTCCCGACCCCTCCTGGTCCGAGCACCACGACGATCGTTCCTTCGCTGACGATGCCATCCAGGAGCGCCAACTCCCGTTCCCGACCGATGAACGCACCTGGCGGTCGAGCAAGGTTGTGCCCATCCGCCGGCAGCACGCGCAGCTGGCGGTCGACGACCTGCATGCCCGCTCCCCTCACCTCGAACAGCTCGATCGGGTCGTCGAAGTCCCGCACCTGGAAGCGACCGTGCGATCGCAAATCGATCGACGCAAGGCTCGGCAACGCCCGAGCGACGTCGTCGGTCACGATGATCTGGCCACCATGACCGGCATCGACGACACGGGCGGTCTGGTGAACGGCGTAGGCCACGTAGTCGCCATTCGACGGCGAGGCGAGCCCGAGATGGACACCGATTCGAACCCGCAGCACCGCGTCCTCCGGCCACGGCTCGGCGGCCATCAGCTGCTGCGCCCTGACGCAGGACTGCACCGCTTGTGCCGGGTCGCCGAAGGCCACGAGGGCCGAGTCCCCTTCCGTCCTGAACTCGTGACCGTCGTGCTCCCCCCACGCAGTTCTCAGCAGCTCGCGGTGTCGCTGGAGCAGCGGTGGGAACCGATCCCCGATCGACCGCCAGAGCCGCGTCGACCCCTGGAGGTCGGTGAGCACGAACGTCACGAGCCCCGACGGCATGGGGTCCTGCCCGCCCTGCTGGCGAGCGCGCGCCGGGACCGTGCCGACACTGCCGTGACCGTCGGCGGCAACCGACAGGTGAAGCGTCGGATCGTCGACGATGATCCTGTCAGCGAGCTGGCGGAGCTCGATTCCGGGCTCGAGACCGAGCTCGTGGCCGAGCGCCGTCCGCAGCTGCTGATACGCGTGGAGCGCCTCGGCCTGCCGCCCGGTCCGATGGAGCACGACCATGAGCTGCCCGGTGAAGCGCTCGCGAAGGGGGTGCGCCCGGATGAGCGTCTCGAGCTCTGCGACCACCTCGCCGGCCAGGCCGCGCCCGATGTCGGCGTCGATGCGGCTCTCGACGGCTTCGAGCCGAAGCTCTTCGAGCCGATGGATCTCGTCCTGCGCAAACGATTCGTACGCGACGTCCTCGTAGGCGCCGCCACGCCACAACGCCAGCGCCGAGCGGAGCGTCGTCGCGGCGCCGTCGGGGTCATCGGTCACCAGAGCCCGACCATCCGCAAGCAGTTGCTCGAAGCGAACTGCGTCGATCTGCTGCGGCTCGATGTCGAGGAGATAGCCCGGATGGCGCGTCAGGACCACGGTGCCGTCGGAGCGGGGCGGGCGATCGGGCTCCAACACGGAACGCAAACTCGAGATGTGGCCCCACAGTGCGTTGTGGTGGTCCTGACTCGCTTCGTCGCCCCAGAGCTCCTCGATGATCCGGTCGGTCGAGACGACCCAGCCGTGGTGGATCAGCAGCAGCGCGAGGAGCGAACGCTGCTTGTACGAGCCGAGAGCGATCGGTCGCCCCTCATCGCTGATCGCGAGTTGACCGAGCACGTTGAACTCCATCGACCACCTCCCTCCCCCGGCCCGCCGGTGGAGCCTTCGGTCGATGACCGCGTTGCACGCCGGCGCCATCCCGGCCCGAGCGCGGCACCTCAGCCGACTCGAGCGTGCGGTCGACAGCATCGCCAACACGTTCCATCGGAGCTCCAGATCTCAGCAACCGCTCGGTTCGACGTACCCGTCCGATCTCACGCCCATTGTCGAAATGCCCGAGCGTCGGCGCCAGGGTCCATCGGCAGGAGCTGGTGTCAACCGGCGGCCGAGCCACCCTGCTCGCGCAGCGACGGCACAGGGGCAAACACAGCTCGCCAGTCGTTCACCGGGTGCGAGCGTTCGGGTTCGCTACGACCCGTCGGACCCGACCTCGGTCGTCATCGTGTGAACCGGTCGTTGCCGCCCGCACCGGCTCCCGGACCCGGTCAGGAGCGACCCATGTAGACGGCGTTGAACCGTTGGCCGACCGCCATCGATTGCTTCATCCGGTCGTTCCATCCGGCCATCGCCGCCGCGAAGGCCTCCTGGGAGATCCCCTGCTGTTCGGCGTATGCCAGCACGCCGGCCTCGTCGGTGACGCCCTGATCAGCCGCGCCTTTCGTGATCGTCGCGTACTGCTCGAGGGCGACACCCTCGATCGGATCCCAGATCGGATCGTTCTCGTCAACCGACGCCGACGACGGTCCACCGAAGGCCGCTGGGTCGGCCATCATCCCCTTGACATGGACCTTCCCGTCGCCGGTCTTGTCCTTCTTGCTGAACAATCCCATCACCGAACTCCTTCCACCCTGGTCCCCCTCGCTCGCCGACACTACCCGTTCCCACTCCCTCCTCTGGCGGGCGTTCGGGTCGTCAGGTCGCTCGGAGCGTCCGGACGATCGATCCGGCCAACCAGCCCGCCGCCGCTCCACCGACGACGTCGAGCGGAAGGTGCGCCCCGACGTACATGCGGCTCGCCGACGTCGCCGCAGCGGCCGCCAGCGCCGCCCGCCGCGCGCCGGTCGAACGCGACGCGAGCAGTGCCAGCGTGACGGACACCGCAGCGTGGCCGGACGGATACCCCAACCCGCTCTGCTCCGGTCCGCGAACGTGGACGTCGGCGAGGTGGGCATCCGGGCGGCCGCGACCGACGAGTGGCTTGACCAGCTTGATCCCGCCCCACACCGAGGTCCCCGCAATCGCGACGGCGACTGCTCCCTCGGTGTCGGCTCGACGATGCACGCCCAGCGCGGTGACGAAGACCGACGCGAGCGACCCCATCTGCATCACCGGCCAGGCAACGGGAACGAGTGCGTCCGGCGCGTCATTGAACGCTCGGAAGATCCGTTCCTCGACCGGCGACACCCGACGCGACCGTGCGCTGCCCGCCGACCAGAGCAGGGCGCCGAGTGCCACGGCAGCGCCGGCGGCGCGGCCGATGCGCATCAGAGCTCCTCGTCGACGAAGGTCTGCCGAAGGCTGTCGTTGAACTCCTCGCGGGAGATGAGCACCAGGGTCTCGCCGATGGCGACGGCGTTGGTCGCCGACACCCCCCTGTCGAAGTCGAAGCTCCAGGACGCGCATCCCCCGCGGAAGAGATAGAAGCGCTCCGCCCTGAACGCAGGCTCGACCTGTTCGATCAGCTCGTACCGGTCCGCGCCGGGAAGGTCGCTCGGCGTCAACACCGATCGCGCGATGTCGCACTGTTGCTCCAGCCGGAGCACGGCGGCTCGCTCACCGGCGCGGTCGGAATCGAGCGCGACCACGGTGTGGTGTTCGTTGACGCGAACGGATGCGACCGACCATCCCGCCGGAAGTGGCAACAGGCATGGGATCTGCGAAGCGGTCGGGACCGATTCCGCGACGATCAGGATCGACGAGTCGCCTTCGCAGAGGGGCGCAGGGAGCGTCTGCTCGACGGAGCATCCGGCCGGAACGCCGAGGGCGAGCCCCAGAAATGCTGCCGTGGTCGCCCGCACTCGCCGGCGGAAGCGACCCGGCGGTCTCGGTCTCACCGCAGCCCCACGTCGCCGAGGTTCGAGATGAAGATCGAGATGATTCCGACAGCGATCAGCAGGACCCACGCGGTCAGCCCGACCCGGCGAAGCGACCAACGCTGGATCGAGACCGGTGGCCGCTTCGGCGCGAGCTGACGGAATCGCTCGAGCAGCTCTCGGCCGTCCTGTCGCAACGACCGGCGGAGCTGCGACGGCAACGTGACGCCGCGCGACGCAGCGAACGCTTCGGCGAGCTCGTCGTCGGTGAATCGGTGGCGAGCCCGCTCGTACACCAGCTCCGGCGAGCTCCCCAACGCCAGCACCAACATCATGTTGGCCAGGTCGACCGCCTCCCTCCACGGAGACGGCCGGACTTGCGCAAACGCGACGTCGACGATCCGGAGGCGCCCGTCCTGCACCATCAGGTTGGCCGGCTTGATGTCACGGTGCGCCAGGCCGGCCTGCCACATCCGCGCGACGATCTCCAGGCCTTGGTCGATCAGGTCGTCGTCCACCTCGGCGCCGCCGATCTCGACCGCCCCGCGCAAGAACTCCATGACGAGGAGGTACTCGCGATCGGGCGTGATCTCGACGAGTCCGGCCGGCTCGACGCTCGGGATCCCCGCCCGCCGCATCAGGTGCAGCATGTAGTCCTCGTGCTGGACGAGCCGGCGCACCGACGTGAAGTGGTGCTCGTCCTCCAGGCGCCCGTAGATCAACGTGCGCCACAGCTTGTACGACCGGTCCGAGCGCAGGTGAGCACTGGAGTAGAGCTTGCCGAAGAGCAACTCGCCATCGGTGCCGCTGATCCGCAGCGGGGTCGACCCCGCCGAACCCGCAAGACCGACTCGGCTGATGTCGTCCACCTCGATGCCGAGCTGGCGTCGCAGCCCGAGTCGGATCGCCCGGCCCCGCTCGCCGCCGATGTCGAGGTGGGCGGTCTTGTGGTGTTGGTAGGTGATCGGGAAGACGGCCTCCGGAGCGACCGACCGGTACAGCACGAGGGTGAAGGCCACTCCCACCGTTGCCCCGGCGAACGCGTCGGTGGGGTGCTCCACACCGGTGTACACCTGGGCCGCTCCGAACAGCGTCACGACGACCGCGGTGACGATGTGCGCCGCTCGCCGCCCACGCCCAGGGACGAGCGACAGCGTGCAGGCGATCATGGCGGCGGCGAGCAACGTGACCGGGCGGGACGGCTGGGCGAAGCCCTCCCAATCGCCGATGATCTCGACCCCGAGCGGTCGGGGCCGGGTGATCCTGACGGCGACCAGGTTGACGACTCCCGCCGTCGCGGCGAGCGTGACGACCAGCAGGATCGCATGACGAACGCGGCGGTACCACAGGGCGACGACGAGGGTCGTCCAGCCGATGATCGGCGTCAACCAGAACGTTCCGAACGCGTTGAGCGGCACCATGAGGTCGGTGAGCCAATCGACGCGGTTGTCGACGATCGGCGCCATCGCCGCCAGGTCCCACTCGGTGATCAAGATCGCCGGGCGATCGGAGACGAAGACCGCGAACCAGATCACGGCCCAGAAGGCGAACGCCGCCAACCAGAGGTAGGCCGCGCGGTTCAGCTGACGAGGCAGCGGCGGCGGCTCACCGCTCGGACGACGGCGACGCTGCGGGGTGGCATCGGCGAGGTCGGTCATCTTCCGGCCGTCCCTGCAGCGCGCGAGACTGGGACGGTGTTCTGGCGGCTGGCGCTCACGCTCATCGTCGCGATCGGCGGCGCCTGCGGGGCCGACGACTCCGACTCATCCGGTCCGGGTCCCGATGACGGGTTGCGCATCGGGAGTTTCGACTTCGCCGAGAGCGAACTGCTCGCCGAGCTGTACGCCCAGGTCCTCGAGGCCGACGGGATCACGGTCGTCAGGCTCGGCGTGATCGGCCCGCGTGAGGTTGTCGCACCGGCGATGCAGCTCGACCTGATCGATCTCGTGCCCGAGTACGTCGGCACAGCCAGCGCGTACTTCGACGCACCCACCCCGAACCTGTCGGGCCTCGCCGACGCCCTGGGGCCGCTCGGGCTGGTCGCGCTCGAACCCGCCCCGGCCGAGAACGCGAACGCTGTCGTCGTCACCCGGGCCACCGCGCGGGACCACGACCTCGTCCGGCTGAGCGATCTCGCCGACTTCGCGACGACCGCAAAGTTCGGCGGACCTGTCGAGTGTCCCGAACGCCCGCTGTGCCTCCTCGGGCTCGCCGAGACGTACGGGATCACGTTCGCCCAGTTCGTGCCGCAGCGATCGCTGGACGTCACCGCCGAGGCACTTGCCCGTGGCGAGATCGACGTCGGGCTGATGTTCACGACGTCGGCAGAGATCTCGTCTCGCAAGTTGGTGATCCTCGAGGACGACCGGGGGCTCCAGCCGGCCGAAAACGTCGTTCCCGTCGCCCGCCGGTCGGCGCTCGACCGTTGGGTACCGGATGGCTCCGACCCGCTGGCAGCACTCTCCACGCGCGCTCACGACCGACGAGCTCCGGGCGATGAACCTGCGGGTCCAGGACGGCGAACCCCGTGAGGAGGTGGCCCGGTCGTGGCTGACGACCGTCGGCGTGCTCCCCGGGTGATCGACCAGCATTCAGTGCTCGGCCCCGCCGTGGAGGGCGGTTTCCCGTGAGTGGGGGTCATACCGGAAGTCACCGCCGTGCGTCACCTGGTCGATGAGCGCCACCGCGTTCCCCACCCTTGCGGGATGGGGTGACGATCATCAGCAGGCTGGGCAGGACCAACAGGGAGACGAGGAGCGAGAAGAAGATCATCACGGCCGTGAGGATCCCGAACGTCTCGAACATCGGCATCGGTGCCATCGCCATGACCAGGAAGCCGGCGATCGAGGTCACCGCAGAGATCGCGAGCGCACCACCCGTGCCCTCGCCGGCTCGGCGGAGTGCCGGGAACCGGCTCGGCTCGTGCTCGAACTCCTCGATGAACCGCATGGTGAAGTGCGTCGCGTAGTCGACGCCGACACCGACGGCAATCGCCGCGATCGTCGCGGTGATCACGTTGATCTGGTAACCGGCGAGGTACATGAAGCCGTAGACCCAGGCGACGACGAGGAGGATCGGCACCATCGAGATGAGGGCGTAGCGGGCGGATCGCTTGAGGATCGATGCCCTCCTCCGGCCGAAGTTGCGGAACACGAAGAACAAGGAGACGAAGACGAGGAGCGAGGTCAGCACGATTGCCACGGGCAACGAGATCAACATGGCGTTGGTGAACGCGTCGAGCGAGTTCTGCGTCATGATCGCGCCGCCCGACACCCGGACGACGACGTCGTCGCCGGCGACGAGCTCCTCCAGAGCCCACGCGGAATCCTCGAGCGCGCGACGAGCGGGCAGGATGATCGCCTCGTCGGTGATCGTGGCGATGCTGACGCTGATCAGCGTCGCCTGCTCGCCCTCGCCGACGTACAGGAACGACTCGGTCTGATCGGGGGTGAACACCACCGCACCCGTGTCGTCGACGACGTCGTTCGACTTGGCGTGGGAGTAGATCGCAGCGACCTGCTCGTTCGTGTCGGCGAGGCCGTCCCCGTCGTTGTCGGTGATCTCGATGCCGGTCGAAGCAGCGATCGCGTCACGCATCGGCGTCGATGCGGTCGCGAGTTGGACAACCGTCGCGGCCGTCGGGCCGAAGCCGACCGCCCCGTCGAAGTCCCGCACGAACTCTGCGTCGGACGAGGCGATCCGTGCCTGCGTCGCCTCGATCGCGGTCAGCGTGGCCGGCGACGTGAGGTCACCCTCGACGAAGACGTAGTCGACGGCGCCCTGGGGACCGTAGTACTCGAGGCTCTTGTCGAACCCCTTGATCAGGTCGGTGTCGGACGAGAAGAACTCGCGAACGTCGAACCCCTGCTCGACCCGCGTGGCACCGACCCATCCGAGCAGTGCGAGCACGGCGACCACCGGAAGCGTGAACACGCGCCAGCGGGCGAGGAAGTGGACCAGCGTCCCAGCGGCGACAAATCCATGACCGGCGCCGCGGACCTCGTCGGTGAGCGGCCGCCGCGCTTCGGCAGCTCGCCGATTCCGCCGCCGCGTGATCACGAACGGTACGCACAGGAACAGCGCCAGGAAGACGCCGAACACCACCCAGCCGAGCGCCGGGAAGACGATCGCCATCGTGACGGCGATGCCACCGATGAACGTGGCGACCACGAAACCGACCTTCTGCGCAGCGACTCGCAGATGGCTGAGATCGGACGGCCGAGGACCGAGGCTGCTCTCGATCGAGAGCAGCAGCTTCGGGGCCACCCAGCCGAGCACGAGGTAACACAGGACGAGCCCGATCGAAGCGGCGATCCCGAACTGGACGATCGCCTGGATCCCGGACACGGCGTTCGAGAGAAACGCCGCAACCGACGACGCCAGTGCGAGGAGCAGCGCGGCGAACACGGCCGACTCGCCGAGCGGGTAGGCGCGCTCACGTGGTTGGCCGGCGACCTGTTCCTCTCTCGCCCGGCCGCTGCCGTGGATGAAGAAGTCGACGCCGAAGCTGATCAGCGCGATCGGGACGATCATGATCAGCAGCGGCGAGCCCGTCTTCAGGCCGATCAGCGCGTTGATGCCGTTGAACGCCATCATGACGACGCCGAGACCGGCGGCTACGAGCATCGCCGCCCAGTACGACCGCAGGAGCGCTCCGGCGATCATCAAGATGATGGCGATGGCGCCGAAGATGTACGGCGCAGCGGCCTGGCCCTGCTCCTGGCCGACGAGCCCACCATCGATGAACAGACCGATCGCCGTGACGGACGACTCGTCGCCGCGCAACGTCGACTGCACGTCGCGTAGCCACCGCTCGGCATCGAGGTCGGTCTCGCCATCGAACCCCTCCATCCTCTCTCCATCGAAGGTGTCGATGTCGTAAGCCAGCTTCACGAAGAAGGCCGGCGACTCCCAGACGACCACGTCGGCGCCGTCGATCGTTGTCGGTGTGCGGGTCGTCGAGGTCGTCGAGAGGAGGAACCGCAGAGAACTGCTCGGTGAGTCGTCGGCGAGCAGCTCGCCGATGGCGATCTTGACGTCCGCCTCCGAGGCAGACTCGAGCCCGCCGGGCAAGGCGTCGTCGACGGCATCGGCGAAGGAGTACACGCCCTCGATCGGGATCCCGAGGTCTCGGTCGAACACCGAGGCGAGGTGGGTCTGGGAATCGGGATCGGCGAGCACCGCCGCCTGGTTCTGCTCGAACTCGAGCAACGCGGCCTTCGTCAGCACGTCGCCACCGTTCGGCGCATCGGCGATGAACAGCGCCGTACGCACCGGCGACGAGGAGGAGAAGAGCTCGTCGACGCGGTTGGCGGTGTCGTAGATCTCGCCGGTCGGATCGAACGACGGCTCCCCGTCGTCCGCGACGACCGGTGTGATCACCGCCAGGACGACGGCGGCGAGCAGGATCGCAACGGCCACTGGCCAGGCGTGGCCGTTGATCCACTCGAACACTGCATAGCCACGGCCGCTGTCGTGATCGGACTGCGACATCTGTTCACCTCCGGATCGTTAGCTCGCGATCTGCGCGCATCGGGTCCGGCGGACCCTGTCGACGTAACGGTTTCCATCGCGTCGGTCGGATCGCGGCCGGGACCAGAGCCATTCGACCCTGATGTTGGCGCACGAGTGGCGACGATCCCCGGCGATCGGACAGTCTCGCTCGCCGTGCTCCTCCTCGCCACGCCCCTGCTGTTCGTGACGACGATCGTGGCCGCCGTATTCGGATGGGGCTGGCGCCACGGAACCCTGGGGGCCACCGAGCAGGAGCGGTTCGACTGGGAGTTCGAGCGACTCGTCCGCCGTCTCGACCCCCCGCCCGGTCGAGCAGTCGCGCGCACGCGGCCGGGCTCCTGACCGTCAGACGCGGTAGCCGATGGCATGGAGCAGGTCGAGGCGCGCCACGACGTCGTCCTCGGTCTCGACGCCGAGCGGTGGCTCACCGTCGACCACTCCGACGATGCCGCGGCCGGCGGCGGTCTCGGCGACGAGCACTTCGAGCGGGTTGGCGGTCGCACAGAACACCCTGCACACCTCGGGGATCGCCTTCACCTGGTTCAACACGTTGATCGGGAAACCGTCGCGGAGGAACACGACGAAGCAGTGCCCGGCGCCGATCGCCCGGGCCGCGTCGACGGCCGTCCGTGTCAACTCGTCGTCGTTGCCCGACCGGCGGACCAACCGCGGGCCGGAGGCCTCGCAGAACGCCGCACCGAACCGCAACGTCGGCGACGAGCCGGCGAGCGTCTCGTGGAGGTCGACGATCGTCTTGATGAAGTGGGCCTGCCCGACGATCACGTTCGAGTCGGGGGGCAGCAGGATCTTGACCGAGCTCAGTTCCATGCGTCGAGCCTCGATGCGAAGCAGCGATCGCGCCAGGGTCCAGGGTCACCGCCCGTACGTTCGCCCCGTCGGGCGGTGATCGGTCCCGCGCAGCCGAACCGCGTGCGGCGGCGTCCGCCGACCGGTTTGCCGGGCGACCCCGATTGTGACGTTCGGCCGTCGAAGGACGGTGTGCTCTCGGCTCACGATGGACAGCGGCGAGCGACACCTCACCACGAGCGAAACGAGCACGACTGATGGACCGCGGCGAACGAGCTCCCGGCATGACCTTCCTCGGGGGAGCCGGGACGGTCACCGGCAGCAAGACGCTGATCGACACTGCCGGTGGTCGGGTCTTGGTCGACTGCGGGCTGTTCCAGGGGCGCAAGGACCTCCGGCTCCAGAACTGGGCGCCGTTTCCGATCCCGCCCGAGTCGATCGACGCGGTCGTCCTGACCCACGCCCACATCGACCACTGCGGCTACCTGCCGCGGCTCGCGCGGCTGGGCTTCACCGGCCCGGTGTACTGCACGGAGGGAACGCGCCGGCTTGCCGAGATCGTCCTCCCTGACAGCGGGCACCTCCACGAGGAGGAAGCCCGGTACGCCGGCCGCAAGGGCTACTCCAAGCACGACCCTCCCCAGCCGCTGTACACCGAGCTCGATGCCACGGCGTGCCTCGGGCAGATCGAGACCGTGCCCTACGACCATCCGCACGAGGTGCTCCCCGGCCTCCGGGCGACCTGGCGCCGCGCCGGGCACATCCTCGGAGCGGCATCGATCGCGCTCGACCTCGACGACGGTGGCCGGCGGATCGTGTTCAGTGGCGACCTCGGCCGCTCGATCCATCCGTTGCTGCTCCCACCGGAGGGCATCAACAGCACCGATGTCGTCGTGACCGAGTCGACCTACGGCGACGAGGACCACCCGGACGACGACATCGACGGTGTGATCGCCGACGTCGTCAACCGCGCCGCGAAACGGGGTGGGGTCGTCGTGATCCCGGCGTTCGCCGTCGACCGGACCGAGGTCGTGTTGTGGCACCTCGACCGATTGATCGAGTCGGGCACGGTCCCATCGGTCCCGGTGTTCGTCGACAGCCCGATGGCGTCGCGCGCACTCGAGGTCTACCGCGCCGAGGCGCGCCTTGGGTCACCCGAGATCCGCCCCGAGTTGCGCGGCACGGAGCTGTTCGGATCGATCGACGTGACCGAGACGCGCACCACGGAGCAATCGATCGGACTCAACTCGCGCCGCGGTCCGATGATCATCGTCTCGGCGTCGGGCATGCTCACCGGGGGCCGGGTGCTCCACCACCTGGCGCATCGCCTCGGCGACAACCGCAATGCGGTCCTGCTCGTCGGGTTCCAGGCGCCCGGAACGCGCGGTGACGCGCTGCGCAGCGGCGCCCCGGAGTTGAAGTTCTTCGGCCGTCAGTGGACGGTCCGCGCTCGCGTCGTGTCGGTTCCGCTGTCCGCCCATGCCGACCGGGGTGATCTCCTCGACTGGGCCAGGACCGCGTCGGAGCCGCCGCAGATCGTGTACGTCAACCACGGCGAACCCGACAGTTCGGCGGCGCTCGTCGACGCGCTGCACGACCGTCTCGGGCTGCGGGCGCGCGCGGCACGACCGGGCGAGAGAATCCGCCTCGATGCGTGAGACGCGAACGAGGACCCGGTCACGGGCGCCGCACCCGCCCGGTCAGTAGCGGAGCTCTGCGGCCAACGGCCCGTCGCCCGGTACGTCCCGTCGGTCGACGGCGAACACGCTGCCGCCGGTCAGCAGCGTGTCGACCGCGACCACGTCGAGCAGGTCGCGATCGCCCGGCTGCTGCTCCTCGCTCGGCTCGATCGCGCGCCGGTCGGGATCGACCCGACCCCAGCGGTGCACGCCGACGGGAACGAACAGTGAAGCGATCCGCCCGTCACGGGCGGCGATGAGCGCGGCCGCGACCGTCGTGACCGCCCGGTCGGCGTGGTCGAGGATGCGTCCTTGCGCCGCTCGCTGCTCCGCGTCGAAGCACGGCTTCACCAGCGGCCAGGCGCGGTCGCGGAGCTCGTCGGGGCGCAGCCGCTCGGGGCTTCCCATGATGCCTCGATCGACGACCCGCGGGTGGTGGGTCAGCTCGCGGTACCGCGCCACGATGCGTTCGACACCGGCGAGCACGAGCGGGGTCCCGTCGTCGCCGACCAGTTCGCAGACTCCGGCGTCCACCGCGTGGAGGAAGCGATCGACATCGGAATCCTGCCCGATCCTGCCGGTCCCCTGACCGTGGAACCGCGGCGCCATCCGTCCTGCGCCGGTTCGGACCGCGCCGTGGCTCTGCAACTGCGGCTCTCGCTCGTCGAGGCGGAGGGCCTCGACGAGGCTCGCTGGGATCTCGGCGATCTCGTCGACCGCCAGTTCCTCGATCGTGTACCGGCTGCCGTACAGGAGTCGGACCCGGTTCTGCCCGATGGCGAGCACGTGGAAGTGGTAGCCGGATGCGACCGAAGGAAGCAACGGGGTGACGTGCAGCCGGTCGGCAACGACCACCAACTCCTCGACCGGGTCCGGCACCCGATACGTCCGTGTTCCCTCACCGGTGACGAACACCGCCAACCCCTGCCCGGCGTGGGCCCAGAACGCCACGTCGTCCAGCAGCGCCGACGCCGCCGACAGCAGGTCGTCGGTCTCGTGGATCGACGCGCCGACCGCCAGCAGGTGGTGAGCCGCACGGGCGAGGAGGTTCTTGAACCGGATCGGATCCTGGCCCGTCTCGGCACCGGCGACGTGCGTCGGCAGGTAGACCGAGACGCACCACTCGCCGTCGGCCTCGGCGAGATGACGAAGATCCTGGGTCGAGACGATGTCGATCATGTGCACCCCTTCAGAGAGAATCCGACTTCACGATCACCTCCACCACCGAGGTCCACGTTGAACCGGCCCAGCGACGTTCGCCAGAGTCCGAGGTCACCGGTCGCACCCGTCCGAGCAGGCGACCCTCGGTCGAGGTCGATCCGCCCACGCATCAGACCCGGCGAGGCACGCTGCCGGTCAGCTTGAGGAGGGGGCGCATGACCTTGTGGCCCAGGTCCGCGGTCGGCCCGAACATGCAGGGGCAGCCGCCGTCGATCACCGCGATCCCGTTGCGCCGACCGAGCTCGGCCGCCCCGTCGTCGACGCTCCCGGACCCCGGCCCGCGGTGGAACCACACGTGCCCAATGCCGAGCTCGACACACTCCTCCACCGTCGCCTTCGCCCGCGCCGGCGCGGTACCGATCACCACGGCCTCGACGCCGTCCGGTATCGATGCCAGATCGGGATAGCACGGGTCGCCCTCGACCTGCTCGGCGTTCGGGTTGACGGCGAACACCTCATATCCGCGGTCGCGCAACCGCTGGTAGACAACGTTCGCACCGTGGTTCTGGGGATGTCGCGATACCCCGGTGACCGCCACTCTCGTGTGGCCGAGGAAGTCGGTCGCCGCATCAGCGATCTTGCGCATGTCGTCCTCCGATCTGCCGCCCTTCCACGGTCCGCCGGGCGGCGGCGGTCGGCAACGGTCGAAGGTCACCTCTCCCGTCGCGACGCGCGCGATGCGCCGGGCCGTCGACGTCGAAGGCCGGTGACGGGTGCGCACCGCGCCGAAGTGCAGCGCACGCTCATCGATGCCGGCTTCGACACGGTCGACGTGCGCGACGCGCCCGATCGGCCCGGCAAGGAGTTGGTGTTCGTCGCCTGGCGGGCGTGAGGCACCGCCGGGATGTCGACCGGAGCCACGGCCGCGGTCGACCGCGCCTCGAGCGCGTCGATCGCGATCGAGGTGGTGGGCTGCGCCTCGACCTCGGCGAGCGTGGCGGTTGGCTCCGAGGTGACGGCCACCTCCGTCGGGGCGGTCGACGCGGCCGGTTCGGCGGCCGCACCGCCGTCCCGGAGCCGCAGTGCGAGTGCGCCGGCGAACGCGATCACGGCGAACCACACCTGTGACCGAGGGATGTGGTCGCGACGAGACCACACCTTCGGCTCTACCCAGGGAGACCACGCGTCGACTCGACTGGAGGGTGCCTCCTCAGGAGCACGACCAGTGAGGAGTAGCCGATGGGAGTTCGATGGATCTGGCGGTCGAGGTGGGCAGCGATCGGGGCCGCCATCGCGGTGTCACTGGGGGCCGGCGGGGTGTTGATCGCCAACGGAACCTCGCAGGAGTCGAACGTGGTGGCGATCACTCCGATCCGCATCCTCGACACACGCGATGGGGTCGACGTCGGGTTGGCGGGTCCGTTCGTCTAGGCGACGGGTCAGACGCTCCAGGTCACGGGCATCATCGCCACGACCGTGGGATATCGGACCCCGGTGCCGATGGGCGCCACCGGCGTGTTCTTGAACGTGACACCGGTCTCGGCACAGGCTGACGGGTTCATCTCGGTTCGGCCGGCGACGGCCGGTGGAACGCCGCCGACCACGTCGAACGTCAACGTCAGCGCCGGCGAGATCAACCCGAACAGCGTCCTCGTCGAGCTTCCGACGACCTGGAACGTCGCCGGCAAGATCGACATCACGTACGACGCGTACGGAACGGTCGGGCCGACCACCGACATTCTCATCGACGTGCTCGGCTACCTGGCTCCGGAGTTCATCCCGACGGCCGGACAGGCCGGAGGCAACCAGGCCGTCGCTCTGACGGCCGCGGACCAGACCGTGCGGTACTGGCAGTTCTTCCCGCCGCAGGACGGAACGCTGATCGTCAACTCCTCGGCCACCGTCCAGGCGCTGAGCCCGAACGAAGGCGTCGCCCGCTGCTCGATCACCACCGGCAACACGATCGATTTCGACTACGCCCAGATGAGCTCGATCGAGGGCTGGGGTTCGAAGAGCCTGAGCGGAACTCGTGGATTCGACGTGACAGCCGGGGTCATCTTCCGGGTCAACCTGGTCTGCGACAAGTCGCTCGGGGATGATGTCAAGCTCTTCGACTCGTCGCTGACGGCGATGTACTTCCCGATGGTCATCGACATCTGACCAGGACTGCGACGCTGGTCCCGGCGATCAACGGGACCGGGGCGCTACGTCCTGACGAGCCACTCGACGCCGTCGGGGGTGTCGCGGACCTCGATGCCGGCCGCATCGAGTCCGTCGCGTAGCGAGTCGGCGACGGCGAACGCTCGCTCGCTGCGCGCCACACGCCGGGCGTCGAGCGCCGCTTCGACCACCGGGCCGAGCACCTCACGGACGTCGCGCAGGCCGTCGGTCGCCGCGGCGCCGAGCCGCACGATCATCGAACGCAGCGCCGTTCGCGCCCGATCGACCTGATCGGACTGGAGCGTGTCGCGCGACCACTCGACGATCGCCCGCTCGAGTTGCAGCACCGCAGCGACCGCAGCATCGGCATCGCCGCGCTCGAGCGCCGCCTCGAAGTCGGCCTCGAACACGCCGGTCGCGGCCTCGAGCGAGTCGATCACCGCTTCGGGGCCGGTCGTCGACCCGGACGGCGGCGGAGCGGTGTCGGGCGGGTTTGCCGCCCCTGCGCGCGGACCCGTACTCGTCGCACCGCCCGAGCGGATCACGTCGACCGAGACGGTCTGACCGGTCTCGATCCGCACCGACTCACCCCGGCGGCGCAGCGTCATCGCGCCCTTGCCCACCACCTGGGCGGTGTCGGCATCGAGGTCGATGACCACCCCGGTGTGCTCGTCGAGACCGAGGACGAAGGCCTCGGCCGGGAGCTGCGGCTCGAGCATCGCCAGCCGGCGCTCACCGAGGTAGCAGAACCGGGTGTCGTGGTTGCCGCCCTCGGCGTTGTCGTAGTGCGGGATCACCGCCGCCGAGATCCCCAGCGGCCCGAGTAGGTCCAGGCCCGGCTCCCACCACGGGTCCATGCCGACCTTGTAGATCTCGTACACCGGGACCGTCGCCACGCCGAGGGTCAACGCCGCGGCCGAGGAGAACACGAGCGCCCCGCCCATGCGCAGCTTGTCGGCCAACACGTCGCCGAGCGGGGTGGTCGTCCACTGGCCGAGCGCGAACGTCGGGCTCCCCGGCCCGGCGAAGACCCAGTCGGCGGCACGCACCCGGGCGATCGCCGACTCGATGGCGACCACGTCACCGGTGTCGGTGCGGGCGAGCCCAGCGACCTCGACGTCGCGCCCGACCGCGTCCTTGAAATACTTCGTGGTCGTTGCGGCGAGGATCGGCGCGTTCTCCTGAAAGCCGAACGGCGTGTCGAGCATGACCGCTCGGACGTCGCCGCCAGTGCTCGCCGCCAGACGCTCGAAGACCGAGCGATGCACGCCCTTCATCGTCGGCGCGGTCTCGCCCGAGCCCATGATCACGAGAAGTCGGGGCCGCGTCATCGGGACACCTCCGGGTAGAAGCCGGGCTCGGTGACGGCGGCGTGCAACAGCGCGGCGACCGCCTCCGGCTGCTGCGCGTGCACGTCGTGATGGGCGGGGCTGAACCAGTGCGCCCGACCCCGCGGCAGCGCGGCCAGCGCTGCGTCGACCGCCTCGTGCTTGGAGTGTGACCACTCGACGTCCCCGGTGTCGGCGCCGATCAGCAGCACCGGCACCTCGATCTCCGCGTAGCTCTCCGACGGCGAGTGCCCCCACAGGCCGCGCAGCACCATCAGGTGACGCTCGAACGTGAGCCACGGCGCGATCGTCCCGTCGTCGCGCACCTCGAAGTTGGCCAGCGTGCCCTGCCGACCCTCCTCGGGCCAGTCCGCGTTCGAGCTCGCCAGCCAAGCCTCGACCTGGCTGAGCGGCGTACCGGCGAGACGGGGCGGGGCGAGCGCAGCGGCAGCGTCCTCCCAGATCGGGAACTTGCTCCGGAGGTCGATCACCCCGCCGTCGACGCAGATCACCTGATCGACGGCGTCGGGGTGCCGGCGCCCGAGCTCGAGCACCACGTTGCCGCCCCACGACTGCCCGGCGACGGCGGGGCGATCGAGGTCGAGCGCGTCGAGGAGCAACGCCAGGTCGTCGGCGCAGGACGGGACGTCGTAGCCGTCGTCGGGCTTCGACGACCGGCCGTGACCCCGCTGGTCGACCGTGACGACCCGGTGCCCCATCACTGCGAGCCGCCGCGCGACGCCGTCCCACAACCGGGCGTTCGAGGCCAGCCCGTGGGTCAGCACGAACGCTCGCTGCCTTGCGAGCGGGTCAACCGGTTCCCAGTGCAGCGTGTGTAGTTCGACACCGGAAGCGAGCGGATACCGATGCGTTCGAGGCGTGATCGTCGGCGGGGATGTCATCGTGCAGCCTTCTCCCGGATGCGGTCGAGCAAGTCGAGCATCTCGATGGAACGCCCGACCGGCCTCGGCCATTCCTCCTCACCGCGCACGGCACCGGCGAACCGTTCGATCATCCGCTGGTACGGGTCGCCCGCCGCCACCTCGATCCGGTGCCGGACGCCGCTTGCGTCGACGTGGTCGATCGTCGTCGCCGCCGCCCCTCCGGTGAACGCCACCGACTCGAGCACCAGCCGCCCTGCGGTCCCGACATACTCCAGGCGTTGCTGCTCCGGCTCGACGAACGAGCACCGGATGCGCGCGCTCCGATCGCCCGGCCAGTGCAGCGTCGCCGCGGTCGTCTCGTCCACGCCTGTCGGCGACAGCTCGATCGACACGTCGAGGCGGTCGGGCGACGGACCCCACAGCTCGACGGGTGCGCCGAGGCAGTAGATGCCGACGTCGAGGAGCGCTCCCCCACCCTGGGTCGGGTCCCAGCGGTAGTTGCCGGCGGCCGAGTCGGGGATGGTGAACGTGAAGCTGGCGTCGATCGCCGTCACGTCGCCGATCAACCCGCCGCGTGCGAGGTCGAGCGCCCGAGCCCACCGGGGGTCGAACGGGGTCATCCACGCCTCGGCGAGCAGGAGCCCGGCGCGGTCGGCGATGTCCGCCATCCGGTAGGCCTCGGCCCGATCGCGCCCGAGCGGCTTCTCGCACAGGACGGGTGTCCCGACATCGGCCGCGGCGCGCACCCACTCGAGGTGCATCCCGTTCGGCAACGGGACGTACAGGGCGTCGACGCCGGGATGCGCGAGGACGTCGTCGTAGGAGGCGACGGTCCGGTCGGACCACGGCTCGGGCACCGGGCCGCCGCGCGCCGCGGCGGCGGCGAGCACCGCCACCTCGGCGCGGTCGATCGCCGGCAACACGGCACGCGTGGCGACCATCGACCGGGCGCCGATCACGCCGAAGCCGACCGGCCTGCCCACCCGCACCCCGCGGCCGGTCGTCGTCGCGGTCACCGCAGTTCGATCAACTCGCCACCGTTGGCGCCGGATCGGTGTGCCGCCTCGAGGACCGACACGACGTCGCGCGACTGCTCGGGCGGCACCGCGAGCGGCTCGCCGAGCAGCAGGTGATCGGCGAGGTTGCGATGGAACCCCCAGCCGGGATGGGGCGCCGGCCGGATCGTCGACTCGATCAGCCCGTGGTCGCCGTCGTAGCGGGCGACGGTCAGGTCGACCGGCCGCTCCGCGTGGTGCGACACGCCGGCGCGGAATCCGCGACCGGGCACGATCGAGTCGTTCGCGACGGGGGCATAGTGCCCTTCCAGCGTCCCGGCGGTGCCCTCGATGTGGAACTTCGGACGCCGGATGGCGCACACGTCGCTCTGCCGGAACGTGGCCTCGCGCCCGTCGGGCCATTGCATCCAGACCGCGAGCTGGTCGACGTTGCTCGTGTCGTGCCACACCCGCGTGTGCGCGGTGCACAGGACCTTGGCCGGCGCCGTCCCATAGTGCTGGATGATCCAGTCGACGTGGTGCGATCCCCAGTCGTACACAGCGCCGCCCGAGATCGAGTCCTCCGAGTGCCAGGCGCGGCACGGGTGGTCGAACCCGCCGACGAAGGTCTCGATGTTGAACACCTCGCCGAGGTCGCCGCGGGCGATCAGGCGGCGTACGGCGAGCCAGTCGGTGTCCCAGCGGCGGCTCTGGTGGACGGTGATCGTCCGGTCGACCTCGGCGGCGGTGCGGATCAGGAGATCGGCATCATCGGTGCGCAGGCACATCGGCTTCTCGACGACGACGTGCTTGCCCGCTCGCAGCAGTTCGAGGGCGAGCTCGGCGTGGTGGACCGGCGGTGTGGCGATGATCACGACGTCGACGCCGGCGTCGGCGGCGAGTGCGCGCGCCGAGCTGTAGGTTCGCAGGCCGGCGAAGTCGACGGTGGCAGCGTCGAGACGCTCGCGCGCGGAATCGGCGGCGGCGACGAAGGCGAGGCCGTCGGTCTCGGTCGACGCGAGACCGTGCAGGTACCCCATCCCGCCGAAGGGTCCGTAGCCGACGACACCGACGCCGAGGTCGGTCTGGTGCGACGAGCCGTACGACGTCTGGAGCAGTCTGCGAAGGAACGTCCCGAGGGTCGGGTGCGACTCGACCGCGTCGAGGTCGGTGATGCCGCTGGCGACGATCCGTCCCGCGCCGACCGTGCGCACGAGCATCGTCGGGCGGTGCAGGAACCGCACGCTCGTCGTCGCCGCGACCGACGTGCTCGGGTCGAGCGGGTCGAGGGTTCGCAACGGGCTGCGGATCGGCACCTCACCATCGAGCCGAACGTTCTCGGGCCGGGCGGCGAGCGTCACGAACCATTCGGCGGTCGGCAGCACGGTGTCGACGCGGGCTCCGATCAGGCGGGCAGCGTGGTCATCGTCGGGTTCGGGGACGACGAGGACGGTTCCCCCCTGGCGGGCCCAATCCTCCAGCGATGCGGCGTCGGCGGCGGAGAGCACGCCGGCCGCGATTCGGACCTCGGCCGCTGGGACGCCGGGCGTTCGGTGATCGTGATCGAGGACGAAGGACATGGGAGATCTCGCTTCGGGATGCGACGAACGTGGCCGCCGATTCGCACGGTGGGGACACTGCACCTTACGGCGGTCGCGGCCGAGGTCCGCTGCGGGGCTCGCCGAAATCCCAGTGGCGAATTCTCGGCCGGGCAGTGCAGTTGCGACCTGTTCGCAACTAGGTTGGGGAGTCGATGACCACTCACCGCCACAGCCGACCCACGCTCCGGCCCACCCTGCGCGGCGTGCTGCCGTCGTTCGCCGCGGTCGCCGTCCTCGCCGTCCTCACCGCCGCCTGCGGGAGCGACGGCGCGGCCACCCCGACCAGCGATGCCGCAACGTCCGATGCGGCCTCCGGTGCCGAGGCACCCGCGCTCACCGTCGTCACCACCGTCGCCCCGATCACCTCGATCGCCGCCAACATCATCGGCGACCGAGCGGAGATCGTCGGCATCGTCCCCGAGGGGACCAACTCGCACACCTTCGAGCCGCCGCCCTCAGCGGCCGAGGTCCTGAGCAACGCCGATGTCGTCTTCATCAACGGACTCCAACTCGAGGAGCCGACCAAGGAGCTCGCCGGGGCCAACATCGGCGAGGGCGTCCCGCTGGTCGAGCTCGGCGATGCCACGATCGATCCCGCGCAGTACAAGTACGACTTCTCGTTCCCCGAGAGCGAGGGCAAGCCGAACCCGCACCTGTGGACCGACCCGACGCTGGCCAAGGTGTACGCCGAGGTGATCCGCGACACGATGGTCGAGGTCGACCCAGACGGCCAGGCCACCTACGACGCCAACTACGCCGCGTTCGCCGCCCTGGTCGACGAGTTCGACGCCGCAGTGCGCACGTCGCTCGACAGCGTGCCCGACGAGAACCGCAAGCTGGTCACCTACCACGACGCGTACGCCTACTTCGCCGACACGTACGGCTGGACGGTCGTCGGGGCGATCCAGCCCGCCGACTTCGGCGAACCCACCCCGTCGGAGGTCGTCGACCTGATCGAGCAGATCCGGGCCGAGGGCGTGCCGGCGATCTTCGGTTCGGAGGTGTTCCCGTCGCCGGTGCTCGAACAGGTGGCCAACGAGACCGGCGCCAGCTACGTCGACGACCTGCGAGACGACGACCTCCCCGGCGCACCGGGCGAGGTCGAGCACTCGTGGCTCGGGCTCATGCGGTTCAACTTCATCACGATGACCACCGCGCTCGGCGGTGACGCCTCGGCCCTCGAGGGCTTCGAGGTCCGAAACGTGGCACCGGACGACGCGACGTACCCGCAATGATCGGCTGGCGACGGGGACCGGGAACCGATGCCCGCCCGATCGGCGCGCTCGTCGGCGCGGAACACGTCACGGTCAGCTACGGCGGCGCCCCGGTCCTGGTCGACATCGACCTCGCCGTCGAACCGGGTGACTTCATCGGCATCGTCGGGCCGTCCGGGTCCGGCAAGTCGACCCTGCTCAAGGCGCTCATCGGTACCGTCGATCCGATCGCCGGCGTCGTGCACCGTAGGCGCGGCACGCGGATCGGCCTCGTCCCGCAGGTCGAGCGGATCGACTGGAACTTCCCGGTGACCGTGACCGAGTGCGTCGGCATGGCCCGATCGACCGGCCTGCACACCCCCTGGATCACCCGGTCCGAACGCCGGGAGATCCTCGCCGTGCTCGAACAGCTCGGACTGCACGGGTTGGCCGACCGCCACATCCGCGACCTGTCGGGCGGCCAGCAGCAGCGGGTCTTCATCGCCAGGGCGCTGTTCACCGGAGCCGACGTCGTCCTGCTCGACGAGCCGACGTCGGGACTCGACGTCAAGACCCGCCACGAGGTCCTGCACCTGCTGCGCGACCTCAACGACAACGGCGTGACGATCGTGCTGACGACCCACGACCTCAACGGCATGGCGACGCACCTGCCGACGATCGTGTGCCTCAACACCTCGATCATCGGGGCCGGCCGCCCGGAGGACGTGCTCGTGCCCGACGTGCTCGAACGGACCTACGGATCGCCCATGCAGATCCTGGTCCACGGCGGGATGCGGGTCGTCGTCGACGGCGGCCCCGACGCGACGGTCGTGCCGTTGCGCAACACGGCAGCCGGCGCATGAGCTGGGGCGAGCTGACCGCGCCGTACGCGTACGAGTTCTTCCGCAACGGCGTGTACGTCGCGACGATGGCCGGCGCGCTGTGCGGCTTGGTCGGGTGCTACGTCGTGCTCCGCAACATGAGCTACATCGGCCACGGGCTCTCGCACGCGATCTTCGGCGGGTACGCCGCCGCCGGCTTGATCGGCGTCAACCTGTTCATCGGCGCCGGCGTGTGGGGCGTCGTCACCGCGCTGGCGATCGGTGGGATCGTCCGGCGCCGGCCGATCGGGTCCGACGCGGCGATCGGGGTGGTGACGACGGCGTCGTTCGCCCTCGGGATCGCGCTCGTCGAGCGGTACGGGTCGCCGGGGCGTAACGCCGATGCGCTGCTGTTCGGCAACATCCTCGGCGTCAACGCCAGCGACGTGTGGCTCGTCGCCGGGGTGTCGGCCGCCGCCGTCGCGTTCATCCTGCTCGGCTACCGGCCCCTGCTGTTCACCACGTTCGACGAGGAGGTGGCGAAGGCGACCGGGGTGCGCACGACGATGATCGACGTCCTGTTGATGATCGTCCTCGCCGCCACGGTGCTCGCCACGATGAACGTGATGGGGGTGACGCTGATCGCCGCGACGCTGGTCGTCCCGGCGGTCGTCGCCCGCATGCTGACCGACAGCTTCGCCCGGATGCTGGTGATCGCCACCGTCATCGGCGCGGTCAGCGGCTTCGTCGGGATGAACCTCAGCTACCACCACGATCTCCCGTCCGGGTCGACGATCGTCCTCGTCGGCACCGCGTTCTTCCTCGCTGCGTTCCTCGGTGGCGGCCGGCTGCGGCGCCGGGCCGGCACCGTTGCCCACGCCCACTGACGTGGCCCGCCCGACGCTGACCGACGAGTAGGTTCGAGCGCGATGCGAACCGATGCCGGTGCGGCCTTCGACCAATCCGCCTGGGCGCCGGACCAGGCCGCGGAGGCCCTGCGCGCCCATGGCTGTCGGGTCACCCGGCCGCGGGTCGCAGTACTGCGGGCGCTCCTCGAACACGCCGGCCCGATCGACGCCGCGTCGTTGACCCGGCTCGCCCAGCACCACGAGCCGGGGATCCACGAGGCGACCGTCTACCGGACGGTCAGCGTGCTGAGCGAGGTCGGGATCGTGACCCACCTCCACGCCGGCCACGGACCGTCGCTGGTGCGGCTGAGCAGCGACGACCGGCTGGTGGCGGTGTGCCGGGACTGCGGGGCGATCGAACCGGTCCCGCCCGACGCCGTCGCTCGATTGGTGAGCACGACCGCCCACGCCACCGGGTTCACGCTCGAGCCCGGCCACTTCGCCCTCGAGGGCGTGTGCGGCACGTGCGTCGGCCCCGACTCGGCCCGCTGACGTCGCCGCCCGCTCAGCGAGATGCCGCCGCGGCGTCGCGCACGATCAGCACGGCGACGAGGCCCGATGGGACGTTGTCGCGCAGGGCGATGCTGCCGCCTCCCGCCTCGGCGATCGCCTGCGCGATCGGCAGGCCGAGCCCGGTGCCAGGGCTGTTCGTGTCGCCCCGCCAGAAGCGATCGAGGGCGCGCCGCTTGTCGCGATCGTCGAGCCCCGCACCCCGATCGGCGACGGTCACGTGGTAGCCGCCCGCCTCGCGCTCGATCCCGACCGTGACCCGGGAGTTCGGTGGCGCGGCCCGGATCGCGTTGTCGAGCAGGTTGTCGAGCACCTGCTCGATCCCGCCGGGCACCGCCTCCGCGGCGACCGGTTCACCGGGGGCGCAGAGCTCGAGCGCGACGTCCTGCAGCTCCGCCGACGCGGTCCACAGGTCGACGCGGTCGCGCACGATCGACGTGAGGTCGACGGCGACCGGTGCCGCCGCCCGCTCGGCGCGGGCGAGATGGAGCAGGTCGCCGACCAGCGCCCCGAGCCGCTCGGTCTCGCCGATCGCGTCGGCGAGATCGGTGGCGCTCGCCCGACCCGATGCGCCCGACAGGAGGTTCTCCAGCCGCAGCCGGAGCGCGGTGAGCGGCGTCCGCAACTGATGCGAGGCGTCGGCGACGAACGCCCGCTGCCGCTGGATCAGCGCGTCGAGATCGGCGGCCATCGTGTTCATCGCCTCCTCGAGCGCAGCGAGCTCGGCGGGGGTGCCCGGATCGGGGGTGGTCGGTGTGAGGTCGCCGCTGGAGAAGCGGTCGGCGGCGAGCTGCAATCGGCGCACCGGCCTGGTCACCGAGCGGGCGATCGCCCACCCGACACCGACCATGACGAGCAGGATGACGACCGCGATCACGGCGAGGCCGACCCAGAACCTCCGGATCCGCTCGGTCACCTCGCCGGTGTCGAGTGTCAGCCGCAGCGCGCCGTAGACGTTCCCGCCCGACGCGACCGGGACCGCGACGTAGAGCAGGTCGGTGTCGAGCGTGTCGGACCTGCGGGTCCCCGTGGCGCGCACGCCGGCGAGCGCATCGATGAACTCGGGGCGGGTGGCGAAGTTCCGGTCGACCTCGGCCCCGGTGTCGACGACGGAGATGCCGTCGGCATCGACGACGACGACCCGAGCGCCGGTCCGGCCGAAGTAGTCGTCGGCCGGCTGCGGGTCGACCGTCGTCTGCTTCTCCAGGGCATCTTCGTAGATCGTCGCCAGCACAGTCGCATCCCGTTCGACGTTCGACGTGAGGCGGTCGAGCTCGCGCTGCTGGAAGAAGATCGCGAGTGGCACCTCGAGCAGCACGAGCACGACGAGCGTGACGGCGAGGTAGCTCAGGACGAGCCGGCGGGTCATGGTGCGCCGGGCGCCGCGAGCACGAAGCCGACCCCGCGGACCGTCTTGATCCGCTCCGCGCCGATCTTCTTGCGGACCGACGCGACGTGGACGTCGAGCGTCTTGGTCGACCCCCACCAGTTCTCGTCCCATACGTCGCGGATGATCTCCTCGCGAGTGCGGACCGCGCCGAGGTCGGCGGCGAGGTAGGCGAGGAGGTCGAACTCCTTCGGGGTCAGTGCGATCGCCACACCGTCGACGGTGACCGTGCGGCGCGCGGATCGATCCGCAGCCCACCGGCCTCGACCGCCTGCTGCTCGCCGGGGGGTCCACCGCTGGCGACGCGGCGCAGGACGGCACCGACGCGAGCGACCAGCTCGCGGAAGCCGAACGGCTTGACCACGTAGTCGTCGGCCCCCAACTCGAGCAGCGTGACTCGATCGATCTCGTCGCCGCGCGCCGACACGACGATGATCGGTACCGCCGAGCGGGCGCGCGAACTCGCGGCAGACCACCCGACCGTCGAGATCCGGCAGCCCCAGGTCGAGCAGCACCAGGTCGGCGTCGCCCGCCGCCAGCGCCGCCGCTCCGTCGACGACGTGCTCGACCTCGAATCCCTCCCGGGTCAGCCCGGTGCACAGGGGTTCGGCGATCGTGAGGTCGTCTTCGACGACGAGGAGGCGCACGCCCACAATCTTGCAGGTGTCCGTGTGCCGCCGGGGCCATCGCCGGGACATCTTTGCCAGCTGCTAACCCTCGGCTTCCCGAACGCTGGAGGGGCCACCCGTACGTTGGGGCGACAACTCCCCCGGGCGATCGCCGCTCGCAACAGAAAGGCCCACCATGAATCGACGTACGGCATTCGTCACCGCCGCCGCAGTCACCGGCACGGTGCTCGCCGGCACGACGGCGGTCGCCGCCAACATCGGCATCCTCAACTCCGCCGAGAGCAGCCCGATCGGCGACCTGAGCGCGACCGCCCAACTCGCCCCGGCCACCACCGTCGCCGAGCCCCAGGTCGTCGACGTCTTCATCGAGGACCCGGCACCCACCACACCGCCGGCCACCCTCCCACCGACGACGGTCGCCGAGACCCCGTCGGAGACGACGCAGCAGTTCAGCGTCGCCGACGCCGGAACGCTCTCCGTCGTACGGACCGAGACCGGACTCCGGCTCGGTGACGTCACTCCGGTGGCGGACTGGAGCTGGGAGAGCTCGCAGAGCTCATCGACCGACCTCGTCGTCACGTTCACCTCCAACGGCCGGACCTACGTGTTCTACGCCTCGGTCGCCGCGGACGGAACGATCGCCGCGCGGGTCGACGAGCCGATCGTGAAGACCGTCACCGTGCCCGCCCCGTCCTCGGGCGGCTCGTCTTCGTCGTCGGGCGGCTCGTCCTCCGGCGGGTCGTCGGCATCGTCGTCGTCCTCCTCCGGCGGGGGCGGCTATGAGGACGATCACGAGGATGACCACGAGGATCATCACGAGGACGACCACAGCGAACACGAGGGCGGCGAGGACGATGACTGATTCAGCCGATCGGACCGCCGCGCTCCAGCGGTTGGAGGAGCTCCAGCGCCGACGCGCTGCGACCAGCGGATCCACGTCGACGCCAAGGGCCGAGCGCCCCGCATCCACAGCCACCGCAGCCACAGGCACCGCAGCCAAGCCCGTTCGGCGGCGGCGCCGACGGCACCCGGCACTCGGTGGGCGGATCGCGGCAGCCGGACTCGGTGCCACCACGATGTTCGGGATCGTCACCCTGCTCGGTCTGGACAGCCCCCCGACGCAGGCCGGCGGCACGGCGGAGACGACCACGGTCCCTCCTCCGCTGCCGCCGGCGGCGCCGCCGATCCAGATCGTCATCCACCGCGTGAGCGCGCCGGCGACGACGGCTGAGGTCGTGGCCGAGCCCGAGGCGGCGGTGACCACGACGACCGCGCCTCCGGCGCCGATCGAGCTGACGGCGAACCCCGTCGTCCAGACGATCACGGTCCAGGCGGCACCGACGAGGAACGCGTCGGCACCGCGCCAGTCTGCGCCCCAACCGGCTCCGGCCGCGACCAGCAGCGGGAGTGGTTGACGATGGAGATCATCGACCACCGGTTCCGGGTGATGGCGAGCCGCACCCAGGTGCTGCTCGTCGACTCGGCGCCGGGCGCCGCCGAGTTCGCCGAGGATCGGCTCCGGACCCTCGAGGCCCGCTGGAGCCGATTCCTCGGCGACAGCGACATCAGCCGGTTGAACACGGCACCGGCGACCTGGGTCGCCGTCGCCCCGGACACGATCACGTTGATCGAGTCGATGCGGCTCGCCGCCCAGGCGACCGGCGGTGCGTACGACCCCACGTTCCTCCACGAGCTGATCGAGACCGGGTACCGCGCGAGCATCGACGATCCCACCCGCGCGTCGGTCATGATCGACCTGCCGTGCCCCGGACTCACCGTCCACGACGTCGCGATCGACCGCGCCTCGACCAGCGTGTTGCTGCCGTCCGGTCTGGCGCTCGACCCGGGAGGGATCGGCAAGGGTCTCGCCGCCGACCTCGTCGTCACCGAGTTGCTGGCGACCGGCACCGGCGGAGCGTTGGTCAGCGTCGGTGGTGACCTGGCCGCGGCCGGGCGGGCGCCGACGCCGGAAGGTTGGACCGTCCACGTCGAGGACCCGCTGGACCCCGGTCGCACGTTGGTCTCGCTCGCGGTCAGCGCCGGCGGCGTGGCGACGTCGAGCACGAGGTCGAGGCGGTGGCGGTCGAACGGGATCGAGCGACACCACGTGATCGACCCGGCGACCGCGACGACCTCTACAACCGATCTCGCCGCCGTCACCGTGATCGCCAACGCCGGGTGGTTGGCCGAGGCCCACGCGACCGGCGCGCTGCTCGCCGGGTCCGGTGGGGTGCTCCCCTACCTCGACGCACACGGGCTGGCCGGGATCGCCACGACGAACGACGGCATCACGATCTCCACCACCGGCCTGGAGATCCCGGCCTTGGAGTCCGCCTCATGAACGAGCAGATCTGGTGGTACGTCGCCCGCGCCTCGGGCATCACGGCGTGGCTGTTCTTGACCGCATCGGTGCTGTGGGGCATCTTCCTCGCGACCGACCTCCTCCCGAAGCACCGTCGCCCCGCCTGGCTGCTCGATCTCCACCGCTGGCTCGGCGCGCTCACGATCGGCTTCGTCGGGATCCACATCGGTGCCCTCGTCGCCGACAACTACGTCCACTTCGACGTCGCCGACCTCCTCGTGCCGTTCGCCAGCGACTGGAAGACCTGGCAGGTCGCCCTCGGAGTGTTCGCGTTCTGGGGGCTGATCGTCGTCCAGTGCACATCGCTCACGATGCGGCGAATCCCACGGCGGGTCTGGCGAGCCGTCCACTTGACGAGCTATGCGACGTTCGTCCTCACCAGCCTGCACGGAACGTTCGCCGGCACCGACGCCACCCACCGCCTGTACGTCGCGACCTCGATCGTGACCACGGTCGCGCTCGTCGTCGCCGTCGTCTACCGCGTCGTCACGCGCCGCCCCGCCCGCCAGGCCCCGGTGGAGCTCCCCGTCGACGCGATCGCGTGACCCCGAGCGGCGCACGCCGCTCCGACGCGAGCGTCACAGCCACATGTACGTGGTCGTCGCGGTCGCGGCTCGCTTGCCGTCGGGGAGCGACAGGTCGATCTGGCCGAACACCAGGCTCCGACCGGGCTTGGTGGCCCACGCCTCGAACGTGACCGAACCGACGTCGCCGGGCACCGCACGTTCGAAGATCGTGTGCAGTTGCACGGTCGTGAACGGGGGCATCTCACCCCCGCGCAGCGATGCCATGACGAACACCATGCCGGTGTCCATGCAGGCCATGATCGCCTGCCCCGACAGCACGCCACCGGAGTGGACGAGGCGGGGGGTGACCGGCAGCTCGAAGCCGACCCGCCCCGGCTCGGCCGACGTGATCGTCAGGCCGAGGTCACGGACGAAGCCGGACCCGCCCTCGGCGAAGCGCTCGGTGATGCGCCTGACGAGCGGGGCGCCGGTCGTCATTCACCGTACTCGTGCTCGGCTGCGGGGTACGCGCCCGACTCGACGTCGCGGCGGAAGGCTTCGGCCGCGGCCTGGAGCGTCTTGCCGATCTCCGCATACTGCTTGACGAAGCGGGGGATCCGGCCCTGGGTGAACCCGGCCCAGTCCGACCACACCAGCAGCTGGCCGTCGCAGTGCGGGCCGGCACCGACCGAGATCGTCGGGATCGACAACTCGGCGGTCACCTGCCCGGCGATCGCCGAGGGCACCATCTCGAGCACGACGGCGAACGCGCCCGCCTCCTCGACGGCGTGGGCGTCGGCCAGGAGCTGTTGGGCCCCCTCGCCACGGCCCTGGATGATGTGCCCGCCGAGGCCGTGCTCGCTCTGTGGCGTGAACCCGACGTGCGCCATGACCGGGATGCCGGCGCGCACGACGCGCTTGATCTGCTTCGCGCTCCGGACGCCTCCTTCGAGCTTGACCGCGTGCGCCCCCGTCTCCTTCATGAAGCGGATCGCGGTGTGCAGCGCCTCGTCGGGGCTGTTCTCGTACGACCCGAACGGCATGTCGGCGATCACCAGCGCCCGGCTCGCGCCGCGCACGACGGCGGCGGTCAGCGGAATCAGCTCGTCGACCGTGACCGGGATGGTCGTGTCGTAGCCGAACACGGTGTTGCCGGCCGAGTCCCCGACGAGCAGGAAGTCGATGCCGGCCTGATCGAAGAGCCCGGCCGACAGGAAGTCGTAGCTGGTCAGCCCCGTGATCTTGATCCCCTGCTCCTTCGCCCGCTGGAAATGGCGGATGCGGACCCGCTTCAGCGCCGGGTTGTCCGTTCCGCCGCCGTAGGGCCGAGCCTCGTCAGTCACGCCAGCAACCGTAGACGCTGGAGCGCGCGCGGCCCGCCGCCGCAGCCCATCGCGTGAACACCCGGTGTCTGACATCGGGTGTTCACGCCGGGCTCAACCGACGGCGAGGAGGTCGACAATGAAGACCAGCGTCTCGTTCGGGGCGATCACGCCACCGGCGCCCCGGTCGCCGTAGCCGAGGTCGGGCGGGATCGTCAAGCGGCGCCGACCACCCACCTTCATGCCCTGGACCCCCTGGTCCCAGCCGGCGATGACCTCACCGCCACCGAGGCCGAACCCGAACGGCTGGGCCCGATCCCATGACGCGTCGAACTGCGCGCCCGACGACCAGGACACGCCGACGTAGTGCACCGACACGCGGCTCCCCGCCACGGCCTCGGCGCCGTCACCGACCTCGAGGTCGTCGATGACCAGTTCGGCCGGTGGGGTCTCGTCGGGGATCGTCACGTCGGGCTTGCGCATGGCGGGCGACGCTATCGCCGGTCGACGGCGAGCCGACCGCGGACCGCGCCGTGACCGATGAACGACGGCCGGTGACCGGCAAGGGCGTCGGATTGGGCCAGAATGCACCCCATGCCTGGCGCGTTCCTCCACCCCTTTGCCAAACCGACCCGCGAACACTTCATCTCGATCGTGCGCGGCAAGGGGGCGCTGGTCTGGTCCGACGACGGGCGGGAGTTCGTCGACGCGATGGCCAGCCTGTGGTACTGCAACATCGGCCACGGTCGCCAGGACATGGCCGACGCGATTGCCGAGCAGATCCGCACGATCGGCGAGTTCCACTGCTTCGATCCGTTCACCAACCCGTGGGCCGACGCGCTCGCCGAACGGATCGCCGCGCTCACCCCGGTCGCCGACGCCAGGATCTTCCTCGTCGACTCGGGGTCGGAGGCGATCGACACGGCGATGAAGCTCGCCCGCCTCGCCCACGTCCAGGCCGGTCATCCCGAACGGCGGCTGATCATCTCCCGCCAGCGCGGGTACCACGGCACCAACTACGGCGGCACGAGCGCCCAGGGACTCCCGCTCAACAAGCTCGGCTGGGGTGATCTCCTGACCGAGATCGTGCAGGTCCCGAGCGACGACATCGAGGCCCTGTCCCGGTTGATGAGCGAGCGCTCCACGGAGATCGCCGCCGTCCTGACCGAACCCCTGCAGGGGGCGGGAGGGGTCTTCCCCCCGCCGCCCGGCTACCTGGAGGACCTTCGGCGGCTGTGCGACCAGCACGGCGCACTGCTGATCTTCGACGAGGTGATCACCGGCTTCGGGCGGACCGGGCGGTGGTTCGCCGCCGAGCACTACGGCGTCACGCCGGACCTGACCACCTTCGCCAAGGCGGTGACCTCGGGCTACCAGCCGCTGGGTGGGGTCGTCGTCGGCGGCCGCGTGCGCGAGCCGCTCGAGTCGGACCCCAACTTCATCCTGCGCACGGGTTACACCTACTCCGGCCACCCGGCGGCGTGCGTGGCAGCCCTGGAGAACATCGACATCATCGAGCGCGAGGCGCTGCTCGACCGGGCGGTGGCGATCGGAGCGCGGCTCGAGGCCGGCCTGCGGGCGATCGCCGCCGACGGCGGGGTCGACCATGTGCGCGGCGAGGTGGCGATGCTGGCGATCGGACTGCGCGACGACCAGGACGCCACCGCCGTCCGTGACACGATGCTCGAACACGGGGTGATCGCCCGGCCGATCGGCACGGATTCGATCACGTTCTGCCCGCCGCTGGTCACGACCGATGCGGAGGTCGATCGGATCGTCGACGCCGTGGCCGCCGCGGTCGCCTGAGGTCGGCGATGACCGACCGCCTGCCCCGCTGGACACACCTCGCGTTGCGCGTTCGCGACCTTGCCGCGAGCATCGCCTTCTACACCGAGCAGACACCGCTCGAACTGCTGGTCACGAGGGAGGACGCTGCAGGCCGGAGCGCCTGGCTCGGGCACGCCGACAACCCGGACAGCCCGTTCCTGCTGGTGCTGGCCGAGTTCCTGCCAGGGCACGAGCCGTACCCCGGGCCGCCGTCGGCGATCGGTCCGTTCAGCCATCTCGGGATCGAGCTGGAGTCGCGGGCCGCCGTCGACTCGGCCGCCGCCGCGGCCGAGGCAGGGGGTTGGCTGCAGTCGCCCCCGGTCCAGCTCCCGCCCCCGATCGGCTACGTGTGCATGGTCAAGGACCCCGACGGCAACACGGTCGAGTTCTCCTACGACCAGGGTGTGTTCGAGTTCGCCCGCCAGCACATGCGCGGCGGCGCCGGGGCCTGACCGTTCAGGGGCGGCGCAGCAGGTCGACGAGGCTGCTCGTGTCCCACCGCTCGCCCCCGCGGTCGACCACCTGCTTGTAGAACTGGTCGACCAGCGCCGTGACCGGCAGGCGGGCTCCGTTGCGTTCCGCCTCATCGAGGCAGATGCCGAGGTCCTTGCGCATCCACTCGACGGCGAACCCGAACTCATATGCCCCGGCCGCCATCGTCGACGCCCGGTTGTCCATCTGCCAACTCTGCGCCGCTCCCTTGCCGATGACGTCGACGACCGCGTCGACGTCGAGCCCCGCCCGCTGGGCGAACACCACGCCCTCCGCCAGCCCCTGCAGGACGCCGGCGATGCAGATCTGGTTGACCATCTTGGTCAGCTGGCCCGACCCCGCCCTCCCGAGCCGGACGCAGGCGCGGGCGTAGGCCCCGATCACCGGCTCGGCCCGCTCGAACACGGCGACGTCATCGGCCCCGCACATCACGGTCAGCTGGCCGTTCTCTGCGCCGGCCTGGCCGCCCGAGACCGGTCCGTCGACGAACCCGACGCCGCGCTCGGCACAGGCGCCGGCGAGCTCGCGGGCGAGGCCGGCAGACGCGGTCGTGTGGTCGATCAGGATCGTGCCCGGCCGCATCGAGCCCAACGCGCCGGCTGCGCCGAAGACCACCTCGCGCACGTCGTCGTCGTTGCCCAGGCACATCGCCACGATGTCCGCGTCGGCGGCGGCCTCGGCCGGTGTGGGCGCCGCCTGGTTCCCGTTCAGCGCGACCCAGGCGAGCGCCTTGGCGGCCGTGCGGTTGTAGACGGTGACGCGGTGGCCGGCGCGGGCCAGATGGCGCGCCATCGGCGCCCCCATGACGCCCATCCCGAGAAACGCGACGTCGGTCGCTGCGGTGCTCATCGACCCATCCTCCCATGTCGCGGGTGGGCGGTCGACCGAACCGCCGGTGCGCGAGACTCAGAGGATGCGCACCGAGGGCCACGAGTGGACCGTGGTCACCTGGAACATCCACGGTTCGTCGCGGCCCGACCTCGACGCGCTCGCCGCCGCGCTGCGCGTCGAGGCGCCCGACGTCGTCGCTCTCCAGGAGGTCCGCCGGCAGCAGGCAGCAGGCCTCGCACGGCGGCTGGGCATGCGGTACAGCTGGGCGCGCAAGCACTGGCCGCGCACACCGCTTCTGCGATGGCAGGCCGAGGGGGCGGCGATCATGACGCCCCACGCCCTCGACGCGGCCGGCCACACCGCGATCTCCGACCGGCGATCGAGCTGGTCGTGGCGCCGCCGCATCGCCCAGTGGGCGCTCGTCGGGCGTGCCGACACCTCGGCGTACCGGGTGTACAACCTGCACCTGTCGCCACACGACCTGGCCGCGCAGCGGCGGGCCGAGGCGGTGCGGGTCGCGGAGATCGTCGCCGACCACGGCGAGTCACCGCCGGCGATCGTCGCCGGCGACTTCAACGACCACCTCGACGGCAGCATCGTCTTCGCCCTCCCGGGCATCGAGCACATGGCCCCGCCCCCCACCACCCCGTCCGGCGCGCCGACCGAGGTCCTCGATCACGTGCTGCTGCCGAGCGATCGCGCGAGACGTCGCCGTCTCGGTGCCGGGCGGCGGCGACGAGTGGGCCGCCCACTCGGATCACCTGCCGCTGACGGTCAGGTTCACGCTCGACTGGGTCGTCGGCGACTTCGCGTAGCGCCCCGCCGTCACTTCTTGGCGGCGGGGTCCTTGGCGGTCTTCAGCACGCCCTTGGCGAGGGCATCGTCGAGGTACAACTCAGCCTCCTCGGACGACACCTTGAGCGCCGGCGAGATCTCCGAGATGAGGTTGACCCGTGCCCGCTCGTACATCGTCCGCTCGGCAGCCGACAGCGAGGCGTCGCGGTTGCGGGCCGCCAGGTTTCGCACGACCTCGGCGACCTGGTAGACGTCGCCGCTCTTCAGCTTCTCCTGGTGGTTCTTGAACCGGCGACTCCAGTTCGACGGCACGCGGGGGTCCGGCTTGGCGAGCACGGCGACCAGGTCCTCGAGCTCGTCGGCGGAGACCGGCGGGCGGACGCCCACCTCCTCGGTCTTGTCGACCGGGACCTTGAGGACCATCTCGTTGATCACGGTCTTGAGGATGAGGTAATCGTGCTTCTCACCGAAGAACTCCATCTTCTTGGTCCCCATCACGACGCAGGCACCGTGCTGGGGGTAGATGACGGTCTCGCCCTTCTTGAATCTCACGCAGAACCTCGGCTGGGTAGGGGGAATGGCGCCGGCTCGACGCCGCACCGAGCGCGACAGGTTACCGCGCGCGGTTCTTGATCGGCACCGTCTTCACGCTCGACGAGTCCGCATCGACCGGGACACGGACCTCGAGGATCCCGTCGTCGTACGTGGCCAGGATCTCATCGACCTGGGCGCCCGCGGGCAGCCGGATCGTGCGCTCGAACGAGCCGTACCGGAACTCGCTGTGGAAGCTGTCCTGCTCCTTGTGCTCCGAGCGGTGCTCGCGCGTGCCCGAGATGGTCAGGCGTCCGTCGTCGACGCTCACGTCGACGTCGTCGTCGTCGTCGAGGCCGGGAAGCTCGGCGCGCAGCACCAGGGTGCCGTCGTCATCGGTGAACTGCTCCAGCCGGAAGCCCTCGCCGAAGAAGGGGATGTTGGCGAACCCCTCGGGCCAGCGGCGCCCGAGGAAGTCGGGCCAGCGTTCGAACCACTCGGGAAGGAACGGGCGTCCGAACATCTCGGTGGTGGCGACCTCCGAGCTCGTCGTCGCAGGCTTGTCGGTCTTCTTGGACATGTGTGCTCCTTTCGCGTTCGTGGACACCCCCGTGCGGGGTCCACTTCCATCGACGCGCCCTCCCGCTGATCGGGGAAGGGTCCTTGGTCCGCAGCGTGGCCCGCCCGTCTCCGACGGACTCGCATTGGCAGGAGTCGAGACCTCCGCCTCTTGTCGACCGCTGGCGGTTGCGCTCATCGTTGAGGTGCAATCCGCTGACGGAGGTTGCCTCATGGTGTTTGCAGCGACTCGCGGCCATCGGCTGATCATCGGACTGGCGGCGGTAGCGATCATGGGGATCGGTGGGGTGGTCGCATCGCTGGCGCCGTCGGATGCTTCCGGCACCGTCATGGTGCCCATCGCGCCGTGCAGGTTGATGGACACCCGAAGCGGAATCGGCCCGCGCTCGACGCCACTCGGACCCGACGAGACCTACGTGGCGGCGGTGTGGGGAGACAGTGGCCAATGCGTCGGCATCCCCGACTCGGCGACCGCGGTGCTGATGAACGTGACGTCGGTCAACCCGACCGCATGGAGCTTTGCGACGGTGTTCCCCGCGGACGCAGCCAGACCGAACGCATCGAGTCTGAACTGGATTGCCGGTGCTGATCCTGCGCCGAACGCGGTGACAGTGAAGCTGTCCGCGGACGGCAACGTCGCCTTCTACAACTACGCGGGCGCGGTCGATCTGATCGTCGATGTCTTCGGCTACTACATCCCGGGCAGTGGAGGAGAACCCGGACCGCCGGGACCACAAGGCGACCCCGGACCCCAAGGACTGCCGGGACCACAAGGACTGCCGGGACCACAAGGACAACCCGGACCCCAAGGACTGCCGGGACCACAAGGACAACCCGGACCACAAGGCGATCCCGGGCCGCCCGGCCCAGAGCTGACCTCATTCGACGACCTCGACGGTACGACGTGCACACTCAATGGAGTTGCAGGACTCATCGAGCTGTCCTACAGCGACTCCGGAGTCGTCACCGCCGTCTGCGAGGTGGTGGGCCAGCTGCCTCCACCGCAAGGCGTGACCGCGAGCACGGAATCGAGCACGGCGATCGAGGTCACATGGCTCTCGGTCATCGGCGCAACCAGCTACATCGTGGAGCGCGGCCTGACTTCGGGAGGCCCCTACAGCCCGGTCGCCACACCCACGGCCACCTCGTATACCGACCACGGGTTGTCGCCCGACACCACATACTTCTACGTCGTGCGGGCGCGTGCCGAGGCCCCAAGCTCGATCTCACCGCCGTCGGCAGAAGCCTCGTCACGTAGCTACATCAGCTGCCGTGGCTCGGATTCCGCCCCGGTGGTCCTCGGAACCGTACGGGGGGACGACGGATCCGACCAGCTGACCCAAGATGAAGCGGTCTGCGGCCACTCGACCCATCTCTACGAGGTGTACGTCACCGAGGCCAACAACCTGAGCACGTATCTGAGTGCGACATTCGACCTCTTCTCGGGTCCGAACATGAACGCTGACATCAGTGGGCGCTGCGACTCGACCGGTGGCCAGGTCTTCGCAGCGTCGACCGAACCGGCGTCGCCAACCGGCCACAACGACGTCATCAAGTGGCGAACCGGAGACGACTGGGGAACGGACGATTCGTCCGCTGTGATCATCGAGGTCGAGAACGAGCAGGCAACACCCACGCAGTACACCCTGACCGTGACCGGCAACACCACCGTCGCGAACGACACGTGCGGCTAGTGTCGTGAGTCGTTGATTCGTTGAAGATATGAGGCAAGGTTGTCGAGGATCTCGTCGGCGGTCTTGCGCCACACGAAGGGTCGCGGGTTCTCGTTCCAGTGTTCGACCCAGCTCTCGATGTCGCGACGGAGCTCAGCGACGGACCGGTGGGTCGCTCGCCGCAGTTTCTTGGTGGTGAGTTCGGAGAACCAGCGTTCGACCTGGTTCAGCCATGAGCTGTAGGTCGGGGTGTAGTGCAGTGTGAACCGGCGGTGACGCTTCAGCCAGCGCACGATCTCAGGAGCTTTGTGCGTGGAGGCGTTGTCGCAGATCACGTGGACGGCGAGTTGGTCGGGCAAGCTGCGGTTGATGAGGTTCAAGAACGCTCGGAACTCGACCGCACGGTGCTGGTCGGTCATCTGGGTGATCACCTTGCCCGACGCCACATCGAGTGCGGCGTAGAGGTCAGAGGTGCCGTTGCGGACATCGGTGTAGGTCTGACGGGCCGGGACGCCGGGCAGCATCGGCAACACCGGCCGGTTCGACCGTGGGATCGCACGCCGAGGCCCAGCATCTGCTCGTCTCGCGCAGCGCCCTCGGCAGGATTCGAACCTGCGCGCTACGGATTAGAAGGCCGTTGCTCTATCCACTGAGCTACGAGGGCGGTCGGCGATCAAGCTACCGGTGGCGGACGGATCGCCGGAGGATCGCCCGGGCCAGAGCTGTCATGCGAGCATCGCCCCAGCGATCTCCTTGACCAGCTTGGCGGCGACCGTCGCGGTCACGTCGACCCGATCGCGGGCAGGGTTGAGCTCGGCCACGTCGGCACCGACGATCGGACCCGGGAGGGCGTCGATCACGTCGAGCACCTCGCGCACGGTCAGGCCGCCGGGCTCGTGATGTGACACGCCCGGGGCGGCCGACGGATCGAGACCGTCGAGGTCGATGGTGAGGTAGATCGGTCCGTCGATCGTCGCGAGATCGAACGCGTGCAGCTGGCGCGGCGACACCATGACGACGCCCCACCGATCCGCCTGTGCCCGCTGGTCCGCCGTCGCCGTCCTGACGCCGAGCTGGACGAGGCGGGCGATGCACCCCGCCTCGAACGCTCGGGCGAACGGCGAAGCGTGGCTGAGCGGGTTGCCGTCGAGGTCGTCGTACAGGTCGGGGTGGGCATCGACCTGGATGACCGTCGGCGGGGTACCGGCCGCGGCGTGGGCGCGCAGGATCGGGAACGTCACCGAGTGGTCACCGCCGAGTGCGATCAGCCGCCGACCCCGGCGGAGCTCGGCGGCGACCGTCGCCGTGATCGCGTCGGCATCGGCCCAGGAGCCCACCTCGTTGGCCACCGGCACATCGCCCAGGTCGTCGAGCCGGCCGACGACGTCGATGCCGCGCTCGGTCGCGTCGTTCCCAGCCCCGGACGCGAGCACCCGGCGGATCGCTTCGGGACCCCCTGCACAGCCTCGGAGAAACGACGAGTTGGCGTCGATCGGCAGACCGATCAACCCGATCCGCTCGGCCGACCCGACGGCTCGATCAGCCACCGGTCGCCACCGTGTCACCGTCGGCACCGCGCTCGCGTCCCGGCCCGCCGGGTCCGGCCGGACCGGCTTCGATCACCGCGTCGTCGAGGCTCGACGTCGCCCCGCCGGTGTCGAACCAGCCGAAGGACGCTCCGCCGGCACCGCCGACCCCGCCACCGGCACGGACGTCCCCGCCCCGTTCCGCAGGCGCACCACCGCGGCGGCCGTCACCGTCCCCGCCGTCCGACCCTGTCAACCCACCCGCTCCTCCGGCGGCGCCCGCGCCGCCCGCACCCCCACGGATGATCGACGAGTCGATCTGCACCACGCCGACCGCCGTCGTGTACAGCCCGGCCGACGGACCGCCGGCGCCACCGCCGCCCGCGCCACCACCCCCGCCCGCGCCGCCACCGCCACCACCCCCGCCGACGCCGGCCCCGGACGTGTCGCAGAGGATGAACTCGCACGATCCGACGTCACCCGGTCCACCGCGCCCACCGCCCTCGAACGGTGCCAGCCCGTCGGACCCGGCTCCGCCGGCGCCGCCGAGCGCGGCGGCGATCGTCGACTCGACGATCCGCAGCGTGTCGACGTCTTCGACGAGTAGCGCGATCGACCCACCGCCGCCACCACCACCGAGTCCGCCTGCGCCGCCGTCGCTCCCACCCCCACCGCCGCCACCACCACCGCCGGCGACGAGGAACGGACCATACCCACCTCCGCCACCACCGCCCCCGCGGCCAGGGAGCCCCACTGCGCCATCCGACCCGGCCTGACCGACCAGCCCGAGCCGGGTCCCCGCCACGTAGGGACCGCCGCCGTCACCACCGGCACCGCCCGCCCCGCCCGCGCCGCCGGCACCCTCGCCGCCGTCGGGTCGGCTGCTCGAGCCCCCGGCGGCTCCCCCCTCACCGCTCGCACCGTCGCCCGAGACTCCCCCGTCGCCTCCATCGCCGCCGAAACCGCCGGGACCCTGTGCCGAGCCAGCACCACCCGCGCCGGCCCGGGCGTCGACCGCCGCGCCCCCGCCCGCGACGGGGCTGCGATCGCCCGGCTCGGGGACCGCTCCCGCACCGCCGTTCCCACCGCGCCCCGGGTTGATCGTCGAGTTGACGACGGCGAACTCGGCAACCCGGTCGACGGCCACGCCGATGCTCGGTGCACCGTCCCCCGACTCGACCTCCTCGGCGTCGGCGGCGACGATCCGGCTGTCGATGATGGCGAAGCTCGACGGCCCGGCAACGAGGACGGCTCGCGCGGCGGGCGACGCACCGGTCTCCTGGCCGAGAACCTCCACACCCGAGAGCACTCCCGGCTCGGTGCCGGAAACGCGCAGGCCACCCGAGCCGACGAGGATCACCGCCCGGCGCTCGGTGTCGCGCACCCAGTCCTCGTCGAATCCCCCGTACACGCTGGTCGCGCTGTCGATGTCGAGGATCGCCGACGACTCGTCGTAGGTCCCCGCCGACCGGACGTAGACGTCGCCGCCGTCGGCGTCGACCGCCCGCCGCAGCGTCCGGTACGGCGCGCTGCGGCTGCCGTCACCGGAGTCGGCACCGCGCTCGCCGTCGACGAACACCGCTCGGGCTGCGTCCTCGAACACGCGCACGACCAACTCGTCGGTGGCCACCCCGTCGGTACCGGCGACCTCGAGGTCGAACGCCAGCGTCGTCACCTCGGCCGGCGCGAGGAACCGGGCGACCGCCCCGCTGAGCGTGCCGGTTCCACCCGTGACGTCGGGTCCGGCGGTCTGGGTCCAGCGCACGGCGGCGTCGGGCGTCCCGGCGCTGAGCCCGACGGCGGCGAGAGACACCTCGGCGCCGGCGTCGGCATCGAGATCGGGGCCGGCGTCGGCAACCGCTGGGATCGGCGGACTGGTCGAGACCGTGGTCGTCGTCGACGTCGAGGTCGTGGACGTCGTCGCCGGTTCGGTCGTCGCCGCCGGCAGGGTCGGCTCGGTCGACGGGGCCGACCCCGACGTCGTTCCCCCGCCACCGCGCGTTGCCGCGAACGCGACCACGCCGATCACCAGCACGAACGCGCCGGTGACGGCGAGGCCGGCGACCGCCGTGCGCTGGCGCCGCTCGGACCGCGATAACGCCTCCGAGCCACCCGGCTGCGGCGGGGGTCCGTCAACCGATTCCGTCATCGACTCCTCCAGCGGTGCACCGTAGCGGCGCGGCCGTCGGGAGTGGTCACCGTGCTCGGCACCGTCACCGTGCGAGGAGGGGGCGCAGCATGCCGAGCGCGGTGATCACCGAGAACTGGCGCATCTGCTCGCGCAGGCCCGGCAACCGGACCTCGCGCACCTCGTCGAAGCCGGGTCCGAGCAGGCCGACGAACAGCGTGCCGGCCGGCCGGCCGTCCTGCTCGGTCGGTCCGGCCACCCCGGTCAGCGACAGCGCGACATCGGCGCCAAGCCGCGACCGCACCCCGCGGGCCATCTGCCGGGCGGCGGCCTCGCTGACCACCGGCCCGTCCCCGACCCCGAGCATCGACCGCTTGACATCGGTGGCGTAGCTGACGATCCCGCCCCGGAACACATCGCTGGCCCCCGGTACCGCCGTCAGCCGCCCGGCGACGAGCCCGCCGGTCACCGACTCGGCGACGGCGAGTGTCCACCCCTGCGCACGGCACAGATCGAGCACGACCGACTCCATCGTCTCGTCGTCGACGCCGAACACCAGGTCGCCCAGCTCCGCCCGCAGGACCCGCTCCCAGTGGTCGAGCTGACCCGCACACGCCGCGGCGGTCGGCGCCTTGGCGGTGAGGCGCACCTTCAACCCCTCCCACCCGCTCGCCAGGAACGCCAGGGTCGGCCTGCCCGGCGCGCCGGGCGCGTCCAGCTCGCCGATGATCGCATCGAGCCGCTGGTTGAGCCCGCTCTCGCTCTCCCCCCAGGTCCGCAGCACGCGGCTGGCGATCACCGCCGCCGACCCGCTGCGGCGGCGGAGGTCGGGCAGGATCGCCCGCTCGACCATGTCCTTCATCTCGTGCGGGACACCGGGCACGGCGTAGACGACCTTGGACGCGCCGTCGACGGTGACCGGGCAGATCAGCCCGGGCGCGGTTCCCCGCGTCTGCTCGATGATCGTCGCGCCGGCGGGAACCATCGCCTGACGAAGGTTGTTCTCCGGCATCGAGCGGCCGCGCGCGGCGAACATCTCCCTGATCACGTCGCCGATGTCGGCGTGTGGTTCCAGCTCCGCCCCCATCACGGCGGCCAGCGCCTCGCGCGTCAGGTCGTCGTGCGTCGGGCCGAGCCCGCCGCACACGATGACCGCGTCGGCGTCGGCGAGCAGTTGCCGGAGCTGGCGCTCGATCCGGCCGACGTTGTCACCGACCTTGACCTGGACGAGCGAGTCGATCCCGTGCGCGGCCAGCTCACCGCCGATCCACGCCGAGTTCGAATCGATGATCTGCCCGAGCAGCAACTCGGTGCCGACGGCGAGGACGTCACATCTCACGCGATGCCGGCATTCACGAGACCGCGTGCGCCGGCGGCCCGGTGCGCTGCACGGACCGCACGCGGCGCAGGTACTGGTACCCGCTGACCAGGGTCAACCCGACCGAGATCCAGAGCAGGCCGGTCCACAGCCACGTCGCGTCGACCGCGGTGAGCGGGCAGGAGCGCGAACGCGACCGCGAACTGCTGGACGACCGTCTTGTACTTGGCCAGCCTGATCGCCGGAACGCTGACGCCCTTGCCGCCGAGCACGACCCGGTACACGCTGATCACCAGTTCCCGGGCGGCGATGACGACGACGGGCACCCAGGGGTACACCCCGACACTCACCAGGGTGAACATCGCACCGAGCACGAGCACCTTGTCGGCAAGCGGGTCGAGGAACGCGCCGACCGACGTCGGCCCCCGCTTGCGGGCGATGTACCCGTCGATGAAGTCGCTGCCACAGAGCAGGAACCAGAGGAAGAAGGCGAGGTACGAGCCGCGATCGTCGTTGGGGATCGCCCAGAACATGACCGGCGACAGGAGCAGCCGGCTCACGGTGATCGCGTTGGCCCAGCTCGCCACCGAGTCGACCATCAGTCGACCACCTCCAGCGCCCGCCGGTCGGCGCCCGCGGCGACGAGGTCCGGACCGAGCGCATCGACGATCTCGACCTCGGTGAAGGTCCCCACGCCAACAGTCTGCCCGACGTGGATCACCCCGTCGATCTCCGGCGCCTCGCGATGGCTGCGGCCGACGCCCGGCGTGTCGACGAGCACCCGGACCGAACGGCCGATCAGCTCGTCGCGACGGGCCATCGTGATCTCGTCCTGGAGCTCGCGGAGCTCGGCGAGTCGCTCGTCGATCAGCCGCGGATCAACCGCCCCGTCGAGGTCGGCGGCATACGTCCCGTCCTCCCGGCTGTAGGCGAAGAACCCGCACCAGTCGAGCTGCGCCTCCTCGACGAACCCGAGCAGTTCGTCGTGGTCGACCTCGGTCTCACCCGGGTACCCGACGATGAAGTTGCTACGGAACGCGGCGTCGGGCTCACGGCGGCGGATGTCGGCGATGCGGTCGATGAAGCGGCCCCCGTCGCCCCACCGGCGCATGCGGCGCAGCAACGGCTTGCTCACGTGCTGGAGCGACAGGTCGAAGTACGGCACGCCGGTTCGACAGATGGCGTCGATCAGTTCGTCGGACAGGTCGCTCGGGTAGAGGTACAGCAGCCGGACCCGGTCGACTGCAGCCGAGACCGCGTCGACGAGGGGCACGATCGAGCCGGCGCCCAGCTCACCGGGTCGGTCCTTGCCGTACGACGCCAGGTCCTGGGCGACGAGCACGACCTCGCGCACACGGAGCGATTCGACCTCGGCCAGGATCGAGGCGACGTCACGGCTGCGCTGCGGGCCGCGGAAGCTCGGGATGGCGCAGAAGCCGCACGACCGGTCGCAGCCCTCCGCGATCTTGACGTACGCCCAGGGAACCGACGACGCCGGCCGGGGCAGGTTGAGCAGGTCGAACGCGGGCAGCGGCGCCGACGACACCGGGATCAAGGTCCGCCCGGCGCCCGACCGGGCCGGGGCGAGCGGCTGGCCGAACCCGGCGACCTGGTCGACCTCGGGCAGCGCCTCGGCGAGCTCGGCCCCGTACCGCTCGGCCATGCACCCGGTCACGACGAGCCGGCTCCCGCCGCTGCGTTGATCGTCGAGCGCCAGGATGGTGTCGATCGACTCGCGGCGGGCGTCCTCGATGAACGCACACGTGTTGACGATCACCAGGTCGGCGTCGGCGACGTCGTCGGTCGGGACCAGTCCGTCGGCGAGCAGGACACCGGTCAGCTTGTCGGAGTCGACGTCGTTCTTCGGGCACCCGAGGGTCTCGAGATAGAACCGCTGTGCCACGGCCGACCACGCTACCGGCGGGCGCGATGCCCGCAGCGGGACGGTCAGAGGTGGGCGAGCCGGAGGCCGGCGCGCGGCCAGGGGAACGACACCAGCCGGCCGGTCGAGGAGAGGGTGACGTACGCCGTGCGCAGGTCCTCGCCGCCGAAGCAGATGTTCGTCGTCATCGGATCGCCGGTGGCGTGGTGCTCGATCGTCGCGCCGTCGGGTGAGATGGCCGTGATCCCGCCGTCGGCGATCGTCGCCACACAGACGTACCCGTCGCCGTCGACGGCGAGGGAATCGAGGTACTGGAAGCCCCCCAGGCCGGCGAGCAGCGCCGACGGATCGAGCGGAACGACCGGCGCCAGCTCGCCGGGGCCGACGACCTGCCGCCGATGGACCCGGTTGGTGTGCGTCTCGGCCCAGTACAGCGTCCACAGATCGGGTGAGAGGCCGATCCCGTTGGGCGAGTCGGTCGGGAACGCGACCTCCCGGATCTCCGAACCGTCCGCTCGCGCCCAGTAGATGCCGCTCAGATCGGCCCGGCGTGCGCCCGCGTCGCGGATGCCGTGGTCGGTGAACCAGAACCCGCCGTGACCGTCCATCACCAGGTCGTTCGGCGCCCGCAGCGGCCAGCCGTCGCACTCGGTGTAGAGGTCGGTCACCGCGCCGTCGTGGAGGTCGACTCGCTGGATCCTGCCGCCGATGTACCGGCTCGGGTCGTGCCCCCCGGGGAACAGCATCCCCTCGACCTCGATCGGCGTGAACGACCCCCCGTTGTTGCAGAGGTACACCGCGCCGTCGGGTCCGATCGCCGACCCGTTCGGCCCACCCTCGATCTCGGCGATCGTGTCCGTCGTACCGTCGGGGTGGACGCGGGTGAGCCGCGGCCCGAACATCTCGACGACGATGACCGAGCCGTCGGGCATGGCGATCGGACCCTCCGGGAAACGCAGCCCGCCGGCGATCTCGGTCAGTGCGGGCATCGATCGGGACACGGCTGGGCTCATCCCCCCATCTTGGCAACCCGGAGCCAGCTCAGTTCAGAGCTGCCCGTTCTGCTGGAGGAGTTCGAACTCCTCGACCGTCATCAGCACGGCGCGGGCCTTGGACCCTTCGCTCGGGCCGACCACGCCGCGCTGCTCGAGCAGGTCCATGATGCGCCCCGCCCGGGCGAAGCCGACCTTCAGCTTCCGCTGGAGCATCGAGGTCGACCCCAACTGGCTGCGCACGACCAGCTCCATCGCCTGGCGCACCATCACCGCGTCGTCGTCCTCGTCGGCCGCGGAGAACGCGTTGGCATCGGACGTGACGTCGAGGACGTCGGCGCCAGGACCCGTCCCCGGTGGCGGTGGCACCAGACCGGGCGACGCGCCGTCGTCGCCGTCTTCCACCCCCGAGGAGTACACCGGCTCGGGCGCCTGCGCCCGCCAGTGGGCAACGACCTGGCGCACCTCGTCCTCGCTGACGAAGGACCCCTGAATCCGGTTGGACACCGACGAGTTGCCGGGCAGCAGGAGCATGTCGCCCTTGCCGACGAGCTTCTCGGCTCCCGGCTGGTCGAGGATCACCCGCGAGTCGGTGAGGCTCGACACGGCAAACGCCATGCGGGCCGGAATGTTCGCCTTGATCACGCCGGTGATGACGTTGACCGACGGCCGCTGCGTGGCGACGATCAGGTGGATGCCGACGGCGCGGGCCTTCTGCGCGATGCGGGTGATCGACTCTTCGACGTCGCGGGCGGCGACCATCATCAAGTCGTTGAGCTCGTCGACGACGACCACGATGAACGGCATCCGCTCGGGCGTCACCGCGTCATCGGGGTCGGACGTGGGCGGGACCTCGATCGTGCCGGCGTCGACCGCCTTGTTGTACCCGGTGATGTCGCGGTAGCCGAGCTCGGACAGCACGTCGTAGCGCCGCTCCATCTCCTTGACCGCCCAGCCGAGCGCGTTGGCCGCCTTCTTCGGGTTGGTGACCGGCTGGGTCAGCAGGTGGGGCAGCCGCTGGTACTGACCCATCTCGACCTGCTTGGGGTCGATGAGGATCAGGCGCACGTCGTCGGGGGTCGTGCGCATGAGCAGCGACGTGATGATGCAGTTGATCCCGCTCGACTTGCCCGCACCCGTCGCGCCGGCGATCAGCAGGTGCGGGGTCGCCGCCAGGTCGAGGAAGACCGCTCGGCCGGCGATGTCCTTGCCGACCGCGACGTCGAGCGGGTTGGTCGCCTGCGCCGCCTCCGGTGAGGTCAGGAGATCGCCGAGGGCGACGAGCTGGCGCTGGTGGTTCGGGACCTCGACGCCGATCGCCGACCGCCCTGGGATGGGGGCGAGGATGCGGACGTCGGTCGCCGCCATCGCGTAGGCGATGTCCCGCTGGAGGCTGGTCACCCTGGCGACCTTGACCCCAGGCCCGAGCTCGAGCTCGAAGCGCGTCACGGTCGGGCCGACGGTCATCCCGACGAGCGTGGTGTCGACATTGTGCGACTCGAGCGATTCCTGCAGGGTGCGCCCGCGCGCCTCGATCGCCTTGCGGTCGATGGTGACGGCCCCGGGACGATCGAGCATGCTCATCGGCGGCAACACCCAGTCGCCGACGCCGACCCCCACCGGGCGACCCGGTCGAGGACGCTTCGTCGCCGGTGGACAGGCGCGGCCGGCGCTTTCGCTTCGGCTTGCCCGCCGCGTCGCTCCACTCGTCGCCGTCGGCCTCGAAGTCGTACAGCGCGGTCGCCGTCCGCCTGCAGGCCGGCCGGTTCGCCGGTGATCGGGCCGGATTCGACGTCGAGACCGGGCGCATCGGACCCGTCGCGGTCGCTGTTCAGCGTCGAGAGGTTGCCGATGCCCGATCGTGCGGCGCGGCCGAGCGGGAGCAGCAGCGAGTTGAGCACGCCACCGGTCTGGGTCGCCATCGTGCGCAGCGACGTGCGCGTCACGAGCAGGACCCCGCCGAGCAGCAGGGCGAGCAACACGACGACGGCGCCGGCCGAGGCGAGCAGCGCCCGCAGCGGCTCGGCGACGAGCGCGCCGAGCCAGCCCCCACCGTCACCGAGGTCGTCGAACCCGGCCCAGATCTTGTCGGGACCACGTGCGATGTGCAGCAGACCGAGCACCGCCGCGGAGACGAGGGCCCACCCGACGGCGAGCCGGAACGGGCTGTACGACCGGCCGCGGCGGACCATGGCGACCCCGCTGAGGACGAGCACCGCCGGCACGGTGTAGCGGCCGACGCCGGTGAACCACCCGGTGAGCTGTTCGGTGCCGCGCCCGAGCGGACCGGCCAGGTTGAAGTAGATGCCGAGCCCCAGCAAGATCCCGCCGCCGATCAGCCCGAGCCCGAGGAACTCGTGCTCACGCCCCTCGACCGCCTCGCGCAGTTCGGCGTTGGCGCGACCGCGCCGTGACCGGGGCGCCGACGGCGGGGTGGCATCGCGTACCGAGCCCGTCGAGCGCGAACCACCCTTGGATCCCGAGCCGCCCGACGGTCTGGTCGTGCGCGCCGTGCGGGATCGCCCGTTCACGCTCGTCGAGCGCTTGCCCGACGACTTCTTCTTGGACGCACCCCAGGTGGACATGGCGGCTCCTACCGTACCAAGGGGGTCTCGCAGCCCTCGGCCATGGACGGGTCCACGGCGCTCCCGCTACAGCGGATCGACGGCGAACACCGTCCCGTCGGGGCCGACCTCGACGTCGAGCAAGCCGCCCGCCGACGAGCGCACCGACACGATGTACCTGACCGTTCCGCCCGGGCCGCCCTCGACCGTGAGCGCGTCGATGCTCGCCTGCGGGAGCTCGCCGGCGATCTCGGAGAGCACCGCTCCCTCGTCGAACGCGATCGCGTCGGCACCGAACGTCTGCCCGCTCGCCCCCTCGAGCGCCGGTGCCGGCTCGAGCAACTCCCCGTCGACGTAGACGTACGGGACCGCTGCGGTCCCCCCGTCGACGGCGACGAAGACGTTGGTGAGCTGGGGGTTCGCGGTGACCTCGAAGTACTCCTGCCCACTGCCCCGCTCGGCCTCGACCGCGGCGACCGCCGCCCGCACGTCGGCCACCCACGCCGTCGTACCGGTCTCGCCACCCTCGCCCCCGCTGCCGCCCTCACCCTCGCCGCCGACACCCTCACCGCCGACGCCGACGCCGCCGTCACCGCCGCACGCGACGAGCACCCCGCACACCAGCAGCACGAGGGCGGCACGCACCCGCCTGGACGGCGCCGACCGTGGACGGGGCGAACGAATCACCGTTTGCATCGCACCGAGTCAAGCAGCCGCGCCCGCCGCTCGGGTAGCGGTCGCCCACCGGACCCGGCGCCCGACCACTGCCGCGCTCGGCCGTTCGGTTGTCAAGGTGCTGTCGGTCGTGGCACGACGTCGAGTGGAGTGTCGCCGGACCGATCACCGGCCGCGGGGCGCGACGAGGTACGCGAGGTACGCGAGGTACGCGAGGTACACAGCGTTGCCGGTGATCGTCATGCGGCGCTCGTCGTGGCGTGTCGGGGGACCAGACTGTGGTGCTGGTGGCCATCGGGGCGGTGAACACGAGGTGGGTTGGGTCGCCCGACATCGCCCACCACCTCCGTGGAGCAGGTGGTGGTGGTGATGGCAGAGCAGCGCCATCTCGTCCAGATTGGTGAGCCCGCCCCGGGCTGCGAATGGTCGGAGATGATGGGCCTCGAACCACTGCGGTGGCCGATCGCAGCCTGGTTGTCGGCAACCGCGGTCGCGGGCGACCAGCGCCAGAAACTGCTGGGGCGACGCGGTGCGCCGACCGCGTCCGAAGTTCAGGATCGCGCCCGTCTGGTCGGCGACGCACCGGTGGATGACCGCATCGCAGCACAACCGGTCGATCTCAGCGGACGTGACGACCTCACCGCTGAACGCGTCCCGTCCGACGACGACGCGTGACTGCAGCTCGTCGAGGATCATCGTGACGATGATCCGGGGCACGTTGCGGCCGCCCGTGACCTCACCACGGTGGAATGCCGCCGCGAGGTCACCGCGTTCGACAACCACGTGGCCATCGACGACGCCCCCGGCACCGGGCCGCCCTGCGAACAGCCAGGCGGGCCGACGCTCGGCGAATCGACGGACTCGCCCCGCTCCGGAGCCGGCCCTGCACTCACGATGTTCACCTCCCGATCGAACTCGAGACCAACGACCGGGGGAGTCGGTACCCACCATGATCGCAGCGGGGTGCAACGCTCACCCCACGACCCGCTGACCAGGACGTTCGTAGCCTGCGATCCATCGAACACGCGCGACCCGCCGACCGCCACAAGTGGCGTTCGCTTCGGAGGGGGAACTTCGCGTCCTGGTACCGGCGACTGGAGGCCTGACGAGCGGCCGCTCGACGACCGCCTGCGCCGTTGGCGCTCCGCATCGAGGCGTCGTGTCGAACGCGGTGCGCGGACCCTCCGGCCGGGGCACGGCGGCGCGGCGAGGTCACGAGGTTGCGACGGCGGCTACGCCTCCATGACGACGGGGACGATCATCGGCTTGCGCCGCGTCCGCTCGCTGACGAACTTGCCGGCCGCCCGGCGCACGTCACGCTCGAGCGCTTCGACGTCGCGCACGCCGTTCGCCAGCGACCGCTCGACCGCATCGGCGACCGCGTCGCACGCTTCGTCGAGGAGGTCCTCGGCCTCGGGTGCGTACACCCATCCACGGGTGATGATCTCCGGACCGACCAGCACCTTGCCGGTCTGGATGTCGACGGTCACGACGACGACGACGACACCCTCCTCGGCAAGCTTCTGGCGATCGCGCAGCACGCCCTGACCGACGTCGCCGACGATCCCGTCGACGTAGAGGTACCCGGACGGGACGCGCCCGATCGGTTGCAGGCCGTCGCCGTCGAGCTCGATCACGTCGCCGTCCTCGCACAGCACGACACGCGGTCGGCGGGACTCCCATCACCTCGGCGAGGCGGGCGTTGGCGACCATGTGCCGGTACTCGCCGTGGATCGGCACGAACCAGTCGGGGTTGACGATCGACAGGTAGGTCTTGATGTCGTCGGCCTGGGCGTGGCCGGTGGCGTGGACGTCCATGATCCCGGAGTGGACGACGTCGGCGCCGAGCCTCAGCAGGCCGTCCATCACCTTGTTGACGTTGCCCTCGTTGCCGGGGATGGCGTGGCTCGACAGGACGACGACGTCGTGCTCGCCGAGCTTCAACCAGCGGTTCTCCCCGCGGGCCATCAGCCCCATCGCCGACATCGGCTCACCCTGCGACCCGGTCGAGATGATGCACACGTCGCCCGGCTCGTACCGGTCGATGTCCTCGATGTCGACGAGCGACGACGCCGGGATGTCGAGCACGCCCAGCTCGAGGCCGAGCTGGACGTTCTTCTTCATGCTCAGCCCGAGCGTGGCGACCTTGCGACCGTCCTCGATCGCCGCCGTGGCGATCTGCTGGATGCGGTGCAGGTGGCTGGCGAAGCTGGCGGTGATGATCCGTCGGTCGTGGTACCGGTGGAAGAGCTGCGCTGAGCACGCCGCCGACGCTGGTCTCGCTCGGCGCGTAGCCGGGCTCCTCGGCGTTGGTCGAGTCGCCCATCAGCAGCCGGATCCCCGGCGACTTGGCGAGCTGGCCGATCCGGGCGAGGTCGGTGCGCCGGCCGTCGACCGGGGTGAGGTCGAGCTTCCAGTCGCCGGAGTGCAGCACCACGCCCTGCCCGGTGTGGATGGCGATCGAGTGGGCGTGCGGGACCGAGTGGGTGACCGGGATGAACTCGATGCCGAGCGTGCCGATCTCCACGACGCTCGCCGTCGGCGACGCGGCGCATGTCGGTCTTCGGCATCAGCCCGGCCTCGTCGATCCGGTTGCGCGCCAGCCCGAGCGTCAGCGCCGCGCCGTAGATCGGGAGCGGCTCGTCGCGCAGGTCGCCGATCCCGTCGCCGTCGCGCAGCAGGTACTGGATCGCACCGACGTGGTCCTCGTGGCCGTGCGTGAGCACGAGCGCCTTGATCTGCCGGGCGTGCTCGCGCAGGTAGGTGAAGTCGGGCAGGATCAGGTCGATCCCGTGCATGTTCGGCGTCGGGGAACATCAGCCCGCAGTCGATCAGCAGGATCGTGCGGTCGGGGTCGTCGGCATGGCCCTGTTCGATCGCCATGCAGTTCCGACCGATCTCGCCGAGTCCTCCGAGGAAGACGATGCGGACCGGGGGCGGGCTCGCGCTGCGCTCAGCCACGGGCGGCGACCAGTCGGTCGTAGACGCCCCGGGCGGCGTCCTCGAGGCCCGGTGGCGTCGGACCCATCGGCAGGCGGCAGTGCCCGACCGCGTGGCCGAGCGTGCGCATCATCGCCTTGGACGGGATCGGGTTCGGCGCGAACTCGCCGCTCTCGTAGTCGTAGCTCTCCAGGAGGCGGGCGTTGACCTTCTGCGCCGCGCTGAGGTCGTTGCGACCCCAGGCGTCGAACAGCTCGACGTGATCCGGTGCGCTCCAGTGCGTCGCCACCCCGATCAGCCCGACGGCGCCGACCGCGAGCAGCGGGAGCGTCATCGAGTCGTCGCCGGAGTAGATCTCGAAATCGGCAGGGGTGTCGAAGCCGACGATCGCCGTCTCGCTGGGATTCCCGGCGGCGTCCTTGACCCCCACGATGTTGGCGACCTCGTTCCCCAACCGGATCAGCGTCCCGCTGGCGATCTTGCGGCCGGTTCGGCCCGGAATGTCGTACAGCAGGATCGGCAGCTCCGTCGCCGACGCGATCGCCCGGAAGTGGGCGTCGAGCCCCGCCTGCGACGGCCGGCTGTAGTACGGGCAGACGGCGAGGATGCCGGCGATCCCCAACCGTGACGCGGCCGCCGTCAGCTTCATGTCCTGGACGGTGTTGGAGCCCGTCGTGCCGGCGATGACCGGCACGGTCACTGCGCCGGCGACCGCCTCGAACAGCGCCAGCTTCTCGTCGGTCGTCAGCGTCGGCGACTCGCCGGTGGTGCCGGCGACGACCAGGCCCTCGTTGCCCTGCTCGACCAGCCACGTCGCCAGCGCGACCGCGGCGTCGACGTCGAGCTCACCCTCGGCGTCGAACGGCGACACCATCGCCGTCAGCACTCGGCCGAATCGTGCCATCAGGAACCCCCTTGGTCGCAACCGGCCCGCGGCGGCACCGGCGTCGGACACCGACCGGGACGCGTGGGCAGAGCGCAGTTCACAGCCTGCACCGTATTCGATTCAGGCGACGATTACTTCGTGGGTACCCACCGTTCGCCGATCGACCGGGGCCAGGGTTGCGATCGGGCGCCGACGCCACACGAGCCAGCACAGCGCGCCGCTGATGATCGGCACGACGTACGTCGCGAGGCGGTACACGAGCACCGCCGCTGCCGCGCCGGCGACGGGAACGCCGGCGCTGGCGATCCCGGCGGTCATCCCCGCCTCGACCACTCCCAGCCCGCCGGGGGTCGGCGCGAGGGTGCTGATCACGCGGGTGACGAAGAAGATCCGGGCGAACTCGAGGATGCCGAGATCGGCGGTCGCGCCCAGCCCGTACAGCGTCACGAGGAGGATGCCGGCGGCGATCAGTTGCATCAGCACCGCGCCGGCGACGAGCACGGGCAGCTTGGGGATCGCCGCCCGCAGCCGCTCGCGCAGCGTGTCGAGTGCGGCACGAACGTCGAAGTCGCGAACCCGCTGCCGCCGCCGGCCGACGATCCCTTGCGCCCACTCCCCGAGGGCCACCGCCCGGGCGAGCACCCGGTCCGACCGGATGACGATCGACCAGAACAGCAACGACCCGGCGAGGACTGCGGCGCACACCGCCATCATCGACGCGTCGAGCAGCCCGCCGCTGCCTGCGGCCATCTCCAGCCCGAGCACGCTGAGCGGCAGTACCCACGTCGCCGCCGAGATCGCCACGCCGTAGGCGGTGAGCCCGGCGAGGAACGTCGGGGTGTCGATGCTGGCCGTCTGTGCGACGTGGTACCGCAGGCCGGTCCCGACGACGCCGCCGCCGGGCAGCCCGTAGCTCGCCGCGGCGCCGACGTCGTGCATCACGACCCCCTCGACCCGGGTCAGCCCGCCGACGGCGCGGCGGATCATCAGCCCGCGCACCAGTCGATCGACGACGACGAACCCGACGAGCGCGAGCAGCGTGCCCCGACCGAGCCGCCCGAGCTCGCCGAACGCTGACGTGATCGTCGCCCGCTGCAGGACGATCGCTCCGACGAGCGCGACCGAGATCAGCGCGGTCGCCGCGCGGCGGAGGAGATGGCCGCCCGCCGCGCTCGTCGGCGGCCGGCTCGATGTCGTCCACCCCCGGGACGGTACGGAATCGCTCGACTGCGCGCCGTGTGGTGCTGGGAGTTGTCACGGAGTGTTCTTCGGCACCTGCGCCCGCTTCTGGAGGGCCGCCGGGCTCGCCGGTGCTGGCGGTGCGCCGGGTGGCGGCCGGCGTGTTCGGCCGGTCAGCGGGCGGCCCACATCAGGATGCGCTTGAACGGGTAGAAGTAGGGCGCCCGTTCACCGATCCGCGCCAGCAGCCGGTCGGTGTACGCCTCGACGAAGCGGAGGTGGAGCTCGGGCGGGAGCACCGCAAAGAACCTGGTCAGGCTCGTTCCCTTGACCCACTCGACCACGTCGGCGGTCGAATCGAGGACGTGGCCGTAGACCTGCAGGCGGACGTGCTGCTCGGCGAATCCGAGGTCGTGCAGGAGCTCGGCGTACCGCTCGGGTGCGAGCACGTTCGCGACGACCGGGTCGGGAGGCGGCACCCCTCCAAGCGCGGAGGCGAACGGCTCGGTCGCCGCGACCTCGACCGACACGAGATGCGACGGGTGGTCGGCGTTGGCCGGTACCTGCACCGCGAGCTGCCCGCGCTGCCGGAGCGACGCGGCCCACCGCCCGAGAACGGCGGGGTGGTCGCCCACCCAGTGCAGGCTGGCGTTGGCGAGCACGAGGTCGAAGCCGCCGGGCACACTCCAGGTTCCGATGTCCGCCCGCTCGAAGCGCAGCCCGGGGCCGACGTCGCCCGCCGCTCGTTCGAGCATCGCCGGCGACGAATCCACGCCGACGACGTCGGTCGCGCCGAGCACCTCGGCCAGGCCGGCGGTCAGCTCGCCCGTGCCACATCCGAGGTCGGCGACGCGCTCGATCCGCCGGCGATCGGCGATCAGCCCGACCAGGTCGCGGAACGGCTGGGCGCGCTCGGCGGCGAACCTGCGGTACTGATCCGGGTCCCAGTCAGCCGGTGCCATACTTGCATGTTACTTGTCTGCAAGTTGTATGTTCAAGGGCGGGGTCCGACGGGTGCGCGGCCGCCGAGTCCGGCCGGCCGGCGATGCGAACGGAACGGCGGCGAACCGATCAGCCGCCCGACATCGGCGATGGAGCGTCGGCGCCGAGCTCGAACTTGATGTACTCCTCGCCGGTGTCCTCCCAGTTCTCGAACTGGATGACGCCCATCTCCTCGAACCGGAGGCGCAGCCAGTTGTCGTTGCGGTCGAGCAGGCCGAGCTTCTTGCAGTTCGGGACGATCTTGGAGAACAGCATCTGCTGGAACAGCTCGCGGGTCGGGTCGCGCAGCACGATCGGCAGCACGTCCTTGGGGGCCACGCCCATCCGCTCCCAGACCTCCTGGGAGAGGAACCGGTCGCGCATCCGGACGGCCGCCTCGTAGGCGAACTCCTGGCGGTCCTTCATCTCGGCGTCGGTCATCCCCTCGTAGACCTCTTTCAGCGACAGAACGCCGAAGGCGACGTGGCGGGCCTCGTCGCTCATCACGTAGCGCAGCAGCTTCTTGAGCAGCGGCTCCTCGGTCATCTGATGCATGAAGCCGAACGCTGCGAGCGCCAGCCCCTCGACCATCACCTGCATCCCGAGGTAGGTCATGTCCCACCGCGAGTCGTTGATGATGTCGTCGAGCAACATCCGCAGGTGGGCGTTGACCTGGTAGCCGCCGCCCATCTTCTCGTCGAGGTAGCGGCCGAACACCTCGACGTGCCGGGCCTCGTCGACCACCTGTGTCGAGGCGTACAGCTTGGCGTCGTACCACGGGACGGTCTCGGTGATCTTGGCCGTGCACAGCAACGCTCCCTGCTCGCCGTGGAGGAACTGCGACAGCGTCCACTTGCGGTTCTGGATGCCGTAGTCGAGCCACTGCTTGTCGTCCCAGTGGCCGATCACCGTGTCGTCGTAGAGGCCCGGGTCGATGCCGGCAGCGATCGCCACCTGGTCGCTGGAGACGACCCGCTCGACGTCGACGGGGGTGTCCCAGTCGAGGTCGGTCGTCGCGTTCCACTGGCCGGTCTTGGCCTTCTCGTACAGCTTGCGCAACTGCGGACGCTGGAGCGAGTAGTCCCAGGTGAAGATCGCATCGGCGTTGTCCTTGACCGCATGTTCGACCTCGTCGGGGTCGGTGTTGGCGACGGACAGGATCGCTTCGAGGTCGTCGAGCTCGGCGCGCCCGAGCAGTGCTTCGTTCGTCGTGGACTGGGGGTCGTCGATCGTGGTCATGGATCAGGCTCCTGTGGTCGGTGAGGGGAGGTTGGAGAACTGGAGGAACGGGGCGATGAACCCTCGTGCGGCGCGCTCGTCGGCGAGGTCGAGGTCGGCGCTCGGGGCGAGGAAGTAGGAGATGACGAGGCGGACGACGACATCGATCAGGTCGCGCGCCTGGCGGCGCGGCAGGTACGGATCGACGAGCGGGACCATGTAGGCGGTGGCAACGCGGATGATCCGCGGGAGGCCGTCGACGGTGAGCTCGCTCAGCACGGCACCGGGCTCGGTGGCGAGCATCCGGGCGAGGTGGTCGTCGGCGCGCAGCTCGCGGATGGCGACCGAGACGGTTCGGGCGAGCAGGTCCTCGAGGGTGGCCGTGTCGGCGACCTCGGCGAGCAGCGTGGCGAAGAAGCGGTCGAGCTCGTGGACCCGGTGGGCCTCGAAGATGACCTCCTTGCCCCCGGGGAACATCCGGTACAGCGAGGCCCGCGAGATGCCGCTCTCCTTGGCGATGTCGTCGATCGTGACCTTCTCGACGCCCCAACGTTCGCAACACGTCTTGACCGCCGCGAGCACGCGGGTCTCGGTCGGCGTCGCCGTCCGCCGGGTCGTCCGTCCGTGCATCCGTGAGACGATAAGACGCTTTCCGTCTCACTGTCAACCCGGGCCTCGGGGGTGCGGTGGATCGCCGGCCGACGGCAGTGGTTTCGTCGCCAGCGTGAACCCGACGAGGAGGTCCTCCATCAACCGCTCCATCAACTGACGAATCCTGCCGGCCGCCGCCGACCCGTGTTCGGAGACGATCGAGGACGGCGAGCTGACGATCGCCACCGGCGAGCCGGCGTTGTTCCCCTTGGTGCTCGACGACACACCCGAGTCCGGCTCGGCCTCGGCGCCCGAGCGGACGCCTACCCCGACCGGCTCTCCGGCGAGAACAGCAGCGGCTGGCGATCGGCCGGTCCCTGGCGATGAACCCCGAGCTGATGCTGCTCGACGAGATCACCTCGACGCTCGATCCGGTCTGCTTCCTGCACCAGGGCCGGATCCTCGAGGCGGGTCCGCCCGACCAGCTCGTCGGCGACCCGCACGAGGACTGCACCGAGGCCTTCCTCCGGCGCGTCATCGACGCCGGCCGCCTCTGACCCCCGCGCCGGAAGACAGGTCGACCCGTCCCGCGGAACGATCGTCGGTGTTGCTCCGGCCACGAGATGCTCCCAGACTTGCCGGACCGGATCTCGTCCGTACCGCTTGCTGAACGTCGTGTCGATCCAGCGGCTGTATCGATCGAGCGGTTGGCGAGCGCGTCCGCCATCGAAGAAATCGCTCATCGCCGAACCTGCCTCGACGCCGCTCTCGAGCGCCGGGCCAATCCCCTCGCCGGTCAGCGGATCGACGAGTCCCGCCGCGTCGCCACAGGTCAGCAGCCCCTCGTCGCGGTGCCAACGCCCACAACGGCCCGACCATGCCGGTCCGGCCCCGGCCCTCGGGCGCCCGACCGGGACGAAGCCCGAGTCGCGGAGAAAGGCGCGCAGTGTGGCGCGGACGTCGGGCGAGCGGTGCGACAGTGCGCACACCCCGACGTTCGCCCGCCCCACCTCGAGCGGGAAGACCCAGCCGTAGCCGGCGAACGGCGTACACCCGAACACGAACCGCAGCGCCGCCGGCACCGGCCCTTCGGCATAACAGCTCACCGATCGGCACACGTCAGCCGACGAGGAGAGACCGACCCCGGCGGTCAGCGCCGGTGCGGCACCCGACGCGATGATGACACCGTCGAACCCGGCTCGATCCGACCCGTCCGGACCGCGCAGCTCCCAGCGTCCGTCGGCGCGGTCGATCGCCCGAACCGTCGCGCCGTACCGGATCGCGCACCACCCGGACACGATGTCGCGCAGTTGTTGGTCGACGACTGCCCGGGGGGCAACGAATCCGGTGCCGGCTCCGACCTCGGCTTCCCAGATCCGCCGGTCCCCCTCGAAGAGCTCGACCGTGTCGAACCGGCCGGCCACCGGAACGCCGATGCGCTCGGCCGTCAGACCGAGCCGGGCAAGGAGCTCGACGGCATCGGGGAGGTACGCATCACCGCACGCCTTGTCCTTGCCCGGGGCGCCTCGCTCGCACACGACGACGGTGTGGCCGCGTCCAGCCAACGTGATCGCTGCGGCCGCCCCGGCCGGTCCGGAACCGACAACAGCACACCTCACGACGGCGGATCGGCGATGCCGATCGTGAGGCACTCGTAGGCCATGTCCGCCAAGGCCGACCTCACGTGGTCGAGATCCCCGAGTAGTCCGGCGAGACCGCGATCGACCGCACGCAGCCGATCGACCCCCAGCCCGGCGAGATGATCGGCGACCGCGGGAGACGACAACATCGCGATCAACGTCGCCCGCGGATCGCCGCCGAGCGGTAGCCCGAGTTCGGTCGCGCACCGCTGAATCGCCAGCGTCACCTGACTCCAACGATCGGCGCGGAGATCCTCCGCGACGTCGACGACGTCGTCGACCCAACCGCCGAACTCGCCGATTCGGCAGGCAACCGACCGGAACTCGTCGGGGTCGAGGCCGTCCGGCCAGCCGCGGACGCAGAAGGGCACGAGCGCGCCGGCCCAGATCGGCGACGTCGACTTGGCGAGGACGTGCTCGTGCATCACCGCCGGTTCCGCCCCGGCGCTCATCGACAGATCCGCGCTCGCCAACTCCGACTCGTACGCCGCCCGCGTGGCCGACGCGAACTGTTCGCGGACGAGCGGGTCGTCCAGCCAGCCCCGGCTCTGCGTCACCCTCGAGATCACCGCGGTCGCCAGCCAACACACCGCGTCGGCCACCGGGCTCCCCGCCACCGGTGCGGCGCCTTGTTCGTCCCCCCAGTTCGCCGGCTCCATCACGTGGTCGAGCCAGTGGCGCACCGGCAGCAGGTCGCGGGGAACCTCGTCGAGCAGACCGTCGAGCAAGACGGTGAAGATGCCCATCAGCAAGGAGATCTCCGCCACCTCGTGTGTCGAGTCCCCGAACACCGCCCGCTCGAGCGCCACCGCCCGACTCATCGAGAGCACCGGCGCATCGGGAATGGCGTCGAGGAACGCGTATCGATCGTCGGTCCGGCCGATGGCGACGACCTCGTCGACCATCCGACGGAGATCGGTCGATCCGCCGACGACACCGTCCAGGATGGACAGCGCCTCGACGACCCCCTCTCGCAGCCGACGCTCGCGACCCTCGAACGACTCCGGTGTCGCCTCGACGAGGGCGACGAGTTGACGCCGTTTCAGGGCGTCGGTGTCGAGCTGCAGCACATCCATCGAGGACCCCCGCCGAGGATCGGCGGGCTAGTGCGAGCCCTTGTTGTGCACCACGAAGCCGTTGGCGACGTACGTGTGATCGCCGTCGAGCAGGAGGTTGTAGACCGTCGTGCCGGGGTCGGCGTACGACGCGGCGATGGCGTGCAGCGGCTGTGCGACGAGCAGAGGCGACGCGACATCACCGGCGGCTCCGGTCAACACCTTGACCGCGCTGAGCGAGACCACCCGATCCCCGACGCTGAGCGGCGCCACCTCGAGCGCCGAGCCCTCGGCTCGCAGCGCGTCGGTGTCGATGCAGCGCCATCCGGTCTCGGTGAGGAAGGGATGCTCTCCGGTCACGAACGGATCACACCCGTTGAGCGAGTACAACCGCCGGGCGCCGAGATCGGGTGTCTCGATGCCGAGGACCGCGTTGACCGTGCCCTCGCTGCCGAGAACGCGGTCGCCGACGCGGATCTCCTCGATCGGACGCGACGATCCGTCGCCCAGGGTGATCTCGGTACCTCCGGTGAAGCAGCTCGTCGGCGGGATCGGCTGGGGGTCGAGCTCGACGATCTTCCAATATCCGTTGATCCCGTACGCCGGGTAGTACGCGATGTCCGCGCTCGTGAAGTTGACCGACTTGTTGTGGAATCCAGCGCCGGCCGAGCAGGTGACGTTGACCCCCTCGTAGCCCCAGTCGGCGTTCCAGATGCCGTTGCCGTCGGTCGACGCACAGTTGAAGCTTCCGGTGAGACACGCGTTGGCGAAGACCAGCGGAACGTGGGTGTCCGATCTGCGGATCACACCTCCGATAAGTGACATGGGTTGGCGTCCTTCCTGTCGGTCCTGATCATTTCGGCTGGTCGCGGGGATCCGCGATCGGTTCGGTCGGCGCACGCATCGCGAGCGTCGCAGTCGCTTGCCTCGACGGCAGGCCGATGCCCGGGGCGATCTGTCCGCGTGCCCGCAACAGACGGCGGGCACCGCCCTCGGAGTCGATATCGACCCCGAGGTGGGCTGGAGCGACCCGCACCATCTCGCCGAGCCGTTCGACGAGCGCACGTTCGCTGAGCACGGGGAACACGATCGACGGTACGAGCCCTTCGAGAGAGACGACGTCGAACTCGGCGTCACGGAACTTCAACATCCGGCCCTCGGTGGCCTTCACCAGTGCCTCGAACGATTCGATCGGGAGGTACTCGGCGAGCTGCCGTGCGAGGTCGTAGATGTCGCGGGCATCGTCGACCTCGTCGATCACGAGGTCTCTGAGGTCGCGAGAGGACTTGTCAGACGCTGTCATGTGTGCTCCGTTCCGTCGGGAATCTGAGATGGGCGGCGCGAAAACGATCGTGTACCCGCCGAACGTGAGGTCGCCGGCCCGCTGGACGATGTCCACCACGACGACGTCAAGGCTTCCGAGGTCCGGCGGCGCCTCGATCGTCACCGCGAGCGTCTCGAAGCTCGACTTCTCGAGCTCGTAGTCGGTGAGGTGTTCGACGCGCCCCGCGCGCTGATTGCGAACGACCTTCGAGGCGTCATCGATCATCCGGCCGGCGAACTCGCCATCGGGTCCCCCCTCGATGGCACCACCCTCACCGGTGAGGGCGGCATGGATCCTGAACGCGCCGGGCCGGTCGTCGCCGAGTGCGAACGCGGCCTGCGGCTCGACGCCATACCGACGTTCACGACGCGCCGCTGCCACCGCCATGCGATGGGCGAGCGTCCCTCGCGGGTACGTCTTCATCATCGCCTGCGGCCGGAGCGTCTCCATCGACGTGAACGAGGCCGCCGCCGCGCCGATCAGCGCCGGCTCCAGCTTGTCGGTCATCGTCAGCCAGTGGATCTCAGCCTCGATCGTCCCGGCGATCCGGAACGGAAGGACGTTGTTGATCTTCAGGACGAACTCCGAGGAGGTCGCCGCCGCACCGGCGACCACGTGGAGGTTCCGCTGCCCGACGTGCCGGTCCGCGACGGGGTTGAAGGGGGCGATGATCGGGTCGAGCAGCCAGTTCGAACAGTTCACCATTGCGCATTCGTGCCCGTTGTTGACCATCACCGGGACCCACGGCGTCGGGCACGGCACATCGACCGAGGTCAGGCTGGGCACATCGACCCACGCGGTCCCGATGTGGTTCATCATGCCGGGCGACAAGCCGACGGACGGGTCACCCCAGTAGAAGTCCACCTGGACCGGCTGAGCTTGGAACGCGCCGAGGTTGAAGACCCGGGCGACGATCGTGTTCTCCTCCCCAGCGACCGGATTGCCCGAGGGGTCCGATGACTGCACCCAGATGTCAGGCGACATCCAGAAGTTGGTGCCCGACGGGATCGGGCGCGCCCCGATGTCGGTCAGCGCGTGGCGGATCAGCAGGAACGGGCTGACCGGCGGAACGTCAGGGTCGTCGTGGCCGTCCTGCGGTTCCTCACCACCCTCACCGGGGGCGTGGCCGTGACGGCCGCGCCGCCGGAGAAGCTGCTCGTACTCCTTGCGCCAACGCTCCGTCTCCTCGGCTCGACGCCGGTCGTACTCCTCGATGTCCTCCGGCCGGACCGGCTCCCGGTCGTCGGGCTCTCGATCCGCCCCGCCCACCGCGGCCCGGACGGTCATCGTGCGAGCCGTCGGGGTCACGGCGCCCCATCGCGCCATCGGACGCCATCACGGCTCCTCTTCGATGTGCACGGGGTCGGTATAGGTGGAAGCGACGAACTGCCAGGTGAGCGACGCCAGACCACGGTCGGCGTCGAGGTTCCAATCCGGCAGGCCGGCGCCGGCGTTGAGGATCAGGTCGACGGCATTGTCGACGGCGTTGCCGAACGTCACGGGCACGTTGGAACCCGGTCGCAGCCGGACACCCGGTGGCCAGGCGGCGCCGGACTTGACGTCGGTGTCACCCGTGACCGGGTTGTCGACGTCGTCGTCGATCACGTACGACGGGTACCGCTCGACCAGGTACGCGGTCGTCTCGGGCTGTTCGATGCCCGGATTGGCAGCCGTCGGGACCTGCACCCAGGTACCGAGCGATCCGCTCGACGGCTTCGACGGGAAGTCACCACTCGGTTCGTCATGCAACTCGCCGATCAGGTTCTCCGGGAACAGCCGGCGCGACCTGGTCAGGCGCTTGCCGGAGTCGTACGTATACGGGATCCCCATGAGCGTGGTCGTCGTCGTGTCCAGCGCGAGCTCGGACGGGTACGGATGGCTGAAGCCACCGAGGGTGAGCAGATCGTGCAATGCCCGCAGCCCGTTGTTCAGGTACTGCCGCAGCCAGTACAGATCGCAGCGGAGCTTGGCCCAGTTGATCTCGGTCGCGCCGTCGATCACGAGCGCAATTCCCGCAGCGACGGCTGCCGCGCCAGCGACCCAACCACCGGCGAGGAAGGCAGCCACTCCGAGGAGGGCGAGGATGATCCCGGTCACGATCTCGCCGACGTCAGGATCCGATTCGGGTTCGGGCACCGACGGACCCTGTGCGCCGCCGGCGTCGCCGGGCACGTTCGGGTCGACCCACGACGGTGCACCACCGCAGTCCCCCGGTGGTGCACCGAGCTGCGTGGGACAGCCGATCACCTGCCCGCTCGTCTGGAACCAGAGCTTCATGTACGTCATCAGGTAGGCGCCGTTGAGTGCGCCCTTCTGGAACTTGCTCAACGGCACCGCGCCGTAGGCCGCGTTCCACGACGTGATCCAGAACTCGGCGAAGTCGTCCGGCAGCACGGCTGGGAACGGGTCGCCCCTGCGCAGCCCGGCCATGATGGCGACCGGATCGATCGAGACGAGCTCGATCCGTTTGTGGAGCTCTGCGTCGCACAGCGGGACCCACTGCGCGTACGGCGGGCTCGGGGTGTCGCCGCTCATCGTCGCCGGGGTCGCATACGCGCCGTGGACCCATGCATCGATGTAGTTGAACACCCACCTGGTCCGCCACCACTGCTGCCGGTAGCTCGCGCCGATCGTTGAATTCACGAAGGGATTGACGACGACACATCCGGCAAACGAGCACAGATACCCGTAGGCGTACGCAAGAAAACGCTCATCCCCACTGTTCTTTGCTTCGATCATCAGGCTGTCGGCAAAGCGGCCAGGATGTTTCCAATGAAGCCATTCTCGCGCCGTCCACATCAGCGGCGGGGGCGTCGAGTTGCCGACGCCGGCGTTGACACCTGGGCGCATCCCCGACACGATCGCCGCGCCGATGGCCGCAACCCGCGGGAGTAGACCGTCGATCACCGTCTTCAGCTGCGTCGCCAGCGTCTCGATCGCCGCCGCGTCGCCGCTGTCCCGCAGGTCGATCAGCGCGCCGAGGTCCTCGTCGGCCACGATGACGTCGAGTCGGTCGAGAATCCTGGTGAACTCCCCGATGACGTGGAGCGCCCCCGGGTCGGTTGCCGTCCCGTCCCCCCCGGCGATGGCGAGCACCTGCGCCCACAATGACGTGTACGGGCTCGACGGGATTGAGGGGCCGCTTGACGCCGGTGGATCGGACGGAATGAAGTCGGCCAGCGCCGGGCCGACGGCACCGAGATACGCATATCCAAGGTTGTCCGTGATCACGGTTGCCGCATCTTGAAGCGCGGCATCGCCGGATGCGGACATCCGGTTGATCACCCGCTCAAGAATCACGAACTGCGTGGCAATCCCCGGCATGAACTCACTATGAGCGCCGGACGTGATGACGGTCAAGGGGAACATAGTTCACTCGGAATGACAGAACCGAGCGCGGCCGCGGTTGTCGACGAGGGACGTCCATCGAGGACGTCTCCGCCGCCCGGCATCGATCCCCGCCGGACGGAGGCCGGCCCGCGCCGCTCGACCAGGCGCGGCCCCATGGTGACCGGCGGAGCGGGCGGGCGCCGTCCGCGTGTCGGTCAGCCGGTGACGCCGCAGACGAGGTCGCGGTTGAGGCACATCGCCACCTCACCCTCGAGCTTGTCCTGGTCCCAGACGTTCCAGAAGTCGGCGTGCGCGGTCTCGACCGGGCCAGAGCTGAGCGTCAGGCCCTCCGGGGCAACCGGGGGGTAATCGATGCCGATCGTCAGCTGCGGCAGCGCGACCGGGTACCCCTCGGGGCAGCCGTCGTCGCTGTAGCGGACGTGGGCCGACGACCCGAAGCCGGTCAGGCGCTCGCCGTCCCAGCAGTCGGGGAACGTCACGATCATCCGCAGGGTCGACCCGTCGCCGCACTGGATCGGCCGGGGCTCCCGGGCGCTCCCGGCGCCGCACGACCAGGCGACGATGTCGGTGGGCTGCGCCTCGCCGCCTGCCGAGTTCCCCCCGATCATCATGAAGCCGGCCGGATACGCCTCGACGTCCTCCGGCGCCACGCCGCGGCCGGGCCGGTAGTACGCGGTCAGACCAACCGACTCGATCCGCCGGCCGCCCTCGTCGAGCAACGTCGGCGCCCAGTACGACGCGGTGTCGAGCCGCTGGTCACACGAGGTCGGGGCGCCGACCACGCGCCCGTATCCCGGGTCGCTGTCGACGGCCGCGTTGCCGAAGAACTGGTGTTGATGACTCTGGCCGGGCTGCCACGGCAGCACGATCGGGTCGTCGAACGCGACGTGGCTCGGCGCGCAGTGCACGACGAACTGCGCGACCCGGCCCTGCGGGCCGCGCCGGTGCGGGTCCGGGTCGGCCGACGGCCCACCGGCTTCGGCGCTGCACGCCGCCAGCAACGTCGCGCACGCGACGGCGAGCCCGACGGCGCGGCTCGGTCGGTTGCGACGACGATCGGGCATGAGCCGGACGGTGCCGAGTGCGGACCTCAGCCGGCGCCGGTCGGCTTGGCGGGGACGGTGATCGCGTCGACGTCGACCGAGAACGAGAGGTCGATCGCGGGTTCGGCCGGTGCCGTCGCGGCGTCGGGCATGTCCTCGAGATCGGGGATCGGCGGGAGCTCGGCGATCTGGTAGTCGACCGGCGGCGGCCTGGTCGCCACCTCGGAGAGCCAGGCGAACACGTCGAGCGGGTTCGCCTCCCAGTCGCCGGACCCCTCACCGGTGCACGGCGCCAACGCCTCGAGCCCGGCCGGCGCCGACGTCTCGAACGTGTTCCCCTCCCAGCAGTTGCCGAGATCGGCGGTCGGGATGCCGACGCCGGCCTGGCCGAGGTCGGCGGTGCGGCTGTCGCTCACCACGTTGCCGCGCACGACGTTGTCCTGTGCGTCCCAGAGCAGGACGTCGGGGATCTCCTCGGCCAACGGCTCGTCGCGGGCGATCTCGCACGGCACCTCCCACTCGTCCGGCGTGGTGAGGTCGTCGTTCGGGCCTTCCTCGAGGAACGGCACGAGACCGATGCCGGTGCGATCGTGGTCGAACACGAGGTTCCGTTCGATCCGGTTGCGGATCCCGCCGGGGGCGAGGATGCCGTTGCCCATCGCCAGCAGCGCGACGTCGATCGCAGGGGTGTCGGGCTGGTTGTTGCTGTGCACGATGTTGCCGACGATCGTCGTCTCCCGCTCGGGGTAGCACAGCTCGTAGCTGCCGGAGTTCGGCACGATCCCGGCCCGGTTGTTGCGGAACGTCGAGTTGACGATCAGCAGGTTGCCGCCGGAGTTCGTCCCCGAGTAGCCGAGCCCGTTGTGCTCGGCGAGCACGTCGTCGAGCAGCGAGTCGCACGGGTAGCACTGTCCGATGTAGAACCCGGCGTCAGGGCTGCCGGCACCGTAGCTGTGCTCGATGACACCCTTGACGGCGTCGAAGCCGTAGATCCCGTAGTCGCCGTTGCGGTACGCGGTCACGTACGACACGCGGTACCCCTCCGCGCCCGTGAAGAAGACGCCGTTGTTGGTGTAGTTCTGAGCGGTCAGGTTCTCGACCACGACGCCCTTGGCTCCGAGCACCCGGATGCCGTTGTCGAGTTCGAACTCCCCGTCGAGCACGACGCCTTCCCGCTCGAGACCGCGGATCACAACCCCGTCGGTGACGACGTTGACCGCCTCGTTGTAGACCCCCGGCGAGATCAACACGAGATCGCCCGACCCGGCGGCATCGACGGCGGACTGGATGGTGTCGTACTCGGCGGGCACCTCGAGGACCCCGTCGTCGTTCGGACCAGCGGCCTCGGTCTCGACCGGTGCGTCGGTCTCCGGCGGCGCGTCGGTCGTGACCGGTGCCTCGGTCTCCGTGGGCGCGTCGGTCTCTGCCGGTGACTCGGTCTGGACCGGTGCGTCGGTCGCCGGCGACGAGTCGCCGCTGCTGCCGCACCCCGCGGCCACCAGGCCGACCACCACTGCGATCGCGAACCTTCTCATCCTCATCTCCCCCTTGCGTGTCATCGGCCGGGCGCCGACACGATCACCGTGCCGATCATGCCAGCTTCCTTCGTGCCGTGGATCGAGCAGTAGTACGCGAACACACCGGGCGTATCGAACACGAGTCGGTACTCGTCGCCGGGCAGGAACTCCTCGGTCGGGACCCCCCACGTCTGGGCGTCGTCGACCGGCAGGACGTTGTGTTCGTTGCGACCGTTGTTGGTCCAGAGCACCTCGGTACCGGCCTGGATCTCGAGGTCCTCGGGCCGGAACGAGTTGTCGAGCGAGCGGACTTGCACGGTCTCACCGTTCGCCGGGTACGTCTCGGGTGGCGGCGCGTCGGGCTCGGCGACCGTCGTCGGCGGCAGCGTCCGCAGCGGGCGGGATTGCGCGGGCGCCGCGCTCGCCGGCTCCGAGTACACGTCGGGACCGTCGGGGCCGCAGGCCGTCAGGACGGCGATCATCGCGACGGCTGCGGCGGCGACCGCCGACAGCCGCCCAGCTGCGCCGCTCACGTGTCCATCAGGTGCGACGCGAACTGGTCGCGCAGCGTCTTCTTGGAGAACTTCCCGACGCTGGTCTTGGGGACCTCGTCGATCCACACGACACCCTTGGGCATCTGCCACTTGGCGATCTTGCCGTCGAGGTAGTCGAGCACGTCCTGCTCGCTCAGCTCCGCGCCGTCGGCCTTGACGACACACGCCAGTGCCGCCTCGCCCCACTTCGGGTGGGGGACACCGATGACCGCCGCTTCTGCGACCTGCGGGTGGGCCATGATCTCGTTCTCGAGCTCGACCGAGCTGATCCACTCGCCGCCGGACTTGATCAGGTCCTTGGTGCGATCGACCAGCCGGATGCGACCACGCCCGTCGACGGTGGCGACGTCGCCGGTGCGCAGCCAGCCGTCGGCGGTGAAGCTGTCGCCGGCCCGCTCGTCGTCGTAGTACGTCGCTGCGATCCAGTTGCCCCGGCACTGGAGCTCCCCGCTCGATTCGCCGTCCCACGGCACCTCGTCGGCGGTGTCCGGCTCGACCACCCGCGCCTCGACGCCGAACACGATCCGGCCGACCTGGGTCCGCAGCTCGGCCTGCTCGTCGAGCGGCAGCGACTTCTGGTCGATGTCGAGATGGCAGACCGAGGCGATCGGGCTGGTCTCGGTCATCCCCCAGGCCTGCAGGATCGGCAGACCGGTCTGCTCGCGGTACGCCTCCGACAGCGCCTTGGGCACTGCCGACCCGCCGCACGGGATCGCCCGAAGCGACGACGTGTCCTTGCCCTTCAGCTCGGGGAGCACCGCCATCCAGATCGTCGGGACCCCGGCGGCGACGGTCACCTTCTCGTCGACGATCAGCTTGGCCAGCGCTGGACCCGACAGGTCGGGACCGGGCATCACCAGCGAGGCGCCGGACGCGACCGCGGCATGCGCGAGGCCCCAGGCGTTGGCGTGGAACATCGGCACCACCGGCAGGATCACGTCGGACTCGCGGGTGCCGAGGTTGTCGACGGTCATCGCCCCCATCGTGTGGAGGAACGTCGACCGGTGGCTGTAGACGACGCCCTTCGGGTTGCCGGTCGTACCGCTCGTGTAACACATGCTCGCCGCCCGGTTCTCGTCGGTGACGTCGAAGTCGACGGGGTCGGCGGCGGCGAGCAGCTCCTCGTAGTCGAGCAGGGTGTGGCCGTTGAGGTCGTCGGGGATGTCGCCCTTGCCGTCGTCCATCATCACCAGGTGCTTGACCCGCTCGAACGTCGGCAGCAGCGGGGCGAGCAGGGCGAGCAGCGACCGGTCGACGAAGATCACCTCGTCGTCGGCGTGGTTGACGATGTAGGTGAGCTGCTCGGGGAACAGCCGGATGTTGAGCGTGTGCAGCACGCGCCCGGTGCACGGCGCGGCGAAGTACAGCTCGAGGTGGCGGGCGGTGTTCCACGCGAACGTCCCCACGCGACCCGATTCGGAGATCCCGAGCCGGTCGAGCACGCCGCCGAGCCTGCGGGTGCGAGCCGCCCAGTCGGCGTAGTTCGTGCGCTCGAGGCCGGCGCCGGTCGCCGTGACGATCTCCTTGTGCCCGAAGTACTTCTCCGCTCGATCGAACAGGTGCGGGATGGCCAGCGGTGTGTCCTGCATCAGACCCTTCATGGCTGCCGAACGTAGCGCACCGCCGACAGCGATCACCCGATCGCGTCGCGATCGTGACCGCATGGGTTGCCAGAACCCCGACGCAAGACGGGTGGGGGTAGGAGACGGCCGGAAGGCGGTACCGTCGGGGGCTTGGAGAGCGAGATCGTCACCACCGACGTCGAGGAACCCGAACACGTCCGCCCCTGGTGGGCACCGGTCGCCCTCGCGGCGTTCGTCGCGCTCGTCGTCTGCACCAACATCGCCAACGCGGTCTGGGCGCGGTGGGTCAGCACCAATCCCGAAGGCCTGCTGCTGCTGTCGTCGCGCAACCGCTACCTCGCACTGTCGCTGGCGGCCGGCGTCCCGCTCCTGTCCTTCGTGGCGATCGCCTACGTCCGGATCTCGGTGGCGTTCTTCGTGTGTCACATGATCGGCCGCGGCTACCGCGATGTCGCCGTCGGCTGGTTCCGCAAGTACCTCGGCGTGACCCAGGAGTCGATCGATGTCTTCAACCGCGGCTTCGAGAAGGCGCAGTGGGCGATCGTGCCGTTCTTCGTCGGCTCGAACATCGTCGCCGCGCTCAGCGGCGTCCACCGCACGCCCCCGGCCAAGCTGATCGCGCTCCTGACGATCGGCATCGCCGGTCGGCTGGCCGCGATGTGGTGGCTGGCGCGCACGTTCGAAACCCAACTCGTCGACTTCCTCGAGTGGATCGCGCGGTACCAGTGGTGGGCGGTCGGGATCTCGATCGCCGTCGTCGTGCTCGTCAACTTCCGCAACCTCCGCTCCACGTGAGCCGCCGGATGTGACGCCGGCCGGATTGCCTGATAACAATCACGGCTATGGCTGAAGTCACCCTCGGGGGCAACCCCGTCCACACGTCCGGCGAACTCCCCTCGGTGGGTTCGGCAGCGCCCGCGTTCACCCTGACCGGATCCGACCTGGGCGACGTCTCGTCGGCGGATCTCGCCGGCAAGAACGTCGTGCTCAACATCTTCCCGAGCATCGACACCCCGACGTGCGCGACCAGCGTCCGCACGTTCAACGAGCGCGCCGCCGGTCTGGACGACACCGTCGTCCTCTGCGTGTCGGCCGACCTCCCGTTCGCCGCAGGCCGGTTCTGCGGCGCCGAGGGCATCGAGAACGTGAAGACCGCCTCGACGTTCCGCTCCGGATTCGGCGCCGACTACGGCGTCGACCTCGTCGACGGCAAGCTCGCCGGGGTGCTGGCGCGCGCCGTCGTCGTCGTCGGCCCCGACGGCACGGTCAGGCACACCGAGCTGGTTCCCGAGATCGCGCAAGAACCCGACTACGACGCTGCGCTCGGCGCGCTCTGAGCCGCCGACGGCCGCCCGCTCAGCGGCGGTGCACAGCTCACAGAGCGCCGGCCCGACTCCGGAAACGCGCGAAGCCCCACAACGGCTCGGAGCGGGGAGACCACGCCGCGAGCCGGCCGCACGCAGCGAGGTCAGTCCAGGAAGCGGTCGAGTGACCGCGACAGCCCCGGCGTGTCGGCGATGCGCTTGCAGGCGAGGAGCACGCCGGGCATGAAGCTGTCACGGTCGTAGCTGTCCTGGCGGATCGTCAGCGTCTGGCCCGTCGCGCCGAGGATGACCTCCTGGTGGGCGACCATCCCGCGCATCCGGACTCCGTGGACCCTGATGTTACGAGGGCCGGCGCCCCCGCGTGCGCCCTGGTACACCTCGTGCTCGGTCGGATCGGGATCGAAGTCCCGGTCGCGCGCGTCCGCCATCGCCTCGGCGGTCTTGATCGCGGTACCCGATGGTGCGTCGATCTTGCGGTCGTGGTGGTACTCGACGATCTCGGCGGTGTCGAAGAACGGTGCGGCCATCGCCGCGAACCGCATCATCAGCACCGCGGAGATCGCGAAGTTCGGGGCGATGACGCAGTTCGGACCGTTGCCGCCGAACGTCGCCTCGAACAGGGCCATGTCGGTGTCGGTGAACCCGGTCGTGCCGACCACCGCATGCATGCCGTGCATGCCGAGCCACGGCAGCGTGGTGCGGGCTGCGTCGGCGACCGTGAAGTCGACGACGACGTCGCAGGCCGCGTCGGCGAAGGCGTGCAGTTGGGGGGCGACGGTCACGCCGGCGATCTCCTCCCCCGAGCCGTGCGGGTCGACCGCGGCCACCAACGAGAGATCGGGGTCGGCGGCCACCGCAGCGCAGACGGTTCGACCCATCCGCCCTGCGGCCCCGCTGACCCCGACCCTCGTCATGTCAGACTGCGTGCTCAGCGATGACGCCGACGGCCACCGCCACCGCCTCGGCGTTCGCCACCGCCGCCACCGCCGCCGGTGCGCTCGACCTTGGGGCCGAGGTCGCCGAGCTCGGCCGCGAGCTCAGCGTCGAAGCTGTCCTCGAAGCTGACCTCGATCACGTCGGTGGAACCCGACGCCGCCGGTGCGGCGCCGTCGTCGGACCGCTGATCGGACGACGAATCGGACGATCGCGGTGACGACGACCGTGGCGAACGAGCCGGAGCGGCGTCGCCGCCGTTTCCGGAAGCGGCGCCATCGCCGGTCGGCAGGAGGCTGACCTTGCCCTTGTCGTCGATCTCGTCGACGCGCACCTCGATCTCCTGGCCGAGCTCGAGCACGTCCTCCACGGAGTTGATCCGCTTGCCGCCGCCGAGCTTGGAGATGTGGACCAGACCATCACGGCCGGGCAGGATGTTGACGAACGCACCGAACTTGGTGATGTTGACGACTCGGCCCATGTAGACCTTGCCGAGCTCGGCCTTGGGCGGGTCGACGATCGCCAGGATCGCTGCCTTGGCCTCCTCCATCCGCCACGATTCGACCGCGCCGATCGTGACGATGCCCTGGGCACCGTCGTCGTCGACGCCGATGTCGGCGCCCGTCTCGGACTGGATCGTGTTGATGACCTTGCCCTTGGGGCCGATCACCTCGCCGACCTTGTCGAGCGGGATGTGGATCGTGGTGATCTTCGGAGCGGTCTCGGCCACTTCGGGTCGGGATTCGGGGATCGCCGCGTTCATGACCTCGAGGATCGCCAGGCGGGCGTCGCGGGCCTGGGCCAGCGCCTTGGACAGCACGTCGGCGGGGATCCCGTCGATCTTGGTGTCGAGCTGGAGGGCGGTGATCGCGTCCTCCGTGCCGGCCACCTTGAAGTCCATGTCGCCCATCGCATCCTCGGCGCCGAGGATGTCGGTCAGCGCGAGGTAGTTGCCGTCCTCGTAGATCAAGCCCATCGCGATGCCGGAGACGGCACTGCGGACCGGCACGCCGGCATCCATCAGCGCCAGGCTCGACGCGCAGACCGACGCCATCGACGTCGAACCGTTGGACGACATGACCTCCGAGACGAGGCGCAGCGTGTACGCGAAGTCCTCCTGGTTCGGGATCACCGGGAGCACGGCGCGGGCGGCGAGGGCGCCGTGGCCGATCTCGCGGCGCTTCGGCGAACCGACACGGCCGGTCTCGCCGTTGGCCCACGGCGGCATGTTGTAGTGGTGCAGGTAGCGCTTGGTGTCGTGGGGCGACAACGAGTCGATCATCTGGTTCATGCGCGGCATCGCCAGCGTGACGACGTTCATCACCTGCGTCTCGCCACGCTGGAACAGCGCCGAGCCGTGGGCGGTCGGCAGGACGCCGACCTCGGCGGTGACCTCGCGCAGATCGGCCGGGCCTCGCCCGTCGATCCGCACACCCTCGTCGATCACCCGGCGGCGGACCAGCTGCTTCATCAGCGAGCGGACGGCTTCCTTGACCATCTTCTCCTGGCCGGGGAACTCGCCGTCCTCGCCGCACAGCTCGGCGATGGCGAAGTCGGCGACCTCGTCGGTCGCCGCGTTGCGCTCGGCCTTGGCGCTGATCCGGATGGCGGGCGCCATCTTCTCCGATGCGACGCGCTCGACGGCGGCGAACACCTCGGGGGTGTAGTCGAGGACCGGTGTCCACGACATCGGCTCGATCGGCCCGTGGGTCGCGATCACCGAAGCGACCAGCTGGCGCTGCAGGGCGATCGATTCCTTGATCCAGACCTTGCAGGCCTCGAGACCGTCGGCGAGGACGTCCTCGGTGACCTTCTTGGCACCGTCCTCGTAGAAGTAGAACGCGTTCTCGGACCCGCCGGCTTCGACCATCATCACGGCGATGTCACCGTCGTCGAGCTCGCGGCCGGCGATCACGATCTCGAAGGTGCCGTTCTCGGCCTCCTCGTACGTCGGGTGGGGAATCCACTCGCCGTCTTGGCTGTAGGCCATCCGGACGGTGCCGATCGGACCCTCGAACGGGATCCCCGAGATCATCAGCGCGGCGGAGGCCGCGTTGATCGACAGCACGTCGTGTTGGTTCTGCTGGTCGGCGCCGATCACCGTGGTGACGACCTGGGTCTCGTTGCGGAAACCGTCGGGGAACGACGGGCGCAGCGGCCGGTCGGTCAGGCGGCAGGTGAGGATCGCGTCCTCGGTCGGACGACCCTCACGACGGAAGAACGAGCCGGGGATCTTGCCGGCGGCGTACGCCCGCTCCTCGACGTCGACCGTCAGTGGGAAGAAGTCCATGCCCTCGCGCACCTTCTTGGCGGCGTTGGCGGTGGTCAGGACCTTCGTCCCGCCGAGCGATGCCACGACGGCACCCATCGACTGGGGGGCAAACTTGCCCGTTTCGAAGGTCAGTGTCTTGTCGGTCCCTGACACGGGTCCGGACACGGAAATGGGATCAGCCACAAGGGCTCCTTTCGATACACCCCAACCATTGGGGTGTGCCTCTGTTCAGGAGCGGTGGGCCGGTTCCCAGTTGGCAATCCCGGACGCTCGCCCGGACTCGGCAACCGGCAACCAGCCGTGCACGCTCCCTCGACCGGACGTTCCGGTCATCGCACATACTACCGGCCCCTCGATCGCGAGCGGGCGATCCTGCCGCAGACGGCGCGCAGCGAGGAAGCTGACATCGGTCACCGACGAGCCTGCGCAACGCCGCGATCGGGCGATCCGAACCGCCGGGTCAGCGACGCCACCGCCGCGACAGGAGCGGCCCCGCCCGATCCGGTCCGCGCCGAACCGCCGATCAGCACTCCCCGGCGGGATCAGATCGTTCGAACGCAAGGCGCGCAGCGAGGAAGCTGACATCGGTCACCGACGAGCCTGCGCAACGCCGCGATCGGGCGATCCGAACCGCCGGGTCAGCGACGCAAGCCGAGGTCGGCGATGATCTTGCGGTACCGCTCGATGTCGATCGAGCGAACGTAGTCGAGCATCCGCCGGCGGCGGCCGACCAGCATCAGGAGGCCACGACGGCTGTGGTGGTCCTTCTTGTGGGTCTTCAGGTGCTCGGTCAGATGGGTGATGCGCTCGGTCAGGAGCGCGATCTGCACCTCGGGCGAGCCGGTGTCGGTCTCGTGCGTACGGTGCTGTGTGATGGTCTCGGCCTTGTTCGGCATCGATGCCTTCCAGTTCGTCTGCGGCGCGTTGCCGCAAGATGGAGGTCGCAGTCGCCCCGGCGGGACGTGCTGCATCACGCCCGCGCCGAGCGTGCGCTCAGCCCCGACGGACCCTGCAAGGCTAGGTCCGGTTCGGCGCGGTGCAACGCGCGCTCACCCGAAACCGGTGGTGCCGCCCGGACCGGCTGACCGGCCGCCGACGGGTGGCCGTTACGCTCGCCGGTCGTGTCGGCTCCGATCGAACTCCGCGGTGTCACCAAGTTCTTCGGCACGCTCGGGGCGCTCGACGCGGTCACGTTCGACGTCGACGCCGGCGAGGTGGTCACGCTGCTCGGCCCGTCGGGTTGCGGCAAGACGACGATCCTGCGGCTGATCGCCGGGCTCGAGACCCCGACCGCCGGTTCGATCACCGTCGCCGGCGAGGCACCCGATGTCGCCCGCCGGGCCAAGCGCGTCGGGTTCGTGCCGCAATCGCCCGCCCTGCTGCCGTGGCGCACGGTCGAGGCCAACGCGAGGCTGCTCCTCGACATCAACCGTGGCGCTTCGCCGTCCACCCCGTCGACGTCGGTCGACGAGTTGCTCGCCGAGGTCGGTCTCGACGACTTCCGCGAGGCGTATCCCCACGAGCTGTCCGGAGGGATGCAGCAGCGGGTGGGCCTCGTCCGAGCATTCGCGCTCGACGCGCCGATCCTGCTGATGGACGAGCCCTTCGCCGCGCTCGACGAGATGACCCGGACCGACATGCGCCACCTCCTCGGGCGGCTGACCGAGCCACTGGGCACGACGGTGGTATTCGTCACGCACTCGGTGCCCGAGGCGACCTTCCTCTCCGATCGGGTCGCAGTGATGTCGTCCCGGCCGGGCACGATCACCGAGTCGATCACGATCGACCTCCCGCACCCGCGGCTGCCCGAGCTCGAGGACTCCGACGAGTTCTTCCACGTCACCCGACGTCTCCGACATGCGATGAGTGCCGGGATGGAGCGGTGAGCCCCGGCACTCGGCGGATCGTCGCCCCGATCGTGGGGATCGTCACCTTCGGCCTGTTCTGGGAGCTGCTGGTCCGGGTGTTCGACATCCGGCGCTTCGTGCTGCTCGCGCCGTCGGCGATCATCGCCGAGCTGGTCGACTTCCCGTCGTTCTACCTGGAGAACGCCCTGGTCACCGGACGCCACGTCGTCGTCGGCCTGACGATCTCGTTGAGCTGTGCGATCGTCGTCGGCTCGGTGATGGCGGCATCCCGATTCGTCGAGGAGGCGACGCAGCCCGTCCTCGTGCTGATCCTGGTGACGCCGTGGGTGGCGTACATCACGTCGGTCGTCATCTGGCTCGGCTTCGGCGAGCGCCCGATCCTGTTCATGGTCGCGTTCACGACGTTCCCGGTGTTCACGTTCGGGGTGGTCGGCGGGATGAGGTCGGCCGATCCCTCCGCACGCGAGCTCCTGGCCAGCGTCAACGCCCGCCCGTGGGAGGTGATGTGGCGGCTCCGGCTCCCCGCCGCGCTCCCCTCGATCTTCACCACCGCGCGGCTTGCGCTCGGGTTGGGGCTCGCGGCGGCCTACTTCTCCGAGAGCGCGTCGCTGCGCACCGAAGGGCTCGGAGCGATCGGCGACCGGGCGGTACAGGACCAGACGGTCGGCGCCGAGATCCTGTGGACGACGATCGTCTGTACCGCCCTGCTCGGCATCGCCGGGCTGACCGTGATCTCGGTCGGCGAGCGGTTCCTGCTGCGGTGGCACTCGTCACAGCGCGGTTGAGCAAGACCGGCCTGACGGTGGGACAACCCGATCGTCGTGGCAGCATGGCGGCAGCGGGCCGACGACGTCGGCAGCGCACCCGAACTGCTCGAACTCCTCCCCGACCGTCTGGACCAACATGCGCCTCCGTCACGCCGCCACCCTCGCCATCGCCGCCGGAACACTCGTCGCCGCGTGCGGCAGCGACGGCGACGACACGGCGACGACCGACGCCGCCACGACGCCGACGGCCGCCGCCACCGACGGGTCGTCCGCCTCTGCCGAGGACCTGCTCGTCGTCGCCGGCGAGCCCTTCCCGGAGGCCCGTTGTGCGGCGAACCGGGAGGCGGGGACGATCACGTACCTCACCGGCTTCAACTTCGCCGCAACCGCGTCGATCATCGACGTCATCGTCGCCGAGGACAACGGCTACTACGACGACCTCTGCCTCGACGTCGAGGTGCTCGCCGGCGGCTCGACAGAGAACTACCCGCTGATCGCCTCCGGCAACGCGCGATTCGCCTCCGGCGGGTCGTTCAGCGAGGTGGTCGAGTTCGGTGAGGCGAACGACGCCGACTTCGTCGCCGTCGCGGTCGAGGGTCGCACTGCGATCGACTCGTTGATCGTCAAGCCCGGCCAGACCGACAACGGCCTGACCGATCTCGAGGGCACGACGATCGGCGTCAAGTTCAAGTTGCCGCCGAGCATCGAGGCCATGCTCCTGCAGGAGGGGCTCGTCAAGGACACCGACTACACCACCGTCCTGCTCGACGGGTTCGACCCGATCGCCCACATGGCGATCGACGAGATCGTCGGCTTGCCGGGCTACAAGAGCAACGAGCCAGGTGCGCTCGACCGCGCCGGGATCGCGTACGACCTGTACGACCCGCTCGACTACGACATTCCCGGCTCGTTCGGGGTGATCTACACCACGCGCGACTTCCTCGATCAGCACCCGACCGCCGCCGAGGACTTCGTACGGGCGACCATGCGCGGCTTGGCCGACGCGATCGCCGACCCCGAGGCCGCGGCACAGGCGGCGATCGCCCGGATCAACGAGAGCGGGAACCCGATGTTTCTCTCGCCGGAGGGCGAGGCGTACCGCTGGCAGACCGACGCCGCGTTGATCACCGACACGACGCCGGCCGGGACAGCGCTCGGCGTGCCCGACCTGGCGCTGCTCCAGAACGAGCTCGACACCTACGCGAAGATCGGCGTGTTCGGCGACGGCGACGGGCCCGAAGCGGCCGCACGCCTGCGCAACGACGTGATCGGCGCGGTCTACGACGCGACCGGCACCGTCATCTGGCCGGCCTGACCCATCCCGCCCGATTCGGCCCGCCCCCGACGGGGTCGAGGCAGCGCGACGGCCTACCCGGCGCGCCGTGCTCGCTCTCGGCGCCGTCCCTCCCGGCACGCGGGACCAGCGACGCCGAGACGCCGGTCAGGGTCCCCAGGCCCGGCCTGCCCGGCGCGCCGTGCTCGCTCTCGGCGCCGTCCCTCCCGGCACGCGGGACCAGCGACGCCGAGACGCCAGTGGGGCCGTGCTCGGGCGCCGCCCCGCGTCAGGCGAGCAGGCTGCGGGCGTGTTCGATGTCGTGGTTGAGCTGAGCGATCAGGGCATCGACGCCGTCGAACTTGCGCTCGCTCCGGAGAAAGTGGGCGAACCGCACCCGGGCCGCCTCGCCGTAGAGGTCGCCGTCGAAGTCGAGGAGGTGGGCCTCGAGCAGCGAGGAGTCGGCATGCTCGTAGAACGTCGGGCGGCGGCCCACGTTGATCGCACACGGATGGGTCTCGCCCGACGGGCGCTCGTACCAGCCGGCGTACACCCCGTCGGCGGGGAGGCACACCGCGTTCGGAACCTCGACGTTGGCGGTGGGGAACCCGAGCAACCGACCCCGCTGGTCGCCGGCGACCACCCAGCCCCGCTGCTCGAACGGGTGGCCGAGCATCGCGTTGGCGCGGGTGATGTCACCCCCGGCGAGCGCCCGGCGGATCGCCGTGCTGCTGACCGGCTCGTCGACGCCGTCGGCGCGCGCGACGAGTTCGATCGGTTCGACATCGAAGTCACCCTCGACCCCCAGCTTGCGCAGCAGGGCGACGTTCCCCTCGCGGTGCCGGCCGAAGTGGAAGTCCTCGCCGACCACGATCACACGGGTGTTCAGACAGGAGACGAGCACGCGATCGACGAACGACTCGGGCGACTCAGCGGCCTGGGCGTGGTCGAACGGGACGACGACGACCGCATCGACGCCGGTCTCGGCGAGCAACTCCATCTTGTGATCGGCGCACGTGAGCAGCTTCGGCGCCGATTCGGGTCGCACGACCGAAGCCGGATGCCTGTCGAACGTCACGACGGCCGAGCAGGCGTCGAGCTCGCCGGCCCGCCGCCGAACCTGGTCGATCACCGCACGATGCCCGAGGTGGACGCCGTCGTACGCGCCGATCGTGATCACGCAGCGCTGGCCCGGCCAGGGCGGCCTCGTCAGATCGGTCACGGTCTGCACCGCGGCGACGATACCCGCCCGGCCCATGCAGACCTGCCTCCGGCGCACCACCGGCCGCGGGACGGCCCGGGGACGACCCCGACCCGAACCGGACACGGACGAGCCGGCGGGGAGGAGACGGCTCAGCGCGGCACGGGCAGGACGACCGCCGGTTTGGCGGTATCGCCCCGGAATCGCTCGTACACCGCGACCAACTCACCGTCAGGCCGGTGGAGCGCCCACGGTCCGTCGCCCGGCCAGGTCGGCAAGACCCGCCCGTCGGCCACGAGCTGCGCGGTCGGCGCATCGACGTCGACCCGGGCGAGCGAGCGCACCGCGGTGCGCACCGGGAGCAGCTCGCATGAGTCGGGCGGCGCGGCGTGCTCGATCGTGAACTCGCCGACTGCGGTTCGCCGGAGGTTGCGGAGGTGCGCCCCGCCACCGAGGCCCGTTCCGAGATCGGCGGCGAGCGTGCGCACGTAGGTGCCGGCCGAACAGTCGACCGCGATGGTGAACACGAGCGGGTCGGCGGTCGGGGCGACATCGAACCGCCCGATCGTCACCGGCCGCGGGGCGCGCTCGATCTCGACGCCCTCCCGGGCGAGTTCGTGGAGGCGGCGGCCGCCGACCTTGAGTGCCGACACCATCGGCGGGATCTGTTCGATGTCGCCGGTGAGCCCGGCGGCGACGCGTCGCACGTCATCGAGGGTGACGCCGGCCATGTCGTGGGTCGCGATGGTCTGGCCGTCGGCATCGAGGGTGTCGGTCTCGACGCCGAGGACCACCTCACCGACGTAGGACTTGTCGGTCTTCTCGACGAAGCGCAGCAGCCTGGTCGCCATGCCCACCGCGACGACGAGCACGCCGGTCGCCGACGGATCGAGCGTCCCGCCGTGGCCGACCTGGCGCTCGTCGAAGCGCTTGCGGAGCATCCCGACCACGTCGTGGCTGGTCACCCCTGCCGGCTTGTCGACGATCGCGACACCGTGGGTCGTGGCGGGCCTGCGGCGGGCCATCAGCGATGGTCAGGTGCCCTCGCCGGCCGCGCGCTCGCGGTCGGCGCGCAGGATCTCGTCGATCCGTTCGGCGGCGCGGATCGCAGTGTCCGGTTGGAAGTCGAGGATCGGGGTCTTCTTGGCCCGGATCTGCCGGGCGATCGACGACTGGAGCCGGACCCGATGTGACGCCGAGCGCGTCGAGGATCGCTGCGTCGCCCGCCTCGCCGTCGAGTGAGTCGAAGAACACGATCGCCCGGTTCAACTCCTGGTCGACGTCGATCGCGGTCACGGTGACGAACGCCAGCCGCTCGTCGTCGATCCGCACCAACTCCTCGGCGATGATCTCGCGCAGCGTCTGGCCGACCCGGGCGCTGCGAGGGTACTTCGGCGCGCCGCCGGACCGCCCGCTGCCACCGCGCTTCGAGCTTCGTCCTCTGCCGCTCATCTCATCACTCCTGTCCTCGACCGTTCGACCGCCGGCTCACGTGAAGTCCGGGGGTTGGCGGATCGAGCGTTTGAGTTCCGCCATCCCCGACATCGTGGCGAGCGTCTCGACCGCGTCCCACAACAGCACCGCCTCGGCACCCCGCGGCGCTTTCGAGATGACGGGGCCGAAGAAGCTGCCCTCGCGATCGGTGCCGGGGTGGAACGTGAGGATCGGGGTGCCGACATCGTCGCCCGTCCGCCCGAGGCACAGTTCGGTCTCGGCGCGGAGATAGGCGTCGTGAGCGTCGTCGTCGGCCGCCGCGACGTACCCCCCGTCGAAACCGGCGGCGCCGAGCAGCACCCGGTAGAACTCGGTCGCGTCGTCGCGCGCCTCGTCACGGCGTCGGTCGACGTGCAGCGCGGTGCCCACGGCCGTGTACCACCGGCCGACCGCATCGGCATCGTCCTCGCCGGTCCGGATCGCGTCGGCGATGCGCAGGCCCTGGTGCCCGAGGTAATGGCCGGCCCGGTACTGCGGCGTGTACCAGTCAGCCGTGGTCCGCTCGTTGAGGATCCACAACGAGATGAACCGCCAGTCGACCTCGTACGAGCGCTGCCGTTGCACGTCCACCACCCAACGGGAGGTGATCCAGGCCCACGGTCAAACCGGGTCCCAGAAGAAGTCGAGATCGGGCGAAGCCATGAGCGCAACCTACCGGTCGCGGCCGGCGTCACGTCCTGGCGATCTCCACATCTTCGTAGGTCTCGATCAAATCGCCGGCCTTGAGATCCTGGAAGTCGGACAGGCCGATGCCGCACTCGAAGCCCTCGCGCACCTCGCGGACGTCGTCCTTGAAGCGCTTGAGCGAGCTGATGTCGCCCTTCCAGATGATCGTGCCGTCGCGCAGGAAGCGGACCTTGGACCCGCGGGTGATCACACCCGACCGGACAGAGCAGCCGGCGATCGCCCCGAGCCGCGGCACGCGGAAGATCTCGCGCACCTCGGCCTCGCCGGTGACGACCTCCTCGTACTCCGGCTCGAGCATGCCGATCATCGCCTGCTCGATGTCCTCGAGCAGCTTGTAGATGATCTCGTAGGTGCGGATCTCGACGCCTTCCTGGTCGGCCAGCTTGCGGGCCTTGCCGTCGGGACGCACGTTGAACCCGATGATCGTCGCGTTGGTCGCGGCGGCGAGCGTGATGTCGTTCTCGGTGATCCCGCCGACCGCTCGGTGGACGAAGGACAGCTCGACCTCGTCGCGTTCGAGGCGGCGGAGCGAGTCGGTGACCGCCTCGAGCGAGCCCTGCACGTCGGCCTTGACGAGCAGGTTGAGCGCGGCCTTCTCCCCGGACTGGATCTGGGCGAAGATGTCCTCCAGCTTGGAGCCGGCCTTGGCCCGCGAGTCCTCGCGGAGGTGGCGGGCCTTGAGGCGTTCCTCGCGTGCCTCGCCGACCGTGCGCGCCGTCTTCTCGTCCGGTGCGACCCGGAACTCGTCCCCGGCCTCGGGGACGGTCGACAGCCCGAGCACCTGGACCGGCATCGACGGGCCTGCCGACTTGACCTGCTCGCCCTTGTCGTTGATCATCGCCCGCACGCGGCCCCAGGCCCCGCCGGCGACGATCGGATCGCCCACTTCGAGGGTGCCCTTGTCGACGAGGATGGTGGCAACGGGCCCGCGGCCCTTGTCGAGCTCGGCCTCGATGACGATGCCCTTGGCCCGACCGTGCGGGTTGGCCTCGAGCGCTTCGAGCTCGGCGACGACCTGGAGTTGCTCGACCAGATCGTCGACGCCGAGACCGGTGAGCGCCGACATCTCCACCACGATCGTGTCGCCGCCCCACGACTCGGGCACGAGTTCGTGCTCGGCGAGTTGGGTCAGGACCCGTTGCGGGTCGGCGTTGTCCTTGTCGATCTTGTTGACCGCGACGACGATCGGCACGTCGGCAGCCTTGGCGTGGTTGATCGCTTCGATCGTCTGCGGCATGATCCCATCGTCGGCGGCGACCATCAGCACCACGATGTCGGTGGCCTGCGCGCCCCGGGCGCGCATCTGGGTGAACGCGGCGTGACCGGGGGTGTCGAGGAACGTCACCGACCCCAGCTCGTTGAACACCTGGTAGGCGCCGATGTGCTGGGTGATGCCGCCGGCCTCCCCGTCGACGACGTGGGCGCCGCGGATGTGGTCGAGCAGTGTCGTCTTGCCGTGGTCGACGTGACCCATCACGGTGATCACCGGCGGGCGCGGTTCGAGGTCGGACTCGTCGTCGGAGTCGTCGAACAGCTTCTGGAGTTCGATCTCCTCCTGCTGACCGGGCTCGACGAGCAAGATGTCGGCACCGATCTCGAGCGCGAACAGCTCCATCTGCTCGTCGGCGAGCGCCATCGTCGCAGTGACCATCTCGCCGTTGTTGAGCAGGAACCGGACCACGTCGGCGGCGGTCCGGTTGAGCTTGGGCGCGAACTCCTGAGCCGACACGCCCCGCTCGATGATGACGGTCCCCTCGGGTACCGGGGCATCGGACGAGGTGTACGTCGTGAACTGCGGCTGCAGCTCGTCCTGGTCGCGACGACGACGGCGACGACCGGTACGACGCGGCGGGCGCCGCTGGCCGGAGGGCCGTGGCCCACCGCCGCCGGGGCGGCCGCCGCCACCTGGCCCACCGCCGCCGCCACCGGGGCGACCGGCGGGAGGCGCAGTCGAGCGTCCTCCGTAGCCGCCACCGGACGCGCCGCCGGGTGCCGACGAACGGCCGCCACCAGATCGTCCTGCGGGCCGGGCACTGCCCGGCGGGGGCGGGATCGGCTTACCGCTCGGCGAGAGCGGACGGCCCGGCGGCGGCGGGATCGCCTTGCCGCTCGGGCCGACCGGCCGGGTCGGCGTGGCGGTCGAGCTCGCCTCGGCCGAGCGGGCGTCGGTCGGTGAGCCGGCGGGCATCTCGGGCGGGCGACCATCGGCGCTCGGCCGGGCGCTGGAGATGACGCGCGGCGAGGGCTCGGCCGCGGCGGCCGGCGCGGGTGCGGCCGCGGGCTGGTCGGCGACCGGGCGCGGCGTGGCTGCCGGCGCGGGCTCGGTGGGCTGCGGCGCAGCGGTGACCGGCTCGGGCGTCGGGGCGGCGGGCGCTTCGCTCGCGACCTCGGGTTCGGGCGGCGTGGCGTCCGGTCGTGGAGCGGCCGGTTCGGCAGCGACCGCCGGCTCGGGCGCGGGCTCGGGCGCGGGCTCGGCGGCGGGAGCGGGCGCGGGCTCGACGACCGCAGGTCCCGGTTCGGCTTCCACGGCGGGCGTCGCGGTGGGCGGGGTGGGCGCAACCGGTTCGGCGGCGGCCGGCTCTTCGCTCGGCTGCTTGGCGGCCGCCTTCTTGGCCGGTCGCTTGGAAGCCCGCTTCTTGGCCGCCGACTTCTTGGCCGGCTTGACCTCCTCGGGCTGCTCGTCGCGCGTCAACCCGTCACGATCGGCGCGGCGACGCACCATGTCGGCGTACGCCTCGGCGAGCGATGACGACGGGCCCTTGGCGGCGACACCGAGGACGCCGCAGAGCGCGAGCACCTCGGCGTTCGTCATCCCGAGCTCCTTGGCCAGCTCGTGGATCCTGATCTTCTTTGCAGCCACGTTCTCGATTCAACCTTTCCCAGTCGTCAATCCCTCGCGGATGCCCGATTCAGGGGCCATCCGGGCGTTCCTCGTTGCCGGCCGCGCGCCGGAGCGCGCCCTCGACCGCCCGGCGGTCGTCGTCACCGAGCGGCCGGCGCCACGTGCGTTCGAAGCCCCGATTGGCCAGCGCAGCTGCGAGGCAGCGCAGCTCGACCCCGCCCGCCGGTCCCCGGCACAGCCATGCTCCGCGTCCGGCACTCGGGCCGTCGACGACGACCGCGTCGGAGTAGGTGACGCGCACCAGCGCAGCAGCGCCGGCGCGGCGGCGACAGCCGATGCAGGTACGGATGGGGACGGCGTCGGCTGGCAGCTCAGGTGGCACCACCTTCGTCGTCGGTGGCCGCGGTGACGGTCTCGGCGTCGGGTCCATCGTCCTCGGTGTCCTCGTCGGCGGTCTCGGCGGTGTCCGTGTTGCCCGCGATGTCGGTGGTCTCGGCGGTGTCCGTGTCGCCGGTCGCGGTGGTGGTGTCGGTCTCGCCACCGTCGGCTGCGTCGGTGGGACCGGCTGACTCGCCCGCGGCGGCGACCTCGGCCGCGGTGTCGACCGCGCCCTCGGCTGCGGGCGCTGCGGCGCCCTGCGCGGTGTCGGCGACGGCAGCCGCCTCGGCGCGCGCGGCGAGCGCCTGTTGCTCCAGCCAGACCGACTCGCTGACGACCGACCCGTCGGCAGCGTGCCATTCCATCTCGCCGGTCTCGGCGTTGGCGACCCACTGGCCCTCGGCGTAGTCGACATCGGCATCGCGACCGCCGGCGGGAATCCCCTCGGCCAGCTGCGTCTCGGAGCGGATGTCGACGCGCACGCCGGTCAGCCGCGCCGCCAGGCGGGCGTTCTGGCCCTCGCGGCCGATCGCCAGGCTGAGCTGATGATCGGGCACGATCACGTCGGCCTGCGTGCCGTCTTCGGACATGATCACGTGCGTGACCTTGGCCGGCGACAGCGCCTTGGCCACGAAGTCCTGGATGTCCTCGCTGAACGGCACGATGTCGATCTTCTCGCCGCGCATCTCGTTGACGACCATGCGGACGCGGCCGCCGCGAGCCCCGACGCAGGCCCCGACCGGATCGACGTTGTGGTCGTTCGACCAGACGGCGATCTTCGTACGGTGACCGGGTTCGCGGGCGCAGGCCTTGATCTCGACGATGCCGTCGGCGATCTCGGGCACCTCGAGCTCGAAGAGCCGCTTGATCAGGCCGGGATGAGTGCGCGACACGACGATCTGCGGCCCCTTCGGCGTACGTCGGACCTCGACGATGTAGGCCTTCTGGCGGTCGCCCTGCGCCGGACGTTCGAACGGGACCTGCTCGGCCTGCGGGAGCAGTGCCTCGACCCGACCCAGGTCGAGCAGCGTGTAGCGGGCATCGGCGCGCTGGATGATCCCGGTGACGATGTCGCCTTCCCGGTTGGCGTACTCCTCGAACTTGCGGTCGGACTCGACCTCACGGATCCGCTGGCTCATCACCTGGCGGAACGTCTGCGCGGCGATCCGGCCGAGCTCCTCGCGCTTGGGCGTGTCATCGCGTTCGTTGACCCAGTTGCCGTCCTCGTCGACGTCATAGGCGATGAAGCTGAAGTCCATCGTCTCGGGATTGACCTCGACGACGACTTCGTCGGCGGCGTCGGGGCGACGCTTGTACGCCGAGGCCAGCGCGTCCACGAGCACGTGCAGCAGCGCGTCCTCGGAGAGGCCCTTCTCCTGGGCCAGCATCGAGATGGCTTCGCTCATGTCCAGATTGCTCACGATGTCTGCTTCTCCTTCGTCGAGTCACGACTCGCCTCGTCCGCCTCTGCGGCTGGCGACCTGCGCTTCTTCCCACCCGGCTTGGGCTTCGGGCCCCACTCGAACACGGTCCGCGCCTTGTCGATCGCCTCGATCGCGATCGTCCGCTCGTCACCGTCGGCCAGCCGGATCGTGGCCGTCGTGTCGTCGGCGGCGACGAGCACGCCGTCGACCCGTCGCTCCCCGGATTCGACGGCGCGCAAGCGGACGGTGACGTCCTTGCCGACCTCGCGGCGGAAGTGCGCCGGCGTGCGCAACTGTCGCTCGAGCCCGGGGCTCGTGACCTCGAGCGTGTAGTGCCCCGGGATCGGATCGACGTGGTCCATCTCGCGCGAGATCAGCCGGGTGGCCAGCGCCAGGCTGTCGAGCGTGATGCCGCCCTCGACGCCCGGATGGGTGTCGAGCGTGACGCGGATCGTCGCCCCCCGCCGCTCGATGTCGTAGACGTCGAGGTCGAGGTCGGAGGCGATCGGGTCGACGATCTCGCGGACACGGTCCAGCTCGCTCTCGAGGGTCATCGACTTGCCTCCTTTCAACAAAGAAGGCGTGGGGGCAGACCCCCACGCCTTCTGGTACAGAACCAAATGGGAGCGTCATCATAGCAGCGCCATCGACGACCGCCGCGAGGGTGGCGTCGCGAGCGGCGCAGCGGGCGACACCGTGGGCGACCCGGTCGGCCGGCGGAACATCGCCGGCGTTCACGGTCGGGCCCCACGGCGCAGGTAGGTTGGCTCGCCGTGCTCCGGATGTCGACCTTGTTCCTGCGTACGCTGCGCGACGATCCCGCCGACGCCGAGGTGGCGAGCCACCGCCTGCTCGTGCGGGCCGGGTACATCCGTCGCGCCGCGCCGGGCGGCTACTCCTGGCTACCGCTGGGGTGGGAGGTGTACCGCAACGTCGAGCAGGTCGTGCGCGACGAGATGAACGCCGCCGGCTTCCAGGAGGTGCACTTCCCGGCGCTGCTCCCACGGGAGCCGTACGAGCTGACCGGCCGCTGGACCGAGTACGGCGACAACCTGTTCCGACTGGTCGACCGGCGCGGTGCCGACTTCCTCCTCGCGCCGACACACGAGGAGATGTTCACCCTGCTCGTGAAGGACATCGCGACCTCGTACAAGGACCTGCCGCTGCACCTGTACCAGATCCAGACCAAGTACCGCGACGAGGCCCGCCCTCGGGCCGGGCTGTTGCGCACCCGTGAGTTCGTGATGAAGGACTCCTACAGCTTCGACCTCGACGACGAGAGCCTGCAGCGCTCCTACGACGCCCATCGCGACTCCTACATCCGCCTGTTCGATCGGCTCGGCCTGCCCTACGTCATCGTCTCGGCGATGTCGGGAGCGATGGGAGGCTCGGCCTCGGAGGAGTTCCTGACACCGATGGAGGTCGGCGAGGACACCTACATCCGTTGCACGTCCTGCGACTACGCGGCGAACGTCGAAGCGGTCGTGACCACCCCACCGCCGGCGATCCCGTTCGACGGTCTCCCGCCCGCCGTCGTCCACGACACACCGGGCACGCCGACGATCGCCACGCTCGTCGACTTCGTCAACGCCGACGCGGCCGTGCGTCACCCAGACCGCGACTGGACCGCGGCCGACACCCTGAAGAACGTCGTCGTCATGTTGAGGTCCCCCGACGGCACGCGCCAGCCGCTGGCGATCGGCCTCCCCGGGGACCGGGAGGTCGACATGAAGCGGCTCGAGGCCCAGGTCGCACCCGCGGTCCCGGAGCCGTTCATCGAGGAGGACTTCGCCGCGCACCCGTCGCTCGCCAAGGGCTACATCGGCCCGGGCGCGCTCGGGTCGACGGGCACGTCCGGCATCACCTTCCTCGTCGACCCGCGGGTCGTCGACGGCACAGCCTGGATCACCGGTGCCGACTCGCCCGGCCGGCACGTGATCAACCTGGTCGCCGGACGGGACTTCGCCGCCGACGGGACGATCGAGGCTGCCGAGATCCGCGACGGCGACGTGTGTCCGAGGTGTGGCGCATCGGTCGAGATCGCGCGCGGCATCGAGATCGGGCACATCTTCCAGCTCGGGCGGAAGTACGCCGAGGCGCTCGGGCTGACCGTGCAGGACGAGCACGGCCGACCGGTCGTGCCGACGATGGGTTCCTACGGCGTGGGCGTGACGCGCGTGCTCGCAGCGATCGCGGAGGCGACCCACGACGACCTCGGCCTGTGCTGGCCGCGGGCGGTCGCGCCGGCCGACGTCCACCTCGTGATCGCCGGCAAGGAGGGCGGCCCGCAGCGGCCGGTGGCCGAGTCGATCGCCGCGTCCCTCGAGGCTGCCGGCCTGCGCGTACTGTTCGACGACCGGGAGGGTGTGTCCCCCGGCGTGCGCTTCAAGGACGCCGAACTGATCGGTGTGCCGACGATCGCCGTCGTCGGTCGCGGAATCGGCGACGACGCCAACCCGACGATCGAGGTCAAGGACCGGGCGACCGGCGAGCGGACCGACGTGCCGCTCGACGAGATCGTCGAACACCTCATCGCCGTCTGCCGCTCCTGACCGGGCCGCGCCTCGACCCGTCACGTCACGTCAGGAGTAGCGCAGCAATCCCTGGTCGATCACGGCGCGCACGGTGTCGTCCGCGCCGGCGCTGGTGGTGAACAGCGCTTCACCGTCGCCGACGACCCACATCCGCACGGTCAGCGCTTCGCCGGGGAACACCGGCGACGTGAACCGTCCCTCGACGTGGCCGAATCGCGCCGGGTCGCCGTCGCACAGCGAGTGGAGCAGGGCGCGACCGGTGAAGCCGTACGTGCAGAGCCCGTGGAGGATCGGGGTGTCGAACCCCCCGAGCGCGGCGAACGCCGGGTCGGTGTGCAGCGGGTTGCGGTCGCCCGACAGCCGGTAGACGAAGGCCTGGTCGCGCGAGGTCGGGTACGTGACCGTGTGGTCCGGTTCGCGGTCCGGTGGGACGTTGCGCGGCCCGGACGGCCCGCGGTCGCCGCCCCATCCTCCCTCCCCACGGATGAACACCGAGGCGGTGTTGGTGTAGAGCGGTTCGCCGTCCATCACGCCGCGCGTCTCGGTGACGACGACCGCCGCCGTCCCCTTGTCGTGGATCCCGGTGATCTCGGTGGTGATCGTGACCGTCCCCTCGACCGGGACCGGCCGATGCAGCGTGACCGCCTGCTGGCCGTGGACGAGCAGCGCCGGGTTGAACGTCCCGATCGAGCCGAGCGCCGATCCGCGGCCCCAACCGATCACGACCGGGAAGGTCGGGAACACGAGTTGGTCGACGCCGCTGGTGTTCTCGGTCGTGAACGCCAGCTCCTCGTGGCCGGCGCCGATGCCGACCGCGTACAGCAGTGCGTCGGTCGACGTCCAGCTCGCCTCGATCGGCTCGCCGGTCGCTCCGACCGCGTCGGGGTTCAGTGGCATCGTTCGCTCCTCGGTCGTGTCCCGGCACCGATCGTAGGACCGGCCCACCGTGCACATCCGATCCGTCGCCGCCCCGCCCGATCCCACGGGGGCCGGCCGGCGCGACGCCCGTAGCCTTGGACCCGTGCCCAACGATGTCGCCGAGCGCCTGACGACCGATGTCGTCGTCGTCGGTGGTGGCCCGGCGGGTGCTGCGGCGGCGATCGGCCTCGCCCGCGACGGCCGGTCGGTCGTGTTGGTCGACAAGGCGGTGTTCCCGCGCGACAAGTGCTGCGGCGACGGCCTGACCACGCTGGCACTGCGCGAGCTGGAGCAGCTCGGGTTCGATCCCGGCAGCGTCACCGATTGGTTCGACGTCACCAGCGCGGTGCTGCGCTCCCCCTCCGGCCGCGAGGTCGTGATCCCCCTTCCCACCACCGGGAAGTACGCCGCGATCGCGCCCCGCCTGCAGCTCGACGACGCACTCCTCCGGCTCGCCCGCAAGGAGGGGGTCGACGTGCGCGACGGTCGTGCGTTCCGATCGCTCGTCGAGCTCGACGACCGGGTCGTCGTGCAGGCCGGCGACCTCGAGATCATCGGCCGGTACGTCGTCGCCGCCGACGGGATGTGGAGCCCGGTCCGCAAGGCGGTCGGCTCGACGACGCCGAACTACCTCGGCGAGTGGCACGGGTTCCGTCAGTACGCCCGCAACGTCACCGGTTCCGCGGCGCAGCAGCTCTACGTCTGGTTCGAACCCGACCTGCTCCCGGGCTACGCCTGGTCCTTCCCGCTACCCGGCGGCCGGGCCAACATCGGCTTCGGCGTGCTGCGCGACGGGACGTGGAAGGGCAAGGAGATGAAGGCGCTGTGGGCCGACCTCCTCGATCGCCCGCACGTCGCCGAGGCGCTCGGATCGGGGGCCGAGCTGGAGGATCGGCACACCGCTTGGCCGATTCCGGCCCGGATCGACGAGATCGAGCTGGCGCGCGGCCGGGTGCTGTTCACCGGCGACGCGGCTGCGGCGACCGACGTGATGACCGGCGAGGGCATCGGGCAGGCGCTGCTCACCGGACGCCTCGCCGCCGAGGCGATCACCGCCGCCGGCGCCCTCGCACCGACGGTCGCCCGTCGGCGCTACGAGGACGCGGTGCGCTTCCATCTCGTCGCCGACCACCGGATGTCCCGGCGGTTGGGCACGGTGCTCGCCCATCGGTGGGGCGCGCGGGGGCGATACGGGTCGTCGGCGCGAGCGGGCGGTGGGGGCGACGCAACTTCGCGCGCTGGATGTTCGAGGACGAGCCGCGGGCGGTCCTGCTGACCCCGGCGCGGTGGCATCGGGGATTCCTCTCCCGCCCCGGCGCCTACCCCGACACCGGCTGACCCGCACCCGGACGAACGGGCGTTCAGCGGTGGTCGTCGTTGCGATCGGCCGGGGGCGGCGCCCACACGTCGACATCGCCGACGCTGACCTCGATGCCGTCCACGTCGATGTCGCCGGGTTCGCCCGGCGCCTCGACCTCGGCGACCGGCGTGTCATCGCGGATCGGACCCTGGTAGATCTCCTGGATCGACAGCATCGCGCCCGCCATGGCGGCGCCGGCGAGGCCGCCCTTGCGCCGACCGGCCTCGATCGACGAGAGCCGTCGGGCGGCAGCGGCCTCCTCGGCGGCGATCGCCGTCACGTCGATCCCGGACTCGATCTCGGCAGCGAGCGCATCGAGATCCGGGTCGCGGTCCATCCCGGAAAGGCTACGGGACGTTGGGCCTGCGGCGCTCGTCGTCCCACCAGAACGCGACGGCACAACGAAAGCGGCTCCCGCTAGCGTTCGGCCGCAATGAGCGACTTCGAGATCAGGGACTTCGCGTCGCGACCCGCCGACGGCGATGGCGACCCCGGCGCGGGATCCCCGGGATCGGCGAGATCGGGGGCATCGCCCGGCGGCCCGATCGATGCGCCGATGGACGACCAGGCGACCGCCCAGACGTTCGAGCGGATCTTCTTCGAGCTGCGCAAGGTGATCGTCGGCCAGAACCGGCTCCTCGAACGGCTGCTGGTCGGCGTGCTGTGCCGCGGTCACTGCCTGCTCGAATCGGTTCCAGGGCTGGCGAAGACGCTCGCCGCGGAGACCCTGGCCAACGTGGTCGGCGGCACGTTCGCCCGCATCCAGTTCACCCCCGACCTGCTGCCGTCCGACATCGTCGGGACCCGGATCTACCGCAGCAGCAGCGAGTCGTTCGACGTCGAGTTCGGACCGGTGTTCGTCAACTTCTTGCTGACCGACGAGATCAACCGGGCGCCGGCCAAGGTCCAGTCGGCGCTGCTCGAGGTGATGGCCGAACAGCAGGTCACGATCGGCGGGGTGACCCATCCGGTGCCCAAGCCGTTCTTCGTCGTCGCCACCCAGAACCCGATCGAGTCGGAGGGCGTCTACCAGCTCCCCGATGCGCAGCGCGACCGCTTCATGATGAAGATCGTCCTCGACCACCCGAGTGCGGATGAGGAGATGGCGATCCTCGACCGGATGAGCATCAGCGCCGCCGGTGCCCGACCAGGTGATCGAGCTCGCGACGCTGCAGGCCCTCCAGGACCGAGCCGACACGGTGTTCGTCGACCGGACGGTGGCGCAGTACGCGATCGACCTCGTGCAGTGCACCCGGTACCCCGACCGCTTCGGCCTTGGCGACCTGACGACGGTCATCGGCCTCGGGGCCAGCCCGCGCGCCACGCTCAACCTGATCCGCGGGGCCCGCGCGCTGGCGATGCTGCGCGGGCGGACCTACTCGACACCCCAGGACGTCTTCGATCTCGCGCCGGAGGTGCTCCGGCACCGGTTGCTGCTCACCTACGACGCGCTGGCGCGCGACATCACCGCAGATCACGTCATCCAGCGCATCCTCGCCACCGTCCCCGCGCACTGGGTGTCGCCGAAGCCGAACGACGTGTTCGAGCGGAGCTAGCGCCGTGACCGTGATCGTTCGCGGTGCCGCCGCCGAGTCGGGTTCGTGGCACGCACGGCCTGGCGACGATTGCGTCGCCACGTTCCACGGTGGGGAGCCGCAATGCAGCGGGCGGCGGGGCCGGCCGGTGGAACATCGTCGACGTCCACGGTCGGGGCGGTAGCCGGTGGCGACGCTCCCACCATCCAGCGTGACCCCGGCGTCCGCGCACGACGTGCGCCGGGTCCCGTCGGCGACGACCGGCTGGGTCCAGGGTCCGCCGACCGAAACCGTCGCGGAGCTGCTGCGCACGCTCGAGTTGACGATCACCCGGCGGCTCGACGGGGTGCTCCACGGCAACCACCAGGGCCTGACGCCCGGCCACGGCTCCGAACCGGGCGAGTCCCGGCCGTACCAGCCGGGCGACGACGTGCGACGGATCGACTGGAACGTCACCGCCCGCACGAACGAGACCTACGTGCGCGACCAGATCGCCGACCGACGACCTCGTCGCCTGGCTGGTCGTCGATGCGTCGGCGACGATGCATGTTCGGGACGGTCCCCGACGACAAGGCGCAGACCGCGCTCGCCGCGGCGGCGACGGTCGGCTTCCTCAGCGCCCGCAATCAGAACCGGCTCGGGGCGGTGCTCGTCGCCGGGAACGACGTCCGGGTGCTGCCGCCCCGGCAGGGGAAGAACCAGGTCCGCGCGTGCTCTCGACGATCGCCGCGCCGCCGTCGTCGGAGGGCGCCGGTCGCGCCGACCTCGCCGGCGCGCTCGACCGGGTCGGAGCGATCAGCAAGCGGCGCGGCTTCGTCGCCGTCATCTCCGACTTCGCCGGGCAGGACTGGGTCGAGGCGCTCGGGCGCGTCGGCATGCGGCACGACCTGCTGGCGATCACCGTCCACGACCCGCGTGAGTACGACGTCCCGCCGATCGGTCTGGTCGAGTTCTCCGACCCGGCGACCGGTGCGGTGCGCGAGGTCCGCGTCACCGAGAAGATCCAGCGGAGGTACGCCGCCGCCGCCGCCGATCGAGCGCGCCGCGCGGCTCGACGCGCTCGGACGGGCGGGGGCGGAGACGATCGAGCTGTCGACCGCGAGCGACTGGCTTGGCGCGATCGTGCAGCATGTTCACCAGCGACGCGTGCAGGCGGTGCGCGGGGGCGTGATGCCCCGATGAGCACCGACTTCCTCGAGCCGAGCCGCCTGTGGCTGCTCGTCGTCGTCGCCGGGCTGGCCGCCCTGTACGTCGTCGTGCTCCGCTGGCGGCGCGGGGCGACCGTGCGCTTCACCCAGGTCGAGCTCCTCGACCGGGTCGCGCCGAACCGGCCGCGCTGGAGGCGCCACGTCGTCGCCGCGCATCCAACTCCTCGGCCTCACCGCCGCGGTGGTCGCCATGGCGCGGCCGGTCGACCGCACGACCGAGCGGACCAACAGCGAAGGCCGGATTCTCGTGCTGTTCGATGTCTCGTTGTCGATGGAGGCCGACGACGTCGATCCGGATCGATTCGAGGCGGCGCGGGAAGCGGCTCGGCGGTTCGTCGAGGAGGTCGACGACGATGTCGAGGTCGGACTGATCGCGTTCTCCGGAGCGGTGAACGTCGAGGTCAACCCGACGCTCGATCGCCGAGCGCTCGAACGCGGTATCGACCGCTTGGAGCTCGGTGAGTCGACGGCGATCGGCGACGCCCTGTCGGTCGGCACCCGCCTGCTCGTCAACGCCGCCGACACCGGCGACGGGGCGAACCCGACGCCCCGCCGACGTCGCTCCCGGCGTGATGGTCCTGCTCAGCGACGGCGAGACGACGGTCGGGCGGCTGACCTCAGAGGGAGCGGCCGAGGCGGCCGACGCAGGCATCCCGGTGTTCACGATCGCGTTCGGCACCGACCAGGGGGCGATCGCCGACCCGACGACCGGCGAGGTGATCCCGGTCCCCGTGCGCCCCGCCGACCTCCGGCTGGTCGCCGACTCGACCGGCGGCCAGGCCTTCGAGGCCGAGACAGGGCGGGAGCTGGCCGACGCCTACGACCAGATCCGCGAGTCGCTGGGCGACACGCTCGGCGAGGAGATCGAGATCGTCAAGGAGCTGACCTGGCGGTGGGCGGCCGGTGCGTTCGGGCTGCTCGCCCTCGCCTGGGCGCTCAGCCTGTGGTGGCTTCGCGGCATGGTCTGATCGGCGCCGACTCGGGCCGCGCCGCGAGCTGCACCGGTTGCCGTCCGGGCGTCCCCGCCTTGGGTGAGGTCCCGGTCGTCGGCCGTCCGAGCGTCGAGTGACGTCCGAGCGTCGGTTGCCGTGCCAACGTCCGGTGACGCACACCAGCGTCGTCGGCCGACCAGGCGTCGCCTGCCGTCGCGCCTACTGGCCTTCGGGGTTGGTCGTCGAGGGGGCGACCGTCGTCGGCACGCTGACCGGAGCACCGGCGCCGAGATCGCTCAGCTCCTCGGCGATCAGCCTGACGACGAGCTCGTCGAGGGCCAGCTCCTCGTAGTCGGTCGAGGTGATGTCGGTGCTGGCGCCGGTTGCCGCACCACCGGCGCCGTAGCTCAAGAAGACGAACGGGGCACCGGTCGCCTGCGCCATCTGACGGAAGACCGCCTCGGCCTGGTCGTCGCTCTCCGACGAGGCGACGGGGAAGATCTTGATCCCGCGCTCGACCGCGGTCCGGACCGAGTCGGCGTAGGTGATCGCGAGCTGGCGGCCGATCTGGGGCGGTGCGTCGGCGACGACGAAGACGAGCTGGACCGCATCGGCGGCGGGGCGCCAGCTCGGCGCGGCGAGGGCCTCAGCGAGCCCTTCCTCGAGCGCTTCGGGGTAGTCACCGCCGCCCTCGGCGACGACATCGGCGAGCGCCGAGCGGAACTCGGCGACGTCGCCGGTGAAGTCGTAGGTCGCCGTGACGAAGGCGTCGCCTTCGTCGCGGTAGAGCGTCATCGCGAAGCGAACGTCGGGCGCCGGCTCGAGCGCGGCGACCCGGTCGGCGACCGAATCGATCGTCGCCTTCAGCCGGTCGATCTCGTCGCCCATCGAGCCGGTCGCGTCGAGCAGGAACAGCACGTCGAGCGGCACGGGAGCTGCAGCGCCTCCGTCGGCGGTCACGGTGAGCGCGACGTCCTCGCCGGCACCTGCGGCCACGGGATCGGCGCCCACCGTCGCGAACGTCACCTCGGCGGCCGGGTCGATGCCGTAGAACCCGGGATGGAACCGCACCGTGCCGTCGGCGGTCGTGCGGAGCGAGACGCTGACGTCGCCGGACGTCGCCACCACCTCGGCGCCGGCCACCGGCAGCCCGTTGGCGCCATCGACCGTGACGACCGAGCGGTTGCTCGGGTCGAGTGGGCGCAGGACGATGCCGAGGTCGGCGATCCGCGCCAGGTAATCGAGGAATCCCTGGTAGTCGACGTTGTCGTCGACGCTGCCGGCCCGCAGCGGCTCGTCGATCGGAGGCAGGACGTCCGGTGGGGCGACGTCAGGCGGCAACGGTTTCGCTCCGTCGCCGATCCCACTGTCCGGCTCGACCGGCAGCGGAGCGACCTCGGAGCGGACCTCGTCGGCGTACTCCGCGTCGGCCGCCCCCGACTCGGTCGCGGCCGGACCCGCTCCAGCGAGGTCTGCACCGTCGGAGGTCGCTCCCCAGTCGGGCTCGCCGCCGATCCAGCCCCCGGGGCCTGCCGGGACCGTCGTCGTGCCGGTCGGGTCGGAGGGTCCCGGTCCGCCGCTCGCCGGTTGCTCACCGGCCGACCCGCACGCCGCCGCGACCAGCGTTGTCGAGGCGACCAGGGCCGCCAGCCAGGTGATGCCGTTCCGCTGTGCCATGTTCGTTGGACGCCGCATCGCCCCTTCCGGTTCCCGACGCCCTCTCAGAACGGTGACTCGCGGCGCGCTGCTGACGCGCTGAAACGCACCGGGGATGGCTGTCAGTCGAGGAGAGATCGCAGGGTGTCGATGGTCGCCACCGGATCGGCACCGACCGCGTTGACCGACAGGTGGGTGACCCCGGCCTCCCGGTACGCGGCGAGGCGCTCTTTGACGTATCCCGCCGGGCCGACCAGGTTCGTCTTTTCCAGCATCTCGGCCGGAACGGCGGCGGCGGCCTCGTCCTTCCTCCCGTCGAGGTACAGGTCCTGGATCGCGATCGCCTCGTCGACGTAGCCGTACTTCTGGCAGATCGTGTTGTAGAAGTTCTTGTCCCGGGCACCCATCCCGCCGACGTACAGCGCCACGCTGGGGCGGGCGAAGTCGAGGACGGCCGCCTGCCGATCGCCGACGAGCTCGTCGCCGATCGCCACCATCCCGCCCGCCGAGATCTGGAGCGGACCGAGGTCGGGGTCGCGGTCGGCCTGGCCGGCCTTGAGATCGTCGCCCCACACGGTGTGGAACTTCTCCGGGTCGAAGAAGATCGGCAGCCATCCGTCGGCGTACCGGGCGGTGTTCTTGACCGACTGGCCCATCAGGCTCGCCCAGAAGATCGGGATGTGCTCGCGCACCGGATGGTTGATCAGCTTCAGCGGCTTGGCCAGTCCCGTGCCCTCGCCGGCGGGCAGCGGGATCTTCGTCGTCGGGCCGTCGTACACGACCTTCTCTCGTCGCCACGTCATCCGGCAGACGTTGATGTAGTCGCGGATGCGGGGCATCGGCTGGTCGTACGGCACCCCGTGGAACCCCTCGATCACCTGGGGACCCGACGCGCCGAGGCCGAGGATGAACCGGCCGTCGGACACGAAGTCCAGCCCGGCCGCCGTCTGTGCCATGCACGTCGCGGTCCGGGAGAAGACGTTGAGGATGCCGGACCCGATCTCGATCGTCTCCGTCTTGGCTGCGAGGTACCCCATCTGCGACACGGCATCGAAGCTGTACGCCTCGGGCACCCAGACGACGTCGAGGCCCGCCTTCTCGAGGTCGACCACCCGTCGGACGTCGGCGTGGAAGTCACCGGAATAGCTGATCATCATCGAGAGCTTCATGCCTGGCGACGATAGGTGGCGCTCCCCCGACACCGAGTATCGGGGCGAACGGCAGGGGCATTCGTCGTGGCGCGCCGGGTGCGCGAGACTGGCGACCCGATGGGGATGCCGGCATGGTGGGGTCAGCGACGGTACGGCCTGTTCGTCCACGCCAACATCGCCACCGTCCCCGCCTGGGCGCCGATCGGGCAGTACGCCGACTGGTACTGGAGCCATCTCGGCGACGACCTCCCCGACACGCTGCTCATGCCCCGACCCCTGGCCGAGGTGCTGGCGCACCACCGCGACCGCTGGGGGTTCATCGACCGGTTCGACGACTTCCTGCCGCTGTTGACGTTCGATCGGTTCGATGCCGAGGAGTGGGCGCGGCTGGCGGTCGAAGCCGGAATGGGATACAGCGTCATGGTCGCCAAGCACCACGACGGGCTGTGCTGGTGGGACGCGCCGAACACGACGAGGACCACGATCGAGCACGGCCCCCGCCGCAACGTGCTCGCCGAGTACGCAGCGGCGTGCGCAGCGCGACGACATCGTCCTGGGCACCTACTACTCGCTGCTCGACTGGGGCGACCCCCGCTACCCGACCGCGCAGTACGTCGAGGAGGTGCTGCACCCGCACGTCGACGACCTGGTCGAGCGCTACGGGAGCGGTGTCCTATGGGGCGATGGGCACTGGGGGCACGGTCCCGAGCACTGGCGCACCGCACAGCTCCTGCAACGGATGTGGAAGCTCCGACCCGACCTGATCGTCAACGATCGGTGGTGGGCCGCTGCGGGCGACGTCCCCGACGGGAGCCCACCGATCCTGCGCACGTTCGAGTACGACGCGCCGGACGACATCGTCGCCGGACCGTGGGAGCTGTGCCGCGGCATCGGCCACAGCTTCTGCCACAACCGGGCCGAGCGCGCCGAGCACCACATGACCGGGTTCGACATCGTCGCCCTGCTGACCGAGGTCGTGGCCAAGGGCGGCAACCTGTTGCTCAACGTCGGGCCGGCGGCCGACGGCACGATCCCCGACCTCCAGGCCGACCCGCTGCGCGAGGCCGGTTCGTGGATCCGCCGCCACCAGGGGATCATCGAGCGGGCGCAGCCGTGGACCCGGTGGGGCGATGCCAGCGTCCGGTACCTGGTCGTCGACGGCGTGCTGCACGCCGTCGACATCGACGGGCGGGGTCGTTTCGGCGGCCTCGATCCGGCCGAGCACCGCGTCACCGGGGTCCTCACCGCCGACGGCGCCGAGGTCGGGTTCCGTCACGACGCCGACGGCCTCCAGCTCGATCTGCCCCGGCCACCTCTCGTCCCGGAGAGCGCGGACGCGGTCGTCTACCGGATCTCGATGGAAGCAGTCGATCGCCCGGCCGAGCTGTTCGCACCGCAGACGCGCCGGCCGACGCCGCTGGCGCCGCTGCTCGACGGCGCGGTCCCGGGCGACATCGTGCAACTCGGCGACGGCGTGTACGTCGGACCGGCCGTCGTCCCCGGCGGGGTGGTCCTGCGCGGCCTCGGGCCGGCGCGCACCGTGATCGACGGCGACGGAGGTCCCGGGCTGCAGGTCCTGCGCGGCGCGCGGGTCGAGCACTTGTCGGTCGCCGGCACGACCGAGCGCGTGCTGTGGTTCCCGGCTCCGGCCGTCGAGGTCGTCGGGCCGATGGCGACGATCCTCGGGTGCACGGTCCGCGGTCACGTCATCGTGCGGGCCGACGACGTGGTGATCCGGGCCTCGATGCTCGACGGTCTCGTCGCCGAGGGCGCGAATCGCGTGACCGTGTCACGGTGCCAGTTGGTCGGCAATCGCTGGGACGTCGGGATCGATCTGCGCGGCGGTGCTGACCACGAGATCGATTCGTGCGAGGTCTCCGATCACCTCTGCGCGATCCGGGCGGCGGACACGATCGGGCTCGTGGTGCGGGGCAACAACCTCGCCGGCCGCTGGTGGGCGGTACGCCTCGAAGGGACCGAGCGCTCGCACGTGCACCGCAACCAGGTGCGCGAGACGATGCGCGCCGTCGACCTCGACGGTGGGTCCGAGGCGCTGATCGACGGCAATGCCGTGTTCGACGGGGACAGCGGCTGCGTCGTGCAGCGCGGGGCGTCCGGCTGCCACGTCAGCGGGAACCGTTGGGAGCGTTGCCGGGTCGGCCTGCTCGCCTGGGATGCGACCGCGCTCCACGCGCAGGACAACACCGCGATCGACCTGCACGAGCCGGAACATGCGCTCCAAACCGGCCCCTGACGACGGCGACGACGGGGGTGGCACCGAACAGGGCATCGGAGGTGACGGTCAGCGGGCGGCAGCCTTGGCGGCGCGACCGCGGATCGTGGCGTCGAGCTCGACCTTGCGCAGCCGGATGCTCTTGGGCGTCACCTCGATGCACTCGTCGGACGAGATGAACTCGAGCGCGCCCTCGAGGGAGAGTTGGTGGTGCGGGGTGAGCTTGACCGTCTCGTCGGAGGAGGAGGCACGCACGTTGGTCAGCTTCTTCTCCTTGCAGATGTTGACGTCCATGTCGCCCGCCCGCGAGTTCTCGCCGACGATCATCCCGAGGTAGACCTCGGTGCCGGGACCGACCATCATCGTTGCCCGGTCCTGGAGGTTGGTCATCGCGTAGCTCGTCGCCGGACCGAGACGATCGGCGACGAGCGAGCCGGTCGCCCGCGTGCGGATCGGGCCGGCCCACGGCTCGTATCCCTCGAACGTGTTGCTGATCACGCCGGTGCCGCGGGTCTCGGTCAGGAACTCGGTACGGAATCCGATCAGGCCCCGGGCGGGCACGTGGTAGTCGAGACGGACCCATCCGGCGCTGGTCATGTTCTGCATCCGCCCCTTGCGCGTGGCGAGCAGCTGGGTCACCGGTCCGACGTACTGCTCGGGGACGTCGATCGTGACCCGTTCGACCGGCTCGCACAGCACGCCGTCGATCTCCCTGGTCAGCACCTCCGGCTTGCCGACGGTCAGCTCGAAGCCCTCGCGACGCATCTGTTCGACGAGCACGGCGAGCTGCAACTCGCCGCGCGCCTGCACCTCCCAGGCGTCGGGGCGCTCGGTCGGGTTGACGCGCAGGCTCACGTTGCCGACCAGTTCGGCGTCGAGCCGGTTCTTGACCAGCCGCGCGGTGAGCTTGTTGCCCTCGCGGCCGGCGAGCGGGGACGTGTTGATCCCGACGGTCATCGACAGCGCCGGCTCGTCGACCGTGATCGTCGGGAGCGGCCGGGGTTCGTCGGGGTCGGCCAGCGTCTCGCCGATTGTGATCTCCTCGATGCCGGCGACCGCAACGAGGTCGCCGGGACCGGCGGACTCGACCGGCACGCGATCGAGGTGCCGGGTCAGGAACAGCTCGGCGATCTTGGCGCGGGTGATCCTGCCGTCGGTGCGGCACCAGGCGACCGATTGTCCGCGCGTGATCGTGCCCTCGAAGACCCGCAGCAGCGCGAGGCGACCGAGGTAGGGGGACGCGTCGAGGTTGGTGACCCACGCCTGGAGCGGCGCCCCCTCGTGGTACACCGGCGCCGGGACGTGATCGAGCAGCGTCTCGACCAGCTCGCTCAGGTCCTTGCCGCCGCCGCCTGCGGCCGCCTCGTCGAGGTCCATCGTCGCCCAGCCGTCGCGACCCGAGCAGTACACGATCGGGAACTCGACCTGATGGTCCTCGGAATCGAGGTCGAAGAACAGCTCGTACACCTCGTCGATCACCTCGCCGACCCGGGCGTCGGGACGGTCGATCTTGTTGATCGCCAGGATGACGGGCAGGTTGCGGGCCAGCGCCTTGCGCAACACGAAGCGGGTCTGCGGCAGCGGTCCCTCTGCCGCGTCGACCAACAGCAAGATGCCGTCGACCATCGTCAGTGCTCGTTCGACCTCACCGCCGAAGTCGGCGTGGCCGGGCGTGTCGACGATGTTCAGCGTGATCGGTGTGTCGATGCGGCGATCACGCCACACCAGGGAGGTGTTCTTGGCGAGGATCGTGATCCCCTTCTCCCGCTCGAGGTCACCGGAGTCCATCACCCGGTCGGCGACGGCCTCGTTCGTGCGGAACGCACCCGACTGGTGCAACAGCGCGTCGAGCAGCGTCGTCTTGCCGTGGTCGACGTGAGCGACGATCGCCAGGTTGCGCAGGTCGGAGCGGCTGCTCAGCCCGTCGGCGGTCTCGGGCGCAGATGTCGGCGCGGATGTCAGGGTGTGTGGGGGCACACCCGCTGACGCTATCGGCGAAGGTGGAACGAACGGGGCGGGCAGCGGCGCCGACCGATCGGGACCTTCGACCCTACAATCGATGACTCTTTGAGTCAGAGACTCAAGATATGCGATTGGAGCTCCGGGCGCGCACGGAACTGGCACTGCGCGCGCTGCAGACGCTGGCCGACGGACGACGCCGGCGAGCGTCGGAGATCGCCGATCGGGTCGGCTCGACACCGGCCTACATCGCCCACGTGATGGTCGCGCTCTCCAAGCCGCGCTGGATCGACTCGGCGCCGGGGCCGACGGGTGGTCACCGGCTGGCGGTCGAGCTGTCGTCGATCACGCTGCTCGACCTGATCGAGGCGATCGAGGGCCCGACCGACGATGGCCGCTGCGTCATGGCCGATCGTGCATGCCCGGCCGAGGTGCCCTGCGCGCTCCACGACGCGTGGATCCCGGCGCGGGACGCGCTGATCGCGCAACTCACCCGCACCACGCTCGACACGGTCACCGACCACGAGGAGGTCACCTCATGAGATTCCACGCCACGAGGTCGTTTGCGACGGCGGCGCCGATCCTGGCCGCCGTCGCCCTGCTCAGCGTCGGCTGCGGCGACGACGGACCCGACGATCCGGGCGCCCGGGCCGCGGCGGTGCAGATGCAGTCGACAGGCGTCACCGAAGTCGTCCCGGGCGACACGGTCGACTTCGTCGCGACCGAGTTCGCGTTCGCCCCGATGCAGCTCGCGGCCGAGCCGGGCACGTATCGCGCGCGCCTGGTCAACGCCGGCGAGATCGAACACGACATCCGGTTCGACGGCGGGGAGGCGGTCGTGGCCGCCGCCGGCGAGACGGTCGAGTTCGACTTCGTCGTGCCCGCCGAAGGCGTCGGCTTCTGGTGCTCGGTCCCCGGACACCGCGACGCCGGGATGGAGGGGTTCGTCGCGACGTCGGCGTCACCGGCGCCCTCGGCCGGCCACGCCTCGGGGAGCTCGACGGCGGACGTCGTCGAGCCGAACCCGGACGCCCCGCCGTACGAGCTGCGCGACCCGCGCCCGCCGGCCCGCGGGGAGGGCGACGGCGTCGCCCTCATCGTCGGCGGCGCACCCGACGGCGGCGATCTGATCGAGGTCGAGATGGTCGTCGAGGAGCGATTGGCCACCGTCGCCGAGGGCTTCGAGCAGCTGATCTGGACGTTCAACGGCACGATGCCGGGACCGGTGATCCGCACCGAGGTGGGTGACACCGTCCGGGTCCACCTGGTCAACCCGGCGGAGGCGTCCGCCTCACACTCGGTCGATTTCCACGCCTCCCAGGTCGCGTGGAACGACGAGATGCGCTCGATCGCCCCGGGAGAGGACCTGATCTACGAGTTCACCACGGACTACGCGGGCGTCTGGATGTACCACTGCGGGACCGACCCGGTGCTGCACCACATCGCCAACGGGATGTTCGGCATGGTCATCGTCGAACCGGAGGGCGGATTGCCGCCGATCGACGACGAGTTCTTCGTCGTGCAGCACGAGTGGTATCTCGGCCCGCAGGGCGAGGTGTCCTCGTTCGCCAAGGCCAACCAGGCGGCGCCGGCCCCCGACTTCGTGATGTTCAACGGCGCGGCGTTCCAGTACAAGGACCATCCGATCGAGATCCCGACCGGCGAGGAGGTCCGCCTCTACGTGCTGAACGTCGGGCCGTCGATCGACTCGAGCTTCCACATCGTCGGCACGATCTTCGACAGCGTGACCAAGGAGGGCGTCCACCTCGTGCGGGGCAACGAGGGGAACTGGGGATCGCAGGCGGTCGACCTTGCGCCGGCCCAGGGGGCGATCATCGAGTTGCGGGCCGCCGAGGACGGGCTCTACCCGATGGTCACCCACGCGTTCAACTTCCCCGGCCGCGGTGCGCTCGGTCTGCTCCAGGCCGGCGACGGCGAGCCGTGAGGACCCACCGGTGATGCGGGGCGCGGCCGAGCCGTGCCCCGCCACAGGGCCTCACCGGTTCAGGCGGCGAGGCGATGGGAGCCGAGGTACATCGCGACCCGGCCCAGCGCACGGACACGGGCGCACTCGGGCGCGCCGGGATCGGCGAGCACGTCGACGAGCACAGGGTTGACCCCGGCCGGCCGTGCCCGCTCGACGACGCGGTCGATGACCGCCTCGTGGCCGCCGAGCCCGGCGCGCTCGACGTCCCAGGCGAGGCGATCGATCTCGGTGTCGTCGATGACGGTACCGGTGACCGTGCTGGTGCTGGTGAGGGTGGGGATGGGGGTGAGGGTGGGGGTGAGCGTGCTCGTCATGGCCTGACTTCCTTGTTCGCGTACCGGCGAGGGGTGGAGGGGTGCCGGTACCTCTTCACCCACCACGGTACGGCCGCTCAAGGACAACGAAAAGCGATAGTTGATTACCATTATCATCAGCTAACGTGATGCTTGTGACGCCCGCCCTCCCCGACCTCGAGCTCCGCCACCTGATCACCTTCGACGCCGTCGTCGACGAGGGCACGTTCGGGCGGGCGGCGAGCCGGCTCGGCTACACGCAGTCGGCGGTCAGCCAGCAGATCGCGGCGCTCGAGCGAGCGGTCGGGGCTGCGGTCTTCGACCGGCCGGGCGGCCCGCGCCGGGCCGAACTGACCCCGTTCGGGACCGTGCTGCTCCACCACGCTCGCGACCTCCTCGCCCGAGTCGACGCCACCGCCCGCGACCTCGCCCGGTTCCGAGCCGGCGACACCGGCACCCTCCATGTCGGCACGTTCCAGAGCGCCTCGACCGCGCTGCTCCCGGACGTCGTCGGCCGGCTGCGCGCCGACCACCCCGAGATCGAGATCCGGCTCGTCGAGAGCGACGTCGACGAAGAACTGTGGACGCGGCTCGGCGCGGGCGAGCTCGACGTGAGCTTCGTCGTCGGGGAGATCCCTGCCGAGTTCGAGGCGCGCTCGCTCGTGACCGATCCGTTCGTGGTGATCGCGCCGGCCGGCGAGTTCCCGCCCGGCCCGCTGGCGGTACCCGCGTTCGTCGACCGGCCGCAGATCGGCCAACAGGACAACTCGTGCCAGCAGCTCAACGAGGCCGGCCTGCGCGCCGCAGGCGGCGAGCCGCGCTACGTGTTTCGGACCAACGACAACGGGGCGGTGGCAGCGATGGTCCGGGCGGGGATGGGCGTCGCCGTCATGCCGGTGCTGTGCGTCGAGCACAGCGATCCGGACCTCACCGTCCACGCGATCGACCCTCCCATCCCGTCGCGCGTCATCTCGGTCGCCTGGCGTACCGGCCGCACGCTGTCACCGATCGCCGAGCGCTTCATCGAGTTGGCGACCGAGGCCGGGCGGGAAGTCACCCGGCGCATCGCAGGCGTCGGCGCCCCCCACCTCTCCGCGCGTTGACACCTGGTGTCAGACACCACGTGTTCACACGGTGCTCCGTCAGCCCACGCGGCGTTCGTGGCCGACCCAGAAGGGCTCGCGCAGGTCCTTCTTCAGGATCTTGCCGCTCGGGTTGCGCGGCAATGAATCGACCCAGTCGACGCTCGTCGGGCACTTGAACGTCGCCAACCGCTCCTTGGCGTAGGCGATGATGTCGCCCTCGGTGACGTCGACGCCGGGCGTCCTGATCACCATCGCCTTCGCGGTCTCGCCCCACTTGTCGTGCGGCACGCCGATCACGGCCACGTCGGCGACACCGGGATGGGCCATGAGCACGTTCTCGACCTCGGCCGGGTACACGTTCTCGCCGCCCGACACGATCATGTCCTTCACCCGGTCGTGGATGTAGAGGTAGCCGTCGGCGTCGAGGTACCCCGCGTCGCCGGACTTGAACCACCGGTCTGGAGTCAGCGCCTTGGCCGTCTCCTCGGGGTTGTGCCAGTAACCGAGCATGTTCTGCTGCGAGCGGATCCAGATCTCGCCGACCTCGCCGGTCTCGCAGTCGGTCACCCCGTCGTCGGCGACGATCCGCAGCTCGACACCCGGCCCGGCGACCCCGCACGATCGCAGCCGATGCCGGTTGGGGCCGTCGGGGTCGTGATCCTCCGGCGGGAGGTTGACGACCGCGCCCGTCGTCTCGGTGAGCCCGTAGGCCTGCCAGAACTTGCAGGGCTCGAACATCTTGACGCAGCGGGCGAGCACGTCCTCGCTGATCGGCGACGCGCCGTAGACCAACACCCGCAGGCTGGAGTAGTCGGCCTGCTCCGCGCCCGGCACCATCAACATGAACTGCAGCACCGCCGGGACGAGGAACGCGTGGGTGATCTTGCGCTCGACGAGCGTCGCGATCAGTGCTGCGGGGTCGAGCTCGCGGAAGATGACCGACGTGCAGCCCTCGAACATCCCTGCGACCGCCCATCCCCCGCCGCCGATGTGGAACAGCGGCATCGCGACCAGGTTCACGCTGTCGGGCGACAGCTCCCACATGTCCTTGGCGAGAGGGAGCAGCGAGAAGAAGTTCGAATTGCTGAGCATCACCCCCTTCGGGCGGCCGGTCGTCCCCGATGAGTAGAGCTGGAACGCGACGTCGCCGAGCGCGGACTCGACGCTCGGATCGGTCGGCGGGAACCGGGCGACCCAGTCGTCGTAACTCTCGTGGTCGGGGTGATCGCCGATGACGACGATCTTGGCCACGGTGGTCAGCGACCCGGCGATCGCATCGAGGATCGGGACGAAGTCGGCCCCGACGACGAGCACCTTGGCCTCCGCGTCGTTGACGATGAACTCGACCTCGGGCGCCGCGAGCCTCCAGTTGACGTCGACACAGACCGCGTTGAGCAGGCCGGCTCCGTAGAACACATCGAAGTGCTCCACTCCGTTCTTGTCCAGGAACGCCACCCGATCCTGCACCCCGACCCCGGCCGCCGCCATCGACTGGGCGACGCGCGATGCCCGATCGTACAACTCGGCCCAGGTCAGGGTCCGCTCGTCCTGGATGATCGCGACCCGATCCGGCCTCGCCGCGCCGTGGGTCCTGACGATGTCGGCGACACTGGAGATCCCGGCGGGCCTGGTCGAAGCAGTGCTGGCCATGGCGAGACGGTAGTTACACGACGAACGGGAGGTGAACTCGGGCGGTGGCGGCCGGTCGCTGGCTGCCGCCCGCCCATTCCCTGGTCGTCGAACGGGCACCCGGAGCATCCCCCATCAGGGCTCGAGCCGGTCGTACTGTTGACCCCGTGACGGATCTTCTCGAGCCTCCGACCACCCTCGGTGGGGCTCCGGCGACCAGGCGGAGCGGTGGATCGGCCGGGTTTCCCGCACCGCTGCCGGTGCCCGGACCGCGCCCGGCGCACTCACCGCTCCTCGCGGAGCTACCGCCGCTGGCCGCGCCCGACGCCTTGGGCTCGGAGCTACCGCCGCCGAAGCCGCCGCGCGCTGGTCCGACGAGGAATCGCCGCACGATGCTGCTCCTCCAGCTGATCGCCCTCGCCGGCGTGGTCGCCGCCGCGGTCGCCGCGATGATGTGGTCGAGTGCGCTCGGCGAGCGTGACGACGCGGTCGCTGCAACCGAGATCGCCATCGCCGAGCGCGACGTGGCGATCGGTACCGCCGAGCAGGCGGTCGCCGACCGATCTGCGGCCGAGGCCGACCTTGCCGCCGCGACCACCGAGATCGAGCGGCTCGAGGGCGTCGTCGCAGCGAACGAGGCCGACCTCGACACGCTGCGCACGCAGGTCGACGAGCTGGCCGGGCAGGTCACCGACCTCACCGCAGCCAACGCCGCGCTCGGCGACCAGGTCGACGAGTTGGCAGCCCAGGCCGCGTCGGCGCCGACCGGATCGTTCGACGCCGGCGATCATCCCGAGTTCAGCCGGTACGTCGGGGAGTTGCTGTCGTCGCGCTCGGGGGCGAGCCCGCTCAGCCCCGAACAGCAGCAGTGCTTCGGCGGCTCGGTCGTGCAGGCCCTCGGGCTCGACGGCTTCACCGCCGGCGCCCTGTTCCCGGCGACCCCGGAGGCCGAGTTCGCGCTCACCGTCACGATGGGCGACTCCGCCGACGCCTGCGGCATCGACCGCACCGTGATCTTCGGCTGATCTCGCCCGGAGCCGACGCTCAGCGGACGTCGCGGCGCCGGTCGCCGTAGGTGTTCCAGTGGGTCACTGCGCTCGCCGGCTTGCGTGGCGCTACGCCGAAACTGCCGGCCGGGCGGCCGAGCGGGACGCACGCCGCGATCTCGAAGCGTGCCGACCCATCGTCGTTGGCGGGCACGCCGAGCGCGGCGAGGACCTCGTCGGCGTTGATCCGGATCACCGTCGTGAGCGCAGTACCGATCCCGAGCGCCCGGGCGGCCACACAGAAGTTCTGCACGGCGGGATAGACGCTGGCATCGAGGCGGCCGATGTCCATCTCGCCCTCCTCGTCGGCCGGCGTCCACGGGATGATCGGCTGGAGGAAGAACACGATCGCCGGCGCCTCCTCGACGTGGTCGGCGAGGTAGCGGCTGGCGGCGCGGGTCCGGCGCCATGACTCGGCCGCCGCCTCGTCACGGAACGCCGACGCGTCCGGGAGCGACCGCTCGTACCGATCGAACGAAGCTCGGTACCAACGCGCAACCTCGACTTTACGTCGAGGGTCGGTGACGACGAGGTACTGCTGCGGTTGCACGTTCCCGCCGCTCGGCGCCTGCTGTGCAGCGCGCAGGCAGATGGCGATCTCCTCGTCGCTCACCGGTTCGTCGGTGTACCGGCGGATCGCCCGCGTGGTCATGATCGCCTCGATCGCCTCCATCGTTGACGAACAGTAGCCAGGACTCCCACGCGGCCCACGACCCGCTCTCTCCGGCGTCTTACGTTGGCGACCGACGATCGTCGCATGGACGACCACCAGGCGGTCGGCTGGCTGCACCGACGAGCCGGCTTCGGCTTGCATCCCGACGAGCTCGATGCCGCGGCCCGGCGCGGGCCAGCGACCGAGATCGATCGCCTCCTGCGCCCCGACGACCACGGTGTGCCACCGCAGCCGGACCCCTGGGACGGGCTGGCCCTCGATCCCGGGGACGGCGGACGCCAGGAGGCGATCGGCGGATGGCTGCGACGCCTGGCGAGCACCGAGCGGCCGCTGCAGGATCGGCGAACGTGGATGCTCCACGGCTGGTTGGTCAGCTCGCTGGGCAAGGTGAACAACCCGGCACTGATGGTCGAGCAGATCCGGCTCCTCGCCGGGTCCGGTGGTGGCAGCTTCCCGTCGCTACTGCGATCGATGACCACGAACCGGGCAATGCTCGTGTACCTCGACGGCCGCACGTCGACCGCCGCCGCTCCGAACGAGAACTTCGGGCGGGAACTCCTCGAGCTGTTCGCCCTCGGCGTCGGCAACTACACCGAGGAGGACGTGCTCGCGGCCGCGCGGGCACTGACCGGTTGGGTGGTGACGCGACGGTCCGATGCCGCGCGGTTCGTGCCCCGCCGACACGACGGATCGGCCCAGACCCTGCTCGGCGTCGAAGGCGTCGACGACGTCGACTCGGTGCTCGATGCGGTCGTCGCCCACCCGGCCCATCCCCGGTTCGTCGCCCGCCGCGTCGTGGCCGAGTACCTCGGCGATCCCGACCGGCTCGGAGCCGCCGTCGACGAGCTCGCCGAGGTGTACGACACGGCCGACCGGGCGCTCGATCCCGTGATCGAGCGGGCGTTGCGGCTCGGTCTCGACGGCGCGACGACGCCGCACGTCCTCGCGCCGATCCCGTGGCTGGCGATGGCGGTCCGGGCGACCGGTGTCCGACTCGAACGGCTCGGCCGCCCCGCCCGCGACCGGCTCAGGGGGACGGGGCAGGTCCCACTCCTCCCGCCGAGCGTGTCCGGTTGGCCGACCGGCGCGGACTGGTTCACGTCCAGCTCGATCGTCGCTCGCGCCAACCTGGCTGCGCTGATCGCCGCCGACACGGCGAGCGGCCAGCCGGTGCGCGTCGCGCTCGACGACGGCGACCTCGATCTCGTCGCTGTCCGACTCGGCCTCTCGGAACCGTTCTCGAACGCAACGGCCGCCGCGATCGACCGTGAGTCCACACCCACGGCGCGATTGACCATCGCCCTCGTCAGCCCGGAGAACCTGCTGTCATGATCTCGATCTCTCGCCGCCGCTTCCTGGCCCTCGGCGCCGGCCTGGTCGTCACCGGCTGTGCGGACTCCACCCGCCCGTCGGCCGCACCCGACACCTCGCCGTCGCCGACCGTCCCGCCAGGCATCCTGCCCACGGCCCCGCCAGCCACCTCACCGGCGGTCGTGACCACGGTCTCGACGCCGGAGCCAGCCGTCGGCGGCGACCGGGTGCTCGTGCTCGTCGAGTTGAACGGCGGCAACGACGCGGTGAACACGATGCCCCCGCTGACCGGGGTCTATCGCGATCTCCGACCGACGATCGCCCTGCCCGAACCGGAGATCCTGCTGCCGGCGGCGCTCGACGGGCACGGCCTGCACCCGAGCCTCGCCCCGCTCGTGCGTTTGCTCGACGGCGGCAGGCTGGCGATGGTGGCGGGAATCGGGTTCGACGATCCGAATCGCTCCCACTTCGTGTCGACCGATCGGTGGACGCGCGCCGATCGCATGGACGAGGAGCTCGGCTGGCTCGGTCGGTGGCTCGATCTGCTCCCCGACGACCCACCGGCGCTCGGCGCGACCGCCTTGGGGAACGCCGGTGCCGTGCTCCGGGGTGCAGGGCGACGCGGTACGGCGATCGGTCAGGTCGACGCGTTCGCGTTCCCGCCCGAGCTGAGGAGTGCGTCCGTGCGGGCCTTGACCGAACCGCTGAGCGACGAGCCGCTGCTCGCGGCGGCCCAGCGGGCCTTCGGAGCATCGGTCGGGGCGGTCCAGGAGTTCGACGAGATCGCCGACGCTGTCCGCTCCGGGCTCCCATCTGGCGATTCCGGCCAGCCGTCCGGTGCGTTCAGCACCGGGTTGGCGGTTGCTGCGCAGCTCGTGCTCGGCGAGGTCGGCGCCCGTGTGGTGACCGTGTCGGTCGCCGGGTTCGACACCCACGCCGAGCAGCTCGCCACGCACGCCGAGCTGCTCGCCGACCTGGCGAGCGGGCTGGCCAGCTTCTGGACGACCCTCGACGCCGCCGGCGCGTCGCACCGGGCGATGGTCGCCACGACGAGCGAGTTCGGTCGGCGCGTGGCGGAGAACGCGAGCAACGGATGCGACCACGGTGCGGCGGGCCTGTCGCTCGTGATGGCGAACTCGGTGGCCGGCGCCCAGTTCGGTTCGCTCGACGCGGGCGACCTGCTCGACGGCGACCTGCGGCCGCAGATCGATCCGCGCACGATGTTCACCGCCTGCCTCGATTGGTTGGACGCCGATGTCGAACGGATCCTCGGCCGCCGCTACGACCAGATCCGCCTCCTCGCCTGAGACGATCCTGCGCCGCGCGCTGTGCGGTGCCTGACGCCGAGCAGGGCGACGCGGTGTGCGGTGCCCGACCCCGAACGGTGCGGTGTCAGAACATGCGGGTGTCGGCGTCCTGGCCGAGGAGGAGCTTGCCGATCGTCTCGTTCAGCTTCGGCGCGGTCTGGATGTGCTGGGTGACGACGTGCGCGTCGCGCAGGCAGCGCCCGAGCACGCTCGTGTCGTACACCGCCGTGCCGCCGGCCAAGGTGAAGGCGCAGTCGGCCACGCGGGCACCGACCTCGGCGGCGTGGACGGCGGCGAGGCGGATCCCGGTTCGCGCCTCGATCGACACCTCGTCGCCATCGACGGCGACGTCCCACGCCGAGGAGAGCTCGTCGACGAGGAACGCCCGAGCGGCGCGCAACTGGGCCTCGGCTCGCGCGACCTCGACCTGGGTGAAGCCGCTCTGCGCGAGCGTGCGCGACGAGAACTGGGGCCGCTTGCCCTGCGCGATGTCGAGCAGTTCGTCGAGGGCGCGACGTGCGACGCCGAGCCCAACGGCGCACACCCCTGCGGCGAGCAGCGTGAAGTTCGGAAAGCGCGACAGCGGCGACACGACCACCGGTGCGGTGACGCCGGGCTGCATCGTGTGCGAGATCGGAGCGAACGCGCCGTCGACCGAGTAATCGAGCGAGCCCGAGCCGCGCATGCCCGACGTGTACCAGGTGTCGTGGAACGTGACGTCCCGGTCGGCGAACCAGCAGAGCCGGAACGTGCCGTCGTCGCACCGCGTCCCGCCCAGCACCCAGCGACAGTGCTGCGTCCCACTCCCCCAGGACCAACGGCCCGTGACCGAGAAGCCGTCGACCCCGCCGACCGAGGTGGCGACGCCGGTGCCGTTGGGCGCGAAGACCCCGCCGGTGACCGACGCCGAATCGCCGTAGATCTCCTTCGCGCCGTCGGGCGGCAGGAACGCGGCCATCGACGCCGTGGTCGACGCGATCATCGCGCACCATCCCGCCGCGCCGTCGGCCTGAGAGACCGCCTCGATCGCCTCGACCATCGTGACCGGGTCGGCCTCCGGCCCGCCGTACGCCGCGGGCAGGCACATCCTCGTCAGTCCGGAGGCGACCAGCGCGTCGACGGTCGGCTGCGGCAGGCGGCGGATCCGTTCAGCCTCGTCGGCATGGGCCTCGATCACCTCGGCGATGTCGGCGGCGGCGGCGATCAGCGGCGACACGGTCATCGGCCGGAACTCCTTCCCATCAACGACGACTGTAGATCAGCCACGCTGGCGCCCCGACGAGGCGGCAGCAGAGCCGGTGACGTCCCACAGGTGGTGGACGGGATCGTGGAGCAGGTAGCGGGCGAAGCTGTCGACGGTGAACGACGCCCCATCGCCACGCCGGCCGCTCCGCGACCACTGCGCATCGGTCACCGCGTCGAAGGCCGACGCCAGCGCCTCGGCGGCAGCGGACAACTCCGCCGCGACCACCTCGGGGGCCTGGGCGTGGTACGCCGCGGTACGGGCGGTCTCGTCCTGATCCCAGTTCGGGTACAGCGGATCGTCCTCGGTCAGCATCAACGTCAGGCGTTCCAGGTACAGCCGGTGGACGTCACGGACGTGGGCCGCGTACTCGAGGGTCGACCAGCGGTCGGGGCGCGACCGGGTGCGCAGCGCGTCCGCTCGCGCGTCGAGGACCGCCAGCCACGATGTCGCGTTCTCCCGCAACCGATGGCCGACCTGGCCGACGTCGAGCGCACCCGAGTCGAAGCCGCACTCGGGGCAGGCCCGCTCGAGCACCCAGGTCCAGTCCTTGTCGTCGGGAACGATGCCGTCGTACGTCACGCCCCGATTCTGCCAGCGCCGTCGCCGGCCCCGACCAACACCGGCAGGCGCCGCTCGCGGAGCAGGTCGACGGGGTTGGTCTACATTCGTGACGTATGTACTTCGGCTTCGTCGTCCCGTGGGGTGATGCCGAGGACGTTGGGCGGCTCGCCGTCGCCGCCGAGGAATCCGGATGGGACGGGTTGTTCGTCTGGGAACCGGTGTGGGGGGTCGATGCCTGGGTGTCGCTCGGCCTCGCCGCCGCCCGAACCACCAGGGTCCGGCTGGGCACGATGCTCACGCCGCCGTCCCGGCGGCGGCCCTGGGAGCTGGCCAGCCAGGTCGCCACCGTCGACCGCATCTCGGACGGGCGGGTCACGCTGTCGGTCGGGCTCGGCGCGGTCGACACCGGCTTCGAGGCGTTCGGCGAGGAGTGCGATCGACGGCGCCGCGCCGCGTTGATGGACGAGTGCCTCGAGATCATGTGCGGGCTGTGGGCGGGCCAGCCGTACCAGTTCGACGGCGAGCACTATCACGTGCGCCCGACCGAGTTCCCGACGATCGGGCACACGGTGCAGCGGCCACGGGTCCCGATCTGGTGCGTCGGTGCCCTCGGCCGGCGCAAGTCGATGGAGCGGGCGCTGCGCTGGGACGGCATCATCCCCCAGGTGATCGACGGCGGCGAGGCTCGCCAGGCCACGCTCGACGAGGTCAGGGAGCTGCGGCGCGACCTCGGCGACCGCGAGGTCGACATCATCGTCGAGGGCGCATGGATCGAACACTCGCCCGCGGCCTACGCCGAGGCCGGCGCGACCTGGTGGATCGAGTCGATGTGGGACGCGATGGGCGAGCATTCCCCCGTCGCTGCCGCCCTCGATCACCTGGTCGATGGTCCCCCGACACGATGATTCGCCGGCCGCGCCGAGCGGCCCGCTCGCGTCCGGCTGGTCGCTGGCGCCTTCCTCGCCGGCCGGGAGCGATCGTCAGCGCTCCGGGGAGCCGGCCGTCCTGGCCGCGCATCGTCACCTGACACGGTGATTCGCTCGCCGCGTCCCGCAGCTCGCCCGCGTCCAGCTCGCTGCGGCCGACCACCAGCGGTGGTGTGTGACCACCCTGCGGTGCGCGCACCGATCTCATGTCGGGCCGCTGAAGCGCCGATACACGTCTCGGAGGTCAAGATCGCGTGGGCGCTCAGAATCGACAGGACGGGGGGAAGTGGGCCGGGCGGCCGCGCGCCGCGTTCGCCGTCAAGCTCGTCGCCTGGCTGACGCCGATCGTCCTCTCGGTCCTCGCGACCTACTTCCTGGCCAAGGCCGTACCCCGCCCCCGGGGGCTGCTACCGGGCCTGATCTGGTTCCTCGCGCTGAGCCTCATCGCCACCGGCGTGCTGTTCGTCGTCGACAAGATCGCTCGCCGCCTGCTCCCGCTCGCCGCACTCCTCCAGTTGTCGCTGGTCTTCCCCGACCGGGCACCGTCGCGCTTCCGATCGGCGCTGCGCACCCAGACCGTGCACCAGCTCGAAGCGCGCGTCGCCGAGCTCAAGCGCGACGGGCTCCCCGACGACCCCGCTCTCGCTGCGGAGACGCTGATCGACCTCGTCGCGGCCTTGAGCGTCCACGATCGGCTCACACGCGGTCATGCCGAGCGGGTCCGGGCCTACACGCGGATGATCGGCGAGGAACTGAAGCTCGGCGACGACGACCTCGAGCGGCTGACCTGGGCCGGCCTGCTGCACGATGTCGGCAAGCTGTTCGTTCCCGCCGAGATCCTCAACAAGCCGGGACACCTGACCGCCGACGAGTTCGAGGTGATCAAGGGCCACCCCGGCTGGGGAGCGCAACTGTGTGCGCCGCTGCGCGGCTGGCTCGGCGACTGGGTCGACGCGGTCGGCGAGCACCACGAACGTTGGGACGGCAAGGGCTACCCGTCCGGGACTGCCGGCGAGGACATCAGCCTGTCGGCGCGCATCGTGTCGGTCGCCGACGTGTTCGACGTGATCACCAGCGTCCGCTCGTACAAGACCGCCGAGGGTGCGGTCAACGGTCGGGAGGAGTTGGCCCGCTGCGCCGGCACGCAGTTCGACCCGGCGATCGTTCGCGCCTTTCTCAACATCTCGCTCGGCAACCTCCGCCTCGCGATGGGACCGCTCTCGTGGTTCGCACAGCTCCCGATCGTCGGCCGTCTGCCGCTCGCCCCTGCGGCCGGCGCGACCGCCAGCGTTGCGGCCACCGCGACCGCGCTGATGGCCGCCGGTGTGATGGGCCACGCCACGGAGCCGAACCCGTACAGCCCCGAGGTCCAGGCGGCCGAGGTCGCCCCCGCCCCCGAGACCACCGTCGCGTTCCCCGTGATCACGGTGCCGATCGCAGTGCCCGGGACCGACGCTGTGGCGATCACGATCGCGGTGCCCGAGGACCCGACGACCACCGCGCCGCCGGACACGACGACGACCACCGCGCCGCCGGACACGACGACGATTCCCGTCGCCACCGGCACACCGGACACCCAGACCACGCCGCCGACGACGACCACGACCGTCGCACCGACCACCAGCACGACGACCACGACCACCAGCACGACGACCACGACCACCAGCACGACGACCACGACCACCAGCACGACGACCACGACCACCAGCACGACGACCACGACCGTCGCACCGACCACCAGCACGACGACCACCACGACCACCACGCCGGCTGCACCTCCTCCTCCGCTGCCGGCGGCGGTCGACGACGCGGCGACGATCGCCGAGGATTCCTCGATCGACATCGATGTCGCAGCCAACGACGTGCACGCGTTGTCCGCGAGCGTGACGACACCGCCGCCGGTCGGGCTCGTCACCCAACTGTCGGCGACGCTGTTCCGCTACACGCCTCCCGTCGATTGGCACGGCGCCACGGCCTTCGTGTACACGATCGACGATGGCGCCGGGAACACCGCCAGCGCCACGGTCACGGTCACGGTCACTCCGGTCCCCGACCCACCGATCGCCAACGACGACACCGCCACCACCGACGAAGACACCATCCTCGTCGACCTCGCCGCCCTCACCAACGACACCGACCCCGACGGCGACACCCTCACCATCACCGGCGTCTCCTCCACCGACGGCACCCCGACCACCGACGGCACCACGATCACCTACACCCCCGCCCCCGACTCCTTCGGCACCCACACCATCAGCTACACGATCACCGACGGGACGTTCACCGACACCGCCACCATCACCATCACCGTCAACCCCCAACCCGACCCACCCACCGCCAACGACGACACCGCCACCACCGACGAAGACACCCCACTCACCGCTATCGCCGCCCTCACCAACGACACCGACCCCGACGGCGACACCCTCACCATCACCGGCGTCTCCTCCACCGACGGCACCCCGACCACCGACGGCACCACGATCACCTACACCCCCGCCCCCGACTCCTTCGGCACCCACACCATCAGCTACACGATCACCGACGGGACGTTCACCGACACCGCCACCATCACCATCACCGTCAACCCCCAACCCGACCCACCCACCGCCAACGACGACACCGCCACCACCGACGAAGACACCCCACTCACCGCTATCGCCGCCCTCACCAACGACACCGACCCCGACGGCGACACCCTCACCATCACCGGCGTCTCCTCCACCGACGGCACCCCGACCACCGACGGCACCACGATCACCTACACCCCCGCCCCCGACACCAACGGCACCCACACCATCAGCTACACGATCACCGACGGGACGTTCACCGACACCGCCACCATCACCATCACCGTCAACCCCCAACCCGACCCACCCACCGCCAACGACGACACCGCCACCACCGACGAAGACACCCCACTCACCGCCATCGCCGCCCTCACCAACGACACCGACCCCGACGGCGACACCCTCACCATCACCAGCGCGTCATCTCCCGACGGCACCGTCACCACCGACGGCACCACGATCACCTACACCCCCGCCCCCGACACCAACGGCACCCACACCATTACCTACACGATCACCGACGGCACCACCACCGACACCGCCACCATCACCATCACCGTCACACCGGTCCCCGATCCACCCACCGCAGTGGACGACACGCACACAACCGCACAAGGCTCGACGTTGACCGCCCTCGCTCCGGGCGTGCTCGGCAACGACAGCGACCCAGACGGCGATCCGCTGGAGGCAACGCTGGTGACGCCCGCGAGCGACGGCACCGTCACCGTGCAGCTCGACGGCTCGTTCGTCTACGTCCCGAATCCGCTGTACGTCGGCACCGACTCCTTCGTGTACCAGGTCGACGACGGCACCGGGCTCACCGACACGGCCACGGTCACGATCGACGTGACCTCGTCAGTCGGGATCGTCATCAGCGAGTTCTCCAACGTCGGCAGCCCCCCATACGTCGACTTCATCGAGCTGTACAACACCTCCGCCTCCCCCATCGACATCGAGGGGTGGACGCTGGTGATCGCCGACGAGGCAGCGGTCACACAGACGATCGGGCTCACCGGGCCGAGCACCCTGATCCCGCCGGGCGGGCACTACCTGCTCGCCACGAACGGCCCGCGCGACCAGACGATGGGATTGCTGGCCGACAGCGTCGCCATCCGCGTGCGCAACGGCGCGACCATCCACGACGAAGTCGGGACCAGGGCGAGGAACAACGGTGGCTCGGTTCCTGCAGCGCTGTGGAGCGAGGGAATCGGGCTGCCGCCGCTCATCGACGCGGCCGGGGTCGGCGCGAGCTGGGAGCGCAAGTCGGGCCGCACGTACGGCAGTTGCATCGACACCGACGACAACTCCGCGGACTTCACCAGGAACTTCATCCCGTCCCAGGCGAGCCCGCAACGGAGTACTGCCCCACCGACGCCGTGCGGCACGCCGGTCAGCCCACCGGCGCCGACGCACCTCGTGATCAGCGAGTACCGCACCGACGGACCTGGAGGTGGCCAGGACGAGTTCGTGGAGATCTTCAACCCGACGAGTTCGCCGATCTCCCTGGCCGGCTACGAGCTTCGCGTGTTCCTCGGCGGGACGAACTACACCTATCCGGCCATCGTCCTCGCCCCCGGGCAGCACTACCTGGTCGGTGCCGGTTCGTACGGCGGCCCGGTGGACGGAGTCTCCGGCGAATTCACGAACGGCGAGAGCGTCGGGCTCTACCACGCTCCGAGCCTCACCTGGGTCGACGCCATCCTCGTCGGAGGTGCCCCGCCGCTGCTGCCCCGGCTCGACGGTCGCATGGACCAGTCCTACGAACGGCGGTTCGCTGGTTGCATGGACACGGACATCTGGCTGGACGACATCGTCCTCCAGGCGTCGCCCACTCCGCAGCGGTCGACCGATCCGGCCTCGCCGTGCTGACCACGGCCCCGGTGGATCGGCTGGTCGTCGACACACCTGCGGCAATCCGTCGTCGCAGCCTGCATCGACCCGTCTCGTAGGCGACCGGACCACTACCGTCGCGGCACGATGACCGAGACGACCGCCGGATGGAACCTCGCCGACCTGTGGGAGGCGGTTGCCGATCATCTCCCCGACGCGCTCGCCCAGCAGCAGGGAGACCGGTCGCACTCCTGGTCGGAGTTCAACCGGCGGGCGAACGGGATCGCCGGGGCGTTGCTCGCCTCCGACGGCGTCGCAGAGCAGGACAAGGTCGCCCAATACCTCTACAACAGCCCGGAGTACCTCGAGTCGGTCTTCGCCGCCTTCAAGGCCGGCCTTGCCGTCGTCAACACGAACTACCGGTACGCCGCCGACGAATTGGTGTACCTCTGGGACAACGCCGACGCGACGGCGGTCGTGTTCCACGGCACGTTCGCCGAGCAGTGCGACGCGGTGCGCGATCGGGTGCCCAAGGTCCGCACGTGGCTGTGGGTCGACGACGGCTCCGGCGCCTGTCCCGACTGGGCAACCCCCTACGAAGACGCCGCGCTCGCGGCTGCCGACGCCAACGTGTCGGGTCCGTGGGGGCGCTCCGGAGATCACCTGCTGCTCCTCTACACCGGGGGAACCACCGGGATGCCCAAGGGCGTCATGTGGCGGCAGGACGACATCTTCGGAGTGCTCGACGCGGCGAACAAGCGGCGCCTCCCGCCCGAGCAGAACCTCGACGCAGCTGCTGAACGCCTGACGCGACCGGGGCCGCGCAACCTGCCCGCCGCACCGCTGATGCACGGGACCGGGCTGTTCAACGCGATCAGCAACCTGATGATCGGCGGCAGCGTCACGACGATGGAGGGCCGGCACTTCACCCCCGAGGAGTTCCTCGACACCGTCGAGCGGTACGAGATCAACTCGACGTCGATCGTCGGTGACGCGTTCGCCAAGCCGATCCTGCGGGCGCTCGACGCCGAGCCGGACCGGTGGGACATCTCCAGTCTGCGGGTGATCGTGTCCTCCGGCGTGATCTGGTCACAGGAGACCAAGGACGGGCTGCTCCGCCACAACGACCGGCTGATCATGGTCGACTCGCTCGGCTCGAGCGAAGCGATCGGGATGGCGACGAACACGACGACTGCCGGGTCGTCGGGCAGGACGGCGAAGTTCGAGCTGAGCGCCGACTCGCGGGTCGTCACCGAGGACGGTCGCGACGTCGTGCCCGGTTCGGGCGAGCTCGGGCGGGTCGCGCTCCGCGGGCGCACGCCGATCGGGTACTACAAGGACCCGGTGAAGTCGGCCGAGACATTCGTCACGATCGACGGGCACCGGTACTCGATCCCTGGCGACTTCGCGACCGTCGAGGCGGACGGCACCGTCACGTTGCTCGGGCGTGGCAGCCAGTGCATCAACACCGGCGGGGAGAAGGTCTACCCCGAGGAGGTCGAGGAGGTGCTCAAGCTGCACCCGACCGTCGCCGACGCGGCGGTGGTCGGTGTGCCGGACGAGAAGTGGGGCGAGGCGATCACCGCTCTCGTCGAGCCACACGCCGGTGACGTGATCGTCGAGGCCGACCTGATCGCCCACGTCAAGGCCCGGCTCGCCGCCTACAAGGCACCCAAGCGGGTGCTGGCCGTTGAGGCGATCGGCCGCGCCGCCAACGGCAAGCTCGACTACAAGCGCCTGAAGACCGACGCCATCACCCGCACCGCCTGACCGGCCGCCCCGTCCGCCGATCCGTCAGCCCGCCCCGCCCCACATCGTTTGCGTGACCGAACACCGCGACACCCGACGCGTTCGGTCACACAAACCGGGACGGGCGAGCCTGCCTGGAATCCGTGTGACCGAACATCGCGACACCCGACGCGTTCGGTCACACAAACCGGGACGGGCGAGGTCCGGCGTTGGATCGGCGACACGCTGCGCGAGCGGGGCCGTTGTGACACCCCGGCGGCAGGATCGGGGTATGACCACCACCAACCGCCGGATCGTGGCGGCAGCGACTGGTCAGCTGGGGATCCTCTCCAGGCAGCGTGCGCACGATGCCTGCATCACGGATCAGCAGCTTCGAAGCCGGGTAACGAGCGGCTTCCTCCGACAGATCGGCCCCCACACCTTCGTGCTCGCCGCAGCACCGCCGACCACCGAGTCCGAACTCGCAGCGTTGATCACCGACCTGCGAGGCCAGGCCTTCGCCACGGGCCGGACCGCCGCAGCGCTGCACGGATTCGACGGCTACCGACTCCGAGCACCGTTCGACATCGTCGTTCTCCGCGACCGGAACCAGCGCCGCATCGGCCATCGGATCCACACCACGACGCGACTCGACCTGATCGATCGAGCACTGGTGAACGGCATCCCGGTCGTCGGCGGTGCTCGCACGATGATCGAGCTGGCGCGCATCGAACCGATCGAGCGGCTGCGCATCGCGTTCGACTCGGGCCTGCGCGACGGCCGGTTCAACGAATCGATGCTCCATCGTCGAATCGTCGCGCTCCGGTCGAGCGGGCGTCACGGGATCCCCAAGTTGCTCGAGGCGATCGAGGGCAACGAGATCGTCAGCGGCGCCCACAGCTGGCTCGAGCGCGCCTTTCTCCGGCTCATCGCCGACGCCGACCTGCCGCGGCCCGAGACCCAGGTCGTGCTGAGCCGCGCGCAGGACCGCCTGGTGCGGGTCGACTTCCGCTTCCCGGCGACGCCGATCGTCGTCGAGGTCCTCGGGTACCGGTACCACCGCACCGCCGACCAACTCCGCCGCGACGCGGCGCGCGTGAACGCCCTGGTCGCCGACGGGTACCTGCCGTACCAGTTCCCGTACGCCCAGATCGTCGACGAACCCGGTTCGGTCGTGACCGAGGTACGCCGGGCCCTCTCCTCCCTCCCGAGATCCGCGTGACCGAACACCGCGACCTCCGACGAGTTCGGTCACACAAACCGAGCGGCGCGAAACGACCCGCAATCTGTGTGACCGAACACCGCGACCTCCGATGTGTTCGGTCACACAAACGGTTGGCCGAACCGAGCGCCTCCCCGAACCCACGTGACCGAACACCGCGACCTCCGACGAGTTCGGTCACGCAAACCGGGGGAGGAGGCGTGGAGGGACCATGCCGGCGCGTAGCATCGCCGTCGTGGATGCGGGGACGTTCAGGTGGTCGGACTACGACGGGGTGCTGTTCGACCTCGACGGGGTGATCACGCCGACCGCTGAGATCCACGAACACGCCTGGGGCGAGTTGTTCGCCGCGTACGACTACAGCGAGGCCGACTACCTCGCGTACATCGACGGCAAACCCCGCTACGACGGGGTCCGCTCGTTCCTCGAGTCGCGCGGCATCACCCTTCCCGACGGCCTCCCGGACGATCCACCCGGCGAGACCACGGTCTGCGCGATGGGCAACCGCAAGAACGTGCTGTTCAACACGATCCTCGAACGCGACGGCATCGCCCCGTACCCGGGATCGTCCGCCGTGCTCGACCATCTCGCTGCGATCGGTGTGCCGGCGGCGATCGTCTCGTCGTCGAAGAACGCCGGATCGGTCCTCGTCGCTGCGGGGCTCGATCGGCGATTCGAGGTGGTGATCGACGGCATCGTCGCCGCCGACGCCGGCCTTGCCGGCAAGCCCGCTCCCGACGGCTATCTGCTCGGCGCGGAGCGGCTCGGTGTCGTCCCGGCGAGGACGGTGGTGGTGGAGGACGCGGTGTCCGGTGTGGCTGCCGGGGCCAACGGTGACTTCGCCGTCGTGATCGGCGTCGATCGCGGGGCCGGGGCCGAGACCCTCCTTGCCAACGGGGCGACGTTCGTCGTCGCCGACCTGGCCGAGCTCGATCCCGAGGTCGCGGCGTGAACCGCATGCCACCGCCGAGCGGGCTCCCCGAGTACCGCTTCCCGGTCGACCCGTGGGCGCTCGTCGAGACCGAGTACTCCGATGCCGACCTCGGCCACACCGAGACGCTGTTCGCACTCGGCAACGGCTACCTCGGGATGCGCGCCAACCCCGAGGAGGGGCGCGATGCGCACACCCACGGCAGCTACATCAACGGGTTCCACGAGACGTGGGAGATCGAGCACGCTGAGGACGCGTTCGGGTTCGCCAAGGTCGGCCAGACCATCGTCAACGTCCCCGACGCCAAGATGCTCAAGCTGTACGTCGACGACGAACCCCTCCTGCTGGCGACCGCCGACCTCGAGCACTACCGACGCTCGATCGACTTCCGCCGTGGCACGCTGCTGCGCGAGTTGATCTGGCGCACGCCCGGCGGCAAGCGGGTGCAGGTCAGGTCCGAGCGGATGGTCAGCCTCAATCACCGCCACCTCGCCCTGATGACCCTCGAGGTCACGATGCTCGACACCGCGGCCCCGATCGTGGTGTCGTCACAACTGCTCAACCGCCAGGACGGCGAGGACGAGTACCACGTGACGTCCGCGGCGCTCGGCGAAGGTTCCGACCCGCGGCGAGCCCGCAAGTTCAGCCATCGAGTGCTCGAACCGCGGGTGCAGCGCGAAGACGGCAACGAGATCCTGCTCGGGTATCGGTGCACCAACAGCAAGATGACGTTGGCCTGCGGCGTCCGCCACCACTTCGACACCGCATGCGAGTCGGAGTCGTCGACACATCTGTCGGCCGACCTCGCCAAGGCGGTGCTGTCGGTGCGGGCGACCCCGGGCGATCCCGTCCGGATCACGAAGTACGTCGCGTACCACACCTCGACCGGAGTACCGGCGATCGAGCTGGCCGACCGCTGCAACCGAACCCTCGAGCGTGCCGAGCAGGACGGTGTCACCCACCTGCTCGACGACCAGGCAGCGTGGCTGGAACAGTTCTGGGCGACGAGCGACATCGAGCTGACCGGCGATGACAAGGCCCAGCAGGCGTTGCGCTGGAACCTCTTCCAGCTGGCCCAGGCGACCGCCCGCACGCAGGAGCAGGGTGTCGCAGCGAAGGCGGTCACCGCCGGCGGCTACGATGGCCACTACTTCTGGGACAGCGAGGTGTACGTCGCTCCGTTCCTCGCCTACACCGACCCCGAGGCGTGCCGCAAGCTGATCCGCTTCCGCTGGCAGATGCTCGGGCCGGCCCGGGAGCGAGCCGGGGTCCTGAGCCAGCGCGGGGCGCTCTACCCGTGGCGCACGATCAACGGCCAGGAGGCGTCGGCCTACTACGCCGCGGGGACCGCGCAGTACCACATCAACGCCGCGATCGTCTTCGCCCTGCGGCGCTACCTCGAGGCGACCGGCGACGTCGAGTTCCTCGCCAAGGAGGGCGCGGAGATCCTGGTCGAGACCGCCCGCCTGTGGGCCGACCTGGGCTTCTACGCGTCGAACGGCGACGGCACCTTCCACATCCACCGCGTCACCGGACCCGACGAGTACACGACGGTGGTCAACGACAACTTCTACACCAACGTCATGGCCCGCTTCAATCTGCGGTACGCGGCGCACACCGTGCGCTTCCTCGCCGAGTGGAGCCCGAAGGCGTTTGCCGCCCTCAGCCGCCGGACGAACCTCGAGCTCGGCGAGCTCGACGCATGGGACGCTGCTGCCGATGCGATGTTCCTGCCGTACGACGACGACCTCGGCATCAACCCCCAGGACTCGACGTTCCTCGAGCTCGAGCCGTGGGACTGGGACGGACCGGGCGGGCAGCAGTTCCCGCTGCTCCTGCACTTCCACCCGCTGGTGATCTACCGCCACCAGGTCCTCAAGCAGGCCGACGTCGTGCTGGCGATGTTCTTGCGCGGCGAGCACTTCAGCACCGAACACAAGCGGCGCAACTTCGACTTCTACGACCCGATCACGACCGGCGACTCCTCGCTGTCGGCGTGCGTGCAGGCGATCGTCGCCGCGGAGGTCGGCTACGACGAGTTGGCCCTCGAGTACTTCGATCGGGCGCTCTACCTCGACCTCTCCGACAGCCACGGGAACACCGCCGACGGGGTGCACATCGCGTCCTGCGGTGGGGTCTGGGCGGGGGTCGTGCACGGGTTCGCCGGCATGGTCGACGACGGCAAGCGGTTGCGCTTCGCGCCGCGGCTCCCGGGCAAGTGGGATTCGGTGGTGTTCCACCTCCGCCGGCACGGCACGCTGCTCCGGGTCGAGATCGATCACGACGGTTGCACGCTGTCGACCACCGCCGGCGACGGGGTGCCGGTGACCGACGGCGAGCGCACGACGACGGTCACGCCCGACCGGCCCCACCACATCGACACCCGCTCGTTCTGATACGAACCCGTCGTTCGCCCGCCGCGGCCAGCGGCTCGCTCATCGACGGGGTGCGCGCGGGTTTTCCGTCCCGTCGTACCCACCGGTAACCTCGGCGACCATGACCGATCTCGGATTCGACGGCAGGGTTGTGATCATCACGGGGGCCGGCGGCGGCCTCGGTCGCCAGCACGCGCTCATGCTCGCCCGGCGCGGGGCGCTCGTCGTCGTCAACGACCTCGGCGGTGCCGTCGACGGAACCGGCAGCGACAAGGGCGCAGCCCAACTGGTCGTCGACGAGATCGTCGCCGCGGGCGGCGAGGCGGTGGCGAACACCGACTCGGTCGCCACACCGGAAGGCGGTGCCGCGATCGTCGACACGGCGGTCACGGCCTTCGGCAAGGTCGACGTCGTCATCAACAACGCGGGCATCCTGCGCGACAAGTCGTTCCACAACATGACCCCCGACCTGGTCGACGCGGTCATCGACGTCCACCTGCGCGGGGCGTTCAACGTCACCGCGCCGGCGTGGAAGCTGATGCGCGAGCAGGGCTACGGCCGGGTCGTGTCGACGTCGTCGGCGGCCGGCGTGTTCGGGAACTTCGGCCAGGCCAACTACGGGGCGGCCAAGATGGGGTTGGTCGGCTTCACCAACGTGCTGGCGATCGAAGGCGCCAAGTACAACATCCGGGCCAACGCGATCGCCCCGCTGGCGATGACGAGGATGACCGAAGACCTCCTCGGGGCGCTCGGCGACAAGCTCGACCCCGCGCTGGTGTCGCCGCTGGTCACCTATCTCAGCCACGAGTCGTGCGAAGCGTCAGGGCGGGTGTTCTCCGTCGGCGGCGGCCGGGTGGCCGAGGTGTTCATCGCCGAGTGCCCCGGCTACGCCGGAGGCCGCGACCTGTCACCCGAGGACGTCCGCGACCACTGGGACGCGATCACCGACCGGACCGGGTACAGCGTCCCTGCCTCGATCGCCGAGGAGACCGCGATGTTCCTCGGCGCGCTGGGCTGACCGCGACGCAGCCGGGGCCGCTCGCAGGAGCACCGCGCAGGATCTGACATGCTGGCGGATCGACGACGTGAGAGGAGCCGCGATGGCGAGAGATGAGGACTTCGACGATGTCGAGGTGTCGGCCGGACGCAACGGCCCACCGATCTACCTGATCCTGTTCCTCGTCGTCGCGATCGTGACCGCGGTCTTCATCGCCCAGAACCGGGAACGAACCAACGTCGAGTTCCTCTTCTTCGACTTCAACAGTCGGCGATGGACGATGATCCTCATCGCCATCGCCCTCGGCGTACTCCTCGACCGGTTGATCCTGATGTGGTGGAGGCGGGCCCGGCGCGACCGGTGAGCGTGACGCCGACGATTCGCACCGGTCGGCCGGTCGCCGCCAAGATGTCGGCGTGCGGGTCCCCTCGTCCGACCAGGTGAGCGTCGTCGTCCACGCCTTCGGCGGCAGCGGACCGCCGCTGTTGTTCTCCCACGCAACCGGCTTCCACGGGTACTGCTACCTCCCGATCGCCGACGCGCTCGACGATCGTTTCACCTCCTTCGCCCTCGATCACCGAGGCCACGGCTCGACGCCGCGGCCAGAGGATTGGAACGTCGACTGGCAGCGCTTCGGCGACGACGCGCTCGCCGCTGCGAGGGCGATCGCCCCCGGCGGCGGCCTGGTCGCGTTCGGGCACTCGATGGGCGGCGCCGCGCTGCTGATGGCGGCGCACCGCGAGCCCGACCTGTTCGAGCTGATCGTCGCGTTCGAACCGATCGTGTTCCCCCCGGGCGGCAACCCGCAGCGCGAGGGCCCGTCGGTGCTGGTCACCGGCGCCCGCCGTCGCAAGGCCTCGTTCGCCTCCTTCGAGTCGGCGATCGCCCACTACGCGTCGAAGCCGCCGATGATGACGTTCGACCCCGACGTGGTGCGGTTGTACGTGGCCCACGGGTTCCGGCCCGCTCCCGAAGGGGTTCGCTTGAAGTGCGACCCCGAGCACGAGGCACGGACGTTCGAGCAGGCTGCGGCCCACACCACCTGGGACGTGCTCCCCGAGATCACGACCCGGGTCGCGGTGCTCGCAAGCGACGACGGGGAAGGCCCGGCCGCCGTGGCACCCGGTATCGCCGAGCGCCTGCCGAACTCGACCTTCGCCTCGCTGCCCGGCACGACCCACTTCCTGCCGTTCACCGACCCGGCCGCCGTCGCCGCCCTGATCGCCGACGCTGCGGGCTGACCGACGGCGGCCGCCGGCGACCCCTGCTCCGCGCGCCTGTCGCACCCCCCATCTACGATGACGGCCGTGGAAGCAACCGCCGTCGCCGAGCCCGTGTTCACCGTGCCGACGTCGCTGTCGCCGTCGCGCGTGTCATCGTTCACGAGTTGCCCGATGCAGTTCCGCTTCTCGAGCATCGAGAAGCTGCCCGAACCGCCCGGGGTCGCCACCACGAGGGGCACGATCGTGCACCGGGCGCTCGAGTTGCTGTTCGAGCTCCCGGCCGCGGAGCGCCGGCCGGTCGCGCTGGAGCGAGCGCTCGATCGCGCGCTCGACGAGTACTCGACCCACCCTGATTACATCGGACTGCAGCTCGACGATGCGGCCGCCCGGTCGTTCGCCGACGACTGCCACTCGCTGATCGAGCGGTACTTCGCCATGGAAGACCCGACGCAGGTCCGCGAGATCGGGCTCGAACTGCGGATGGAGGCGATGGTCGGTGACGACCACGGCCTGCTGCTGCGCGGGATCATCGACCGCCTGGAGCTCGACGACGACGGCGGGTTGGTCGTGACCGACTACAAGACCGGCCGACCGCCGTCGGGCAATTACGAGCAGAAGAGCCTCGCCGGCGTCCACTTCTACTCGTTCCTCTGCGAGCGGGTCCTCGGGCGACGCCCGTCGAAGATCCGGCTGATGTACCTCAGCACGGGCGAGACGATCGAGACGGTCCCGTCCGAACAATCGGTCAAGTTCATCACCACCCGCACGACCGCGGTCTGGAAGGCGGTCGAACGGGCCTGTGTCACCGGCGACTTCCGACCCCGCGCGAGCCGGTTGTGCGACTGGTGCTCGTTCAAGGCGTGGTGTCCGGCGTTCGGCGGCGACCCGGCCGACGCCCCCGACGGAGCGACCAGCGCGTACCGCGCACTCCTCGGCGAACCGGCGTCGGCCATCCCGGCATGAGCACCCGACCCGAATCGGGCACCGGCGCGTCCACGGGCGGCCCGGCCGACGGCGTCCCGGGCCAGGGGCACCTCGGTCCGCTGGTCGACCGGTTCGACGAGCGCGTCGACCGGTGGCTCGAGCGGTACCGGGGCACCCCCGCGCTCGACACGGCGTTCCGGGCGGCGAGCACGGTCGGCGACTTCAGCCTGATCTGGCACGTGATCGGCGTCACCAGGGGTCTTGCCCGTCGCCGCCCCGATCAGATCCTGCTCCTCGCCGCGCTGATCGGTGCCGAGAGCCTCCTCGTCAATCAGGGCGTGAAGCGGCTCTTCGGCCGCCACCGCCCGACGACGAGCGGTGATCCGCGCCTGCAGGTGCGCCAGGCGACCACCTCGTCGTTCCCCTCCGGCCATGCCAGCTCCGCCGCCTTCGCCGCGACGATGCTCTCGGGGTGGGACCGCGGCGCGGTGCGGGTCCTCTGGTGGACCATCGCCGTGTTGGTCGGCACGAGCCGCGCCTACGTGCGCGTCCACCACGCGTCCGACGTGGTCGCCGGCGCAGCGGTCGGCGGGGTCCTCGGACTCGCAGGCAGGCGCATCGCCCGGCGCGTCCTCACCGACTGATCACGGCGGCGAGCGGCTTGCGATCGCCGCCCTACGCTGGGAGGCCTGATGAGCGGCATCGCCTTCGAGCAGCGGATGAGCGACACGGAGGGGTTGATGTGGCGCCTGGACCGCGACCCTCGGCTGTCCTCGACGTTCGCCAACGTGTCGATCCTCGACCGGCCGCCCGACTTCGACCGCTTCCGCCGACGCATGGAGCGCGCCGCCCAGGTGATCCCACGGCTGTGCCAGATCGTGCGCGAGCCGATCGGCGGGCTCGGCACCCCCAGGTGGGTCGACGATCCCGACTTCGACGTCGACGCCCACGTCCGCCGGATCGCCCTGCCCGCGCCGGGCTCCGACCGCCAACTCCTCGACCTCGCGTCGCTGGTCGCCGCAGATCCGTTCGACCGCACCCGGCCGCTCTGGCAGTTCCTCGTCGTCGAAGGACTCGACCGGGGCCGGGCGGCGCTGATCCAGAAGGTGCACCACACGATCAGCGACGGCGAGGGTGGCGTCCGCCTGTCGCTCGAGTTCCACGACCTCGACCGGGACCCACCGATCCCACCGACGCCGATCGAACCCGACGCGCCGGCCGGCCCCGCGGCCGCGGAGGACGACTTCGAGGAGGACGCAGCGGCGATCGCGGTGCGCGAGGCGCTCGCCGGAGCGCTGCGTCTTCCGCTCGGCGTCGCGGGGAGGGTCAGGGAACTGCTCGCCGAACCGGCCCGCATCGACGAAGCGAATCGCGCCGCGGCCCGAACATGGCAGGGGATCGTCGGATCGGTCTCCGGAGCCGAACGGTCCCGCTCGCCGCTGTGGACACGGCGTTCGGCACGGCGGCACCTCGACGTCGTGACCGCCCCGCTGGGCGCGACCAAGGCGGCGGCGAGCAGGTTGGGCGGGACGTTGAACACCGCGTTCTTGACGATCGTCGCCGAGGCGTGCGGTGCGTATCACGCCGAGCTGGGCGCGCCGACCGAGACGCTGCGGGCGTCGATGGCGTTGAGCACCCGTCGCGCCGGCTCGGGGACCAACTCGTTCTCGCTGGTCCGCCTCGACGTCCCGACCGGCGACATGCCGTCCGACGAGCGGTTCAGGGCGATCGAACGGGCGACGCGCGCTGCGGTCGAGGAGCAGGCGGACGCGCCACTGGAGACGATGACCGCGCTCGCCGCGACGCTGCCGACGCCGATCGTCGCACGGCTGGCACGCGAGCAGGTGCGGACGGTCGACTTCGCCACCTCGAACGTCAAGGGCTCGCCAGTGCCGCTGTTCGTCGCCGGCGCGCGGGTGCTGCGGCACGTCCCGGTCGGCCCGCTCACCGGGGTGGCGTTCAACCTGACGCTGTTGAGCTATGGCGACAACCTCGACATGGGGCTGCACACCGACCGAGCCGCCGTCGAGCGACCCGAGGTGCTCGCCCATCACCTCGAAGCGGCGGTCGAACGCTTTGTCGCGAACTGACGAGACGGTCCGCCGGCGTCGTGTCGTGGGCCGGGCCGCGCGGAACCACCCGGGCGCGGGCCGCGCTCGGGGTCAGGCGAGGTCGGAGACGACGGGCTCGATCACTTCGACGACGGGCATCTCGGTGGTCAGCAGGGACCGCACGTCGAGCAGCAGGTCTGCGACCTCGCCGGTCGACACGAGGTCGCGTCGCATCATCTTGGCGAGCGCACCGTCGATCACGCTCAGGGCTTCGTTGATCACTGCCTCGTTGCTGGTGTCGCTGCGCTGATCAGTCATTGACCGACACGGTACCCCCCGGCGGCACCCGATGCGCGCACGGTTGGGGCTGTTCGCGAACCTGTCACACGCCGTGTGACCACGGCCACGCAACGTTCGATGCCCCGCACCTGCGATTCCAGCTCCGTTCGGTGCGCAGCCCCTACGATGCCGTCGATGGATCCGATGCGGCGCAACACGATCGTCACCGGACCGGAACGCGTCGCAGCGACGCCGCGCACCCGAGCCGGACGGCTCGTCGGCGGCTGAGCGCCGATGCACCGTTCCCCCGCCGCGCTCGCCCGACTCGGCCTGCGGGCCGGTGAGCCGATCCGCTTCAAGCGCCGCGACCGCGGGCGGTGGATCGTCGGGAAGGTCGCGGGGATCGCCACCGACGGGAGCATCACGCTCCGCGACCCCGACGGCTCGGCCCGCTCGTTGCGGCCCGAGCGGGTGGAGATCCGTCGCCCCGGCGCACGCGGGCGGCTGCGCTGGTGCGCGGTCAGCGAGGTGGCGGTCACCTGGGAGCAGCTCGAGCTGTTCGCCGATGGTTCGCCAGACGCGCCCGTCGACGCCTGACCGGCCGCCCGCCAACTCGATCCCGTACGGACCGATCACGGGTTGCGGGCGGCCAGGCGGAGTCCGAGGTCGGTGCGGGTGACTTCCATGGCGAACGGCGGAGCCATCATCGGCCGCCCGAGCAGTCGATCAGTGAGGCGGTGACGTAGGACGCGTCGTCCGACGCCAGCCAGAGGATCGTCCGGGCGACCTCCTCGGGCTCGCCGCCGCGCTTCAGCGGCACCGACCGAGCGACGCGCTCGACCCGGTCGGGCTCGCCCCCAGTGGCGTGGATGTCGGTGTCGATCACGCCAGGCCGGACCGCGTTCACCCGGATCCCCTCGGTGGCGACCTCCTTGCCGAGCCCGATCGTCATCGCGTCGATCGCCGCCTTGGTCGCCGCGTAGTCGACGTACTCCCCTGGGCTGCCGAGCGTGGCGGCGATCGACGACACGTTGACGATGACGCCGCCCGAGCCGCCGTGCCGGGTCGACATCCGCCGCACCGCTTCGCGCGCGCACAGGAACGCGCCGATCACGTTGACGTCGATCACCTCGCGCCACCGATCGACGGCCATCTCGTCGAACCGCATCTGATGGTGGAGCACGCCGGCGTTGTTGACCAGGACGTCGACCGGACCGAGGTCGGCCTCGGCGGTGTCGAACATCGCGACCACCTGGCGCTCGTCGGCGACGTCGGCGCGGACCGCCACCGCCGCGGCACCACGGGCGCGGCACTCCGCGACGACCGAATGGGCGGCCGATTCGTCCGACCGGTAGTTGACCACGACCGAGTGGCCGGCATCGGCGGCGAGCCGCGCCGTGGCGGCCCCGATCCCCCTGCTCGCACCGGTGATCAGCACGACGGTCGCCATCAGCGGGTTCCGATCCCGTCACGACGCGCGCGTGTCATCGGACCGAGACTACGGCTCGCCGATCGGTGCCGTCGGTGTCGCCGGCATCGGTTCGGCATCGCAGGAAACAGCCGGGGGCTGACGGTCGCGCAGCGATTACCGTCGTTCCGATGACTTCAGCTTCCGACATCGACGACACCGAGAAACCCCGCCACCTCGCGATCGCCGAGCGGCTGATCGACCGGCGGAGTTGGGCCTCGAGCCCGGCGGTATCGCCCGACGGGTCGCGGGTGGCCGCCGTCGTCGCGACGACCGATCTGGCGGCGAACACGACGCGCTCGAAGGTGTGGCTCGACGGCGGCCCGGTGACCGCCGGCGAGCACGATGGCAACCCGACCTGGTCGCCCGACGGGCGCTACCTGGCGTTCACGTCCCGACGCGGCGAGAAGGAGGGTGAGAGTACGCTGCACGTCCTGCCGGTCGCCGGCGCCGGCGAGGTGCGCACGGTGTGCACGATGCCCGAGGGCATCGCCGGCGTCTCGTGGTCGCCCGACGGGAGATGGCTGGCGTTCGTCAGCCGCACGCGGGACCAGCGGTACTCCGAGAAGGACGCGTCGTGGCAATCACCGCGCAAGGTCGAGCGCTTCCTGAGCCGTCTCAACGGCGATGACTGGGTACTCGACCGGCCGAGCCACGTGTACGTCGTCGCCGCGGACGGAACCGGATCGCCCCGAAACCTGACGCCCGGCCAGTTCAACCACGAGGGAACGGCGTGGCGCGCCGACTCCTCGGCGGTGATCACGAGCGCCGGCCGGCACGACACGTGGGACTGGGAGCTCGCCACCGACCTGTTCGAGGTCTCGCTCGATCCCGATGTCGCCCCGCGCCGGCTGACCGACACCGACGGCGCTTACCACACACCGTCCGTCTCACCCGACGGGACCCGCGTCGCGTTCATCGGGCATCCCGATCCGTCGACCTACCCGCAGAACTCTCTGCTCGGCGTCGTCCCCATCGACGCGACCGGCACGCCGGCGGACGACATCGTCTGGGCATCGGCGGCGCTCGATCGCACCCTCGATGCGACCAGCGGCACGGCGACTCCCGCCTGGGAGGACGATGCGACCATCCTGGTCGTCGCCGAGGATCGCGGGGCGGCCCACGTGTACCGCGTCACGGCCGACGGCTCGGTGCCGCCCGCTCCGGTGACGACCGGTCCACTGACCGTGACCGGCATGTCGGCGGTGCGTGGCACGGTGGCGACCACCCGCACGACGATCGAGCGGCCGGCCGAGTTGTTCGTCGGCGACGAGCGGGTCACGCACGTCACCGACGACTTCACCGCGTCACTGCTCCCGATGGAGCGATTCGCCGTCCCGACGACCGACGGCACCGACGAGATCGACTGCTGGATCATGCGCCCAGCGGGGTTCGAGGAGGGCGAGCGCTACCCCGTGCTGCTCAACGTCCACGGCGGCCCGCACTCGCAGTACGGCGAGTACTTCTTCGACGAGGCGCAGATGCAGGCGGCCGCCGGCTTCGTCGTCGTGTTCGGGAACCCGCGGGGCGGCAGCGGACGCCACACCGCGTGGGGCCAGGCGATCCAGGGTCCGAAGCACCCGGTGGTGCCGGGTCCGGGCTGGGGCACGGTCGACGTCGACGACGTCCTGGCGATCATCGACGCCGCGCTCGACCGGTATCCGTTCTGCGACCGCGACCGGGTCGGCATGCTCGGCGGATCGTACGGCGGGTACATGGCCACGTGGCTCGCCGGGCACCACGGGGAGCGGTTCCGGGCGTTCTGCTCCGAGCGGGCGGTCAACAACCTGCTGTCGTTCGAGTGGTCGAGCGACATCGCCACCGTCTTTCGCAGCGAGCACGGCCTGACCCACGTCGAGGACCCCGAGGAGTACGCCAGGCGCTCGCCGATCGCCGCCGTCGACTCGATCGACAAGCCGATGCTGATCATCCACTCCGAGGAGGACTGGCGGTGCCCGATCAACCAGGCCGAGGAGCTGTGGATCGCCCTCAAGCTGCGCGGCAAGGAGGTCGACTTCTATCGCTTCCCGGGCGAGAACCACGAGCTCTCGCGCTCGGGGTCGGCCGTGCACCGCGTCCAGCGCGCCGAGATCATCCTCGACTGGTTCACCGACAAGCTCGCACCGTCCGGCTGACCCCGAGCCCCTCATCGCTCGCCTGGGAATCGCTCACATCTGATCCGCAGCTCCGGGCTCTGCCGTCCGGGTCCGGCGACACTCGCCTGACGCCCGCTCCCGGGTGTGTCCGGGCGGGCTCAACGCAGCGGCTTCGTGAAGTGGCGGCATCGCGGGAAGGTATCTGGCCGACGCCCAGTACGTGGAAGCCGCGACGGCGCTCCTTCGGCGAGCCCGCAGCGCTCACCCGACGAACGCAAGCCGGCAACGCGGCTCGAACGTCATTCGGACCGCCAGGAGTCGATGAGCTTGCGGGCGATCGAGATCCCAGGCGGGATCTGCGGGAGGTCGTCCTTGCGATACCAGTTGGCGTCGGCGATCTCGGTCTCGTCGAGCAGGAGGTCACCGTCGAGGTAGTCGGCGCGGAACCCGATCATCAGGCTGTGCGGGAACGGCCACGGCTGGCTCCCGCGGTAGCGGACGTTGCCGACCGTGATCCCGACCTCCTCGTGGACCTCGCGCACGACGGCGCCCTCGAGATCCTCCCCCGGCTCGACGAAGCCGGCGAGGCAGGAGTACATCGGCAGCGCGAAGTTGGTGCCGCGGGCGAGCAGCGCCTCTTGACCGGGACCTGGCTCGCCCCGGGTGACGAGCGTGATCATGGCCGGCGCGACCCGCGGGTAGGCGACGAGGCCGCACACCGGGCACTCGAGTCCCCGCTCGCCGGTGGAGGGGATGGTCGGCGTCGCGCAGCGACCGCAGAACCGGTGCGTGCGGCCCCATTCTGCGAGCTGCACTGCGCGGCCGGCCGCCATCCACTCCCCCGCCGTCGCCCGTGCGAAGTAGCCGTACAGGTCGAGCGCCGCGCCGTAGGACGGGTCGTCGGCGTCGGGCGGGACGTCGATCGCCCACCAGGCCGCTCCGCCGACCACTCCGACGAAGTGTCGATCCCACCGATCGTCTGCCGGCCGGTCGTCGACGAAGACGCCGCTCCCGATCACGTGCACGAAGACGTGCGGGCCGTCGAACCCGCTCGGTTGTTCGTTCATCGGTGTGTAGAACTCGGCGGTATTGATCGGCAGCTGCATCGCCGCATCAGTAGCACCCCGGCCTGGCCCGGTCGCGGTCGGGCGGCGTACGGTGACGCCGATGGACCCGCCGCTGCATCCCGACGTGACCGTCCTCGCCCCGCTCCTCGGGCGCTGGGAGGGGACGGGGGCCGGCGAGTACCCGACGATCGACCCGTTCGGCTACGACGAATCGGTGACCTTCGCCCACGCCGGCAAGCCGTTCCTCGCCTACCAGCAGCGTACGAACGACGCCGGCGACGGCCGCCCGCTGCACGCCGAGACCGGGTACCTGCGGGTCCCGGCGGCCGGGACGATCGAACTCGTGCTCGCCCACCCGACCGGGATCACCGAGCTCGCCGAGGGCACGATCGATGCGGCGGACGGGCGGCTGCTGATCGAGCTGCGATCGACGACGATCGGGATGACCGCCTCGGCCAAGGAGGTCACCGCGGTCGAGCGGACGATCACCGTCGTCGGCGACGTGCTCGAGTACACGCTGCGGATGGCGGCGGTCGGCCGGCCACTCACGCATCATCTCGCGGCGGCACTCCGGCGCGCGGCGCCCGGCTGAACCCGGCCGTGATCGGCGTCGTACAGTCGGCGCGATGGCGAACCTCACCCCCAGCAACGTCGTGATCGTCGACGCCGTCCGCACACCGATCGGCAAGCGGGGCGGCGGGCTCTCCACCATGCACCCGGCCGAGCTGCTCTCGAACGTCCAGCGGGCGATCGTCGACCGGACCGGGATCGATCCAGCCGAGATCGGCCAGGTCGTCGGCGGGTGCGTCAGCCAGGTCGGCGAGCAGAGCTTCAACGTCACCCGCACCGCCTGGCTGGCCGCCGGGTTGCCGCTCGGGACGGCGGCGACGACGATCGACACGCAGTGCGGATCGAGCCAGCAGGCGACCAACCTCGCGACGTCGCTGGTCGGCTCGGGCGTGGTCGACGTCGCACTGGCCTGCGGCGTCGAGGTGATGAGCCGGATCCCGATCGGCAGCAACTCGTCGCGCAAGCTCGGCCTCGGTGTCCCGATCCCGCCGACCTACTTCGAACGCTACGAGATGACCTCGCAGTTCGAAGGCGCGGAACGGATCGCCGAGCGGTGGGGCATCACCCGCGCCGACACCGATGCGTTCGGCCTCCTATCGCAGCAGCGGGCGGCGCGGGCGTGGCAGGAGGGGCGGTTCGACGGGCAGTACATCGTCATCGACGCACCCGACGTCGACGACGACGGCGAGCCGACCGGCACCACCCACACCGTCGATCGCGACGAGGGACTGCGCGAGACGAGCATCGAGAAGCTGCGCCAGCTCAAGCCGGTGGCCCGGGAGGACGGCGTGCACACGGCCGGCAACTCGTCGCAGATCTCCGACGGCGCGGCGGCCGTCCTCCTCACGACCGAGGAGAAGGCGGCCGAACTGGGTCTCGCGCCGCGCGCCCGGGTCGTCGACACCTGCCTGGTCGGCGTCGACCCCGTGCTGATGCTCACCGGTCCGATCGACGCCACCCGGCGACTGCTCGACCGCACCGGCCTGACGATCGACGACATCGACGTCTTCGAGATCAACGAGGCGTTCGCCTCGGTCGTGCTCGCGTGGGCCAAGGAGGTCGGCGCGGACCTGGACAAGACCAACCCGAACGGCGGGGCGATCGCCCTCGGCCATCCGCTCGGCGGCACCGGCGCGTTCTTGCTGACCAAGGCGCTGCACGAGCTCGACCGCATCGGCGGCCGGTACGGCCTCGTGTCGATGTGCTGCGGCGGCGGCCTCGGCACCGGCACGATCATCGAACGCGTGTCACGATGATTCGGTCGGCGCGTCCGGCGACGCGCTCGTGTCCGGCCCGTCGGCGGCCAGAACGGCCGCACACGAAGGTCTGACCCGGGGATTCGGCCTGCGCGCCCGGCGACGCGCTCGTGCCCGGCTCGTCGACGGTCGTCCTGGCCGGCTGGGGCGACACCGGCACATCGGGCGGCGACCGTCCTGGCCGAACATCGACGGCCGAGCGCCCGACTCCCCTGACGCGGCTACATCGCGCTGTGGCGGAGGAGCTCAGGGGCCATCGGGCACTCGGCGACGAGCGCCGACGGACCGATCGGCACCCGGCCGCCCGGGCCGACGACGTCGGTGAGCAGCGCGTTGGGCAGCACCTCGACGTCGAGGTCCCACGGGTCGTTGTCGGCCGAGAGCGCCTCGACGCGTTCGGCCATCGCGTCGATCATCGCCGACGGCAGCCGGCGACCTGTGCCCGCGACGAGCCAGACCGGCGTGCCCCAGGCTGCGGCCGCGGCGGCCAACGTCGATGCGCCGATCGGCACGATCGCCCGCACGGCGTCGACCGCCAACGCCTCGACGAGCACGAGGTCGACCGACCGCGCGACGGCACCGGCCGCACCGGCGTCGACCGGGACGACGTCGACGTCGTGGCGGTCGAGCCGACGAACGAACCGGCTGGCGGTGTGTCCCGCGTCGAGCGCGACGACCCGCACGTCGCCGCGGCGGACCAGGCCGTCACCGATCGCGTCCGGTGCGCCGATCGTCGCGACGGTGGCGTCATCGGCGAGGGCGTCCGCCAGCTCGGCGCCGGTCCGGTCGGCGCGTACCCGGTCGGCGAGCTCCCACACGACCTCGAACGGCTCGGCCGACGTCGTGACACCGGCGCACAACCACCACAGCGGCCCGGTGAACGGATGCCGTTCGACGATCCGCCGACAGGCGACGACGAGGCCCGCCGGGTCGAGGTAGAGCGAACCCAGCGCCTGGGCGGTCTCCTCGACGAGCGCAGCCGGGTCGGCGCCCTGAGCACGGGCCACGTAGCGGAGGTGCTCGATCGGATGCACGCCGCCGACCGTAGCGGCCGGCGCAGCGACCTGTCCCGATGAGCTGGGAGGAGGTGCCCGGCGGTCGATACGATCCGACGTCGTGGCCGACACGACCATCACCCAGCTCCCGACGGAGCTGACCCTGACGCCGCTGACCCCTGCCGGCCTCGGTCAGACGCGGCCGATCATGGACTGGCTGACGACGTTCCACCTGGCGACGGTCGTACTCGACCCGTACACCAACGAGAGCTCGTGGATCCTGCGGACCGCAACCGGCATCCTCGAACACTTCCGCGACTCCGACGCCCGGATCAACCTGGTCGTGACCGCCGGCCCGGAGGACGCCCGGGCCTTCCTCGGCCCGCTCGCCGAGCGCTTCCTCGTGTTCTGCGATCCCGGCCGGGCGGTCCCCAAGGCGATGAAGCTCACCGAGCTCCCCGCCTTCGCGTTCGTCAGGGTCGACGGCGCGGTCGTGGCGTCGGCGCAGGGATGGAACCCGAGCGAGTGGGCGTCGGTCGCCGAGGAGATCGAGAAGATCACGTCGTGGACGCCGGCGGCGATTCCCGCCGCCGGCGACCCCGGCCCATTCCACGGCTCGCCGGCACTCGGCTGACCGGTGGCCGCACGGCCCGGGCTTCCCGATCTGCCGATCGTCGACGTCCTCGCGGCCCTGCGAGAGCAGCTCGACGACCCCGGCCGAGCGGTGCTCGTCGCCCCACCCGGTGCCGGCAAGACGACCGTCGTCCCGCTCGCGCTCCTCGGGGAGGCGTGGCTCGGCGAGCGGCGGATCCTGATGCTCGAGCCGCGACGGCTGGCGACGCGCGCCGCCGCCCGCCGGATGGCCTCGACCACCGGCACCGAGGTCGGCGCGCTCGTCGGCTACCAGACGCGCGACGAGCGCCGTATCGGGCCGGACACGCGCATCGAGGTCGTGACCGAGGGCATCCTCACCCGCCGGTTGCAGAACGATCCCGAGCTCCCCGGGGTCGGTGCGGTGATCTTCGACGAGGTCCACGAGCGCAACCTGCCCACCGACATCGGCCTGGCCTTCACGCTCGACGTCGCCGGGTCGATCCGGCCCGACCTGCGCATCCTCGCCATGTCGGCGACGCCCGACGTCGAAGCGCTCACTGCGCTGCTCGACGCAGCGGTCGTCGAGAGCCAGGGGCGCACCCACGACGTGGACGTGCGCTGGCTGCCGCTCGACCGGCCGGCGCAGGGCACGGGCCGCCGGCACGTACGGCCCGAGCCGGCGGTCGTTGCCGCCGTGCTCCGGGCGCTGCGCGAGGAGACCGGCGACATCCTCGTCTTCCTCCCAGGGATCGGCGAGATCCGGCGGACGCAGGCCCAACTCGTCGATGCGCTCGGACCCGGCGTCGACGTGTTCCCGCTGGCCGGTGCGCTCACGCTCGAGGAGCAGGACGCCGCGCTCGCCCCGGCCGAGCCGGGGCGGCGGCGGGTCGTGCTGTCGACCGACATCGCCGAGACGTCGCTGACCGTCGACGGCGTGCGCGTCGTCATCGACGCCGGCCTCGCCCGCGAACCGCGCTTCGACCCGCGCACCGGGATGACCCGCCTGACGACGGTCGCGACCAGCCGAGCATCGGCGGAGCAACGGACCGGCCGGGCCGGTCGCACCGAGCCGGGCGTGGCCTACCGGCTGTGGAGCAAGATCGAGCACGGGACACGGCAACGGCACCGCGCCCCGGAGATCCTCCAGTCCGATCTCGCGGGGCTGGCGCTGGAACTGGCGGCCTGGGGCGGCGCCGACGACCTGTCGTTCATCGACGAGCCACCCACCGCCGCCCTCCGCCAAGCCGAGGAGCTGCTGGTAGCGCTCTACGCGATCGACGCCGACGACACGAGCATCACGCCAGTCGGACGGCGAATGCTCGAACTGCCGGTCCACCCGCGCCTGGCGCGGATGATCGCCGTCGATCGATCTGCACTGGCATGCGTCATCGCCGCGCTCGTCGACGAGCGGGACATCTTCCGCGGCCGCCCGGACGATCTGCCGGCCGACCTCGCGCTGCGGATCGATGCGGTCACCGGAGCGGCCGGCTTCGACATGGCCGACCGGGGTGCGGTCCGCCGGCTGCGCGACCGCGCCGCGGACCTGGCGCGGCGGGCACGCCTCCCCTTCGATCTCGATGCGATCGACGGCGACCGCGCCGGCGCCGTGCTCCTCCTCGCCTACCCGGACCGCATCGCCGGCCGGCGGCGCCCCGGGCAGTTCCAGCTGCGCTCGGGGAGCGGCGCCTGGCTCCCCGACGACGATCCGCTGGCCGGGGAGGAGTTCGTCGTCGCCGCCGACCTCGACGGTCGCCGCGACCGGGCCCGTATCCGCCTGGCCGCCGCGGTCGAGGTGGACGAAGTGATCGCCAGCTTCGGATCGGAGATCGTCGAGCATCGCACCGTCGCCTGGGATGCCGACCGCAACGATCTGGTCGAGTCGGTCGAACGACGGCTCGGGGCGATCCGCCTCGGACGCCGGGCGGGGCCACCCGAGCCGGGCGAGGAGACGACGCAGGCGCTGCTCAACCGGGTGCGGTCCGGCAAGCTCGACGACCTGCGCTGGACACCGGCCGCCCTGTCGCTGCGCTCCCGGGTGGAGTTCCTCCACCGGACCGCTGGTGCACCGTGGCCGAACTGGTCGACCGCAGCCCTGGTCGCGACGCTCGACGAATGGCTCGCACCGTTCCTGCCGCTGGCGACCGGGCGCGAGGACCTCGAACGCCTCGATCTCGTCACCGTGCTCAGGTCGCAGCTGCCCTGGCCCCAGGGCGCCGATCTCGATCGGCTGACGCCGACCGCGCTCGACCTGCCATCGGGTCGTGAGGTGACGATCGACTACACCGGCGACCAGCCGACCGCCGCGGTCCGGGTCCAGGACGTGTTCGGCCTGCGGGAGCACCCGACCGCGGGTGGGCGACCGATCAGACTGCAGCTGCTGTCACCGGCGAATCGACCGATCCAGGTCACCGCCGACCTCCCCGGGTTCTGGTCCGGGTCGTGGGCCGAGGTTCGGCGGGAGATGGCCGGCCGGTACCCGAAGCACCACTGGCCAGACGATCCTGCGACGGCCGACCCGAATCGCCTCAAGGATCGATGATCCTCGGCCTCGACTGGGCCGTCGCGCTGGCCTGCGTCTTCGCGGTCTACGTCGGCGCGACCGTCCAGGCGTCGATCGGGATCGGCCTGGGGATGATCGCCGCGCCGCTGCTCGCCCTGGCCGACAGCGCCTTCATCCCCGCCGCGCTCGTGATCGCCGTGCTCCCGTTGACGTTCTCGGTCGCGTGGATCGAACGACGCCACGTCCGGCGTCGCGGCGTCGGCGTGGCGTTGATCGGTCGACTGCCCGGCGCCGTCGTCGGTGCGCTGGTCGCCGCCGCGCTGTCGCCGGAACTGCTCGGCGTCCTCGTCGCCGTGTCGGTGCTCGGCGCGGTCGCCGCGTCGGTCAGCACTCGGCGCTTCGAGCCGACCGACCTCGGGTTGACGCTGGCCGGTCTGGCGTCGGGGTTCGCGGGCACCACGACCGGTGTCGGCGGGCCGCCGATGGCGCTGACCTACCAGCACGCCGACCCGATCGTCATGCGCGCCTCGCTCTCGGCGTTCTTCGCAATCGGTTCGCTGATGTCGCTGGCCGCGCTTGCGTCGACCGGTCAGGTCACCGGCCATCAGTGGCAGCTCGGTGTGATGCTCCTGCCGGGCGTGATCGCCGGAGTCGCCACCGCCCGCCTCGTCGACGAACGCCTCGATCCGCGGATCGTCCGCCCCGCGGTGCTCGTCGTCTGCACGGCGTCGTCGATCGCCCTCCTCGCCCGCGTGATCCTCTGAGCCGGTGGTGCACTCGCCCCGTCCTCACACGCGTTCGGGCGACCCGGACGCGACCACCCCGCCACCTAGCGTGTCGGGGGTGTCCGGAGCATCTGGGACGACGGGAGCGAGGCGGCGACCGCGCTGGCGATCGACCGCGCGGTTCGCGCTCATCGTCGCCGTCCTCACCGTCCTCGCCGGTTCGGTGCCGGGAGGTCCCGGAGATCGTGCGGTCGCCGCCGGCACGACCTGCGTCGGCTCGACCACGCCCGCCGGCCTGACCGCGCTGTTCGATCTCGAACCGGACGGGTTGGCCGGCGCCGACTACCAGCGGGCGATTCAGCTCCCCGACGGACGCGTCCTGTGGACCTTCCAGGACGCGCAGATCCGGCGACCGAACGGCGAGGTCCGGTTGGTCCACAACGCGGCGATGGTCCAGACCGGCTCGTGCTTCCAGGTGCTGCACGGCGGCACCGACGACGAGCCGAGCTCGTGGCTGTACACCAACGACACCGTGCCGTTCGTGCGGTGGTTCTGGCCGCTGGACGCGGTCGTCTCCGACGGCGCCGTCTGGGTGTTCATGGCCGAGATGGTCGAGCGCGGGCCGTTGTACCTGTCGATCACCGAGCCGGTGGCGACGCGCGTGGTGGCCCTCGACCAGGGCACGCTGCAGGTGCTCGCCGGGACCCTGCCGGCCAACGCATCGGCCTCGCTCTACGGCTTCTCGATCACCGAGGACGACTCCTGGACGTACCTCTATGCGCAGTGCCACCGCCAGTTCGGGTACGACCTGACCATCTTCGGCACGCTCGGACACGATTTCGGGTGCTCGGCGGACGTCCGGGTCGGTCGTGTCCCGCGCGGCCGCATCCTCGATCCGCCCACCTACTGGGACGGGACGTCGTGGCAGGCCGACCCGGCGCGCGCGGTGCCGGTGATCGCCAAGGGGCAGCGCAAGATCAACCCGACGCAGGTGCGGTGGATCGGCGGTGAGTTCCTCGCGGTCACCAAGGAGGGCGACTGGCTCGGCTCGACGATCTACCTCGACGCCGCCCCGACCGCACACGGACCGTGGACGAACTACGCCCGCATCCCCGCCATCCCCAAGTGCGCGCCGAACGAGTGCAACACCTACTTCGCCTCGTGGATCCCACCGTTCCAGCCGGGTGGCGGCCTGACGATCGGGCTGTCCCACAACCGCTGGGACGGCCGGTTCTCGCCGGTCTACCGACCGACATTTCTGACCGTGCCGCCGCCGGGCGAGTTCTCGCTGGCGATGAGGTGCTCACTCGTCGACTGCTGATCCTGCCGACGACGGCCCGATTCGGCCCCGCAGGTCGGCCCGGGATCATCGAGCCGACCTGGTGTCGGGGGCCGATCACGTGCAAGAGTCCGGTGATGCGTCGCACCGCTGTCTCCGCCCTCGTTCCCCTGCTGATCCTCGCCGCTTGCGGGAGCGACGGCGCGACGTCGTCGCCCAGCGCACCGGCGACCGAGGTCGCGTCGACACCGGCCCCGGTGGCCACCGAAGCCCCGCCGACCACCGACCCGCCGACCACCGACCCACCGCCGGCGACGGAGGCCCCCGCAGCGACCGACGCCCCGGCGCCCAGCGAGCCGGCGATTCCCGCCCTCGAGATCGTGCAGCCCGGCCCGTACCGGGTCGGGGTGCAGACGATCGAGGTCACCGACCAGGCTCGCGATCGCACGCTGACCGTCGACGTGTGGTTCCCGGTCGTCGACGATGCGGGCGGCGCGCCGCACCGCTACACGCTGCTCTCCGACGTCTACTACGAGTCTCCGGCGGCGATCGACGCGACCGCCGCCGACATCGCCCCCGACGGCCCGTACCCGCTGGTCGTCTACTCGCACGGGAGCGGCGGGCTGCGCTACATCGCGTCGTACTACACCGAGATGATCGCCAGCCACGGCTACATCGTGGCGGCACCGGATCACATCGGTAACACGGTGATCGATCGTCTGGCCGGGACCGAGGTCGACGGCGCGGTGACCGCCCTCGCCCGGCCGCAGGACGTCGCCGCGGTGATCGACGCGATGACCGATCCCGAGAATCCGACGACCGGCGGGTTCGTCGGCGCCCTCGACCCCGAGCGCGTCGCGGTCACCGGCCATTCCTTCGGCGGCTTCACCGCGTATGCGATGGTGTCGGGCTTCGACAACGAGCTGGGTTCCTTCGAGCCCGACCCGCGGGTCGACGCGATCATCCCGCTGGCCCCGGCCGTCGGGTCGGGCGACGATGCACTGCTGTCCGACGCCCGCCTGGCGTCGATCACCACACCGTCGCTCGTGATGGTCGGGACGAACGACCAGACGACGCCGGTCGACCCCAACGTCACGCGGGTCTGGGAGCTCACTGCCAGCATCCCCCACCGACGGGTCGAACTGGTTGACGCCCAGCACCAGAGCTTCACCGATCTCTGCGACTACCAGGACTTCCTGCCGACGCTCGCCGACGTGCCCCAGATCATCACCGACACGGTCGCCGCCTACGCTGTCGAGGGCTGCTCGCCGGGCGACATGCCGATCGACCGCGCCAAGGAGCTCGCCAGCACGTTCGCAGTCAACTTCCTCGAGTCGATGTTCCGAGAGTCGCAGCTGTACCGCCCCGACACGGTCCAAGCACCCGCCGACGTGGTCTTCCAGGCCAAGTGACCACCTCCCCCGACACCCCTCCAACTCGCTTCGCGTGATCATCGTGCGCACCTGCTGCGCGAGCTGTTCACGCGATCGCTGGGGAACGTAGGCTCGACGGCATGGCCGACGAACCGGACGTCCCGTTCACCGAGCTGCTCCCGCTCGGAGCGGACACGACCGAGTACCGACTGATCACGACCGGCGGCGTGTCGACGTTCGAGACGTCGAAGGGGACGTTTCTCTCGGTCGAGCCGGCGGCGATTCGCGCGCTCACCGCCGAGGCGATGCACGACATCGCCCACTACCTGCGCACCGCCCACCTCGGACAGCTGCGCACGGTCCTCGACGATCCCGAAGCGTCCGACAACGACCGGTTCGTCGCCCTCGACCTGCTGAAGAACGCCTCGATCGCGGCCGGCGGCGTGCTGCCGATGTGCCAGGACACCGGCACGGCGATCGTCAAGGCGAAGAAGGGGCAGTTCGTCTTCACCGGCGGCGGCGACGAGGAGGCGATCGCCCGCGGCATCGCCGACACGTACCTCACCTCGAACTTGCGCTACTCGCAGATGGCGCCGCTCGACATGTACACCGAGAAGAACACCGGCACCAACCTGCCGGCGGAGATCAAGATCGCGGCGACCGACGGTGACGCGTACAAGTTCTTGTTCATCGCCAAGGGCGGCGGGTCGGCGAACAAGAGCTTCCTGTACCAGGAGACCAAGGCGTTGCTGAACGAGGCGGCGCTGCTGCCGTGGATCTTCGAGAAGATCCAGACGCTCGGCACGTCCGCCTGCCCGCCGTACCACTTGGCGATCGTGATCGGCGGGACGTCGGCCGAGTTCGCGGTCGAGACCGCCAAGCTCGCATCGACGCACTACCTCGACTCACTGCCGACGACCGGCTCGGCGTCGGGCCACGGTTTCCGCGACGTCGAGTTGGAGCGCAAGGTGTTGCGGCTCGCGCAGTCGACCGGGATCGGGGCGCAGTTCGGCGGGAAGTACTTCTGCCACGACGTCCGCATCGTCCGGCTGCCCCGCCACGGGGCGTCGTGCCCGGTCGCCATCGCCGTGTCGTGCTCGGCCGACCGTCAGGCGCTGGGCAAGATCACCCGCGACGGCGTCTTCATCGAACAGCTCGAAACCGATCCCGCCCGCTTCCTGCCCGCCGTCGACGCCGACCAACTGCTCGACGCGGAGCCGGTGCACATCGACCTCAACCGCCCGATGGCCGAGATCCGCGCCGAGTTGTCGAAACACCCGGTCACGACCCAGGTGATGCTCACCGGCCCGATGATCGTCGCCCGCGACATCGCCCACGCCAAGATCAAGGAGCGCCTCGACGCCGGCGAGCCGATGCCGCAGTACTGGAAGGACCACGCCGTCTACTACGCCGGCCCGGCCAAGACCCCAGCCGGCTACGCGTCGGGTTCGTTCGGGCCGACGACGGCGGGACGGATGGACTCCTACGTCGCCGAGTTCCAGGCTGCCGGCGGTTCGATCGTGATGCTCGCCAAGGGGAACCGGTCGCGACAGGTCACCGACTCCTGTCGCGAGCACGGTGGCTTCTACCTCGGCTCGATCGGTGGCCCGGCCGCCCGGTTGGCGCTCGACAACATCAAGCGGGTCGACGTGCTCGAGTACCCCGAGCTCGGCATGGAGGCGATCTGGAAGATCGAGGTCGAGAACTTCCCCGCCTTCATCGTCGTCGACGACAAGGGCAACGACTTCTACGCCCAGGTGCGCGAGCACGCCTCGATGCCGGTCACGCTGTCGTAGCTGCGCTGTTCGGGGTCGGACCCGAACCGGGCATGCCGACATGGTCAGCTAGGGAAACCGCCGGGCTACGCCATCGCGACGAGGTCGAGCCAGGACTCGCTGAAGTAGTCGACGTCGCCGTCGGGCATGAGCAGCACCTTGGTCGGACCCAACTGCTGGACGAATTCGGTGTCGTGGCTGACGAGGATGATCGCCCCAGGCCACTCGACGAGCGCGTCGGCGACCGCCTGGCGCGACGGGGGGTCGAGGTTGTTGGTCGGCTCGTCGAGGAGGAGCAGGTTGTTCCGACCGACCATCAGCATCGCCAGCGCCAGCTTGGTCTTCTCGCCGCCCGACAGGGTCCCGGCCTCCTGGAACACCTTGTCACCGGACAGCCCGAACATCCCTAGGAGGCCCCGGAGACGGGTCTCGTCGAGCTGGACCCCGGCCGGAACGGCGTTGCGAAGGTTGGCCAGCAGGGTCTCGTCGGGCTGCAGGTTGTCGTGCTCCTGGGCGTAGTAACCGGGATGGACCTGGTAGCCGTAGCCGAAGTCGCCCAGGTCGGCTTCGGTCTCGCCGGCGAGGATCCGCAGCAGGCTCGTCTTGCCGGCGCCGTTGAGCCCGAGGACGAGCAGCCGCTCGCCCCGACCGAGGTCGAAGTCGATGTCCTCGAACACGGTCGGCCCCCCGTAGGCCTTGCACAGACCCGACGCCTCGATCACGGTCGCACCGCACGGCGGCGGGTCGGGGAAACGTACGGCACGGGTCTTGGCGGCACGCGGGCCGGTGACCCGATCGGCCTCGAGCCGGGCGATCCGCTTCTCGACGCTGTGGGCCATCGCAGCCTTGGTCGCCTTCGCACCGAAGCGGTCGACGACGGTCTGCAACCGGGCGATCTCCTTGCCCTGCAGCCTCGCCTTCTTGGCGAGGCGCTGCTCGTCCTCCGCCCGCGCTCGGCGGTACTGCGAGTAGGTGCCGCGGTACTCGACGATCGTGCCGACCTCGTCCTCGGTCGCCCGATCGAGGTGGAGGACCCGGGTGATCGCCTCGTCGAGGAGTTCGAGGTCGTGGCTGATGACGAGCAGTGCGCCCTTGTACTGCCGCAGGAAGCCGAGCAGCCACATCTTGGCGTCGATGTCGAGGTGGTTGGTCGGCTCGTCGAGGCACAGCACGTCGGAGCCGGCGAAGAGAATGCGTGCCAGCTCGACCCGCCGCCGCTCCCCGCCCGACAACGTGCCGATCGCCTGGTCGAGGCGATCCTGAGGAATCCCCAGCCCTGCGGCCATCGCCCGGGCCTCGCTCTCTGCGGCGTATCCGCCGTTGGTCCCGAACGCCTCCTCGGCGCGCGTGTAGCGCAGGACGTTGCGCTCGTCCGGATGCTCCTCCATCGCGATCCGGAGCTTCTCGATGCGGACGAGCTCCTCGTCGATGCCACGACCGGACAGCACATGTGCGACACAGGTCCTCGCGTCGAGTGCGGGGTCGAGCTTGGGGTCCTGCGGCAGATACCCGAACCCGCCCTTGCGCACCACCGCGCCGCCGGCCGGCTCGGCGGCACCGCCGAGCACCTTGAACAGGCTGGTCTTGCCCGCACCGTTGCGACCGACGATCCCGACCTTGTCGCGAGGCGCGACGGTGAAGCTGGCCGAGTCGACGAGCAGCCGACCTCCGACCTCCACCGAGAGTTCGCGGGCCTGGAGCACCCCGCCAGGCTACGGTCGGCGACGTGCTGCAGGCACCGCCGTCGCCATCCGCGCCCACCGGGGTGGGCCGGCGCCCGCCCTCGGTGCGAAGCGCGCTCGCGCTGCCGCTCGCGCTGCCGCTCGCGTGCGGCGCGTGCCTCGCGGCGGGCGCGGCGTACGTCGCCGCCGTCGACCCGGCCGACGGTGGGGGGCTGGCTCCGTGCCCGATCCGTGCGGCGACGGGGCGCTGGTGTCCGGGATGCGGGCTGACCAGGGCGACCCATCACCTGCTGCGCGGCGACATCGTGCAGGCGCTCTCGTACCACCTGGCCGTGCCGATCGTGCTCTTCGCGCTCGGCGTCGTGTGGTGGAGCTGGTTGCGGGTGGCGGCCGGCTCCGGTGCGCCCCGCCGGCTCGCTTCGATCAGTGCCCGGAGCTACGCGCTCGCCGCGGTGCTCCTCGCGGTGTTCACCGTCGCTCGCAACCTGCCCGACGCCGGCTGGTTGCGCGGCGGCGCGTGATGCCGGTGCCGCAGCCCGCCTCGACATCGCCCCGCCGCGATCGACAGCGGTCGGCGCGAATCAGCGATCGGCGATCAGCTCGAATCGGCTGTTGGACAGGGTCGGCGTCCCGGCGTGATCCCGGCGTGATGTGGTCGATCGTGGCAGCTGAAGCGACCGGTCAGCCCGAGGTCGCCGGCGGAGACGTGGCCGGCGGGGCGGGCGGAGCGGGCGGAGACGTAGCCGGCGGAGCGGTCGGCGCCGGCGGCGATGTCGCAGGCGGGGACGTCGGGGCCGGTGGAGACGTGGCCGGCGGAGACGTGGCCGGCGGAGACGTGGCCGGCGGCTCTGCGGTCGTGGCCGGCGAGGTCGACGGTGCACCGGTCGACGCGGGCGCGGTCGACGGGGGCGAGCTCGCGCCGCCACCGGACGAGCCGCCGCCCGACGAGCCGTCGGTCGAGCTGCCCGTACCGGTGAGTCCGCCGCCCGACGACGCCGGCGAGTTCGCCGACGCCTCGCCGCTCCCGGCGTTCGGCGTCGAAACGGCCGAGCCGTCGGTGAACTGCGACCTCAGGCACTCGCCGTCGCCGACCGGCGCGCGCCCGAGCTGCGCCGCAGTGAGATCGACGAGCACGAGCTCGCCCGCTTCAGCGGGATGCAGCCGATCGGAGCTGAGGACGCCGGGAGCCTCGGCTACCGTCTTCCAGTCGACGAGTACGACGTTGTCGAATTGGCTGGCGACCCGCCGGACCGACTCGTTGACCTCGGCCCACGATGGCCGGTACTCGGTCACCGTGAACAGCAGCGTCGGCCTCGGCGCCAGCCGAGTGATGATCTCCGTCAATTCGGCCTCGTAGGCGGCCTGGTCGCCGCGGTAGTTGCTCCCGAGAAACACCGCGGCGGCATCCCATTGGGTGTCGTCGCCGCCGGCGGGATCGAGACGCCGGTCGAGGACGCGGTTGCCGAACTCGATGAATCGACCCGGTTCGGCGTCGACCTCGACGGCCCACCCGAGGGGCACGAGCGCGTCACACATCTCCCCGCCGTACCGACGATCGGTGGCGGCGAGGATCGAGTCGCCGATCACGATGATCCGGTTCCCGGCCACGCGCTGGCCGACGAGTTCGGCGATCGTGCCGTCCTCGTTCACCGGAGGACGGATGATCACCGGCGGTTCGCTCTCGCGGGCGATCGTGTCGGGGAGCGCGCCGACCCCACCGATCGTCGGCGCCGGCGTCGACGACGAACCGTCGCCGGAACTCGCCGCCTCGGTCGCGCCACAGGCCGCGGCGAACAGCAGCAGTAAGACGGCCAGCCACCGGGGAGTCGACATCACGACCATTGAATCGCGTGAGCCGGGCCGCCACACGACACCACGCCGAAAACCCACCGGTGGCGCGTCGCACGCGCCACGGTGGGGTCGTTCGCTCGGGATCTGCTCAGCAGCCCGGGGAGCGGGTCAGCCGTTGGCCTTGAGCTGATCGCGGATCTCGGTGAGCAGTTCGACCTCGGTGGGGCCGCTGTCCTCTTCCGGCTCCGGCGGTTGCATCTTGTTGTACGCCTTGACGATCAGGAACAGGATGAACCCGACGACGACGAAGCTGATCGCCGCATCGATCACGAGCCCGATCGAGATCCGCGCATCGCCGATGTCGAAGCCGATGTTCGTGAAGTTCGACTCGCCGAAAATCGCTGCGATGATCGGGTTGATCACCCCGTTGAGCAGCGCATCGACGATCTTGGCGAAGTACAGCGCCAGGATCAGCCCGACGGCGATCGTGACCACGTCGCCCTTGTTGATGAAGTCCTTGAATTCCTGCAGCATTTCGGTTGGATTCCCTCCGTTGTTGACACGCTTTGCGTCGCTGGACGATTTGACCACATCGGAAGTCGCGAGAAGCGGATCGCTTGTACGGTCCACGCCGATGGCACGCATCACTCGACGTTCCCGCTCCGGCCGCTACGACCTCGTCGTGGTCGGGATGGGCTCGGGCGGCACGGTCGCCGCCGAGTTCGCGGCGCGCGAGCTCGGGCTGCGCGTCGCCGCCGTCGAGCGGGACCGGGTGGGCGGCGACTGCCTGTGGACCGGATGCGTCCCATCGAAGACGCTGCTGGCGAGCGCCAAGGTCGCCCAGGTGGTCCGTCACGCGAACCACTTCGCGATCGGGGCCGCCGGGCCGGTCGTCGACCTGGCCGCGGTCTGGCGGCGGGTCGCCGCGGTACAGGCCGAGATCGCCGCGACCGACGACGACCCCGAGCGCTTCCGCCGCCTCGGCGTCGACATGATCGCGGGCGAGGCGCGGATCACCGGTCCGCACGAGGTGGTGGTCGGCGACCGCGTGTTGGCGACGCGCTACGTCCTCGTCTGCACCGGGAGCCGACCGCTCCCGCCACCGATCGATGGGCTGGACGGCGTCGAGTACCTGACCAGCGAGAACCTCTTCGACATCGCTCGCCCACCCGACTCGCTGATCGTGATCGGCGGCGGCCCGATCGGCTGCGAACTCGCGCAGGCGCTCAACCGGCTCGGCATCGAGGTGACGATGGTCGAGATCGCCGACCGACTCCTCCCCCGGGACGACCCCGCCCATGCCCGGCGGCTGCTCGACGTGCTGCGCGGCGAGGGTCTCGACATCCAGCTCGGATCGACCGCCGCAACCGTCCGCAAGGGCGGCGACGGCGTGATCGTGCGCCTCGCGAGCGGTGAACGGGTGACCGCCCAGGGGATGCTCGTCGCCACCGGTCGGCAGCCGAACGTCGAAGCGCTCCACCTCGAAGGTCTCGGCGTCGAGGTCGAGCGCACCGGCATCGTGGTCGACCACCGGAGCCGCACCGCGGTCCCGACGATCTATGCGGTCGGCGACGTGACCGGCCGCTCGCTGTTCACCCACGCCGCGGCCTACGCCGCAGTCCTCGCGGTCCGCGACATGTTCCTCCCCGGGCGAGGCAACGGACCGGACCTCGTCCCCTGGTGCACGTTCACCGACCCCGAGGTCGCCCACGCCGGGATGACCGAGGCGGAGGCTGTCGAGCACCACGGGCGGCGCAAGGTGCAGGTCCACCGCCGCGACCTCGAGCACTCCGACCGAGCGCGGGCGGACAACACGACCGACGGCGAGATCGCGATCGTGACCGCCGGCCGCAAGATCGTCGGCGCGCACGCGATCTGCCCACGGGCCGGCGAGCTCATCCACGAGCTCGCGTTGGCGATCCGGGCCGGTCTCGGGCTCGGCGACCTGGCCGAGATGGTGCACATCTACCCGACGCTGTCGACCGAGATCGGCCGGCTGGCGGGGGAATCGGCGTACGCGACGGCGCGCCGGTACCGCCATCTCGCCAAGGTCGGCCGCCTGCGCCGCTGACCCGGGGCGAGCAGAGAGGGCAGCCGCCGAGCGTCGGTTCTGCGGCGATTGTGGCGGTCGGATGACAATGTGCGCGACAAACCGCGAGGACCCTTCTCCTCCGGGCTCTCGACCTGTATGAACGATCTCATGGAACTCCGCCGCCGCACGTGGATCGCCGCTCTCAAGCTGGCACTCGTGATCTCGACGCTGGCGGCGCTCGTCGCCGTCGTCGCGAGCTCGATCGGCGAGGTCCCGGCGACGGCGATCGTGCTCCCCGTCGCGATCGTGGCCTTCGTCGCGAGCTGGGTGCAGACCGGTCGGATTCGCCAGGGCCGGATCAGCGAACCGGCGATGATCAGAGCCCGCACGATCGGCACCCCGACCGCATAGCCCTGCCTCTGCTCGTCGGCGCAGCGTCGATGCTGTTGCCGCCGGAGATCGGGTCGACCGGGAACCGCGTTCGCCGTCCGAACGTCCAAGCGACATGAAGCGTGAACTCCTGACTCCCCTGGCACTGACGGTCGGAGCGCTGCTCGCGGTCGCCTCCTGCACGACCGACGACCCGGATCCGGTCTCGACCGGCCCCGGCGATCCACCGGTGACGACGAGCGCGACGCCGTCCACCCTGCCGACGCTCGGCGGCACCGACCCGGTGACGCCCCCCGTACGCCCGCAACCGTTCGGCTCCAGCCGTCTGGGGTTCTTCGGTGACTGCCCGGCGCTGCTCGACTACATGCAGGGGGAAGCCTCAGCCCGCGTCACGCCGTGGGGGCTCGACGGCGGCGGCTACTACTACGGCGGCGGACCATTGGCCGAAGAAGCATCCGTCGACGACTTCGCGCTCGACGCCGCCGGTGACGCCCCGACACTCGCCCGCGACCAGGCGGCCGGTGGGGTGGCAGGAGTCGACTTCTCGGGCACGAACACCCAGGAGATCGGCGTCGACGAGGGCGACATCGTCGAGACCGACGGCAACTACGTGTACGTCGCCAACCAGGACGGTCTGCGGATCGTCTCGGTCGCCGGAGCGGACGTCGTCGCGCAGCCGGAACTCCCGGCCGGTGCGCATCAACTGCTCCTCGACGGCAGCCGGCTGCTCGTCGTCACGTCGAGCTGGACCGGCTCGGCCGACACGATCGTCTCGCTGTACGACGTCAGCGACCCGACGTCGCCGACCCTGCTGCGGCGCTCGCACCTGGAAGGGCAGATCATCGCCACCCGGTCGGTCGACGGTGTCGCCCGGCTGGTCGTGTCGACCTCGTTCGGCCAGCGGCTCGACTTCGTGCGGCCCGACCAGTTCGGGCTCGACGACGACCGGGCGCTCGAGCGCAACCGCCAGATCATCGAGGAGTCCTCGGTCGAGGACTGGCTCCCCCGCTGGTTCGACGAGGCCGGTGACGGCAGCTTCGACACGATGCGACCGGTCCTCGACTGCAACGACGTCGCGGCGCCGCGCGACTTCGCCGGGCTCGGCCTGACGTGGATCGCCTCGGTCGACATGCGGGGCGACGCGGTACCGACCGGTTCGGCCGGCATCGTCTCGACCGGGCAGACGGTCTACGCGTCGACCGACAACCTCTACATCGCGACGCAGAATTGGGATTGGCAGTTCGGTCCGTGGGACGTCGTCGTCGACGATCAGGCTCGCGAGACGCAGTTCGATCCGGGTCCGCCCCCGACGCTGATCCACATGTTCGCCCTGGGAGACGGAACCGAGGCGGCCTACGTGGCGTCCGGCGAGGTCGAGGGTCGGCTCCTCAACCAGTTCGCGATGAGTGAGTTCGAGGGCGACCTCCGGGTCGCCTCGACCGTCGAGGACTGGCGCAGCAACGCTCAGAGCGAATCGAAGGTGACCGTGCTGCGACCGAACGGCGACGAGCTCGAGGCGATCTCCTCGATCGGCGGGCTGGGCAAGGGCGAGCAGATCTTCGCCGTCCGGTTCTTCGGCCCCACCGGCTACGTCGTGACGTTCCGCCAGACCGATCCGCTGTACGTGCTCGATCTGTCCGATCCGGCCGACCCGGTCCTCGACGGCGAACTGAAGATCCCTGGCTACTCGGCCTACCTCCATGCCGTCGGCGACGGGTTGCTGCTCGGCGTGGGCCAGGACGCGACCGACACGGGTCAGGTCCGCGGCACCCAGCTCAGCCTGTTCGACGTCAGCGACCCGCGGAACCCTCAGCGGATCGACACCTTGGCGATCGGTGGGTCCAGCGAGGTCGAGTGGGACCACAAGGCGTTCCTGTTCTGGCCGAACGACGGCACGATCGTGTTGCCGGTCTCGCCAGGGTGGAGCGACTGCGGGCCGAACGCCGACTGCCTGGCCGACGCGGTCAGCGGGTCGGGTGGCGGCGCCGTCGTCGTCTCGCTCGACGGCCGGGACCTCTCGGCCCGAGGCGTGATCACCCACGACCTCGCCAACGACACCGGTTGCTGGAACCCGTTGCAGCGCTCGATCGCCATCGGCGACGAACTGGTCACGGTCGGGCTCGACCAGCTCAAGTTCTCCGATCGGCTGACCCTCGAGCCCCGGGATTCGGTCTCGTGGGGTGACCCCGAGCAGTACGGCTGCTACTGGTACGTCGAGCGCTGACCGCTCGCCGGCCACCCACGGGTGGCCGTTGCGGGGCCTCCCCGGAGTCATCGGTTGACCCGACGTCGGGCATCGCCGAGTCGTCAGGGGTTGAGCAATCCGCGAGCGGCGTGTAAGAACGAGGTGACCGCGGACATATCGCAGCATACGGACGGATTCGAAACGAGAAGCTCGAGAGGGGGCACTGTGACTCCGGGCCAGGACGAGGCCGAGTTCACAGAGCTCTACCGGACGCACTACGCGTCGGTGCGGTCCTACGCGTCCGTGTGCGTCCCCAACGCCGAGGTCGACGATGTCGTCTCCGACACCTTCCTCGTCGCGTGGCGACGGCTCGCCGACATCCCCGGCGACTGGACCCGCGGCTGGCTGATCGGGGTCGCCCGCAACGTCGTGAGAAGCCGCCATCGCAAATCGCGACGAGCGACCAACTTCGTCGAGCAGTTGATCGACCTTCGTCCGGACGGCGTGACCGAGCTCGACGGTGAGAACGTCTCGCTCGAGGACCTCGACGTGCTCCAGCAGGGCTTCGCCAAGCTCAAGGCGAGCGACCAGGAGCTGCTCGTGCTCGCCGGCCCCTACGGGCTACCGACCCAGGAGATCGCCGTCGCGCTCGGCATCAAGCCGAACGCGGTCGGCGTCCGACTCCACCGCGCCCGCAATCGTCTCCGCGAGGCGTGTGCCGCACAGGTGTCCGACGGAGGGGCGGCAGCATGAGTGCCGACCCGCTCCGCATCTTCGACGCACTCGAGCCGCCTGCCGGCTGGGGGGACCCGACCGATCTCGACGCCGACCCCGTCGCCGCGACGATCCTCGAGCGCGTCTTCACCGACACGAGCAACGTCGTCTCCCTCGATGCGGCACGTCGCCGTCGTCGGGGCATCGCCGGCGCGATCGTCGTCGCCGCCCTCGTCACCGGCGGCGCCGTCGCTGCCGTCTGGAACCGGAGCCCGCAGCAGACCAACCGCGTCGCCTGCTGGTCCGATGCCGAACTCCCCCCCGACAAGCTCGTCGGCGTGGCCTGGGACGGCCTGATCCACCCGGTCGACCTGTGCTCAGAGAAGTGGGCAGACGGCGAGTTCGAGGCCCCGACGCCACCGCCCGACCGACTCCAGGTCTGCGTGACCGACAGTGAACTCGCGGCGGTGATCCCGGGAGACTCCGACACCTGCGACAGGCTCGGGTTCGCAGAGTACGCGCCGCCCGCGGCCGAGGACGTGGCGCTGGCCGTCAATCGGGCCCAGCGCGAGCTCGGTCGTGCCCTCGCAACATCATGCCTGCAGCCCGCCGTTGCGGAAGGCGAGATCCAGCGGATCCTCGCCAGCAACGGACTCAGCGGGTGGACCATCACACTCGACGGCACGTTCAGTGCCGACGAACCCTGCGCGACTGTGGCGCTCGTACCCGAGACGACCACGGCCTTTGTCAGACCCGCCCGTCGGGATTGACGCGCAGATCCGACAACCACATCTGAAAGGGAATCACCAATGAAACTCACCTTGACCCTGCGCGCCCTCGTGGCGCTTTCGCTCGGAACCATCGCCGTGGTCGCGCCGACCGACGCCGGAGCGGTCGACTCCGGACGCGGGGAGCTCGTGCTCGTCGAGCGGGGCGAAGCCACCTTCGAAGGCCGCACGATCGACCTGCAGAAGGGCTGGGGCGACGCCCAGGCCTGCTACGTCGCGGAGGACTTCACCACCACGTGCTACCGCACCGAGCAGGCGATGGACGAAGCCCATGGCCTCGACGTCAGGACCGGCGGCGACTACCCGTCGGCCGCCAACGGCTACGCGTCGTGCGGCAGCTCGCTGCGTCTCTACTGGAACTCGTACTACAACAGCCCGGTGCTGTACCTGACCACCCGTTGGTCGTGGACGACGCTGTCGTGGTTCGGCTACGACAACGTCACGTCGAGTTTCAAGGTCGGCGGCTGCTCGGTGACGTTCCGCTCCGGCAGCTACGGGGGTGGCAGCACGTACCCGGGTCCGTACTGGGCGTGGTCCGCCAAGGCGACGATGGGCTACGGCTGGGACAACGTCCTGTCGAGCGTCTACATCTACTGACCCCACCGGCACGTGGATGACCCGCCGATCGGTCGGTCGGCGGGCGAGCCTCCTCACATCGACATCGACAACGACATCGACGAGGAGTCCGCGCCCACCGACCAGGGTGCCGCCTCGGGCCGGCCGGGCACGCCGGCCGGCCCACCAGGCCCCCTCGCGCCGTGTTGATGCGGTGATCCACTCAAGCTCCTGGATCATTTTCTCACGCTGTGTAAGAACGCGACCACTTGCGGACACTTCAGTGACATCCAGACCCTCACAACATCCATCGCGGTGGGTTCGCCGAGCGCCGAGGCCGGGTTCGCCGAGCGGTATCGCATCAACACCACGGCCGTTCGGCCCGACGCCAGCCTCTGCGTCCCTGCGGCCCCGGTCGACGACGTTGTCGGCGACACGTTCCTGGTCGCCTGGCGGCGGTTCTCCGACATCCCCGCGGACTGGTCCCGCGGCCGGGTGATCGGGGTCACCCGCAACGCCGTGCGCCGGCGCCACCGCAGCGCGCTCCGCGCCACCGACTTCGTCAGGCAGCTGATCGACCTCCGACCCGACGGCGCGAGCGCACTCGACGGTGACGACGTCGCGCTCGGCGACGTCGAGGTGCTGCAGTGCGGGCTGGCCGAACTCGACGCGGACGACCGGGAGATGCTGCTCCTCGACGGCCCCTACGGCATGAACAGCGAAGAGACCTCGCTCGCCCTCGGGACCAAGCCGAACGCCATCGGCGCTCGGCTCCACCGGGCTCGCTCCCGGCCGCGCGCGGCGTGCGATCGCGAAGTGCTCGACGCGGGGCACCCGAGATGAGGCACGACCCCGTGCGGTTGCTCGACACGCTCACCCTGCCGGCCAGCTGGTGCGAGCGGACCGACCTCGACACCGATGCCGCCGCGGCCCGGATCCACGAGCTGATCATCGCCGACGCGGGTTCGGTCGCCTCCCTCGACGCCCGCCGCCGGCGGCGGCAGGTGCTCGCCGGCGCCACGGTCGTCGGCGCGCTCATCACGGGCGGTGCCGTCGCGGCCATCTGGAACCGCAGCCCCGAGCAGGCCGGGCGCATCACCTGCTATTCCGGCGCGGCGGTCGAACCCGAGGTACAGCTCGCGATCGCCTGGGACGGCGAGGCTGATCCCACGGAGCGGTGCGCGACCGCCTGGGCGAACGGCGCGTTCGGGACCGCCACGCCGGACGGGGAGTTGCACGCGTGCATCACGCCCGAGGGCATCACGGCGGTGATTCCCGGAGACGGCGCCGTCTGCAACCGGCTCGGACTTGCCGACTTTGTCCCGCTCCCCGCCGACGATCTCGCCATCGCCGTCGCCGAGGCCGGCCGGGAGTTGACCGAGATCTTCGTCCTCGGCACGGACTGCGTCCCGCTGTCGGAATCGAGAGACCTGACCGAGCGCGTGCTCGAGCAGTACGCGCTGACCGGGTGGACCGTCACCGTCGATGGCACCTTCAGTGCTGGCGAACCCTGCGCATCCGTGGCACTCGACGTCGAGAGCACCACCGCCTACATCAGGCCGGTCCGGCGGGGCTGACGCGCAGATCCGCCATCACATCTCCCTGACCACGCGCGGCTCCTGGATCACCTCGTCCTGGTCGGGTTCGACAACTCGGTGTCGAGTTTCGGGGTCGGCGGCTGCTCCGTCATCTTCCGACCGCGGTGCAACCCGCCGGCGGCGGGTCCTCGTTCGCTGATTCTCGGGGTCCGGCTGTAAGAACCCGACGAGAGCAGGCATGTCGCTGATGAGGAACATGATGAGCTCGAACCCACGCACCACCGCCACGCGTGAACCGGCCCGACGCCGGCGCGACCACGATCCTGAGCGCACGCTGGTCCTCGTCCCCACCGAACCGCCTGCCGACTCCTGGAGCATCGGATCACCGCGCCTGTTCGAGCAACTGACGCGCCACATCCTGCTCGCCAGGGGGCTCGGGCTCGAGCCACTGACCATCGACGAACGTGCGGCGGCGATGCTCGAGCGTGCGTGCGCCGGCTGGCGGTTCAACCGCAATTGCTGCGACGACGAGGGCCTCGCCCTCGCGGCGCCACATCCGATGTGCCTCCGGGCGCAGTACCACCACGACGTGTTACTCCTCGAACACGGCCTCCTCAACCACGAAGGAACTTCACAATGAGCGCTAGCAGCGACACGTTCTTGGATACCGCACTGACGTCGGCCGATGAGTCGCCGGATTCGATGATGGCGGCCTACACCCGCCTGGTCGGTCGGCGTCTGCGTACCGTACGCGAGGAGCGCTTGTACACCTTGCGCGATGTCGAGCGCGAGTCGAACGCCGAATTCAAGTCATCGGTGATCAGCGCGTACGAACGCGGGGAGCGGATGATGTCGATCCAACGCCTCGACCGGCTGGCGAAGTTCTACGACGTCCCCGTCTCGCAGCTCCTCCCGCGCAATCGATGCGCGGCTGAGGTGCCACGCCCGAGCCTGACCGTGCGGCTGCGCCGGCTTCAGGAGCTCGAGGGTGCACCGTTCGACCGGTTCAGGAGCCTCGTGGCGGAGATCCAGGCACGCCGCCGCGACCACAGCACCGACGTCGTCACCCTGCGCGACGACGACCTGCAGTCCGTGGCATCGATGTTCGACGTCCCCGCCGACGAGATGGCCGACCGCCTGACGCTGCTCGACCTGCTCGCCTGACGCCACTCCCCCGGTCGGTCAGGTCGGGGAAGGGCGACTCGGAGGTCGGCGCCAGAACGGGAGCGAGGAGGTGGGACGTGGCGAGCGGGTCACCGTCTCAGACGCTCCCCTCCTCGGCACGGTCGATGCGCTGGGTGAGGAGGAGGTCTTCGTGGAGCTCCATCCAGGTGTCGTGGTAGCTGCCGCACATCACGCCGGTGAACATCATCTGCTCGCCGGCCTCCACGCGCAGCAGCGCCGCCTCCAACCGCAGCGCATACGGCGCGTAGCGAACCAGCGCCGCTTCGAGCTCGGCGATCGTGGGTTGCACCCGCTCGTGTAACGAGCGCAGCTGCTCGATCGTCCGCCGGTCGTAGGCGCGGTCGGCATGATCATTGGGCACGTCACCTCGCAGCTGCCACGTCCCGCACAGCTCCTTGAACGCGCTGTTCAGCCCGAGGAAGCCGCGGTACGCCGCGGCGACCGACGCGAGGGCGACCGGCACGAGATCGGCGGCGAGCTGTGCTTCGTGGGCGACGCGACCTTCGGGCGTCAACTGCCACAGCGCACGCGGCTCGCGCAGCCGGACCCAGCCGGACGACTCGAACGCGCGCAGCTGGGCGTCGACGTCGAGCCGCGCCAGCATCGTCATCTCCGAGATCACCTCACCCGTCGCCAGCCCTTTGATCCTGAGCGCGTGGAGGATCCGGAATGGCAGCGGCGAATCGTGCGGCATCGATACCGCAGGCTCCGGAACCTGCATCTGAGCGGTGGCCACGGGTCGGTGGCCGCGTCGGCGGTCGGCAGACGCGCGACCGGATCCGACGCCCGCATCCCCTGACGCGATCTCGCCGGTCATGTCGAGATGTCGGCGGCGTGCTGCTCGGCGAGGTCGATCGACGCCTCGATGCGGTCGCGGAGGGCATCCATGTCGACCCCGTCGGTACTCTTCTGCCCGCGGCGGTACCGGGCGTAGACGCCGTGGATGATGCACGCCGTCTTCAGGGAGTTGAACGACCGGTAGTACGCCAGGTCCCGCAGGTCGGCGCCGGTCTGCTCCGCGTACATCCTGAGCAGGTCATCCCGTGTGGAGAACCCCGGGAGCGCCGTCGGGGCATCGGACCGGACCGCAGCCGCATCGCCCGGTTCGGCCCACGCGTTGAGCGCGTAGGCGAAGTCGGCGAGGGGGTCGCCGAGCGTTGCGATCTCCCAGTCGAGCACCGCTGCGACCTCACCCGCGTCGTCGATCATCGCGTTGTGGACGCCGTAGTCGCCATGGACCACCCGCGCCGGACCCTGCGCTGGCATCGAGTCGAGCAACCGCTGGTGCAGCCGGTGGACCCGGTCGTCGTCGAAGCCGGCTGCGTCGACCGACGCGACCCACGATCCGTACCACGTCGTCAACTGCCGGGCAACGTAGCCGTCGTGCCGTCCGAGGTCGGCCAGGCCGACATCGGCGGGATCGATGGAGTGGATCGCCGCGAGCACGCCGACGAACGACGGCCCGACCCGTGCTCGGGCCGCCAGATCGAGGCGGGCCCCGGTCTCGGTGCCGGTGTACAGCGCCTGGCCGCCGACCTTGGTCATCACGTAGAAGTGACGCTCGCATACCGCCCGATCGTCGCAGTAGGCGACCGGTCGGGCGACGGGGATCCCGACCGGGTGCAACGCCTCGATGATCCGGTACTCGCGGAGCATGTCGTGGGCCTTGGGGAGCAACTCGCCCTGCGGCGGCCGACGGATGACGAACTGGCCGTCTCCGGCGTCGGTCAGCAGATAGGTCAGGTTCGAGTGCCCACCCTCGAGCCGGAGCCATGCGCACGGCGGCACGATCTCGGTGTGCTCGGCGAGCCAGGGCTCGATCAGATCGACATCGAAACCGACCGGGCCTCGCTCCCCCTCAGGCAACGGGCTGCTTCCAACCGTTGAGGTACGTCACCTCGCCGACCGGGCGACGGGGAGCGGCGGTGAAGGTGTCGCCGGTGTAGTACCCGACCGCGAGCAGGCACACCTGCGTGACGGTCGGCGGGATACCGAGCAACTCGGCGACCTCGGCCTCGTGTTCGAGGTGGAACGTCGTCCACGCCGATCCGATGCCGCGCGCCCGGGCGGCGAGCTGGAAGCTCCACACGCCGGGGAGCACCGAGCCGTAATAGGCGGCGACCTGCCCCTGGGAGCCCTCGGAGGGAGGACGGTCGAGCCGCATCGCCAGGACGAGTGCCGGAACGTCGACCAGGTGGTCGATCAGGTACGTCGCCGAGTCGATGACCCGGCGGCTGCGATCGTCACCGCGCAGCTCGCCACTGGCCGCGAGGTACGGGCGTCCGACCGCAGCGAAGTAGCCGGCGATCGCCGCCTTCTTGTCGAGGTCGTCGACGATCATCCAGCGGTTGCGTTCGAGATTGCCGCCCATCGGTGCGTGACCGGCGAGCTCGATGCACTCGAGCAGGTCCTCGTGCGGCACGGGTCGTGTCAGGTCGAGCCGCTTGCGGACCTGCTTGGTCGTCGTCAGGAGTCGATCGACCTCTGCGAGGTCGAAGCCCGTTCGTTCGTTGGTCGCCATGGAGCCTCCTGGAGTCGTTACCACCCATGAGTGTGGCCGATCGACGGGCGATGGACTGCAGCCGGTGCCTGCTCGGTCCGGCGGCGGTCGGGACTACTCGCCGCGGAAGACCGGAGCGCGCTTGTCGACGAAGGCCGCGGCCGCCTCGCGGTGGTCGGCGGTCGACATCGTCCGCACCATGGCCGCCGCTTCGGCGTCGAGCGCCGTCGCGAGGTCACACGTGGTCGCCCGGTTGAGGTTCTCCTTCATGTGGCGCAGCGCGATCGGCGCCCGCTCGGCCAACGAGGCGGCCCAGGCGAGCGCGGTGTCGTCGAAGCCGTCGTCGGGCAGGACCTGGTTGACGATGCCCAGGTCGAGGGCCTCGGCTGCCGACAGCCGCGGCGAGGTGAAGTACAGCTCGCGGGCCTTGGCGGTCCCGACCAGTTGGGTCAGGAACCAACTCCCGCCGAAGTCGCCGGACGCGGCGACGTTGGCGAACGCCGGCACGAAGATCGCCCGCTCCGCCGCCAGCCGGATGTCGGCGGCAAGCGCGATCGAGAGGCCGGCGCCGGCGGCCGGCCCGGGGATCGCCGCGATCACCGGCTTTGGGAACTGGTGCAGCGCAAGCGACACCGACCGCTGCCGTTGCCGCAGGCCGGCGATCCGGTCCTCGACGCTCGGGGACGAGGCCGTGTCCGCTTCCCGGTTGTGCTCGTGCATTCCCTTGACGTCGCCGCCCGCACAAAATGCACCCCCGGCGCCGGTCAGCAACACGACCCGCACCTCGGGATCCTCGGCGAGGGCCGGCAGCACGCGGCCGAACCCGAGGTACATCGGTTCGGAGAGCGCGTTGCGCCGCTCCGGACGGTTGAAGATGATCACTCCGACCCGACCATCGACGTGCGCCAGCAGGTCGCCGGTGCCGGTGTCGATCGCGCGAGTCACCCCCCGAGCTTCGCATCCGGCGCCGCACGAACGCGAAGCGAGCGGGGCGGGGCCGAGACGCCGCCGACGCAGGCTCGACCCGAACGACGCTTCAGGACCCGGTCAACGAAGGTGCGCCGCGCCGGGTGGCCGCCGGCGCCTGCGGGACCACCCACTCGGCACCGGTCGCGTCGAACAGCGCCGCCACCTCGGCGACGTGCAGGTCGACGAGATCCCACAGGTCGGGCACGAGGTCGCGGTCGGCGACCAAGCCGAAGTCGAGGCGATCCTCGTAGCTGTGGACGGTGATGTTCAACCCCATGTTCGGGGCGATCGTGGAAACCGGGATGTAGTGGTCGAGCTTGGCACCGGCGAAGTACAGGGGGTGCCGGGGACCCGGCACGTTGGAGATCACGACGTTGGCCGGGAGGTTGATCCGATCGGACAGGCGCGCGACGAGGCGCACCGCGGCGGTCGCCACGACCGGCGACGTGAAGTCGGTCGCCTCCGCCAGCGCATCGGCGGGCACGAGGTCGAACTGGTGCTTGGCGGCCGCCATCGCCTCACGGCATCGGGCGACCCGCTCGAGCGGATCGTCGACGTCGGTCGGGAGTTCGGCGAAGATCGACGAGACCCGGTTCGTCCAGGGGTCGGCCTCCTCGCCGGTGCGGATCGAGACCGGGACCATCGCCCGCAGCGGGGCGTCGGGCAGTGCGTCGTGGAGCAACAGGTACTCGCGCAGCGCTCCGGCGCAGATCGCCATCACGACGTCGTTGACCGTGCCGCCGGTGGCGTCTTTCAGCCGCTTGATGTTGGCCAGCGATGTCGAACGCATCGCGAACCGGCGGTGGGGTCCGATGCTCCGGTTCCAGGGTGTGGGTGGGGCCTGAATCGAGGGGAGCGAGATCCGCCCGATCTGCTCGTCGACGGCGTCGGCCTGCTCGGAGCGCCCGGCGACCTGCGCGAGCAACTGGCGCGTCCGGGAGGCGACACCGCTGACGCTGTCGAGGCCGGCTTCGGTGGCGAAGTTCCGGACCAGCCGGAGCTGCAGTCTGGCGGCCTTGACCGGGTTGACCATCAGGTGGGCGACGGTTCGCCGCAGGAGCTCGGTGTCGGTCGGGATCTCCTCGCCCTCCCACTCGACGGGCTCGTACGGCCAGGGAGCGTCGCGCTCGGTCTGGTTGAACATCTGCATCATCATCACCCCGGCCGCACCGTCGATCGTGGCGTGGTGCGTCTTGGTGAGCAGCGCCCATCGACCATCGCCCAGCCCCTCGATGACGTAGACCTCCCATAGCGGATGCCGACGGTCCATCGGGCGCCCGACGATCCGCGCCACCTGCTCTGCGAGCTGATCGGCGGCGCCGGGTGGGGCGAGGCCGATCTCGCGGATGTGGTAATCGAGATCGAAGTGGGGGTCGTCGATCCAGTAGGGATGGTCGAGACCGAACGGCACATCGACGACCCGCCGGCGGAACGGCTCGACGTGGCCGATCAGCGACCCGAACCGGTCGTACACCGCCTGGAACGGGTCGAAGTCCGGCGAGGGACGTTCGTAGATGCTGAGCCCGTTGACGTGCCCGTAGGTGTTGGGCGTCTCCATGTACAGGAACGTGGCGTCCAGACCGCTGAGTTGCTTCATCGAATTGCCTCCTGCGACCGTCGTCGCTGCTTGGGACCATCATGGCCGATGCACGCCCCGACCGTCGCCGCCGGACACGATCCGTTCGGCCCGCGCCGCCCGATGTGGGTGACCGGAGACGTCGACATCGGCGATGTTCGGTCACACCGAGTGCGGAAGGGAGCGACGCACGCCGGAGTTCGCCGCCGAGGCGGCCCGCTCGGACGGATCCGCGTATCGTCGCCGGTGGCGGCACCGGGCCGCCGGTACGACGACGGAGGGCACGATGGCGCAGCACGGAGCGGGCAGGACGGGTACCGACGGGTCCGCCGCACCGGAGATCGATCGGGACGCGCTGCGCGCCAAGTACCTCGCCGAGCGCGACAAGCGGCTGCGCGACGACGGCAACGACCAGTACGTCGAACCGGTCGGGACGTTGGCCCACTACCTCGACGATCCGTACGTCCAGCCGGTCGAGCGCGAGCCGTTGTTCGACGAGGTCACCGTCGCGTTCATCGGCGGCGGGTTCTCCGGGCTGGTCACCGGCGCTGCGCTGAAGCAGGCCGGCATCGACGACGTCCGGATCATCGAGAAGGCCGGCGACTTCGGCGGCACGTGGTACTGGAACCGCTACCCGGGCGCCCAGTGCGACACCGCGTCGTTCGTCTACCTGCCGCTGCTCGAGGAGACCGGCCACATGCCGACCGAGAAGTACACGCGGGCGCCGGAGATCCTCGAACACTGCCGGCGGATCGGCGAGCACTTCGGGCTGTACGACAACGCCTGCCTGTCGACCGAGGTCACCGGCCTCGACTGGGATGACCGCGCCGCGCGCTGGCTGATCCGTACCAACCGCGGCGACGAGATGCGAGCCAAGTTCGTGGCGATGGGCACCGGGCCGCTGCACCGGCCGAAGCTGCCCGGCATCCCCGGCGTCGACACGTTCGGCGGCCACAGCTTCCACACCAGCCGATGGGACTACGAGTACACGGGCGGCGACCCGAGCGGTACGCGGATGGACCGGCTCGCCGACAAGCGGGTCGGCATCATCGGCACCGGGGCGACTGCGGTCCAGTGCGTCCCCCACCTCGCGAGGGCATCCGGCGAGCTCTTCGTGTTCCAACGCACGCCGTCGTCGATCGACGTGCGCAACAACCACCCGATCGACCCGGAGTGGTTCGCCACGCTCGAACCGGGCTGGCAGGAGAAGTGGATGATGAACTTCACGATCCTGCAGACCGGTGGGTTCGCCGACGAGGACCTCGTCAAGGACGGCTGGACCGACATCACGATCCGCATCCGCGACAAGCTGCTGTCGAGCCCCGACCCCGACTTCAGCCCGGAGGGGTTCATGCGCGCGTACTACGACAGCGACGATGAGAAGATGACCGAGATCCGCGCCCGTGTCGACGCGCTGATCGACGACCCGGCGACCGCCGAGGCACTCAAGCCGTGGTACCGCCAGCTCTGCAAGCGGCCGTGCTTCCACGACGAGTACCTCCAGTCGTTCAACACGCCGGGCACGCACCTCGTCGACACCGACGGCCGGGGCGTCGACCGCATCGACGAGACCGGCGTCTGGGTCGGCGACCGGCACTTCCAAGTCGACCTGCTGATCTACGCCTCCGGGTTCGAGGTCGGTACCGACTACACCCGCCGCTCGGGTTACGACGTGATCGGCAGGGACGGCTGCCGGCTGTCGCGCTACTGGGCCGACGGCATGTTGAGCATGCACGGCATCCACGTGCACGGGTTCCCGAACCTGTTCGTCGTCGGGCCGACCCACGGCGCCAACCTGATCTCCAACATCCCCCACAACCTGACCGAGGCGGGCAAGACGATCGCGGCGATCATCGACCACGCCATCGACGTCGGTGCCGACGTCGTCGAGGTCACCGCCGAGGCCGAACGAGCGTGGATGGACCTGCTCGAGGCCGGTGGTCGGCGGTTCGGCAACCAACCCGACTGCACGCCGGGCTACTACAACAACGAGGGCCGCGACGCCGGGCGGCGGGGCCTGCTGAACAGCCTCGGCTATCCCGCCGGACCGGTCGCCTACTTCGAGTACATCGACCGATGGCGAACGTCGGGCGAGTTCGAGGGAGTCGAGTTCCGGGTCGCGCTGATCCGTTCGTGCTCCGTACGGGCCTGTTCGCTGCCCGGGGCTCACCGGGCAGCCGCCCTCCCCGGGCTTGATCTGGCACCCGGCTACGGTCGGTCGGCAACACGCGCAACTGGCGACAGGGGAAGCTGATGAGACGACTGATGGCACTGACGATCTGCTGCGCAACCGTGGCCGCGGCCTGCACGAGCAGCGACGGCGAGAGCGGCGGGACCGCGACCGAGGCCCCGCCGGCGACCGAGGCCCCGCCGGCGACCGAACCCGCGCCGGAAGCGACCGAAGCCCCACCGGAAGCGACCGATCCACCGGAGACGACCACGACCGAGGCGCCGCGACCACCGGTCAGCGCGGTCGGCCTCGTCCCGCTGCCCGGTGATCAGCTCGACTTCACGGGCCGAGCGGTTGCCAACCCGTCGCTCGTGTGGTCGCTCTACGCCGGTAGCGGTGGCGTGATCGTCGAGAACGTCGGAGGCCCGATCCCGCCCGGCTGCCACGGCGTCTCGTTCTTCGACCCCACCACGTTCGACCTGTTGCAGATCGACGGCACGGACGCCGATGCGTACGCCACCGTCGGCGAGGGCGGCTGCGCCAGCATGCAGCAGGACATCGAAGAGGGTGTTCTCGACGGCGATGCGGTCAAGGTCAACGACGGCACGATCATCCAGTTCGACTTCGGCCAGCTCCCCCCGTCGCCGTTCGACGTCAGCACCCAGGTCGTCGACCCGAACGGCGCGGACGGGACCTTCCGCTCAGCCGACGCCGACGCCACGCTGACCATCAACGACCTGACCGGGGCGACGCATGCGGTCGGCGTCACGGGGGTGTTCGCGATCGATCCGGCGACGGGGGCGTTCACCCACGTCCCGCAAGCGCCGACCGTCCCCGGCCCCGGATGCGAAGAGCTCGCCGCGTGCTTCCAGGGCGGCCGCTTCCAGGTCGACCTGCTCGGAGCCGACGGCACCCCCGGCTCGGCGCTCACCGCAAGCGACACGGGCGGGCTGTTCTTCTTCTCCGGCCCGCAGACGGTCGAGGTCCTCCTCGCCGTGCTCAACGCCTGCGAGATCAACAACCGCTTCTGGGTCTTCGCCGCGGCGACGACCGACGTCGAGTACACGATGACGGTCACCGACACCATGTCGGACAGCGTGCGCGACTATTTCAACCCCCTCGGCAACCTGCCGGAACCGATTCTCGACACCGACGCGTTCGCCACCTGCCCATAGCCCGCCGCATGGGGACCTCGGACCCTGGTCGTCGCGGGCCGCACACCGCAGGCTGGACCCATGGCTGACAAGGAGGTCGGCGTGATCCTCGACGTCACGCCCGGCGATCACGAAGGGTTCGAGCGCAAGCTGCTCGAGGGCATGGGCCACGAGGTCATGGTCTGTCATGGGCCGGGAGCGACGCACACGTGCCCACTGCTCGAAGAGGGCGTCTGTGACCTCGTTTCGACCGCCCACGGAGTGGTCTTCAAGCTCGATCTCGATCGCGAGTACCACCGCGAGATCCTCGAGGCCTACAAGCGGACGATCCCCGACGACATGCCGATCGCCGTGTCGGTCCAGCCGGGCCAGGAGGCGACGTACGCCAACCTGCTCCAGGACCTGTACGTCTGGAGCCACTCCCCGAACGCGTCCGAGCTCGACGGGTTCGCAGCGCTCGTCGAAGCCGCCGACGACACCCGCTGACCGTCGACACCGGGTGATCTGCAACCACTTCAAGTGGTCGTTCGCGCACTGATTGTCAAGTTTGCGTCAAGAAGCCGACGCCCGGCTCAAGTACACGCGTACCGTCGCCGATTCGCGGGCCAGAGCGAAAGGGAGTCGGCCCGCAGATGGTTCGGAACTGGCGACGAGTTCAGCAGCCCGGTCGTTGCGACGCGACACCGGCAACACCGGCACGACGGTTGTTGGCGATCGCGCTGTTCGCCGCCGGTGCCGCCGTCGCCCCACTCTGGGCCGGGTCGGCTGCGGCCGGCCCGACGGTCGACGGGTTGTACGACGGGGCAGGGATCGTCAGCGCGAACACCGAGACCCAACTCGTCGTCGCCGGACGGGGCGGCGTCCCGGCCGGTGCGACCGCTGCGGTCCTCAACCTCACCGTCACCGGCGCGACCGGCGCCGGCTGGGCCAGCGTCTACCCCTGCGGGACCCCAAGACCCAACGCCTCCAACATCAACTTCACCGCCAACTCGACCATCGCCGGTTCGGCGATCACCAAGCTCGGCAACGGTGGCATGGTCTGCATCTACTCCTCTGCCACCACCCATCTCATCGCCGACGTCGGTGGATACTTCACGGGCGCCAGCGGCTACCACGCGCTCACCCCCGCCCGCTACCTCGACACACGCGGCACCGGTGCAGCCCGCGCCGGTACCGAGACCCAGGTCACCGTCGCCGGACGGGGCGGCGTCCCGGCCGGTGCGACCGCCGTCGCGCTCAACCTCACCGTCACCGGCGCGGCCGGCGGCGGCTGGGCCAGCGTCTACCCCTGCGGGACCCCAAGACCCAACGCCTCCAACATCAACTTCACCGCCAACTCGACCATCGCCAACTCCGCCATCACCAAACTCGGCAACGGCGGCAAGATCTGCATCTACACCTCCGCCACCACCCATCTCATCGCCGACATCAGCGGCCACTTCACGAGCGGGTACCACGCGCTCAGCCCCGCCCGCTACCTCGACACCCGCGGCACCAGCGCAGCCCGCGCCGGCACCGAGGCCCAGGTCACCGTCGCCGGACGGGGCGGCGTCCCGGCCGGTGCGACCGCCGTCGCGCTCAACCTCACCGTCACCGGCGCGGCCGGCGGCGGCTGGGCCAGCGTCTACCCCTGCGGGACCCCAAGACCCAACGCCTCCAACATCAACTTCACCGCCAACTCGACCATCGCCAACTCCGCCATCACCAAACTCGGCAACGGCGGCAAGATCTGCATCTACACCTCCGCCACCACCCACGTCATCATCGACATCGGTGGCCATTTCACGACGGCCGAGAGCTACTCCCCCCTCAGCCCCGCCCGCCTGCTCGACACACGACCAACCGATCCCGCCGCGGTCGCAGAGGCGTACTCGAGGACGCTGGTCGACCAGCGGCGCGCGGCGCTGGGGCTGGCCCCGGTCGCACTCGATGCGCAGATGTCGGCGTTCGCCCGGGACTGGGCGGGCACGATGGCCACGACTTGGTTCCATCACAGCACGGGACCGTGGTCCGAGAACATCGGCATGTGGCAGCAGCCCAGCCTCACCCCCGAGCAGGCCGCCGCCGGTCTCCACCAGGCCTGGTTGGCGAGCCCGCCGCACTACGCCAACATGACCAACCCCAACTGGCGATACGTCGGCATCGGCTTCTATCACGACGCCAGCGGGTGGTACGCCGTGCACGAGTTCCGCTCCTGACCCCGGCCGGAACCCGGGGGTCGCACAGTCGGCCGGTGGTCAGTACAGCGCCGACGAACCCGACTCGACGTCGGGAGCTTGCCTCGCCAGCGCGAGCTCGGCGGTCAGGCCGAGGCGCATTGCGACGATGTCCGTGGTCACCGTGACCATCTTGAACCCTGCCGCCAGCCGGGACGGGGTGAGCGGTCCGCTGGCATGGATGCCGGCGACGACGTGCGCTCGATCACACCCGGCGACGATCGCGGTGAGCGCGTCGGCGAACGCCGGTGCGTCGTCGTTGTTGCCCGGGGGCAGCCCGAGGGTCAGCGAGAGGTCGGCGGGTCCGACGTAGACCGCGTCGATGCCGTCGACGGCGAGGATGTCGTCGAGCGCGGCGACCGCCGCTGCGGTCTCGATCATCGGGATCGCCGCGACGTTGTCCTGCGCCCAGTCGGGGTAGGAGCCCTCGACGCGCGGCGATGCAAGCCCCGGCCCGAAGCTGCGGGCACCCGCGGGGGCATACCGGCAGGCCCGCACGACCGACTCGGCTTCGGCGACCGAGTTGACCATCGGGACGATGACGCCGTGCGCACCGGCGTCGAGCATCTTGCCGATGATCCCGGGCTCGTTCCACGGCACCCGCACGATCGGCGACGAACCGCCGAGCAGGATCGCCTGGATCATCGGGACCGCATCGGAGTACTCGATGCCACCGTGCTGGGTGTCGATGCAGACGTAGTCGAACCCGGCGCGCGCGGTCGCCTCGGCCGAGACCGGGCTCGGGATCGAGAGCCACGCGCCGAGCGTGCTCCGTCCCTCCCGCCACTGCTGGCGAAGTGCGGTCGTCATCGCACCGAGTCTGTCACGATCGAAGCCGGGCGGCCGTCGAGCACGGCGAGGACGTTGTCGAAGGCGTCGGCGAAGAGCCGGTGCCGGCCGGCCGCGGTCGACGACGCGACGTGCGGGGTGACGATCACGTCGAGCCGCCCGAGCAAGGGATGGCTGCGCGGGAGCGGCTCGGGTTCTGTCACGTCGAGCGCAGCCCCGGCGACTTGCCCGTTGTCGAGCGCGACCACCAGTGCGTCGTGGTCGACCAGCGAGCCGCGGGCGCAGTTGACGAGGTAGACGCCGCGCCGCATGCGGGCGATCGTCTCGCTCCGTACCAGGTGCCGGGTCTCGGGGATCGCCGGCGCGTGGAGCGAGATGACGTCGGACCGCTCGAACAGCGCGTCGAGACCGACGACCTGGACGTGCCCGAGGTTCGTGGCATCGGTCGGGATCGCCGGGTCGTGGGCGATCACCTGCATCCCGAACGCCGCCGCGGCCCGCGCGACGCGCCGACCGATCCGGCCGAGGCCGATCAGGCCGAGCGTCGCGCCATCGAGTTCGAGGGACCTCGGCGCAGCGCGGCCGGGCTCGCCGGCGTTCGCCCGGTCCCGCAGCCACGGCAGCTCCTTGGTGATCGCCAGCATCAGCGCCATCGTGTGCTCGGCGGTCGACACCGTCGGTGCGTCCGGTGCGTTGCAGACCGTCACGCCGGCTGCGACTGCGGCCGCCACGTCGACGTTGTCGTAGCCGATCCCCATCCGCGACACGATTCGCAGATCGGGGAACCGGGCGAATCGTGCGGCGTCCCACCGATGGCCGACGCCGATCACCGCGGCGACCGCGCCGGGCAGGCGGTCGTCGCCGGGGCCGACGATCGTGGCACGGCCGGCAACGTGCCCGAGGTCGACATCGGACAGGACACGATCGACGTGCACGATGGGCAGCACCGTGGAAACCGTAGTCCCGACCGCTGTCGGAAACTGGTGAACGCTGGGCGTGGTGGGCTCAGTCGGCCAATCCGCTCTCGACCGTCGCCTCCCAAGGGCCGTCGACGAACTCGACCTCCCCCCGTCCGGACGGGTCGCCGATCCCCGGCCATGCCGGGACCGTCGCGGCAACCGCGGCGAGCGGGGCGTCACCGAACGATCGGAACTGGAACGGTGTGCCCGCCGGGATCGTCACGGCGACCCCGGCGCCGATCGCGACGGTCTCCTCCCAGCCGGTGCGCTCCGATCGGCGCCACATCTCGCCGGCACCGCCGACGAAGTACCACATCTCCTCCAGCGTCCGATGGGCGATCGCCACCGACACCTGCCTCGGCGCCAACGAGAAATGTGCCATGCTCGCCCCGCGGCACTCGACGAGTACGCGCACGGCGGAACCGTCCGGGGCGATGGCGTCGGGTTCGGCCGGAAGCTCTGCGTACGACATCGGCGACTCCTCTCGATTGCGACACCCGGCCCGATTCTCCATCGGGGCCAGGATCCCGGATGGCCGGTCCGGTCACGTCGGGCCGGTGGCGCCGTGGTCGCCGACGTCCATCGGCTCGGCGTTCTCCCAGTGCTCGACGATCCGACCGTACTGGACCCGGAAGATGTCGACCTGTGTCGACGGCACGCCCTCGCGCTGTACCCGGCACAGCGTTGCGACGAAGCTTCCCTGCCCGACGAGCAGCACGATCTCGTCGTAGCCGATGGCCCAACGGACCGCGGCCGGAGCCTTCTTGCGCTTCTTGCGCTTCTTGACCAGACCGCCACCGAGCGCTTCGCCGTGCTCGATGCAGTCGTCGGCGACGAATTCCCCGAGCCGATCGGGCTGGCCGCCGCGCATCAGGACCTGCTCGATCAGCGTGCGGACCGTCGCCTTGTTCTCGCCGGTGAGCTCGAGGTCGGTGATCGTGGTCGGACCGTCGATCGGCGTGTGGCGTGCATCCGCCGGAGCCCGGTATGCAGCGCTCACCTCCCAGTGCTCGACGATGCGGTGATCGGCGTCCATCTCGAAGAAGTCGGCGGTCACCGACTCGCTCTCACCGCTGTTCAGGCTCCGGAACGCGTGCAGGAACACGAACGGTCCGTCCTCGATCGTGCGGACCACGCGGACGTATCGGATCGCGTACCGCTCGACGAGGTGCTTGACCGCATCGACGAAGCCGGAGGCACCGCGCTGGACCCCCCGACGATGCTCGGTGTACCCATCGGCGGTGTATGCCGCGATCGCCTGCTCGGGTCGCCCATCGCGGATGCTGCACAGGTAGAAGTCCACCGCGTTCTCGAGGTTGGACGCTCCGATCGGTTCCAGCTGGGTCCACAGCGCCGCATCGGCGCTGTCACCGCCGCCTTCGACGACATCGACCTCGTCGTCGATCACTTCCACCTCGATCTCGACCTCCTCGATCCCGCTGTCGGCGGCCTGCTCACGTTCGCCGGTCACCTCGGCTTCGGTGCCGACCCGGTCACCGTCGTCGGGCGGCTCCGGCGGCGGCAACACCTCGGCCGACGGCTCGACGCCCCGATCCGGCGCCGCATCCGTGGCGAGATCGTCCGCGGCACGATCGCCGGCGGTCGAACCATCGCGCTTCCGATCGCCCTTGAGCCCGGTGTGCCGCCGCGCCGCACGCACGCACTGCGAGATGCTGTGCCAGGTGTGCTCGGGGCCGAGCTGCTCGTAGAACCCCGATCGTTCGAGGACCGCTTCGACCCGGTGCAGCACGCGGGCGAGGTACAGCCCGACCCCCCGTCGACCGAGTTCGTGCGCGAGGTGGGTCAGCACGTCGGCGGCGGTCGTGTCGAGTTGCGTCGTCGCCTCGAGGTCGAGCACCAATGCCCGCGTGTCCGGTGATCGCTCGACCTCGGCGACCAACCGATCCTCGATGGCGGTCGCGTTCGCCCAGAACAGCGGGGCATCGAGACGGGCGACGACGACACCCGGCACCGCCTGCCGATCGGGGTGACCGTGCAGGCGACCCCACGCCGCCTTCTCGTCGCCGATCTTCCCCAGCACTTCGACGCGCGGGCGAGCTCGATCGGTAGATGATCGCCAGCAGCGACACGACGATCGCGATGCCGAGGCCCGGCAGCGGGCCGAAGAGCACCACGCCACCGATGCCAACCGCCGCGGCAACGAAGTCGGCGTTACGAACGCGGTGGTACCGGACCAGCGACGAGACATCCATCAGCCCCCACACGGCGGCGATCACGATGGCGCTCAGCACCGCCTGTGGCAGGTCGGTGAAGAACCAGGTGAACGCGAGCAGGACGACGACGACCAGGGCCGCTGAGGTGATCCCGGTCACCTGGCTCCGGCTCCCCGCCTGATCGGCCGCGGCGGTCTTCGACAGACTGCCGGCCACTCCGAGCCCGCCGGAGAACCCCGCGGCGATGTTCGCCGCGCCCATCCCGATCAGCTCCCGCTCGGTCTCGACCCGATAGTCGCCGCGCGTGGCGAACAGCCGCGTCGCGGCCAGTCCCTCGGCCAGCGCGACCAGCGCCAACGAGACGCCTCCGACGAGCACGGCCCCGAGATCATCGCGCGGGATCAACGGGAGGCCGAGGGGAGGCAACCCACTCGGCACCTCGCCGATCGTGGCCACTCCCTCCGCCTGCAGGTCGAGCAGCTTCGACGACGCGACGCCGGCGACGAGCGTCACCAAGCCCCACGGCACGCGCGGCGCGAACCGTCTGCCGCCGAACAGCAGGGCGAGCGCGCCGCCACCCACCGCCAGCGTCCAGGTATTCGTGTCGCCGACCTGTTCGATCGTGCGGGCGAGGACGCCGAGGAGGTCGCCGGGCGGTTTGGGAACGCCGAGCAGCGTCGGCAACTCGCCGATCACGATCGTCAGCGTGAGCCCGAAGACGAACCCGGTCACGATCGGGCGGGAGAGGAACTCCGCGATCCAGGCGATTCGCAGCAGCCCGCTCACGAGCAGGACGACCCCGGCGGCGATCGCCAGCGCGGACGTGATCGCAACCGCATCCTCCGGGTTGTCTCTGGAGATGTCGACGACGAGCGATCCTGAGACGATCGCCACGGTCGAAGCCGGCCCGACGATCAATTGCGGCGACGAGCCCAGCACGGCGTAGGCGAGGAGCGCGAGCGGAACCGCGTACAAGCCGATCTGCACCGGTACGCCCGCGATGCGTGCGTAGCCCAGTGACTGCGGGATCAGCAGTGCGGCGACGATCGCTCCTGCGAGCACGTCACCGCGCAGCCGGCTCTTCTTGTACGCCGGCAGCCACCGGACGATCGGTAGCGCCGCGGCGACGGCTGCGCGGCCTCGCCCGATCCGCGCTCCCGCGTTGTCCATCGCCCTGCCCCCCTTCCCGGTCCCCGCCCGGCAGCTCCTACTGTACGCACCGCGACCCTGGCCCGCAGTCGTTGCGAACAGATCGCCGCCATCGCGCGATCTCCCCGCTCACGCCGGGAGAGCACGTCGCCGCGCATCTTCCGGGCACCGGCAGGCCGTGGACCGTGCCGGGAACCCGCAGCGTGCGACAATGACCCCCGATGATCCGATCCGTTCAGCAGATGATCGACGAGGCGCGCGCCTCGATCGTCGGACACACCCCGGCCAGGGCCAGGGACCTCGTCATCGACGAAGGCGCACTGCTCGTCGACATCCGCGACGTCCGCGAACTCCAGCGGGAGGGCGTGATCGCCGGGGCGCTCCACGCGCCCCGGGGAATGCTCGAGTTCTGGGTCGACCCGGCGTCGCCCTACCACAAGCCGGTGTTCGCCGACGACCGCGAGTTCATCTTCTATTGAGCGTCGGGTGGACGGACAAGTTTGTCCGTGAAGACGCTCAACGACATGGGCCTCACCCGCGCCTCGCACATCGCCACCGGGTTCAACGGGTGGAGGGACGACGGTCTGCCGATCCTCGGGTACGACGAGTGGCGCTCGGCGCGCGGCCACTGACGTCGAACGGCGCGGGATCGCTGTGAGCGCGCCCGCGGTCCTGTCCGCCGACCGGATCCGGGCGACGACCCCGTGGCCGGACCTGCGTGAAGCGATCGCCGCCATCCTGAGGTCGGCCGCGGCTCGCGCCCCCGAGCGCCACGTCCACGAGCTCGCGCTGCGCGACGGATCGACCGGCTCCCTGCTACTCATGCCGAGCTGGATCGCGGGAGAGGCGATCGGCGTCAAGGCGGTGACCTACCTGCCGACCAACGCCGGCACGCCGGTCCCGACGGTCAACTCGGCCTTCCTGCTCTTCGACGGCGATGACGGCCACCTGATCGCCGTGCTCGACGGCGACGAGCTGACCGCCCGCCGGACGGCGGCGATCTCGACCCTGGCCGCCGACATCCTGAGCCGGGACGACGCCAGCCGGCTGCTCGTGGTCGGCACCGGACACCTTGCGCCGAACGTCGCCCAGGCGTATGCCGACATCCGTGGCCTCGACCTGATCGAGATCTGGGGGCGCAACCACGACTCGGCCGCCGCGCTGGCGGCGCGATTGGCCGCCCTCGGCCTTCCCGCGCAGCCGTCGGCGGATCTGGCCGGCAGTGTGCGCCGCGCCGACGTGGTTGCGTGCGTGACCGGCGCGTCGGAACCCCTCGTCCACGGCGCCGATCTTCGGCCGGGCACGCACGTTGATCTCATCGGCAGCTTCCGAGCCGACATGCGTGAATCCGACGACGCGGTGATCGTGGAGGCCACGTTGTTCGTCGACACGTTCGAGGGGGCGACGAGGTCGGGCGACCTCGCGCAGCCCTTGGCCACCGGCGTGATCACCGATGCGTCGATCGCCGCCGATCTGCGCAGCCTCGTCGACGGGCGCCACGCGGGACGCACGAGCGACGACGAGATCACGCTGTTCAAGTCGGCCGGGTTCGCGCTCGCCGACCTCGCCGCAGGCCGCCTCGCATGGGACCGGCACAGGGCCGGGACGGCCTGAGGGTCAGCCGAGGCCGGTCGGCCACGTGTCGCCGATGCGGTAGCCGAGCGGCCACGGGTCGCTCGGGTCGACGCGGTAGCTGAAGTGACCGGTCCGCCAGGCACGGCCGGAGACGAGCGGCACGATCGCATCGATGTCTCCGACGGTGGTGTCGGCTTCGATGCGGCCCGCGAACTCCGAGCCGATCACCGATCGCATGCGCAGCCGATCGCCGACGTCCATGACCCCCTGCGCCCGCAACAGCGCCATCCGAGCCGAGACGCCGGTACCGGTCGGCGAACGGTCGAGCTTCCCCGGCTCGATCACGACCGTGTTGACCATCGCGAACTCGCCTGCGGCGACGCGCTCCAACGGGCCGGCGATCTGACAGAACGAGACGTGGTCCCAGTCGATCGTCGGGTGGGCGAACGTGAGCTGCGCGTTCGCAGCCCGCGTGATCCGCGTGCCCAGTGCGACGAGTTCGGCACCGGCGGCCGGCTCGATCGCCACGCCGAGATCGGCCGCATCGACCATGACGAAGCTGTCACCGCCGAACGCGGTGTCGACACGGATCGTCCCCAGCCCGGCGACGTCGAGGCGCAGATCACGTCCGACGGCGAACGACGCAACGTTGCGGATCGTGACCCTGGTGACCTTGCCGTCGCCGCACTCGGCCCGCGCCTCGACCAGACCGCCCGGGGCCTCCAACACGATCGTCGTGACCGGTTCGGCCATCGGGACGATGCCGGTCTCGAGCGCGACCGTCGCCACGCACATCGAGTTCGAACCCGACATCGGCGGGGTGTCCTCTGGCTCCATGACGACGAACGCGACGTCGGCCGCGGGGTGCCTGGGCGGGACGAGGAGGTTGACGTGGCGGAACACGCCGCCGCGGGGTTCGTTGAGCATCAGCCGCCGGAGCCGCTGGTCGGCCGCCACCCAGCGCGACTGCTCCCAGACCGAGTCGCCGGGTGGCACGTCGATCCCGCCGACGATCACGTCACCGATCTCGCCTTCGGCGTGGCATCCCTCGACCTCGATCGGGCCGTTCACGAAGTCGAGCGGGTCCGGCGCGTCCATCGGCGGATCGTACGCGAACGGGTCTCGGCAACGGGCGGGCCTCGGCGCTGAGAAGCGCTTGACAAGACGGTCGGCAGGGCGGATCGTTCACCAAATGGCCGAGCCTCCTCCGATTCGCACGACCCGCCGATCCGCCCTGAAAGGGCTCGGTGTCGTGGGCGGAGTCGCGGCCGCCGGCCTCGCCTCGGGATGGGAGTCGGCCCGGGCCGAGCCGCCACCCGGATCGGTCGGCACCGACGACGAGCCGCGCTCGGGCGAGGTGGTCGAGGTCGGCGCGTCCCTCACCGCGACGGCCGGGCTGACCTACGCCACGTACGGCATGTTCGCCTTCCAGCCCAACCTGTTCGGAAACGGGTACTCGGTCTCCGGGACCGGCTGCTACAGCAGCACGCTCCCCGGGTACGTGGTCGCCGGGCTCGACCTCCCCACCGGCGCGATCATCAAGGAACTGACCTTCGTCGGCCGGAACAACTCCTCCGGGTCTGTCGGGTTCTTCCTCGAGCGGTACCTGCTCGAAGGCGCGGGAAACGATCAGTTCGCCGTCGTGAACATGCCTCCCGGGGCTGCCGTGCTGCAAACCATGACCGTCGCCCTGAACCACGTCGTCGACCCGGACTACAGCTACGACGCGGGCGTGTACACGTCCGACTCGATCAGGATGTGGAGCTGCCGCATCGGGTACGCCGGGCCGTTCGGGTTCTTCCGGGTCGATCCACAGAAGCGGAAGCTCGACACTCGGTTGCCCGGCCCGCAGTCCGGCAAGTTCCTCACCGGTCAGATCAAGACACTGGCACTCGCCCCCGACGTTCCCGCCGGGGCCGCTGCGGCGTTGCTCAACATCACCGTCGATCAGACCGAGGGCAGCGGGTTCATCAGCCTCTTCCCGAGCGGGACCTGGCCGGGCACCTCGGCGATCAACTGGTCGGCGTCGAACCAGACCATCGCCAACAACGCCACCGTGGCGGTGTCCTCGACCGCGTCCGTCAAGATCTACTGCAACGGAACACCCGGCTCCAAGACCCACGTGATCATCGACCTACTCGGATACCTGCGGTAGGCAGGATCGACCGCCGACACGGCGACGACCGCCGGGAGGGACGCCCACGTCGGCCCCCTCGTCGCCCGGGCCAGCCGAGCGGACCCGGGCGCAACGCGTCGCAGGCGGAGGCCCGCCGCCACCACCTGCGCCGAGGACCGCGCGACCGAGTGGTCGGGCGAGCCGACCGGTCGCGCTGACGTTGGTTGGCGCGTTCAGCCGCGTACACTCGACCCTTGTTTTTCGCCACGTTCCAAGGAGGAGCACGAAATGGATCGAGTCGATGACTCCCGCGACGCCGAGCTCCGCGAGTTCTATCGCGACCGCCCCGTCGCCGTCACCGGCGGCACCGGCTTCGTCGGGAGCCACCTTGTCGAGCTGCTCATCGGATACGGCGCACGGGTCACGATGCTCGCCCGGGCCAGCTCCCGACCGGTGCTGCCCGGCCTCGAGGAGTCGTTCCGCGAGTGCACGACCGCCTGGGGCAACCTGATCGACCCGATGAGCGTCGACCAGTTCATCGAGACCGCGGTGCAGGCGGGCGACAAGAAGCTCGTCGTGTTCCACCTCGCCGCCCAGCCCCACGTGGGCGAGTCGTGGGACCGCCCGTACGAGACGTTCCAGGTCAACGCGATCGGGACGATCCATCTGCTCGAGGCGCTGCGCCGCCGCGTCGACCGGATCGAGAAGGTCTCGATCGCCGGAACGAGCGAGGAGTTCGGCAACGTCGACGAGATGATGCCGCAGGCGTATACGTTCCGTGAGGGCGGCGACATCATCTGGAACTCGAACTCGCCGGTCAACCCCCAGAGCCCGTACGCGACCTCGAAGGTCGCCTGCGACTACCTCGCACGCAACTACGCCAGCGCATACGGCGTGCCGATCGTCGTCGCCCGCATGTTCAACAACTTCGGGCCGCGCCAGAGCCCGCGGTTCATCACCGGCACGACGATCAGCCAGGCACTGGTCCGGGGCCGCGTGCTGCTCGGCAACGCCTCGGCGACGCGCGACTACACCTACGTCACCGACGGCGCCCGGGGGCACCTCTACGCTGCGGCGTTCGCCGGCGACACACCGGTGGTCACCTACGGGTACGGCGAGGAGATCGACGTCCAGAGCTGGGTGGAGCGGATCGTCAAGACCGGCGAGGAGCGCGGCTACTGGAACGGTGTCACCGTCGAGTTCTCGGCCCAGCGCGAACGCCCCGGGGCGAGCGAGATCCGCCGGCTCGGCGTCGACTCGTCCGCCTTCACGGCGGCAACCGGATGGAGGCCGCTCGTCGGCCGCGACGACGGCATTGCGGCGACGATCGACTACTTCGCAGCGACGCGGGAGAACTGGATCGGGAACGTCGACTGGCGCTGACGATGAGCGAGGCGCAGCGTGTTGTCCTGGTGACCGGCAGCCGCGGGTTCATCGGCGGGCACCTGATGCACGCCCACGCCCCCGGCGTCCGCCTCGTCGCCGATCGACACGGCGCCGAACGCATCGATCTCGCCGAGTTCGAACGCGTGACCGAGCTGGTCTCGGCGGTGCGTCCGGCGAGCATCGTGCACCTCGCCGGCCTGAGCGACCCGCGCGCCGACCTCCCATTGTCGGCGTTCGTCGAGAGCAACGTGTCGGTGTCGGCCAACATCGTCGAGGCGGCGGCGCAGCACGGAGTCGAGCGGGTCGTCCTTGCGGGGTCCCGGCACGCCGACGCCCCGAATCGATCCCGGTACGCGTTCAGCAAGAGCCTGCTCCTCCCCCTCGCCCGCTACGCCCGCGAACACCTCGGCCTCCACGCGACGGTGGCTCGTCTGGGGAACAACGCCGGAACCGGCCAGTCGAACCATTTCCTGTTCGGCACGCTCGCCCAGCAGTTCCGCGAGGTCTACCTCGGGCAGCGGACCGCCGTCCAGGTCGGCAGTCTCGATTCGGCCCACGACTTCGTCGATGTGCGGGACGCGACCACCGCGCTGCTCTGCATGGCAGCGAACTCGTTCGATTCGATCGAGGTCCCGATCCTCACCGGGCGCAGCACCTCGGTCGGCGACGTCATCGACCTCTTCAAGAAGTACTCACAGCTCGACCCGCCGATCGAATCGCTCCGTGAGCTGACCCGCGCCCCCGAGATGCCGAAGGGTCCGACCCCGACCTCGACCGAACTCGCCGCGGCCGGTTGGAGCCCGCGGTACGACGTCGACCACACCGTCCGCTGGATCGTCGAGCAGGACGTGCTCGCCTCCGGCAGCCCGGCGGCGAGCACACCCGCCTGAGTCGGTGCCGCGGAGCGCGGCAACGAAGCGACCACCCGACAGGTTTCGGCGCGCACCCGTCGAGCCGGACCTCACCGCATCGAACCGCCGGCCTGGTGGCATGGGGAGCGGGGCTCCTCGCGGGCGTTGTCGAAGTCGGCGTGCACGCCTGATTCCAGGCCGCTCGGAGTGCCTGACCTGACGTTGGCCTCTGGCGACGGCGCCCAGCATGCTCGACACTGATGTGAGATCCATCTCGCGAGGAGGAGGCAATGCGCAGAGATCGACGTTCGCTGAGGACGTTGGCGTCGGCGACACTCCTCAGCTGTGGTCTCGCGGTGGTGATCCCACGCGCCGATCAAGAGGTCGGGACGATCACCGATGTGCAGGCACCGGTGGTGACGTAGATCCTGGAGGGAGGTCTCGATGGCCAAGAGTCCTGAGCAGCAGATCGCGATGATGGTCGACGGTGCCCAGCCACACTGCGACGAGCCGCTGCAGTCGGCGATGATTTGCAGTCACGCAGGGTCGATGGCGAGTCTGCTCACGAGCAAGTTCCTGCTCGCCGGTGGTGGAGGAATCCCGCGCACGTCGGAGCTGCCGAACCCGGTGCTGATCGCCGTGGGGCCGACGACGGTGTACGCGTTCAAGTACAGGCCCAAGGGGTTCAAGATCAAGCTCAAGTCGGGCTCCGAAGTCGCCCGCTGGCCGCGGGAGTCCATCGAGGTGGAGACGGTCAAGACCGGCGTGGTCTCACAGTTCGCGCTGATCACCGACCAGGGTGAGGTCTACGCCCTCGAGGTGACGACCGCCCTCGGCGGGGCAGGCGCCTACGACCTGTTCATCCAGTCGTTGACGGCACACACCACCTGATCGTTCGCGGCCCTTCTGGGTCGACGGCCTCGGGCTCGACGCCGACACCAGCGGACTTTCGCTCTGACCTCGAGGTCAGCTCAGCGAGATCAGATCTGCTCGATCGACACGGTCAGCTTCATTGCCTTGGCGGTCGGCCACTTGCGGTCGGTCGTGATGAGGTGGTCGGCACTGGAGTGCTCGGCGGTGGCGATGACCACGGCATCTGGCAGCTTCAGCGAGCGGTGTCGTGCGCGAAGCACGGCTGCGTGGGCCACCAGCGCGGCCAAGGGCCTCGCCATGGTCCAGGTGTCTGACATCTGCCGAAGGAGAGACCCTTGTCCATCGATCACGGTAGTGATGAGTTGACTGGGCTTCGAGATCGGTGCGGCCGCTCAGCTCCTGGGGCCGGAGCCGTAGGGTCGCGTGATGATCTCCCACCCGACCTTGGTGTGCGGGTCGCTGAAGTAGACGCCGCGTCCGCCATCTTGGTGGTTGATCTGACCCGGCTCTGACCGACGAGGGTCAGCCCAGTAAGGAACCTTCATGTCCACGATCCGATCGAAGATCTCGTCGAACTGACGCTCAGTCACCAAGAACGCGAGATGGCCTCCGCTCAGGTCTCCGGCCGCGTCGGCGAAGTCGAGTGCGACGCCGTTCCCGGTCTCGACCTGGGTGAAGTGGCCGTACTCGGTTGGCGTTCCCATGCCTGTGACTTCGGCGAAGAAGTCGGCGGCAGCTCGTCGGTCCGTCGCCCAAACGATCAGGTGATTCAACTGTGGCTTCATGTACCGACTCCAATCACTCGCTGTTCCTCCGATGACCTCCGCACGGAATCCTGCAGGCCGTTGCAGTGAGCCGAGGCGGCCTGGTACGACAGGACGTCTCCGGCCGCCGAGGTCCCGTCACTTCCGCACGGTCTGCCCGCATCGGCACCAACGATTGGCAGGGTCCGAGGTCGACGTGTCGTCATGTCGCTCAGATCGTCCGTTCCAGGACGACGATCGGGATGCGCCGATCCGTCATCGTCTCGTAGTCGGCGAACTGGTCCGCGACCGCAACGAGCTTGGCGTACAACTCATCGCGGCGTGGACCGTCATCGATGACAGTCGCCGTTGCCGGGAACTCCTCGACACCGACCTCGACGGTCACGTCAGGATTGGCGCGCACGTTGAGGAACCAGTGCGGGTGGCTGGGTGCCCCGCCTTTGCTCGCGGCAACAAGGTAGCTGTCCCCGTCGGTGGCGTACACGACTGGGTTGAGTCGCTGGCGTCCGGTCTTGGCACCCGTGTTGTGCAGGATCAACACCGGCTTGTCTTGGAAGAACCCACCGGCGGCGTTGTTGACGACGCCGCCGTTGGCGCGGAAGTCCTCGATCACTTGGCGGTTCATGTCGTCCGCTTGTTGCCGTTCGTCGCTCATGCTGTGGTCCTTTGTGGTTGGGTGGTCGAGATTGCGGTTTGGTTGCGCTCGTCGGCGAGTGATCGAGCGAGAAAGCTGATGATCGGCGCCGCCGCTGCGAGGTGCATTGCGTTGAGCCAGATCGCGGTGGATGTCTGCTCAGCGGCAGTGAACGGCACGATCGCGTACAGTGCGAGGGCGGCGACGCACACGGCGATGAACGTCGACGGCGGCCAACCGCGCCGGTTGACGACCAGGGCCAGGCCGAGCCCGACAGCGCCACCGAGGACCGTGAACGAGATGACGGCGCCCAACGCGACCTCTTCGATGCTGTCGCTGCCCGGTTGAGTGATGAGCAGTGGCCCGCTCGCGGCATCGGCAATGAGGTACGTGACGAGCACGAGACCCAGGGCGACGGTCGTCCCGAACCCCGCCGCCTTCGCGATTGCTGCCTTCATGGAACATCTCCTTCTCTCGGTCTTCGACGAACCGGAACCAGCTTCCTGGCCCTCGTGAACTTGCTTGACTCACACAATAACCTATGAGGTTGACTGAGTCAAGCAAATACTCTTCAATGGCGTCATGGCTGTACAACTCCGGGTCACCGAGGCCACCGAGACCTACGGGATGCTTCGATCGACGCTGTCCCAGCTACACCAGCTTCTCGCCCAGGAGATGGAGGACGAGGTCGGGATGCCGTTCGAGCGATACAGCGTCCTGTTGATGCTCGCACAGGCCGACGGCGGAGCACTCCGCCCGTCCGAACTCGCAGAAGCCCTCCCCATCACCCCGAGCGGTGTCACCCGACTCATCGACCGTTTGGAGCGCGACGGAGTCGTCGAGCGCCGGGCGTGCGCGACCGATGGCCGCGGCACCGTCGTCGCGTTGACCGCTGACGGCACCGAGGTGTTCCGTCGAGCCGGCCGCGTGCACCTACGCGGCATCGACGAGCACCTCGGTACCCGCCTCACCGTGAGCGAGATGGCGGAACTCCGTCGGATCATGACCAAGCTCGCAGCAGGCATTCAGACCACCAACACCTGAGGAGTTGGCTCGAGGACGAGACCTCTCGACTGACGACGACGGCTGACAGCCGCAGGGCGCGGCCCACTGGCCGTTCGCGGGCTGCTGGGCTACATTCGCCGGTCGCGTCGCGGCGATGCCTCGCCCGACGGTTGGGAAGTGACGGTCACCGATGACCCCAATCGATCGACTCTCGAGATGACGGGTGTCCGTCGATTCGTGCCGATCCTCGGGTGGCTGCCGACGTACGACCGGCGCGACCTTCGTTTCGACCTCGTCGCCGGCGTCACGGTCGCAGCACTGGTCGTGCCCAAGAGTCTCGGGTATGCAGGGATTGCCACGGTGCCGATCCAGAACGGGTTGTACGCCGCCGCCGCCGGCGCGTTCATCTACGCACTGTTCGGTACGTGCCGGCAGATCGCGACCGGGCCGAGTTCCGCCCTGGCCGCCGTCGCGGCGAGCGCCGTGGTGACCTCGGGTGTCTCGAGCGACGATGCCGCCGTCGTGGTCGCCGCGATCACACTGTTGGCCGGGCTGATGTTCGGTCTGCTCGCCGTGTTCCGCCTCGGTTGGATCTCGCAGTTCCTGTCGAAGCCGGTGATCACCGGCTTCTTGTTCGGCGCGGCGATCGAGGTGGTCATCGGGGAACTTCCCAAGTTGACGGGGACCGATGCCGACGGCGCGAACAGCTGGCAGAAGCTCGGCAGCTGGGTCTCCGGGATCGGAGATCTCGACGGAACAACGCTTCTGGTCGGCGCGATTTCCCTGGTCGCGATCGTCCTGATCCGCTTCACGGCGCCGAAGATTCCTGGCGCACTCGTCGTGCTGGTCGGCGGGCTGATCGCGTCACGGGTTCTCGATCTGTCCGCCAGTGGACTCGCGATGGTCGGAGACGTGCCACGGGGGTTGCCGTCGATGGATCTTCCGTTCGGCGACGTCGTGTGGGACAACCTCGGGACCATCGGCACCGCTGCGGCGGCGATCATGCTGATCGGCTTCTCGCAGACCGCCGGTGACGCACGAACCTTCGCGTCCCGTCACCAGTACCAGATCGACGTCAACCAGGAATCGTTCGCGCAAGGCATGTCGAACGTCGGTGCAGGACTGTTCCAGGGCATGCCGGTCTCGACCAGTCTCTCGGCGAGTTCGCTCAACGACTCCGCCGGCGCGCGCACGCCGATGGCGTCGATCACGACCGGGCTCGTCGTCGTGCTCACGATGCTGGTGCTCGCCCCGCTGTTCTCCGATCTGCCCAAGGCCGTGCTCAGCGCGATCATCGTCGACGCCGTGGTGTTCGGGATGATGGATGTCGCCGAGATGCGGCGCATGTGGCGCATCAAACGTTTCGACTTCTGGATCGCGCTGGCGGCGTTGCTGGGAGTGCTCACCGCGGGGGTCCTCACCGGGGTGTTGATCGGCGTCGTGCTGTCGTTGGGCTGGCTGGTGTACGTGAGCACTCAGGCCGTGATGCCACGACTCGGTCGTCGGCCCGGGACGACCGCGTTCCGCCCGATCGACCAATATCCGGACGGTGAAACGTACCCGGGTGTGCTGGTGATGCGGCTCGACGCCGGCCTGTCGTTCGTGACGTCGGACACGCTGGAAGACCATCTCCGTGCCGAAGTGCAGAGAACCGACGAACCCGTGCATGCGCTCGTGCTCGACTTCGCCGGCGTGAACTTCATCGATTCGCAGGGTTCCGCCGAACTGGGCAAGATCGCCGCTCTCACCAACATCGCGCACGTGTCGCTGCGACTGGCACGGGTGAAGTCTGACGTCCTCGACGTCCTCGCCCTCGATGGTGTCGTCGACGAGATCGGTGCGGATCGCTTCCACGACAACGTGTTGGACGCCGTCGAGGCCGAACTCGGCGTTCCGCTCAGCATCCCGACGATGTCGACGGTGGTCGACCCGTCGGAATCTTCGACCGGTATGGCTGACGGGAGCTGACGAGCCCCTCTATGCACAGTTCAGCAGTCGCATCTGGAGCAAGGTGGGCATGGAACACGTTGCTACTCCACGACTGTTTCTGGCGCCTCAGTGGGTTCGACCGGTCGGGCCGTTCGCTCGCGTTGTCGGGCGCGGTAGGCGCGCATCCGCTGGTAGGAATTGGCAACGAGTCCAGAAAATCAGGAGAGCCACTCCGGAGAGTGGCTCTGACCTGGTCTTTCTTTGGCAGCCCGTACGGGGTTCGAACCCGTGCCGCCACCTTGAGAGGGTGGTGTCCTAGGCCACTAGACGAACGGGCCAAGCAGCGCCGACCGACGATAGCACCGTCACTCGATGCTTCACACCCGGCATCGGGCGCCGCTCGGACGTGCTGACGGGCCAGGCGCGCCCTCCTGGAGATATCCGACCACGTCGATCAGGATGTCGGTCGTCGGACCAGCGATCCCAAGTGCGTTGTACGTGATCTCGATGCGTCCAATGTCGGCCCCCGACGTCGGCAGCTGGACGGTCGAGCGCGGCTCCGGCCGGCACTCCCGTCCAACGGTGGAAAGGGACCGGTCAGTGATGAGCTGGGGTGGGAGGAATCGAACCCCCAATTACAGAACCAGAATCTGCTGTGTTGCCAGTTACACCACACCCCAAGGTGCTTCGACCCTCGACCCGGCCCGATGGGAGGATCGCTACCACGACCCGACCACGACCCGATGTCGAGCATCGGTGCGGCTCGGGAGTGTAGCGCCATCGACCGGCCGGCCCACGTCGATCCGGGACGTCACGACTCGACACCGCTCCCCCGGCCGATGCGACTCGTCAATCCGTGAGCACGCTGAGCCGGCGGAACCCGATCACGCGTCCAACCGCCACACCGGCGGCCTCCTGTGCATGGCGGCGAAGCGACCCGGCCCCGGTCACCACGGAGGTCTCGGTCGGCGACACGTAGGCGGTCAACCCCAGCTCCTGAGCGATGAGGCGGCTTCGCAGCGCATGATACGGATCGGTCACGATCAACACCCGGTCGCCCGATCCCGCCGAGCCCGACGCCCCCGCTGCCCGCGACTCGAGCAAGTCCGCCACCGACTGCATCGACTCGTACGTTGTCGAACCGGTGCCCTCCTGCAGGATCGCGTCGGCTGGGATGCCCCGGTCGACCAGGTAGTTGGCCGAGGCCTCGGCCTCGGTGAACCGGTCCCCCGGCCGGTTGCCGCCGGTGACGATGACCGCCGGCGCCAGCCCGTCGGGCCAGAGTTCGACGACATGATCGAGCCGAGCGGCGAGTTGGGGCGACGGGCGACCGTCGTACTGCGCCGCACCGAGCACCACGATCGCGTCCACCTGTTGCGCCTGATCGGACCGACCCGTCGACCACACCTGCGCAAGCGAGACCAGGTAGTACCCGACCAGCACCAGCCCGACGATCGCCACGACGATCAGCACCCGCACCCGCCGCAGCCGGCGTCGCGAACGGCCCCGGCCGGTGGAACCCGAACGCCGCCCGACGTCGACGGACACGTCGCCCGTCGCCGGCTCGGCGGACAGACCGCCCATCAACGGCTCGCCGGGCACCTCGCCGATCGGCGTTGCGGCGGTCACCGCGACCGTCGCCGGCTCGGCGGCGCCGACGCCGATCGGCGCGTTCCGGGCATGGCCCAACGTCGCACCGTCGCCTTCCTGGCGCACCGGCGAACGATCCGTCTGCACCGTCTCAGTCTGGCGCGTGACGATCGCTGATCGGCGCCACCTCCGGCCCGCGCGCCGACCCCGGACCCTCGTCGGGGCCGTCCGCCGGGCCACCGGCCAACCGCGCGCGCAGCATCGCCAGACGGCGGAGCACCTCGTCACGGCCGAGCACCTCGAGCGACTCGAACAGCGGCGGGCCGACCGATCGCCCGGTCACGGCAACCCGGATCGGAGCCTGGGCCTTGCCGAGCTTGAGGTCGTACCTGGTCATCACGTCCTCGAGCGACACCTTGAGCGTGTCGGCATCCCACGGGTCGACGGCCGCGTACGCCCGACTCACGTCGTCGAGCAACGGCGCCGCCCACTCCGGAGCGGTCGCCTTGGTCAGCGAGACGTCGTCGTACTCGAAGCCCGCTCCGGGCTCGGCCCCCGCCGGCCAGAACAGGAAGTCGATCAGCCCGGGAACGTCGCGCATCGTGACCAGTCGCTGCTGGATGTGCGGGGCGATCGCCTCCAAGCGCGTTCGATCCCAGCCGGCGGGCAACTCGGCCGCCGCCCGCTCGACGAACTCGTCGGCGGGCATCATGCGGATGTAGTCGCCGTTGAACGCGTTCAGCTTCTTGACGTCGAAGAACGCCGGCGAGTGCGCGACGTCCTCGATCCGGAACGCCGCCTCGATCTCGGCCCACGTGACGATCTCGGAGCCGCCGTCCTCGACCCCGGGCGGACCCCAGCCGAGCGTCATCAGGTAGTTGACCATCGCCTCGGGGAGGTAGCCGTCGTCCCGATACTGCTCGAGCGCCACCTTGTCGCGCCGTTTGGACAGCTTCTTGCGCTGCTCGTTGACCAGCACCGGGGCGTGCGCCCATCGCGGCGGTTCGTGTCCGAGCGCTTCCCACAGCAGTTGTTGCTTCGGCGTGTTCGGCAGGTGCTCCTCGCCGCGCACGACGTCGGTGATGCCCATCTCGATGTCGTCGACCACGTTGGCGAGCAGGAACACGGGCGTGCCCTTGCTGCGCAGCAGGACGAAGTCTTCGATCGTCGAGTTGTCGAAGGTGACGTCACCGCGGATCAGGTCGTGCACGACCGTCGTACCGCTGTCGGGCGTGCGGAACCGCAGGACCCGACCCGGTCCGGGTCCGAGACCCCGATCGCGGGAGTAGCCGTCGTAGCCGCTGATGCCCCGTTCGTCGGCACGCAGTTGGACCTGGTCGCCGCTCAGGTCGCAGTAGTACGCAAGCCCGTCTTCGTACAGCCGTTGCGCCGCGGCCACGTGCGCCGCAGCGTTGGAGCTCTGGAACCGCGGCCCCTCGAAGTGCTCGTCGTCGGCGGAGATCCCGATCCAGGCGAGCGCGTCGATGATGCCCTCGGTCCACTCGGGGCGGTTGCGGGCCTCGTCGGTGTCTTCGATCCGGAGGACGAACGTGCCACCCGTCCGCCGGGCCAACGCCCAGTTGTGCAGGGCGGCGCGGGCGCTGCCGACATGGAACATACCGGTGGGCGACGGGGCGAAACGGAAACGGCGGTCGGCGGTCATGACGTGATTCGACGCTACCGCCGCACCTCGCCGTCGACCGCCCATCGCCGCTCGGTAGGGTCGCGCGGCAACAGTTCCTCAAGGTCGCTCAACGAACCGCAGACGCCGACCGATGTCTACTCGCATGGCTCCCCGGATCATCTCGATCGCCGCGGCGATCGCGCTCGTCCTCGGCGTGCCCCCGGCGGCGTCGGCCACGCCCGCCGACCTCGGCGCCGCCGCTGGCACGGGTGGCCCTGCTGCCGGTCCGCTGTCGCCGGAACCCGTGGTCAGCGACCGTCAGCTGGTCGACGCCGACGTGCTCGCCGATCCCACGGTTGCGCTCACCGACGGCGGACTCCTCGTCGACGAGCCGCCCCCGTTCGGCCCGTTCCTCCCGATCGACGTCCTCGACGAGAGCCTCCCCGCACCGCTCGCTGCGGCGCAGGCGACCTCGGCCGCCGCCGGCCCCTTCGAGCTGCACTCCCGGCCCGGCGCCGGCCGCGTGATCTACCTCGACTTCGACGGCCACACGACGACCGGTACCTCGTGGAACAATCTGGTGGGGAGCAGCTCGATCGTCTCGGCGCCCTACTCGACCGACGGCAACCCCGCCTTCTCGGCGCTCGAGCTCCAGTACATCGTCAACGTCTGGTCGATCGTCGCCGAGGACTATGCCCCATTCGACATCGACGTCACCACCGAGGATCCGGGGGTCGCCGCTCTGTCGGTGAACTCGCCCAGCGACACCGAATACGGGTTGCGGATCGTCATCTCGCCGACGTCGAGCTGGTACGGGTCCTCCGGCGGCGTCGCCTACCTCAACTCGTTCTGGAGCAACATCGACACACCGGCGTTCGTGTTCTCGAACAACCTCAGCGGCGGGTTCTGGAAGCCGGTGGCCGAGGCCGCGACGCACGAGGGTGGACACGGGTTCGGGCTGCGCCACGACGGTGTGGTCGGGGGGGCGACCTACTACGGGGGTCACGGCGACTGGGCGCCCGTGATGGGGGTCGGCTATGGACGACCGATCTCGCAGTGGTCGAAGGGTGAGTACGCCGGAGCGAACAACACCGAGGACGATGTCGCCACGCTCACCGCCGCACTCGGCCTGATCCCCTCGCCCGCCACGACGACGCTCACCGCCGGGGGATCAGTCGTCGAGACGATCACCACGGCGGGCGGCACCCGCAGGTTCACGTTCACGCTCGACCAGACCGACCAGGTCGACATCACCGTGCAGCCGACGCTCTCCAACCACAACCTGCTCGCGCGGGTCGACGTGTACGACTCGGGCGGTAGCCCGATCGCGTCAGCGGCTCCGGCCGACGATGCCGGCTGGGTCGACCTCGTGTCGCAGCAGCTCGCGCCCGGGACCTACCGGGTCGACGTGACCTCGATCGGGTGGCTCGACCCGCGGGACACGGGCTTCAGCAACTACGCCTCGATCGGTCAGTTCGTCATCGACCTCGCCACCACCGGCACGCCGGGGACGACCTCGACCAGTACGACCTCGACGACGACCACGAGCACGGCCCCGACGACCAGCACCACGAGCACGACCAGCACGACCAGCACGACCAGCACGACGAGCACGACGAGCACGACGAGCACGACGAGCACGACGAGCACGACCAGTACCACGAGCACGACGAGCACGACGAGCACGACCAGTACCACGAGTACGACGAGCACGACCTCGACGACGGTGAAGCCACCCGAGCCGGATCCTGCGCTCCGGCTGACCCCGATCGCTCCCGTTCGCATCATGGACACCCGGCACGGCCCGCGGGGCTCGACGCGACTCCGGGCGGGCGAGACGGTCATCCTCGACGTCGCCGGGCGAGGCGGAGCACCGATGACGGCCACCGCAGCCGTGCTCAACGCCGTCGCCGTCGACCCAGCGAGCAGCGGGTTCATCAGCCTGACCGCGTGCGATCGCGGCTCGGGTGCCCCCGAAACCTCGAACCTCAACTTCGCCGGCGGCCGCACGACCGCCAACTCATCGATCGTCACGCTGGACGAGTTCGGCGACGTCTGCGTGTACTCCTCGGCGGCCACCGATGTGCTCGTCGACATGACCGCGTGGCTGGGTCCCGATGGTGGCACCGGGATGGACGTGATCACCCCGGCGCGCCGCCCGGTCGACAGCCGCAATTCGATCGGTGCGACCCGCCTGTCGGCCGGCGTCCCGGTCGCGATCGACCTCGCCCCGTTCCTCGATCCCGCGTCGACCGCGGCGGCGGTGAACCTGACCGTCTCCCGACCGGCCGATGGTGGCTTCGTCGCCGCCTATCTCTGCGAAGCCGGCTGGGACGGGAACTCCTCCGCGATCAATTTCGGCGCTGGTGAGACACGCCGCGAACAACGCGATCCTGGCGCTCGGACCACGGCAGACGTTCTGCCTCTCGGCCAGCGTCGACACCGACATCATCGTCGACCTCAACGCGGAGTTCGGACCCGCGGGCACCCTCGCCTACCTCGAGCGGACCGCGGTGCGCGTCCTCGACACCCGCGGCGGTCCACCCGTCGCAGCCGGCGGCGAGGCGACGTTCACCGTGCCCCCGGCCCCGTCGGGTGCAGCACAGCCACGGGCGGCGAGCGTCGTCATCACGTCCACCGGTCACGCCGGCGGCGGGTTCGTGACGTCCTGGGGCTGCGGCACCCGGCCCGCCACGTCGACCCTCAACCCGGTCTCGCTCGAGGACACGGCGAACGGCGCGATCGCCGCCCTCGGCCCGGGCAGACGGTCGTGCCTGTTCACGTGGAACGCGACCGAGCTGATCGTCGACTTCAGCGGCTGGTGGATCTGAGCGGATCCGCCGTCGACGCCGGCGCGGCCGCATCGGCGGGCTCACCGCCGCCTGCCTCGCCATTGCCCGCCTCGCTCTCGGCGGCCTGGTCGGCCGCCGGAAGCTCGCCACCTCGATCATCGGACCCGCCGGGCTCGGCAGCGTCGGCTCGATCACCGGATCGGGCGTCGAGGTCAGCGGGGTCGGCAGGGTCGTCGGCCTCGTCGGCGTCGACGACCGGCCGGAGTCGTTGCGGACCACCGGACTGTCCCGCACCGGTGACGGTCAGGTTGCGCAACTGACGCAGGGCGACCGACAGCGTCGTCAGGTCGAAGCTCTCCGCGCGCCGGATCTCGGTGTGCATCGACATCGCCCGCTTGACCGCCCGCTCGTTCGTCGCCATCCAGGCCTCGGGCGAACCGCCGGCCCGCTCGAGGACGAGCGCTGTCAGGTCGGCCAGCACCGTCATCAGGTCGTCCCGCAGGGCCGAGCGGGCCTGGGTCTGCCAGCGATCCGAGCGAGGAAGGCCCCCGACACCGTCCCACAGCCAGCCGAGATCGAACGCCTCGAAGACCGACCAGTACGCACGGGCGGCGTCGGCGACATTGCACCGCTGGCGGTGGGCGAGCTCGACGATGTCGAAGCCGGAGTGCAGGCGCGGCCACCGAGCGGCGCGCGCGGCGAGACCCTCGGGCACGCGGGCGGCCACCCGCTCCACCCGCGCCCGCTCGATCTCGGCGCCGACACGCGGGCCGACGACGTCGTCGAGCGACTCGCCGAGGAAGGCCAAACCCGCCCCGAAGGTGTCGATCGCGTCGCCGATGTCGAGCGGCGGGTGACGGTGACGAAGCAGCCAGACCGTCCCCCGCTCGGCCATGCGGCGCGCGTCGAGCAGCAGTTCGATCTGGGTGGTCAGATCGAGTCGCGCGCCGAGGTCGTCGATCTCGTTCCAGATCTCGTTGAACCCGAAGATGTTGCGCGATGCCAGGAAGGCGCGGGCGACATCGGCGACCGAAGCACCCGACTCCTCGGTCATCCGGTGGTCGAACGAGATGCCGGAGAGGTTGACCATGTTGTTGACGAGGCACGTCGACACGATCTCGCGGCGTAGGCGATGAGCGCGGATCGCGTCCGGATACCGGTCCCGCAGCGCCGACGGGAAGTACGCCATCAGATCGGCCTCGAGCACCGGATCGTCGGGCAGGTCGGTGTCGAGGATCTCCTGCTCGTCGAGGTTCTTGGTGTAGGCGATCATGACGGCGAACTCGGGTGCTCGCATCCCGCTGCCCGACGACTGCCGCTCGGCGAGCTGCTTATCGGTCGGCAGGTGCTCGAGCGCTCGGTCGATCTCCCCCTCGGCCTCGAGCGAGTCGAGGTACCGGGCGTGGACGTTGATCATCGACAGCGCCTGGCGGCGGGCGATCAGCAGCGCCAGCGTCTGCGCCCGGTTGTCGGCCAGCACGAGCTCGGCCACCTCGTTGGTCATCTCGGCGAGCAGTGCGTTGCGCTGCTTGGTCGTCAACTCCCCGTCGCGCACGAGTTGGTCGAGGACCACCTTGATGTTCACCTCGTGGTCGCTGCAGTCGACGCCGGCAGAGTTGTCGATCGCGTCGGTGTAGATCAGGCCGCCGCCGAGTGCGTACTCGACGCGCGCCAACTGGGTCAGGCCGAGATTTCCACCCTCGCCGACGAAGCGGCAGCGAAGTTCGGATGCGTCGATGCGGACCGCGTCGTTGGCTCGGTCGCCGACCGACTCGTGCGTCTCGCCGCTGGCCTTCACGTAGGTCCCGATGCCGCCGTTCCACAGCAGATCGACCGGCGCCCGCAGGATGGCCGAGATCAGGTCGTCCGGGCGCAGTTCGGCGTCACCGGGTTCGAGCCCGAGCGCGGCACGCACCTCCGGGGTGATCGGGATCGACTTCAGCGACCGGTGGAACAGACCGCCGCCGGCGGAGATGAGCGACTCGTCGTAGTCGGCCCAGCTCGACCGCGGCAGGACGAACAGCCGGGACCGCTCGGCGTGCGAGACCGCCGGATCGGGGTCCGGATCGAGGAACACGTGGCGGTGGTCGAACGCGGCGATCAGCTTGAGATGCGACGACAGGAGCATCCCGTTGCCGAACACGTCGCCCGACATGTCGCCGATCCCGACGGCGGTCATCTCGTCGCGGTCGGCGTCGATGCCGACGACGCGGGCATGCCGGCGCACGCTCTCCCACGCACCCCGCGCCGTGATCCCCATCGCCTTGTGGTCGTAGCCCTGGCTGCCACCGGAGGCGAACGCGTCCCCGAGCCAGAACCCGTAGTCGGCGGCCAACTCGTTGGCGATGTCGCTGAACGTCGCGGTGCCCTTGTCCGCGGCGACGACGAGGTACGGGTCGTCGTCGTCGTGGATGACCGTGTCCGGCGGGTGCACGACCTCGGTGCCGACGACGTTGTCGGTCAGGTCGAGCAACCCGCCGATGAACCGGCGATACCGGTCGATGCCCTCGGCGCGCACCGCATCGCGGTCGGCCGGGTCGGCCTCGGACCGCTTGATCACGAAGCCACCCTTGGCCCCGACCGGCACGATGACCGCGTTCTTCACCATCTGTGCCTTGACCAGGCCGAGGACCTCGGTTCGGAAGTCCTCCGGCCGGTCGCTCCAGCGGATCCCGCCCCTGGCGATCCGACCGCCGCGCAGGTGCACGCCCTCGACCCATGGTGAGCAGACGAAGATCTCGAACATCGGCCGCGGAGCGGGAAGGAACGGGATGGCGTCGGATCGCAACTTCACCGCGATCTCGTCACCGCTGCGGAACGCGTTGGTCCGCAGGGTCGCCTCGATCAGGGTGAGGAAGGCACGGCAGATCCGGTCGTCGTCGAGCGTCGGGATCGCGTCGAGTTGGGCGTGTAGCCGCTTGGCCACCTCGGCGACGTCGAGCGCCCGCTGGGCATCGTCGGAGTAGCGGGCCGGATCGAACCGGGCGTCGAACAACTCGATCAACGTGCTGACGATCGCCGGATGGCGCACGAGCGACTGCTCGATGTACGCCGGGCTGAACAGGAACCCGGCTTGGCGCAGGTACCGGTGATAGAGGCGCAACACAGCGACCTGGCGGCGGTCGAGACCAGCGGCCAGGATCAGGCGGTTGAGGCCATCGGACTCGATCGTGCCGACGGCCAGTCCGACGAACGCCCGCTGGACCTCGCGGTGCTGATCGTCGCCGATCGACGCAACGTCGAGCCGCACGCCGATGTCGTAGAGGAACACCGGGCCGGTCGGACAGTCGAACCGGGACGGGTGCTCGTCGCGGGCGTGCAGCCCGAGATGATCGAGGATCGGGACGAGTTGGGCGATCGTCGCGTCGCGTCCGCGCAGGAACACCCGGAACCGCCAGTCGTCGTCACTCTCATCGATCGCCCGGCCGAACGACGTGGCAATCCGCATCGGGCGCTCTCCGGACACCGGATCGACGTCCGACTGCCCGTCGAGCAGCCGAGCGACGTTGACCAGATCGCCGACCGCCGCCGCAGGACGGACCCGCGCCTTGTAGTCGGACGGCACCGAGTGTTGCACGAGCCCGAACACGCGGCGGCCCTCGACCTCGCCCAGCGCCTCGATCAGCGCTTCTTGCGCCCGCTCGCCCCACGTCGTCGACATCGAGTCGATCGACGCCGCGAGCCGGTCGAGGTCGACCGGCTCCGAGGCGCGCACGGTCATCGAGATCCGCGCCAGCGAGCTCGTACCGAGCAGCGTGGCGAGGTCGCGCACGTCGCCGTGGTACCGGTCGCCGACGACCTCCGACACCCGCTCGGGCAGCCCGGCGTCGAAGCGCACCGTCGGCACGTAGACGAGCACGGTCGTCCAGGGACCGACCGGTTCGGCCACGTCGAACACGCGCACGATCCGGCGCTCCTGGAGCCCGACGATGTCGATGACGAGGTTGGCCAGCGCATCGACGTCGAGCTCGAACACGACGTCGCGCGGCAGCGTCTCGACGACGTTCTTGACCGCCCGGCCGGTGTGGCTCTGCGCCGCGGCGCCGGCAAGCTCGAGCACCTCCCGGGCGTGATCGCCGATCACCGGGATGGCGAACACGCTCTCCCGGTATGCACCGCTCCCGAACAGCCCGACGAACCGGTGCTCGCGGTCGGTGCCGGGCGGCCGGATCGAGACGCAGGTGAGGCGGGAGGCGCGGTGGATCCGGGAGACGACGTCGGAGCGAGCGATCACGACGACCTCGTCACTGTCCTTGCTCGGCGGATCGGCGACGGCGGGCTCGAGGCTGCCTTCCGGGCGGTACTCGCCGAGTTCGGAACCCTCCTCGAGGATCAGCCCCTCGGCGCTCCGGGTGTAGGTGGCGGAGCCGAGGAACACGAAGTGCTGCTCGGCCAGCCACCCGAGGAGCGGATCACCGTCGGCGAGCGCCCGCATGCGCTCGCGCATCATCCCGAAGTCGTCGACGACGCGGTGGACGTGGAGGATCGCCTCGAGGACGTCGGCCTCGACCGCCGCGCACCGTTCGGGAGCGACCCGGTCGAGTTCGACCTGCGTCCAGGCCTCGGTCTTGCCGATCCCGGGACCGATCGCCGAGATCGCGAACTCGGCGTCACGCTCGACACCCAACATCGGGTGCACGAGCAGGTGGATGCCGAGCTCGTGGCGGTCGAGCACCATCCGGACGGTGTCGACGAGGAACGGGACGTCGTCGGTCACGAACAGCAGCATCGAGCTGTCGGTCTGCCAGCCGTCGCGCTCGATACTCCGGCGACAGCAGTTGCACGAGCACCTCGCCCGGGCGCCGGTGGCGGCCGAGGCTGAGGTGCGCGACGGCCGCGGCGTAGACGTCGTCGAGCCGACGGTCGTCGATGTCCTCGTCGGGGAGCTCCCGGTAGTACCGGGGGAGGAAGTCGGCGAGGACGTGGTCGTCGGGACGACGCTCGACGGCCATCGCCCGCAGCTTGCTCAGGATGTCGGCCACGTCGTCGTGGACAGTCATCTGTTTCTACCCCTCTGCTCCTGCGACTGGATGACCACTCGCCGGTCCGATTGCACCGTAGTCCCGATCGACCCCCCGATCGGGTCCTCCGACCCCCGCACCACCGCACACCACCACCGAACCCGACCACCGAGCCCGAACACCGACGACCACCACACCAGCCCACGGCCAGCTCGCTGAGACGGGATCGAGCGGTCCGAGCGCCAGACGCGCAGCGAGGAAGCTGACCGCCGTCAGCGACGAGCCTGCGCAACGCCGCGATCGGGCCGCTCGACCCGTCTCAGATCGGGAGGTTGCCGGTGGCGCGGCGGGTCGAGCCCTCGTCGGTGTAGGCGTCGATCGTGCGCTGGGCGATGCGCATCTGGTGGACCTCGTCGGCACCGTCGGCGAATCGAGCCCACCGCGCGTGCTGGTACATGTGGGCCAGCGGCGTGTCGGTCGAGTAGCCGAGCGCACCGTGGACCTGGATCGATCGGTCGATCACCCGGTCGAGCATGTTGGCCACGAAGTGCTTGGCCATCGACACCTCGGCCTTGAAGTCCTCCTGGCGGTCGATCTTGTAGGCCGCGTGGAGCACCATCAGCTTGGCCTGGTAGAGCTCCATCGCCGAGTCGGCGATCATCCACTGGATGCCCTGCTTCTCGGCGAGCAGCGATCCGTGGGAGTACCGGTTGAGCGAGCGGTCGACCATCATGTCGAGGGCGGTCTCGGCCTGGGCGATCCAGCGCATGCAGTGCGCCAGGCGGGCCGGGCCGAGGCGGTACTGACCGAGCAGGTGGCCCTGCCCGCGACCACCGAGCATCTGGTCGGCGTGCACCCGCAGGTCCTCGATCACGATCTCGGAGTGGCCGGTGCAGCCGTGCATCGTCTCGATCTCGCGGACGTCGTTCCAGCCCTCGCTCGGCAGGTCGATGATGAACGCAGAGTTGGCGGCCTGCGGGATGTCGGGGTTGTCCTCGGTCCGGCAGACGAGGATGGCGAAGTCGGCGCGGCGGGCGTTGGAGATGAACCACTTGTGGCCGTTGATCACCCATTCGTCGCCGTCCTGGTAGGCGTAGGTCCGGATCAGCGTCGGATCCGAGCCCGCGACCTCCGGTTCGGTCATCGCGAAGCACGACCACGCCCGGCCCTCGCACAGCGGCGCAAGGTACTTCTCCTTCTGCTCGTCGGTGCCCCAGTGCAACAGCGTGTGCATGTTGCCCTCGTCGGGGGCCTGGCAGTTGAACACCCACGGGCCGTAGCGACGACTTGGCCGCCTCGGCCTGGACCATCGCCAACTCGACGTGGCCGAGGCCCATGCCGCCCCACTCCTCGGGCATGTGCGGCAGCCAGATGCCCTCTGCGTGTGCCTGCTTGCGCATCGCGATCAGCGCCTCGATGCGTTCGCGCCCCTCGAGTCCACCGCCGCCGTCGGTCCCCTCGATGCGGGCCTCATCGGGCTTGATCACCGTGTCGACGAAGTCACGGATGCGCTTGCGGATCTCCTCGAGCTCGGGGGTCAGGGAGAAGTCGATCGCCATGGCCGTCATGCTCCCAGATCGTCGGGCGCGCCGCGAACCCCGGCCGGCACCGAGCACCGCTTGCCCGATCGGCCCACCGGCAGCCGCTGGCGGCGCGACGCGAATTGACCCAGCGACGACCGCGTCCACCGTTAACGTGGACCGGTGCACGGACTCCCCCGACCATCCTGGCCGTCCAGAGCGAGCCGTGCCTTCGCCGAACTGGGCCTGCTGGCGATCGTGCTCGCCGCCTGCACGTCGACCGACTCCGAGACCCAGCAACGGCTGGACGCCGCCAGTGAGCAGGGCCAGGCATTGGGCGTTCAGGACGACGTCCTGGCCGATGCGACCGACGAACAGCGGGAGTGTGCCGACGACCGGATCGGGGACAGCAACCTCTCGATGCTGCAGGCGCTGACCGATGCCACGGCGTCCGGTGAGCAGGCCAGGATCGACCTGGTCGGGATCCTGATCGACTGCGTGCCGAACCTCGGGTCCGTCGACTCGTACGCCACGTTCTTCACCTCGACGCTGACCGCCGCGCTCCCTCCCGGGAGCGATGTCGACGACGAAGAAGGCGCCTGCTTCCTGCAGTTCGTCATCGACCATGCCGATGACCCCGCCGAGATGATCGTCACCGCCCGCTCTCCCGACACCGGCGCCGTGTTGGCCGACGGCGCCGCAGCCTGCTTCGACGAGGTCTCGCTGGCCAGGATCAACGGTGAGGCGGGCAGCGGCCCGCAGCACTACGGAGACGATCCAGCGCTCGACGCGCTCTACGACAGCTGTGAGGCCGGCGACGATCGGACCTGCGACCTGCTGTACTTCGCCACGAGCGAAGGCAGCGAGTACAGCGTCGTGGCCACCGACTGCGCGGGACGGGGGGTCAGCGACGTGTACTGCACGCCGGGAATCACCGCTTCGCCCGATGGCACCGCCGACCTCTCGTCGCCTGGGCTCGTCACCCTCGAGACCGCGTGCGTCGGCGGCGACATGATCGCCTGCGACACGTTGTTCAGCCTCTCGCCGGTCGGCTCCGACTTCGAGACCGTCGGGTACACGTGTGGGGGCAAGATCGCAGTCGGTGCGCTCCCCGACTGCCGGACACGGTTCGCCGAATGAGGCTGCTGCCGTCCCTCAGGCCGACGGTCGTCCTCCTCGGCGTTGCGGGCACACTCGTCGCGTCGGCGTGCGGCGCCGGCACGACCGACGGTGCCGCCGCTCCCGCGGCCCTGTCCTCCACGTCGTCGCCAGGGCTGGAGCGGATCCCGATCACGACGACGACCAGCGCCACGACGACGCTGCCGGCCGCGACCACGTCGCGCGCCCCGGAGGCCGCAACGACCACGTCGACCACCTCGACCACCTCGACCACCTCGACCACGACGACCTCCACGTCGACGACCACCACGACCGCCCCTGCGCCCGTGAGGGCGGTGCCGGGGCCGCTCGACCTGAGCGGCGACCTGGTCGGGCTAGGGTTCTCGGCGGAGGGCCGGCCGATCTTCGCCGAGCGCTACGGCACTCCCGGCGGTCGACGGGTCCTGGTGATCGGGGTGATCCACGGCAACGAGGACGATGGCCTGGCGATCGTCGACGAGCTGCGGCGCCGCACGGTCCCCGACGGCGTCGAGCTCTGGCTCGTCGAGTCGATGAACCCCGACGGCGTGGCGAACCAGGATCGGCACAACGGCAACGACGTCGACCTCAACCGCAACTTCCCCTACAAGTGGGGGCCGATCGGCGCGCCCGGCGACGGCCAGTACGCCGGCACCGGGCCGGCGAGCGAGCCCGAGACCCAGGCGATGGTCAACTTCATCGACCAGCTCCAGCCCGACATCGCGATCTGGTACCACCAGGACCTGTACGTGATCAACCCGTCGAGCGGGCGCGACGGGCGCATCCGCGCCCGCTACGCCGAGCTGACCGGGCTTCCGCTCGGCGAGATCACCGGCGGCACTTACACCGGCATCGCTGCGACGTGGGCGCGCATCCAGCTACAACCCGTCGACGGCGTCGCGTTCATCGTCGAACTCGGCGGCACGACGTCGCCCGCCGAGGTCGCCACGCATGCCGACGCCGTTCTGACCATCGCCGTCGAAGGGTGATCCCATCCCCACTCCCAAACCGCCGCACGAGGTCGCGTCAGCCGCAACAACCGGCTGACGGAACGGGGACGGCGCGGGATACATGCCGCGGCTCGGTGCGGTAGGCATGCCTAGAGTCGCCCCATGACCACCGTCGCGGAACGGATGTGGGTGGAGCAGGACCGCCACCGCGGCGACCGTCGGCGGTTGTTCGAGGCGGTCGGACGGGCGGTCGACGCGCGGCGGACCCTGTACCCGGGCTCGTACGTGGACATCGCACCCTCGTTCGTCTTCCCGTCGGTCACCTATGTCGACACCGACGACCGCGCTGCGGCGTTCTTCGCCGACCGCTCCGGCGTCGACGCGATCATCGAGCGACACGTCGGCGCACCTCACGGCCGTGACGTCCGGTTCGTGCACGGCGACTACACCGCCGACCTCGATCTCGAGCCGGCCAGCTTCGACCTGCTCGTCTCGCTGTACGCCGGATTCGTGTCCGAGTCATGCACCGACTACCTGCGCGTCGGCGGCGCGCTGCTCGTCAACTCGAGCCACGGAGACGCGGCGATGGCCTCGATCGACGACCGATATCGCCTGCTCAGCGTCGTCAAGGCGCGCGATGGCGAGTACCGGCTGAGCTCCGACCACCTCGAGAACCACCTCGTGCCCAAGGTCGCCGTCGACCTGACCCCGGAGTACCTCCACGCGCGCGGTCGAGGCATCGCCTACATCACCGCTCCCTTCGCCTATCTCTTCGAGCGTGTGCGTTGAACCGGCGGCACCTCGCATCACCCGGCGAACCCGGTGCGCCGCGCGGTGCGACCGGTTACGACGTGGGGTGAGCGCGCTCCTCGCCACCTGCGGCCAGCTCGCCTCCTCCGGCAACGTCGTCGATGCCGACGTCGTGAGCTGGCCGGCGGCGGTCGCGTCGCTCTCGCTCGTCGCTCTGACGATCATCCTCGCCGTCGCGTTGCGGCTCGGTGTCGGTCGCGGCATTCTGATCGCTTCGACACGCGCCGCCGTGCAGCTCCTCGCCGTCGGGTTCCTGTTCACGCTGCTCTTCGATTCGAGTGCCGCCGCGGTGTGGGCGTGGATCTGGATCGCCGTGATGGTCGCGGTTGCCACGTTCGTCGTCGTCCGCCGCGCCGGCCAACATGTCGACGGCTTGCGCGAGGTGACGCTGGCGACGGTCCTCGTGTCGGTCACGGTCAGCCTCGCCGTCGTGTTCGGGCTGGGGGTCATCGACCCCGACCCGATCGCGCTGGTCGTGATCGCCGGGATCACGATCGGCAACGCGGTCCCGTCAGCCGTGCTCGCGGTCAAGCAGTCGGTCGAACTGAGTCGCGACCGGATCGGCGAGCTCGAGGCGCTCCTCGCGCTCGGCTTCACCCGGCGCCAAGTCGTGCAGTCGATGGCGCCCCGCGCCGCCCGCAACGCGCTGATCCCCCAGGTCGAGCGAACCAAGGTCGTCGGCGTGATCGCGCTGCCGGGAGCGATGACCGGGTTGCTGCTTGCAGGCGTCGACCCGGTGCAGGCCGTCGTCGTGCAACTGCTCGTGATGTACCTCGTGCTCGGTACCGCTGCGCTGTGCGTCGTCTCGATCACCGTGGCGATCACCAGCCGGTCGATCACCACCGACCTGCGCGTCGAGGACTGGGTCCGGAACCGCGATCCCTCGTGACCGCCGACATCGTCGCGGGCACCGCCCGCCGGCCGATCGGACGCGCGCCACGAACGGCTCGGGCGGTACGGTGATGACGATGTCCCACGACGCCGCCGAGGAGCACGAGGAGGACGCACCGCACGCGGCGCGGCCGTTCATGGTGCACCGCCACCGCGACGTCACCGGCGGCGCTGCGCGCGCGACCGTGTTCGGCGTCAGCGATGGGCTGGTGTCGAACGTCGCGCTGATCCTCGGCGTCGCCGCCGCCGATGCCGGACGCTCGAGCGTGCTCATCGCCGGCGTCGCCGGGTTGCTCGCCGGCGCGGCGTCGATGGCGGCGGGAGAGTACGTCTCGATGAAGGCGCAAGCCGAGCTCGTCGAGCGTGAGCTCGAGATCGAGCGTCGATCGCTGGCGAAGCAGCCCGAGGTGGAGCGGCGCGAACTCGCCGCGCTGTATCGCAGGCGCGGCATCGACCCCACCCACGCCGAGGAGATGGCCAATGCCGTCATGTCGAACCCCGATGTCGCCCTCGAGGTCCACGCGCGGGAGGAGCTGGGCATCGATCCGCGAAGCATCGGGGATCCGGTCATCGCTGCGTTGAGCTCGTTCGTCGCGTTCGCCGTCGGCGCGATGATCCCCCTCATTCCGTGGTTCTTCGCCCAGGGCAATTCGGCCATCATCGCCTCCGCGGTGCTCGGCCTGCTGGCTGCGGCGACGGTCGGAGCCGTGCTCGCCCGCTTCACCGAGCGCTCCATCGTGCGAACGGCCGCTCGCCAGGTCGGCTGGGCGGTCGTCGCCTGCACCGTGACCTGGGTGATCGGCGGTTGGCTCGGGGCGACGATCTCCTGACCCGATGGTCTGTTCGGCCAGGCAGCTGGCGGGGCGACGCGGGTGCAGGTCAGTCGGGCAGCATCGGCACGGTGAAGCCCGGATCACCGCGCATCGTTGTCGCCCGGTGCAGCGATGCGCCGCCAAAGCGGTCGCGCACGGCGTCGATCGCCTCGTCGAGCCGATCGGCCGCGGACCGCTCGAACGGCAGCGTGAGCTGGACGGCGTCGGCGTCGTCGAGGTTGCTCACCGAGAGCCCGAGCAGCGTGATGCCCCGCGTCTCGACGACGGGCCACGCCGCGTCGAGCAGCGCGGACGCGGTCGAGTGGACCACCGCGGTCGATGCCGTCGCAGCGGGGATCGTGTGCGAACGCGTCGCGCGGGCGAAGTCCTCGAACCGGAAGCGCAACGTCACCGTCCGCCCCACCCGGCCGGCGGTTCGCATCCGCCGGGTGATTCGGTCGACCAGCCGGAGCAGCACGACGTCGATCTCCTCGCGCGACCGTCGGCGCCGACCGAGCGCTTGCTGCGACCCGATCGAGCCGCGCCGCCGGCCGGTCTCGACGCGCCGGGCATCGCGGTTGTGCGACAGTGCGTACAGCTGCCGACCCGGCGCGGTGCCCACGATCGCCAGCAGCGCACGCTCGCTCATCGCCGCCACCTCGCCGACCGTTCGGATCCCGCGGTCGTTGAGCTTGGCTGCCGTCACCCGGCCGACACCCCACAGGCGCTCGACCGGCAGCGGGTGCAGGAATGCCAGCTCCGCGTCGGGCTCGACGACGAGGAGCCCGTCGGGTTTGGCCACCCCGCTCGCCACCTTCGCCAGGAACTTGGTGCGCGCCACGCCGACCGTGATCGGCAACCCGACCTCGGACGCCACCCGCTGCCTGAGCCGAGCGGCGATCTCGGCGGGGGTCCCCGCGACCCGGCGCAAACCACCGACGTCGAGGAACGCCTCGTCGATCGAGATGCCCTCGACGACGGGGCTCGTGTCGGCGAACACCGCGAACACCGCCTTGCTCGCCGTCGTGTAGGCCTCGAACCGGGCCGGCACCTCGATCAGGTTCGGGCAGAGGCGCCGGGCCTCGGCACCGTTCATCGCGGTGCGTACGCCGAAGCGCTTCGCTTCGTAGCTGGCGGCGAGCACCACACCACCCCCGACGGCGATCGGCTGACCCCGCAATCGAACGTCGTCGCGCTGTTCCACCGATGCGTAGAACGCATCGAGGTCGGCGTGCAGGATCGTCGCCTGGCCGACCGGGACCCTCGAACGCGGGGGACGGCGCTCCACGAACGCATGTTCGCACCTCCCCCCGGGGTGCGCAAGCGGTTATCCCGTCAGGCGCCGGTCAGCCGCGCGATCCCGTCGTCGGTCGCCGACTCGAAGAACCCACCGACAACGTCGCTGACCTCGGCCAGGCTCTGGCCGCCGAACAGGACGGGCTGGTAGTGGTGGATGTCGTACGCGGTCGTGACCATGTCGGCGATGTCCAGCGGGCGGACCTCGGCGTGCACCGCGAACTGGTCGAGCTCGCCGGGCGAGCTGAGCAATCCCGCCCCGTAGGCCCGCCACTCCCCATGCTCGCGCACGACACCGAACTCGACCGTGAACCAGAACACGTCGGCCAACGCCTGGACGCTCTCCGCCCGCTCGACGCGCCCGACGGCGTCGCCGGCGAGGCGATGCAGGTCGGCGATCTCCGGGCACGCGAGGCAATTGGCGTGCCCGATCACCTCGTGGATCACGTCCGGCTCGGGCGTGTACAGCGGATCTCCGTCCCACCGCAGGTACTGCGTCGAGGGGAAGATCCGGCTCGACAAGGCGCGGAAGAACTCGTCGGCGGGCAGGATCCCGGCGACCGCGCGGTAACGGAACCCGGTCAGCGTGGCGAGCCGCCGGTCGACGTCGACGAGCTGAGGGATCCGGTCGGTGGGCAGGCCGAGGCGGTCGCGGGCGTCGACCACTGCGGCGGCGGCGCTGCGCTCCCAGCGAGGTGCCAGCGCCTGCGACACCGAGGCCCACGTGTCGTGTTCGACGCGGCGATAATCGATCTCCGCCGGCTCGGCGCCGAGCCCGCTCGCCGAACGGGCGATCTCGGCGCGGCGCTCCCAGTACGAAGCCGGGGGCGAAGGCACCAACCCGGCGACCGTGCACCCCGCGTGGGTGCGCTCGACGGTGTGCTCGGCTACGACCATACAAACCAGTGTTTCATCGCGTCGATGAACAGAGGGAAATCACTGCGACTACCAGACGATCTTTTGTTCTTGCCCATGAAGATGATACGTTCGTTCGGTGGAAGCGATCGACGAGGTGGACCGCCGGATGATCGACGTGCTCCGCCGCGACGGGCGGCGGTCGATCCCGGCGCTGGCCGAGGACGTCCACATCGGTCGGGCCACCGCCTACCACCGATTCGACCGCCTCGTCGACGACGGGGTGATCACCGGGTTCACGGCGTGCGTCCACCCGAAACTGATCGGGCTCGACGTGGCGGCGATGATCCTCGTCAGCGTGCGCCAGGGATCGTGGCGCGACCTGCAGTCCGAGCTGTCCGCGCTACCCGGGGTCGAGTGGGTCGGCGTCGCCGCCGGCACCTTCGACTTCATGCTGCTCGTGCGCGCCGACTCCCTCGACCACCTGCGCGACGTGGCGCTCAAGGAGCTCCAACAGATCGACGGCGTGCGCAGCGCGCAGACCGTCGTCCTCCTCGACGAGCTCGACCAGCGCGCCCGGCCGATCTGGCCGTCGTGACCCGGCGGCGGGTCAGCCCGTCCGGGTGGGGAGCGCCGCCCGAAGGTGGTCGGCAGCGGTCTCGGGAGTGAGGTCGCGCTGCAGGTTGGCGAGCAGCTCGTAACTGGCGGGGATCTTCGCCACGTCGGCCGAGCGCAGCAGCGGCGGGTAGTAGTGCGCATGGAGCTGCCACCCCTCGGCCCCGTCACGCGGTGCGGTGTGCCAGCCCGAGCAATACGGGAACGGGGTGTTGAACAGCCGGTCGAACGCCTGGAGCATCGCCTTGAGGACGACGGCCAGACCCTCTCGATCCGCGTCGTCGAGGTCGAGCAGCGACGCGACCCGGCGTCGAGGCAGCACGAGCGTCTCGTACGGCCAGTACGCCCAGTACGGCACGACCACCGCCCACCGATCGTTGGCGACGACGACCCGCTCACCGAGGACCACCTCCCGCTCGACGTAGTCGAGCAGCATCGTGGTCCCGTGCGCCAGCAGGTGATCGCGCTGGGTTTCCAGCTCGCGGACCGCCTCGTTCGGGAGGAAGGTCGACGCCCAGATCTGCCCGTGCGGGTGGGGGTTCGACGCGCCCGAGATCGCGCCGCGCGTCTCGAACATCTGCACCCACCGGTACCTCCCGAGCAGGTCGGCGAGCTGGTCCCGCCAAAGATCGATGACGACCAGGATCTCGTCGATGCTCATCTTCGACAGCGTCAGGTCGTGGCGGGGGGAGAAGCAGATCACCCGGCACTCCCCGTCCGCCGCGTCGATGCCGAAGAGCCCATCGTCGGTCGAGGACGGCTCCGGCGCACCGGGCAGCAACGCAGCGAAATCGTTCTCGAACACGAACGTCGACGCGTACTCGGGATTGCGCACGCCACGGGCGCGGGTGTTCCCAGGGCACAGGTAGCACTCCGGATCGAACCGCGGCGCGTCGGCGGCCTCGTCACCGGTCTGGCCCTGCCACGGACGCTTGGTCCGCTGCGGCGACACGACGACCCAGTCGCCGGTCAGTGGGTTGCGCCGACGGTGCGGGTGGGCCGATGGATCGAAGCCGGCCCTGCGATCGGCATCACCCGGGTCGTCGGCAGGTCCCACCATCGCCGTCGACCGTATTCCCTCGCGGCCGGTGTCACAACGGTCACAGCAAGCTCGTGCCGTCCGGCCCTTGAGCACGAAGGCCTCCCGACCGATGATCGAGGTATGAACGCGATCATCAACACGATCGTGGTGGGCACCGATGGCTCCCCCCAGGCGGCGCAGGCCGTCCGGACCGCCGGTCAGGTTGCTGCCGCGGTCGGAGCAGGCCCGGTCCACATCGTGAGTGCCTGCCGGCGGGTCACGCCCGCCGCACGCGATCGCGCGCTCGCCGAAGTTCCGCGTGAGTTCTGGGACACGCTCGACCTGCACGAGGACACGTGGCGGGCGTTGGGCGACGCGCAGCGCATCCTCGAGGGCTTCGGCCTCGAGGCCGAGGTCCACCTGATCGAGGACCGCCCGACCGACGCGATCATCGATGTCGCCGAGCGCGAGCACGCCGACCTGATCGTGATCGGATCACACGGCTACGGGCCGGCCGGGCGGGCGTTGCACCGCAGCGTCTCGTCACGGCTCGTGCACCGCGCACCGTGCGCCGTCCTCGTCGCCGGCGAGGGCTGACCGGCCGGCCGATCAGGGTTCGACGACGATCCAGCCGCGCCGCTGCAGTTCGGCCGCGAGCAGTTCGTCAGACGCATCGCGCAGCGCCCGTTCCGCGGCCGTCGCCCGGGTCGGGCGGGCGGCCGGTCGGGCGGGCTCCGCCGGCGAAGCTCCCTCGTGGGCGATCTGCTCGAGCCGATCGATGAACGCCGCCGCCTCGTCGTGGGTGAACTTCCCCCCGGCCTGCCGTTGGGTGAAGCCCATCGGCCCCCGAGCGTCGCGGAAGTCGTCGTGGCCCGCTTCCTGGAGCAGCCCGAGGAGTTCTCGGAGTTGCTTGGAGGAGGCCGGGGGTCCTGACGGTTGACCGAACGACATGCCGTTCAGTCTGGCAGCACGGTGCACTCCGTCCCCCGCCCTCGCGTCATCCGTGCGGGACGACGAGCGCCTTGTCACCCGATGCCATCCGGGCGTAGCGGCGGACATGCTCGGGGTCGACGACGTCGGTGAGCGAGATGCGAGTGCCGTACGAACTGGCGAACGTGGTCGTGATCTCCGCGGCGACGCGGCGGCGGAGCCGATCCGCGCCCGCTTGACCGATCGACGCGAGGAACGGCGTCAGCAGCCACCCCCCGACCGACCACGTCATCCCGAAGTCGCGCCGGAGCACGGTCGGGCCACGGTCGAGCGCGCCGTAGATGTAGACCTGCTTGTGGGTCGACGAGCCGTAGCGGCTGAACGCACCCGCTCGCTCCCCCGCGACGGTCTCCATGCACGACAGCAGCGTGCTCGCCATCTCGCCGCCGCCGATCGCATCGAACGCAATCGTCGCCCCGGTCGCCCGGAGGGCGTCGGTCAGATCGTCGCGGAACGTCTCGGTGCTCGCATCGCACACGTGCCGGGCGCCCTCGGCGCGCAACCGCTCGACGTGCTCGGCTCGGCGCACGATGTTGACCAGCCCGATGCCGTCTGCGACACAGATCCGGTTCAGCATCAGCCCGAGATTCGACGCCCCGACGGTGTGCACGAGCGCGTTGTGACCCTCGGCGCGCATCGTCTCGACCATACCGAGCGCGGTCAGCGGGTTGACGAACGCCGCCGCCGCGTCGGCCGGGTCGGTGCCGTCGGCCATGACGAGGCACTGCGCGGCCGGCAGCGTGCGGTACTCGGCGTAGGCGTTGCCCGAGAGGAAGCCGACCACCTTCCCGAGCAGCGCCTCCGCGTCGGCCGACGGGCCGGTGGCGATCACCGTGCCGCCCCCTTCGTTGCCGACCGGCATCGGCGTGCCGACCCGCCCCGCCTGCGCGGCGAGCGCCGCCGGCGCGACCGACGCGGTGACGCCCGGCAGGTCGTCGCGCTGGACCGATGTCGCGGTCGCCACGTCGGCAGCGGCGAACATCATCCCGAGATCGGACGGGTTGATCGGCGCCGCCTCGACGCGCACCACCACCTCGTGGTCGCCCGGCGGCGGAACCCGCGATCGGTGCAACGCCAGTGTGACGGTCGCATCGTCGGCGAGGGTCGAGCGGAGTTCGAGCGCGGTCTCGGGAACCGGAAGAGGTGAACGATCGGAGGAAGCCACGACTCCATCCTCGCAGGCGATCAGCCGATCTTGTCGAGCGCAGCCGGCGCAGCCTCGCGCCCGCTGCCGCGCCGTGGCACGCTCTGTTGTTCGTCCATCATCTGCGCCATCACCGCCCGGATGAACTCGTCGGCCTCCGCGGTGAGGCCACCGGCGATTCCCCCGTAGATCGCGCCGCTCTTCGGTGGGTCGGTCGGGCGCGAGGAGGCGAAGGCGACAGCGTCGGCGAGATCGGTGGCGAAGCGCTCGACGACCCCGGGCTGCACCTGCGGGCGGGTGACCGCCATGTGGATCGCGTCCGGATACTGCTGGCCGTTGAACCGCCAGCCGCGCTCCCGCATCACGTCGTTGACGTGGTAGATGTCGAAGTCGTCGCTCGTGAAGCTGAAGCAGAAGCTGGGCTCGCCGATCACCCGCAGTCCTGGCAGGCCGCGCACGACGTCCTGCATCGCGAACGCCGTCTCGAAGATCCCCCTGGCGTGCTCCAGGTATCCCTCGCGTCCGAGGCTGACCATCGACGCCCACGTCGCGGCCAACAAGCCACCCGACCGCGAGCCCTCGATGCCCGGCGAGCAGTACTTGCCGCCGGTCCAGTCGGTCATGAAGAAGTACTGGCCGTTGCGCAGCGCTCGGTCGGCGAACGCCAGCACCGACGTGCCCTTGAATCCGTACCCGTACTTGTGGGTGTCGGCCGAGATGGTGGTCACGCCCGGCACCCGGAAGTCCCAGCGCGGCAGGTCGTAGCCGAGGGCCTCCCCCCACGGCAGGATGAATCCGCCGAGGCAGCCGTCGACGTGCAGCCCGATGTCGCGTTCGACGGCGATCGCGCCCATCTCCTCGATCGGATCGATCGTGCCGTAGCCGTAGTTCGTCGCCGACCCGACGATCGCCACCGTCGACCCGTCGATCAGCCCGGTCAACGCATCGACGTCGCAACGCGTCGTCTGGGGGTCGACCGGCGCCCGCCGCACCTCGACGCCGAGCAGGTGCCCCGCCTTGTCGAAGGCCGGGTGCGCTGTCTCCGGCTTGACGATGTTCGGCCGCTCGATCCCCCGCTCGCTGCCGCGCTCGCGGTAGGCGAGTACGGCGTGCAGGATGCTCCCGCTCCCGCCCGAGGTGACCATCCCGGCCGGCTCGCCCTCGCCGCCCGCCCCGGCGTTGAGCAGGTCGAGGGTCATCGCGATGATCTCCCCCTCGAACCGCGTGGCGCTCGGGCACAGGTCGCGCTGGAGGGCGTTGACGTGGGCGAACGACTCGAAGACCTGCCCGAGGAAGCGGTAGTGGTCGTGGTCGCCGCAGTACATCGTCCCCGAGCAGGTGCCCTGCTCCCAGGCCCGATCCTCCTCGTGCGCGAGCGCCTGCAGCTCGGCGACGATCTCGGCGCGGTCGCGTCCGGCCGCCGGAAGGGTCGAGTTGACCCGAAAGCGATCGGCGTACGGATAGCTGCTCATCACTGACCTCCGTGGAACGCGTTGAGGGCTTCACTGATCGGGCGCAGCGCCTCGAAGGCGGCCTCGAACTGCTGCTGGTGCACGTCGTACAGCGCACGGTGGGCCGGGCGGGGCGCGTACCGGGGGCCGAGCTCGACGCCGGCCTCGACATCGGCGCGCGCGAGCCCACCGCTGCGGGCCAGCGCCAGCCGAGCGGTCGTCCTGGCGACCGCCGTGTCGGGGTCGACCGCCGGCGCGATCGGTCGGTCGAGGACGTCGGCGAGGATCTGGCACCACTGCGGTGACCGGGCAGCCCCGCCGACGAAGGCCAGCTCCTCGATCGGCCGACCGGTGAAGGCCTCGACGTGCGGGAGCAGCCACGCCAGGTTGTGGGCGACCCCCTCGGTGACCGCCCGCACCAGGTCGACCCGGCGCGTCGCCAGCGACACGTTGATGAACCCACCTCGCATCTCGGTATTCGCGCTCGGCGCGAGCGAACCGCCCAGCCACGGCAGGAAGAGCGCTCCCCCGGCGCCCGGCACCGTCCCGGCCAGCGCGTCGTCGAGCCGGTCGAACAGCCGGTCGGTGCCGTGCTCGGCGAGCGCGTCCGCGGCGTACACGATCTGGTCGAGGACGTACTCGACGAGGCGGCCACCGAAGCCGTTCTCGGCGAACACGAGGTAGCGGTCGAGTCCGAGGCCGGGCATCGAGAGGATCTCGTGGTCGATGTCGGTGCCCTTGGCCGCCACCGAGTCGACGAGGACGCTCGTCGTACCGATCGCAAGCCCTGCCCGCCCCGGCCGCACGATCCCGGCGGCAACGCCGAGCAGTGCCGTGTCGTTGCATCCTGCGTAGACCACCGCCGACGACGGGAGTCCGAGCGCGTGGGCCACCGTCGGCGTGACGGTGCCGACCGCCTCGTCGACGCCGATCAGCGGCGGGAGGCGGGAGTCGTCGATGCCGGCCGACGTGACGAGATCGCGGTCATAGCGGATCGCGCCGAGCGACCGGTTGTCACAGAGCTGCGACATGAACATCGAGTGCTGCGTGGCTGTGATCCGGCCGGTCAGGCGGGCGGTGACGTAGTCCATCGGCTCGAGGTACGCCGTCGCCCTGGCGTGGACGTCGGGACGGTCGTACTGCAGATGGAGCAGATGAGCAAGCGCCAATCCCCCACCGACGGGCGGGATCCCGTGCCGGTCGAGCCAGAGCACGAACGCGTCCGGGTCGCGCTCCATGATCGCGAACGAGCGGTCGGTGCCGCGATGGTCGCTCCACATCACCATCGACCCGACTGGCTCGCCGGCGCTGTCGACGGGGACGATCGAGGAGTACTGGCTGCAGACGCCGATCGCCCCGACCGAGCGCGCCAGGTCCGGGGAGGCCGCCGTCAGCTCACGGATCGCATCGACCGCCGCCGCCCACAGCGCACCCGCATCCTGCTCGACCGCGTCACCCTGGCGGTCGGTCCGAAGCGCTCGCTGGCTGCAGCCGGCCGGCGAGCCGTCGGCGGCGACGAGCACCGCCTTGACATTCGTCGTCCCCAGGTCGAGCCCGACCGCTGCGGTCACCGCTCCATCATGGCCCTGGGAACTGCACCGGACAAACACCCGCCCGCCGGTGCCGACCGGGGATCACGTCATCGTGACAGCCTGACGATCTTCCAGCCGACCAGGGCGCTCGTGTCGCAGGAGTCCGCAGTCGTGATCAAGATCAGCTCGTCGGCCTCGGCCACCTCGGGGTAGGCCTCGATCCCGTCGAACGTGCACGGGGCGAACGGCTCGACGCCGGTCAGGGCCAGCTCGGACTGCCAGGAGTGCACTGGCCGCTTCTCGGTGGCGAGGCCGAACTCGGCGTAGTCCCGGTTGTCGATCCGGTCGAGCTCGTCGGGCACCAGCGTCCACACGGAACGCATCGGGAACGAGCTGTCGACGACGACGAACACGCGCGTCGTGTCGCGGGCGAGCGACGTGACGACCGCGAAGCCACCGAACACGACGGCGACGATCGCGATCCAGATCGCGAGCGGCTTCACCGGTCAGCCACCGGCGTTGAACAGCGCAGCGATCTTGAACTCGACATCTTCCTCGCTGGCGTTGATGCTCGCCGCCTCGACGAGCGACGACAACCGGCCCAGCTCGTCGAGGTCGGCCTCGAAGCCGACGGTGTACACCGGGACCCGCAGGCCGGCGATCACGTTGTCGACCTGGTCGAACGACAGCCCGGCGGTCGTCTCGCCGTCGGACAGCACGACCAGGATCGGCTTGATGTCGGGGTTCGCCGCGACCTCGGCCTCGAGCATCGACAGCCCGAGCACGATCCCGTCGTACATCGCCGTGCCCCCGCCGGGGCTCAGGTCCTCGCCGAGCGCGGCGTAACGCGCCCTGCTGGTTGAGATCGAACTCGTCGATCGGCAGCCGCAACCTCGCGGTGTCGTTGAACTCGACCACGCCGACCCTGGTCTCGGGCTTGATGAACTCGCGGGCGGACAGCATCGCGGTCTTGAGCGACTGGATCTTGGTTCCCTCCATCGAACCGCTGACGTCGACGACGAACACGGTTGACACCGGCCGCCCACCGTCCTTCTTGTCCTTCCAGACCGCTTGCGCGTCGATCAGCGTCGACCCGGAGGGCACCGCCACATCCGACGTGTAGGGCGGCGGGTCGAACCCGTACTCGACGGCCAGCGCCTCGTACTCGGGCCGCTCGGAGAACTGGGCGAACAGCTCGAGCACCTCGAGCTCTTCGGGTCGCAGGTCACCGACGCCGTAGAGGGGGTTGTCGTGCGGGACGCCGAAGGGGATGAACTCGAACCCGGAGCTGAGCGAGTCGGTGTTGACGTAGGTCTGGTACTCCATCACGAACGTGTCGAGGGTGCCGGTGTCGTTCTCGACCGAGTCGCGCATCTGCAGGGTCGTCAGCGCGACGAACGGGACCCGACGCTGGAACTGCTCGAAGACGCTGGCGACGTCGGGTGCCGTCAGGCGGGCCTCGTCGCCCTCGGCGATCGCGTCGAGCACGGTGATCAGGAAGTTGAGCCCGGTGCTCGACGCGAACGGGTCGGTGTAGCCCATGACGAGGTCGCCGGCGATCACCGCGTCGACCAACGTGGCCGCGGTCAGCTCGCCGTAGGTCGCGCGCAGCTCGTCCGCGGTCGCGGTCTTCATCACGATCCCGGCGACGTTCGGCACGGTCTGCGACCGCACCTCGGTCATCGGCTGGAACTCCGCCGCCATCTCGATCCACAGCTGGTTGGACGGGCTGAACGCCTGCGGAACACCCTTTCCGCTGGCGATGAACTGGTAGCCGGTGCCCGATGCGATCCGGCGCAGGTCGACGCCGGCGGTGCTGCCGTCAGCGAGCGTGACGTTGGCGTCGTTGAACGCCTGGGCGACCTCGGTCATCCACCCGTCGGTGCCCTCGCCGGACTTCTCGGTCGACGCGAAGATCTCCACGACGTGATCGGCGGTCTGCGGGGCGGCCACGATGATCTCGAACTCGTCGATCGGCGGGAGGGTCTCGGCGAGGTTGCCACCGGTCGGCGGTGGGATCGACGCGCTCCGGGTGACCGGGTCGTCGACCCAGTCGATGTTGTCGGCCAGCCGGTTGAGCCGGGACAACGCCTCTCCTTGGTCGAGCGGTGCCCCGCCACCGTCGGAGCCGCAGGCGGTGAGGACCAGGCCCACGACGAGCGCCACGGCGAACGGCCTGGCGGCGAGCCTCATGACGACGGCTCCGCGCCCGAGTCGGGCTCCAGCCGGGTCGCCGCGGCACGGCCGCTCTCCATGCGGTCGATCGCCGCCTCGCTCTGCGCGGTGAGCTGGTCGAGCTCGAGGATCGTGCTGGCCATCGTCGGCAGCGCTTCGCGCCGGTACATCGAGATCTCGTCGAGAGCGATGTCGATGTCCTCGAAGGCGGTGCGCAGCGCGTCCATGTCGAGCATCGTGCCCGATGCCTGCTGGTGGATCGCCGCGCCCTGCGTCTTCAGCCGGGCGGCCGTACCGGCGATCATCTCCGACGTGGTCGTGTTGATCGCCTCGATCTTGTCGAGCACGATCTTCTGGTGGGCGAGCGCCAGGGCGACGGTGACGGCGACCTGCAACGCGCTGATCGTGACGTCGAGGGCCCGATTGACACCGCGGATCAGCTCCCGGTTGTTGCGGATGATCAGCTCGGTCGCCAGCACGCCCTGCTGGTTGACCGCGAGCTGCTGCTGGAGGTCGACGGTCCGTTGGCGGATGGCGAAGAGGATGTCCTCCTCGACGAACTGCCGACGCGGGTCGTCGACGGAGATCTCGCGCTCCAGCTTCGTGACGACGGCGGCGTCGAGCGCCTGGGCCAACGCCACTTGCTCGGTCAGCGACATCGTCAGCTCGCGCATCTGCTTCTGGTCCTCGCTCAGCGTGATGTTGTCGCGCTTGAGCTGATCGCGGCCGTTCTCGAGCGAGCGGACGATCGCATCGATCTGGGTCTGGGAACTCTCGTAGCGCATGAAGTAGCGCTTCAGCGGCGTCCCGACCCCGGGCAGCCGGCCGACGAGCCGGGTGAACCAGCCAGCCTCCATGTCGACCTTGCCGGGATCGAGCTCCTCGACCTCGATGCGCAGGTCGGACAGCGACTTGGCGACCGGTCCGCCGTCCTCGCTGGCGTGGGAGATGTCGCGCAGCGGTGCCTGGAGCATCCGACTGCGCGCCGCGGACCGCTGCTGGAGGTCGCGGCCCATCGAGTCGATCGCCTCCCTTGCAGCGTTGCGCGAGTCCTCGTCGGCCGGGTCGACGGCGAGCAGCCGGTCGACCTGTTCGACGGCCTTGGCCTGCAGCTCGTCGCCTGGTTCGGGTTCGGGGAGTGCGAGCTCGGCCTTGGTCTCCTCGACGTTCAGCTCCAGGCTGAGCGCGGGGAGCAGCGACCCCGATGTGTTGGCTGCGTCGGTCATGCGAGTGCTCCCTTTTCTGGTGGCGTCGCCGGCGGCACGCGTACGGCTGAACGGTCAGTCTGCATATCTGCTCGCCCGGTCGGCCAGCTCTTCCAGCGCGGCCATCGCCGCGTCGGCGTCCTCGGGCCGCTTGCCGATCGGCACGTCGGCGAGCGCCGTCGTCGTCCGGTCGAGCGCGGTCAGCGCCGACTCGTTCTGGGCCAGCAGCTGCGCGATCCGCTTGCGCTGCGCGGTGCGGAGGTCGCGACGCCGGACGAGCGAGGTCCGCTCGCGCTCGCTCGACTCGACGTCGCTGTCGTCGGTGTCCAGCTCCCCGAGCCGGCGGTCGATGTACGCCTCGTCGATCGTGCTGATGCTCTGGTACGCGACGGCGACCTCGTGCAGGTTGTCGAGCGCCGAGGCGAACACCTGTTGGGCCGACCCGAGATAGCGCGCGTAGGTCAGCTCCCCTTCGTCCAGCCGCCGTTCGAGCACGCTGATCAGCGTCGCCCGCTTGTCCTGCAGCGCCTGGAGCTGTTCGGTGGGCTGGGTATCCTCGATCGCGTCGAGCTCGGCGGCCAGGGCGGCGATCTCATCCGGATCGACCTCCTCGACCCGCGGGATCGCGAACTGGAGCTCGGACAGCGTGCCGGTCGCCGACATCGTGAGTGGCCAGGCGATGGCCGCCACGATCGCCAGGACGACGAGGGCGACGGCGAACACCCCCGGCGGATCGAGCAGCGTCAGGATCGCCCACACGGTGACGGCGAGCACCACGGCGACGACCCACGTCGCCGGGTAGGACACGATCGCTCGCCACCAACTCTTCATCGCGTTGACGCTCGCTGACTGACGATGGAGTTCGGGTTCGGAGTCCGCCCTGTTCGGTCGATCACGGCGTCCTCACGATACCCGGTCCGGGCGTTCGACGACATCGATCCCCGCCCGGCTCCGCCGACCCTTCCCCCACCGAGGTCCCCCGCCACGACGTCGCCCGGCGCAGCATTCTGCGGCAGAGCGGCCGAGCCGACCGGAACCGCCGGAAGCGGACCGTGTGCCACCCTGGTGGTGGTGACGAACGACGACGCGCCCGGGGACTGGTTGCTCGAGGGCGGTGGCGATGCCGCCGACGTCGCCGCACGGTACGACGACTGGGCGGCCACCTACGACGACGACCTCGACTCGTGGTCCTACCGGGCACCGCAGATCGTCGCCGCGCAGGTCGTCGCCCACGCGCCCGGGGCGAGCTCGGTCCTCGACGTCGGGTGTGGGACCGGGCTCGTCGGACGGGCGCTGCGCGCTGTGGGCTACGAGGGCGAGATCCACGGCATCGACCTGTCGGCGGCCTCGCTGCGGGTCGCCGCGCGTACCGGGGCGTACACGACGCTCAGGTCGGCCGACCTGCAACAGCCACTCGACGCCGCCGACGTCAGCGTGGACGCGGTCACCTGCGTCGGGGTGATGACCTATGTCCCCGACGTCGAAGCCGCGTGGCGCGAGTTCGTACGGGTCGTGCGTCGAGGCGGGCTGGTCGTCGTCACCCAGCGGGAAGACCTGTGGGACGCCCGTGGCTGCCCCGGTGTGATCGACCGGCTCAGCGACGAGGGACGGTGGACGCCGCTCGACGTCGCCGGGCCGGCGCCGTACCTCCCGGGCAACCCCGACGGCATGGGTCCGGTCGGGGTGTACTACGTGACCGCCCGCGTCACGTGACGATGCTCGGTCCGCCAATGTCGGCGCGCCAGCGCGCCTGGCGTCACTCGCCGGTCTGACCGTCGACCGACTCGCGCAGCAGGTCGGCGTGGCCGTTGTGGCGGGCGTACTCCTCGATCATGTGGAGCAGGATCCAGCGCAAGCTCGGTGCCCCGCCGTCGGGCCAGGTCCGCCGCGCCAGTTGGTCGAGCCCGTCGGCGCCGGCGAGCGCCCGATCGGTCAGGGCGCGGGAATGCTCGACCGCTCCCCGCCAGAGCGCAACGAGCTCCTCGGGCGTGTCCTCGGCGGCCGTCCGCCATTCCCAGTCGGGATCGGCGGCCCAATCGACCGTGTTCCACGGCGGCGACTTGTCACGATCGTGCAACCGCTGCGAGAACCAGTAGTCCTCGACATACGCCATGTGCTTGAGCAGCCCACCAAGCGTCATCGACGATGCCCCGACCGTCGCCGCCAAGCCATCGGCGTCGACACCGGAGCACTTCCACTCCAACGTCGCCCGCTGGAACTCCAAGAACCCCAGCACGCTCGTCGTCTCGTCGGAAGCGAGCGGCGCTTCCGGGCGACCGTGCTCGTCGAGGTCGGTCACGGCCCTCGATGCTAGTGCCCTGACCGCAAACGGCTGGGATGTTCCGCCGGCCGGCGGCGTCGACCGCGGTCGGTCCTTCGGCCCTGGCGCAACGGTGTCCGCGCCGGTCAGCGTGACGCGATGACATCGCGATTCGAGTGGGCGGGTATGGGTCCGTTCCTGATGATCTCGATCGTGGCGGTCACTCTGACGGCATGGCAGGTGCGGGTCGACCGGTCGGTGTTCGAGCGCTTCTTCGGTGCAATCACCCCGGTCGGCGTCGTGACCGGCGCGGCGATCGTCGGCGCGGTCGCGATCGCCCATCTGCAGGGGACATCGGACTTCGCGGTGCTCGGCCCGGGTTCGTCGCGAGACGCCGTGTCGATCATCGCCTGGTCTGTCCCGCTGCTCGCCGCAGCAGCGATCTGCGCAGACCTCGCCTTCCGCTTCGCCGAGGATGCGAACGTGGCCATGCCCGACGCGCTCCGGTTCTACTCTGCGATCGCCGTGTTCGTCGAGATCGCGCTGCACGTGGTACCGATCGCCGTGCTCGTTGCGATGCTCGGTATGCCGACCGGGTTCGACGCGACGTTCTGGTGGATTGCGATCCCGGTCGCCCTCATCGAGGCAGCCCTGCAGGCGGCGTACGCCACGACGACCGCCACTGCCGTCTTCAGTGCCGTGCACCTCGTGGTGTTCGGAGTGGCTGAGGTGTGGATGTTCTGGCGGTTCGGATTCGTGTGGATGCTCGGCTTCCGGCTCGCCTACTACGCCCTGTGGCACGTGGCCTGGGGCGTCGCCCGACTCGAGCTGCTGTTCTGAGCGCGATGGAGTTCGTCGAAGCCACCGAGTCGCACATCCCGGCGGTCGCCGCGTTCTTTCGCGAAGCCTGGGGCATGACCGGCCCCGACGCTCCCGGCTGGGCGGGCGCCGACGACGACGTGATCGAGTACCTCACCCGATCCGAGTCGCTCATGGAGCGGATCGGCGGACCGGAGCGCCGGATGTTCCTCGCTGTCGAGGAGGAGCGGGTCGTCGCGTTCGCGGCGACGCGCTGGAGCGGTGAGGGACCGGCGGAACTTGCCGGCATCGTCGTACTCCAGGAGATGGTCGGCAAGGGGATCGGGACCCCACTTCTGAAGGCGGCGACCGAGCGACTCCGGGCCGACGGCGCAACCTCCGTCTTCGTCCGCACCGAAGCCGACAACGAGCGGGCGCTCGGGTTCTATCGGGCACGCGGCTTCGGCGACGAGCGAAACCTCACCGAAGCGGTGGAGGGGGCCGAAGTGAACGTGACCGAACTGTGGATGCCGATCGGCGGGGGTTGACGCGCAGGTCATGCCGCCGGAGCGCGACGAGTGCCACCACCGATCGTGGCAGCTCAGCGTCGATCGTGTCGGGGTGACGGCCGGCCGGCACTCGCGCCCGCACCGCCGTCGTCGCGGTCACCGTGGTCGATCTGGACGGTGCCGATCAGTGCCGGGGCAGGAAACGCAACGGAGCCGTCGGCCGCAACGAACGAAGCCAGCTCGCGTTCCGCCCGGGCGACCAGGGCGGCTTCGCCGACGTCGTCGACCAGATCGGCGAGCGTCCAGCCTCGCACGTCGGTGTGTACCCAGTCCGCGATGGACGCGAATCGAGCCGTGCCGGCGATCTCATCGACGCGAATGTCGTCGCCGAGCGGCGTCAGGAGTCGCCGGACGTCGTCGGCAGCCCCGAGCACGAACGGGGCGCGCAGAGCGTTGGCCGCTTGCTCCCCGAGCTCGTCGTCGATCAGGCTGACCATCGCGTCGTAGCCGGGAGTGCGGTCGATACCGGCCCAGGTAGCGATGGTGACCGTGCCACCCTGGACGGTGGTGCGGGCCATCTCGCGGAGCGCGACGTCGCGGTCGGTGAAGAACATGGCGGCGAACTGACTGAGGACATGGTCGAAGGAGCGGTCATCGACCGGGAGGGATTCGGCGCAGGCCAGGCGCCACGCGATCGACCGGTCCGATCGGTGGGCGACGGCGAGCATGCCCTCGTTCGGATCGATGCCCATCACCTCACCGGTCGAGCCCACGCGTCGGTGAGCCGCGATCGCGACGATGCCGGTGCCGCAACCGACGTCGAGCACCCGGGCACCGGGTCCGACGTTCGCGTGGTCCAGGACCGGCTCGGGGAACTGCGCGAACAAGGCCGGCACGAAGAAGTCGTCGTAGATCTCCGCCGCTGCCGTGCTCACCTGCCCGCGCTCGGGGTCGGTCGTGTTCGTGGGATCGGCCATGGGACACAGCGTGCGCCGATCCGCGTGCCGGTGGAAGTCCTGATTTCGAACTCGACCCTGGTGTCTGGCGCGCGAGGATGGGGACGTGGGCACCTACCGTCAGTACTGCCCGATCGCTCGGGCATCGGAGATCCTCGCCGAACGCTGGACCCCGCTGCTGGTGCGGAACCTGATGCTCGGAGCCCATACGTTCAACGACCTCGCTCGCGGCGTTCCGGCGATGTCGCGCTCGATGCTGTCAAAACGCCTGGCCGAGCTCGAGCGCGCCGGCGTGATCCAGTCTTCGCCGAAGGAGCACGGCCGCGGGTCGACCTACGACCTCACCGAAGCCGGAGCCGATCTGGCTGCCGTCATCCATGCCCTCGGCGCCTGGGGTGAGCGATGGGTCGAGGTCACGACCACACACGCCGATCCGGGGTTCGCACTGTGGGCGTGGTGCCAGGCTCAGCTCGACCGCGCCCAACTCCCCGAGGACCGGATCGTCGTTGCCTTCACGTTCCCCGACGAAGCGGCTGGAAACCGCCACTACTGGCTCCTGGTCGAGCACGGCGATGCGGAGGTCTGCTACGCCGACCCCGGCGGTGAACCCGACCTCCATGTCGAGGCCGAGTCGGCGGCATTCGTCGATTGGCACCGGGGGGCGCTCTCGTGGTCGTCGGCCAGACGCGACGGCCGAATCAGCGTCATCGGTCCACTGCATCTCGCTCGGGCGCTCGCGACGTGGAATCTGCATGCGCCGATCGCGCCACGTGCCTGACCCGGGAACCCGCTCGAGCGGGTTGGCGTCCAGGATCTTGGGCTCGGCAGGCTGCGGTACTGTCGGTGTCGCGCCGGTCTCGGCGTCACTCGATCACGGAGGTGTTCCATGGCACTCGATGCGTACCTGAATCTGACGGGGGCGACCCAGGGCAGGATCAGAGGGAGCGTGACCCAGGCCGGACGCGAGGGTTCGCTCGAGATCTGGGGGTGGAATCACGAGGTCGTCTCGCCGCGCGACGCTGCGTCGGGCTTGCCGACCGGGAGGCGGCAGCACAAGCCGATCGTGGTGACCAAGCCGATCGACATGGCGACGCCGCTCCTGATGAACGTGCTGACCAACAACGAGAACATCACCGAGTGGCGGCTCGACTGTTGGCGCCCGAGCCGGGGAGGCAGGGAATTCCAGTACTACACGATCGAGCTGGTCAACGCCTCCATCGCCGGGATCCGCCAGGAGCAGCTCAACAACACCTACGAGGAGAACCTGCCCCTCGAGCCGCGAGAGCACGTGTCGTTCACCTACCAGAAGATCATCTGGACCTGGCAGGACGGCGGTATCACCGCCGAGGACGACTGGGCAACCCCGGATGCCTGAACCGATCACCCGTCGTCGATTCCTGCGGGACACGGCCGTCGTCTCGGGGGTCGCCGTACTCACCGACCTGGGCTGGTCACCGCGCGTCGACGCCGGCTCCGGCGGCGCTCCCGGGCGCAACCGCCACGATCGGCCTTCCGATGGGGTCTTCTCCCAAACCGACTACGGCGACGAGCGCGACGAGTTCTTGCTGCGCTGGACCCGCTGGGGCGGCGGCTCCCGACTCGAGCTCCGATCCAACGCGATCCTGATCGACCGACCGGCCGACGCTCCCGAGGTGATCGAGCTCCGCGACTTCGAGCAGGGTCGAGGCCACCACATCATCGCCCAGCACTTCGGTACACCGGTGCTGGCGCAACTCCGCAACGAAGTCGCCCAACTCAGCCTCTTCGCCTAGACCGGGCGCCTCAGCCCGCCACCGGGGCAGCAGTGTGGGCGGCTCCGAGCCGGCGGGATGGGGGACGGGTTCCGGCACTCCTGCGGTCAGCGCGCCGTGGTGCCGTCGATCCGTTCGCGGAGGATGTCGAGGTGGCCGGCGTGTCGGGCCCCGTCCGGGCGTGAGGGGATCCCGATCAAGCGCAGTCGCCCCGGGGACGAGCGGGTTCTCGCAGATCGTGCGAGCGGCGGTGCGGCGTCCCGCGGGCGCCGTCGACGTCAGACGCCGAGGAGCGACCGCCACTGGGACGGATACGCCGCAGCGACCGCCTCGGGCGTCATCCGCAGCGTCGCCTGCGGAGGGAGGTCGGCTACCGCCCGAGACTCCATGTAGTGATGCGCCGTGTGGCGGAGCCCCTCGAACATCGACCGGCGGAGCGCGACCAGTTCGGGCGGTGGTGACTCGTCGTAGCACCCCCAGATCGTGAACGCGATCGTCAGGTCGTGGACGACGGGCGCCCGCGAGAAGATCGACGCCCGCCGGAGCGCCACGCCGAGGCACCCCCGGATGGCGTCGTCTTCGTACTCGCCCTCGGTCAGCCGGAGCTTGGGCCGCAGCAGCTCGGCGATGTGCAGCGCGAACCCCTGATCGGGTCCGTGACTGCCGAGGCGCTTGCCCTCGGGTTGGAATCCGTCGATCTCGCCGGGACGGTCGGGGTTCCATGCATCGGGCACGTGGTCAGGGGACCGGTACGCGCGCGATTGGTCCATCGCAGGGACCGGGCTGTACTTCGGTGCGGACATCGGCCCCAGTTCTACCCGATCCGAGCCCGCGGCACGTGAGCGGCTCGACCGAGGCCGAAGGCGGCGTCAGCGGGCGGCGTGCAGCAGCCCGTAGACGATGCTGTCCTCCAGCGCCCGCCACGACGCTTCGATGATGTTCGGGCTGACCCCGATCGTCGTCCAGTCCCGTTGGCCGTCGGTCGCTGTCAGCAGGACGCGCGTCGTCGCTCCGGTCGCACTGCCGCCGTCGAGGATCCGCACCTTGTAGTCGGTCAGGTGGATGTCGGCCAGTTGCGGGAGCGCCTTGCCGACCGCCTTGCGCAGCGCGGTGTCGATCGCGTTGACCGGCCCGTTGCCCTCCGCGACGTAGACATGCCGCTGTGCGTCGTCGCCCTCGCCGACCCACACCTTGACCGTGGCCTCGGTCGAGAACGCGCCATCGGGCAACTCGTCGGTGATCACCCGCATCGACTCGACCCGGAAGAACTCCGGCACGTTGCCCGACACGCGGCGCATCAGCAGTTCGAGCGAGGCGTCAGCCGCCTCGAAGTGGTACCCCTCGTGCTCGAGCCGCTTGAGGTCGTCGATGACCTGGTTGATCTCCGGGCCGTCCATCCCGAGCCCGAGCTCGTCGGATTTGATCTGGATCGTCGCCCGGCCCGCCATCTCCGACACGACGAACCGCGTGCCGTTGCCGACCTGTTCGGGGTCGACGTGCTCGTAGGCGTCCTTGGCCCTGGCGATCGCCGACACGTGCAGCCCGGCCTTGTGGGCGAAGGCCGACGACCCGACGTAGGGCGCCTGCGGGTTCACCGCCCGGTTGAGCGTCTCGGCGACGTGGTGACTGACAACGGTCAGCCGCTCGATGCGCCCCTCGGGCAGGCACCGGTACCCCAGCTTGAGCTGGAGGTTCGGGATGACGGTCGACAGGTTGGTGTTGCCGGTTCGCTCGCCGAGACCGTTGAGCGTGCCCTGGACGTGACCAGCGCCCGCTTCGACCGCAGCCATCGAGTTGGCGACCGCGCACCCGGTGTCGTCGTGGCAGTGGATCCCGATGATCGCGTCGTCGCCGACGTGGGACTTGACGTCGCCGACGATGCGCCCGACCTCGCTCGGCAGCGTTCCGCCGTTGGTGTCGCAGAGCACGAGATGTGAGGCGCCGTTGACGACGGCGGCTTCGATCGCCCTCAGCGAGAACTCGGGGTTCGCCTTGTACCCGTCGAAGAAGTGTTCGAGATCGACCAGCACCATCCGCCCCTCGGCGCGCAGGAAGCGAACCGAATCGGCGATCATCGCGGCCCCTTCGTCGAGCGTGGTCTTGAGCGCCTCGACGACGTGGTACTCCGAGCTCTTGGCCACGATGCACACCGCCGAGGTGTCGGCCTCGATCAGGTTGCGCAGCGTGGCGTCGTCGTCGACCTTGCCCCGCGGGCGGCGGGTCGACCCGAACGCGACGAGCGTCGACGTCGGCAGGCTCAGCTCGGCCGAGGCGCGGGCGAAGAACTCGATGTCTTTCGGGTTGGCCCCCGGCCAGCCGCCCTCGATGAAGTGGACGCCGAGGTGATCGAGCTGCTCCGCGATGCGCAGCTTGTCGTCGACCGTTGCCGAGACGCCCTCGACCTGGAGGCCGTCCCTGAGTGTGGTGTCGAAGACTTCGACGAGTCGCATGAAACGCTCCCGAGAAATGAACAAGCCGCCCGGCGGGCGGCTTGGCGAACACACAGATGGTCTGCGTGCTCTACGAAATGATGATGACAGTGCGCCGGACGGACGACATCTCGACCATTCAACCCGCTGATCGGCGCGGTCGTCAACGCCGAGCCGGAAACTGTGCGTATCCCTGTGCATGAACGGTGGGGAACCGTGTGGACGAGCAGGGTTTCCTGGGGGTAACCGGAAACTTCGGTGGATAACCCTGTGACTTCCGAAATACCTCTTGACCTGGGGTTTTGTGACGTCTTTACTGTGTTTCGTTCCGGTGAGCGCACGCCGACCGGGGCGGTGAGGATGGGCTTCGGCCCGGCCCACGCCGCCCACGAGGCGCAGCGGGATCGGAGCGGGGACATGATCCACCGACCACCTTCTCGGTCGTCGCCGCAGCTTGCTGCGGGGGCGCAGAGGAGTCGGCGACCAGCCGTGGGAGACCGCGATGGTGCACGGCCAGACCGGGCTGACGGGAAACCGTCGGCGACGGGGGCCGGGCGGGCGAACCGGGAGACCGGAACGCCTCGGCGAGGCAACGGTGCCGGCGGGAAACCGCCGGGAGCGATGCAGTGGACGGAGCCGAAGGATCTGGGGCCACCCCAACTGGTCCCGGAGAGGGCGGTTCCGATGGCACCAGGACCGATGGCTCGGGCAACCGGGTCAGCGTGAATCGGTGACACGGGTCCGAACCGGGAAACCGGACCGGGTCCGAAAAGGTCATCGCCCGCCCCGCCGCAAGGCGAGACGGGCGATGTGTCTGATCGAGTCGAAGGCTAGCGCCCGACGTTCGATCGATGGTGGATGAGTCCCGTGAGCGCCCCGGGAGGTGCGCCGGCGAGAGCCGGCAGTGCCGAACGGGGCGCTCTGCATTTTCCCGGCCGTGTGACCGCCGGCATCCGGGCCGCCGGCGCCCGACCCACCGACGACCACCGTCCACTAGCGTTGCGCGATGGCGCCGCGCATCGGGATGTGCTTCGACCGCTCGCTGCCACCCTCGTTCGTGGTCGAGGTTGCCGAGCGGCTCGACGACGCAGCGGTCGATCAGCTGTGGCTCATCGAAGACTGCTTCTACACCGCTGCGATCGGTCTGGCGGCGACCGCACTCGCCCGTACCGACCGTCTCCAGATCGGGCTCGGCATCCTGCCCGCGGTCGCCCGGAACCCGGCGGTCACCGCGATGGAGATCGCCACCCTCGCCGAGTTGGCGCCGGGCCGACTGGTGGCCGGTATCGGGCACGGCGTCCAGGAGTGGATGGGCCAGATGGGCGCCCGCACGGCGTCGCCACTGACGACGCTCGACGAGGTCATCACGATCGTGCGCCTGCTGCTGCGCGGCGAGCTGGTCGACTTCGACGGTACCGAATACACGATGCGCGGGGTCAGGCTCGATCGCCCGCCGACGATCGTGCCGCCGGTGCTGGCCGGCGTCCGCGGCCCGAGGTCGTTGGCGCTCGCCGGCCGCGTGGCCGACGGGCTGGTCCTCGCCGAAGGGGCCGGGCCGACCTACGTCCGCCAGGCGATCGAGCGCGCCGGCTCGCCCGAGCCGTTTCGCGTGTCGGTGTTCAGCGCGCTGGAGATCGAGGACGACGCCGCCGATGCCCACCGGAGCATGGCCCCGTTCATCGCCGGCATCATGGCCTCGCCGAACCCGGCGCTCGACGCCCACCCACACGTCGAGGAGATTCGCGAGCGCCTGGCCGTGCGCGGCGAGGCGGGCATCACCGACATGCCGCGCGACTGGTGGCTCGAGCTCGGAGCGATCGGGACGTTCGCTGACGCGATGACCCACATCGAGGCACTGCACGACGCCGGCGCCGACGACGTCAGCCTCTTCCCCGGCCCGACGGTCGGCCTCGCCCGTGAGGGCCTCGACCATGTCGCCCGCATCGCCGCTGCGCTCCGCTGACGGGCGTCGGGCGCTCGCCGCATCCTGCGGCCCGGCTCGCGTCCGGATCGCCGCTCGGGCGTCCCGCGCCGGTCGGTGATCATCATCGCTCGGTCCCGCATGCGTCATCCCTGCCCGCAGGTCCCCGACCCACCGCACGATTCGCTCGTTGCGTCGATGGTCCGCGTCCGATCGTGCGTCAGCCGACGAGCTCGCACCAGTCCTTGTACTGATCTTCCTCGCCGCGGATCGTGCGGTGATAGACCTCGGCGATCGCCGTGGTCATCGGACCCGGGCAGGGGATCGACCGATCGTCGACCGAGTTGATCGAGCTGACCTCGGCCGCCGTGCCGCAGACGAACGCCTCCTCGGCGATGTACAGGTCGCTGCGGGCGATGTTGTCGACCGCCACCTCGAAGCCGAGATCGCGGGCGATCGTGGTCACCGTGCTCTGCGTGATGCCCTCGAGCGCGCCCGCCGACAGCGGCGGCGTGAGCAGGATCCCCTTGCGCGCCACGAAGATGTTCTCGCCGGTGCACTCGGCGATCAGGCCGTCCGGCGCGAGCATGATCGCCTCGTCGTAGCCGGCCTTCAACGCCTCGACCTTGGCCAGCGACGAGTTGACGTAGTTGCCGACCGTCTTGGCCGCGGGCGGCATCGTGTTGTGGTCGTGGCGGGTCCACGACGAGATCTTCATCCGCACGCCCTTGGTCACCGCATCGTCACCGAGGTAAGCCCCCCACGGCCAGCAGGCGATGGCGACGTCGACCGTGCACGGCAGCGTGTTGAGGCCCATCTCCCCGTAGCCGAGGTAGGCGATCGGCCGGACGTAGCACGAGGCGAGGCCGGTCGACGCCACGGTCTGCTTGGTCGCAGTGATCAACTCGTCGATCGTGTACGGCAGCTCGAAACCGAGGATCTTGGCCGAGTCGTGCAGCCGCTGGATGTGCTCGGTCAGCCGGAAGACCGCAGGGCCCTGGGACGTCTCGTACGCCCGGATCCCCTCGAACACGCCGGTGCCGTAGTGCAGTGTGTGGGTGAGCACGTGCACCTGGGCCTTGTCCCAGTCGACGAGTTCGCCGTTCATCCAGATCTTCTCGGTCGGTGTGATGGGCATGGCGTCAGTTTCCCACGCGGGCGGCGATCGAGTCACCTACGTCGGTGGTGCTGCCGGTGACAGGTTCGGCGCACGCAGCCCTGATCCGGTCGGCGGCGGCACCCTCGCCGAGGAAGTCGAGCATCAGCGCTGCGCTCAGGATCGCGGCGACCGGGTTCGCCGTGCCGGTCCCGACGATGTCGGGCGCCGAGCCGTGGACCGGCTCGAACATCGACGGCCCGGTCCGTGCCGGGTTGAGGTTGGCCGACGACGCAAGCCCGATGCCGCCCGACACCGCCCCGCCGAGGTCGGTGAGGATGTCGCCGAACAGGTTGTCGGTGACGATCACGTCGTACCGCTGCGGGTCCTGGACGAAGTAGATGCACGCCGCATCGACATGGTGGTAGGCGGTCTCGACGTGCGGGTAGTCGGCGGCGACCTCGTCGAAGGTTCGCTGCCCACAGGCCGCCGGCGAAGGTCAGCACGTTCGTCTTGTGCACGAGCGTGAGATGGTGGCGCGGACGGGTGGAGGCGAGCTCGAACGCGAACCGGATGCACCGCTCGACCCCGTGCCGGGTGTTGACCGAGCCCTGCGTCGCCACCTCGTGGGGCGTCCCCCGGCGCAGCACCCCGCCCTCGCCGGCATAGGGACCCTCGGTGTTCTCCCGGATCACGACGAAGTCATGGGCGACGTCCGAACCCGGCGCGGTGCCGATGAACGGTCGCTGGTTGACGTACAGGTCGAGCTCGAAGCGCATCTTCAGCAGCAGGCCGCGCTCGATCACGCCCGGCGGAACCTCGGGCGTCCCGACCGCGCCGAGCAGGATGCCGTCGAACGTCGCCAGCTCGGCGAGCGTGTCGTCGGACAGGATCTCCCCGTCGCGCAGGTAGCGCGCGCCGCCGAGGTCGAACTCGACCGTGTCCAGCTCCACCCCGGCCGCACGAACGACCTTCACCGCCTCGGCGATCACCTCCGGGCCGATGCCGTCGCCGCCGATCACCGCAATCCTGTGCGCCATAGTCGGCGCAGGCTAGTGGGAGGCCGGCGGTGCAACCGGGCCGGACCGCGCCGTCGAGCGCCAGTCGGTATCGCCGCATCGGTATCCTCACGGGCGTATGGCCTCGACGAAGTTGTCCCAGACCGCCTACGACCGTCTCAAGGCCGAGTTCGACGACCTGACCACCCGAGGTCGGATCGACGTCGCCAACAAGATCGAGGCGGCGCGCGAGGAGGGCGATCTCAAGGAGAACGCCGGCTACCACGCGGCCAAGGACGAGCAGGGCCACATGGAAGGCCGGATCCGCCAGCTCGAGCACCTGCTCGAGAACGCCGAGATCGTCGACGACATCGCGATCTACACGGTCCTCTACGAGGGCGACTCCGAAGACCTGGCGGAGCGCTACCTGATCGGCAACATGGAAGAGGACGTCGAGGGCGCCGACGTGATCAGCGCGACCTCACCGCTGGGCCGGGCGCTCGACGGCGCCGTGGCGGGGACGACGGTCACCTACGAGGCTCCCAACGGGTCGCTGACCGTCAACGTCTTGAAGGTGGACCGAGCCTGACCGCTCCCACCGTCCCGCCGGTCCCCGAGCTCCCGCCGGCCCGCTTCGTCGAGTTGGCCAACCGGGGCACGGTCGTCGTGCGTGACCTCGCCGGCCCCGCCGGCGCGTCGCCGGACGCACCGGCCCTCTGCCTGCTCCACGGCTGGACGGCGACGGCCGACCTCAACTTCTTCCGTTGTTACTACCCGCTCGCCGCCCACCACCGCGTGTTCGCTTTCGACCATCGGGGCCACGGCAGCGGCCTGCGCAGCCGCAAGCCGTTCCGGCTCGAGGACTGTGCCGACGACGCAGCAGACGTCGCCACCGCGCTCGGTATCGAGCGGTTCATCCCGGTCGGCTACTCGATGGGCGGGCCGGTCGCCCAGCTGGTCTGGCGCCGCCACCCCGAGCGGGTCGCCGGGTTGGTGCTGTGCGCGACGGCCCCGTACTTCGCCGGGCGGCGGCCAGAACGTCGTGCGTTCCTCGGGTTGACCGGGCTGGCCACGCTCGCCCGGTTCACCCCGGAGCAGGCGCGGACCTGGCTGACCGATCAGTTCTACCTCAACCGCAAGAGCGAGTGGGAGCCCTGGGCGATGGAGGCCGCATCGACCCACGACTGGCGGATGATCCTCGAAGCGGGTGCGGCGCTCGGCGAGTTCTCCTCGAGCGAGTGGCTCGGCGAGGTCGACGTGCCGACCTCGATCGTGATGACGATGCGCGACCAGGTCGTCCCGCCGCGACGCCAGACCAGGCTGTTCGAGATGATCCCCGACGCGCGAGGTCTTCCGGGTCGACGCCGAGCACGATGCGGCGGTGGCAGCAGCCCGCCGGTTCGTGCCCGCACTGCTCAGAGCCGTCGCGTCGATTCGAGCACGACGGTGAGGTGGGGGTGGCCGTTGGCCGGCACGGGGTTGATCGCCGCCGGCGCAGCAATCGCGGTTCGGCGCCTGGCCGCCGGCGACGGTCACCACGCCGTCGGCCGCTCCAGGGCGGGTCGTAACGCCCGCCTGGCGAGGATGGGGGCGCGCGTCGGCGCGACCTACGCCTCGACCGCCGCCCGCAAGACGTTCGCTTCGGCCGAACGCCGGGTCGAGCTCGACCGCGATCGCGAGCTGCGCACCGCGGCCCAGGTCGCCGAGGAGCTCGGTCACATGAAGGGCGCGCTGATGAAGCTCGGCCAGATGGCGAGCTACTTGGACGACGGGCTGCCCGAGCCGTTGCGGATCGCCCTGTCGCAGCTGCAGTCGAACGCGCCTCCGATGTCGACCGACCTGGCGATCAGGACCGTCGAGACCGAGCTGGGTCGGGCGCTGCACGACGTGTTCCTCGAGTTCGATCCCGAGCCGATCGCCGCCGCCTCGATCGGCCAGGTGCACCGGGCGCTCATCGCCGATCCGGTCACCGGGTTGGAGCGGGCCGTCGCGGTCAAGGTGCAGTACCCGGGCGTCGACGAGGCGATCGTCTCCGACCTACGCAACGCGGATCTGCTCGGTGTGCTGCTGCAGCAGGGGTTCGGCGGGCTCGATCCGGCCGAGATGGTCGACGAGATCAAGATCCGGCTCGCCGAAGAGGTCGACTACGAGCGCGAGGCGGCGAACCAGCAGTTGTTCGTCGACCACTACCGCGATCACCCGTTCATCAAGATCCCTGAGGTCGTCCACTCGTTGTCGACCCGCCGGGTGTTGACCACCGAGCTCGCCGACGGGTTCACCTGGTCCGAGCTGCTGACCGCGAGCCAGGCCGATCGCGATCGAGCGGGGGAAGTGATCTTCCGATTCGTCTTCCGCGGGTTGTACCGCCTCGGTGCGTTCAACGGCGACCCGCACCCGGGCAACTACCTGTTCCACGACGACGGCAGCGTGACGTTCCTCGACTTCGGTCTCGTCAAGCACTTCTCCGACGCCGAGCTGCAGACCTTCGGGGCGATGGTCAAGGCGGCGGCGATCGACCACGACGATGCGACCTTTCGGCGGATCCTCGAGGATGCCGGGATGCTGAAGATCGACGCGCCGGTCGACACCGCGGCGGTCGGCGAGTACTTCTCGCACTTCTACGACACGGTGCGCCGGGATGAGGAGATGACCTGGACGCGCGAGTACGCGAACTCGATCGTCCGGCACACGTTCGACCGCACGAGCCCGATCAGCCAGTACGCGACCGTCCCGCGGTCGTTCGTGTTCATCCAGCGGATCAACCTCGGCCTCTACGCCCTGCTCGGTGAGCTCGGCGCCACCGGCAACTACCGGCGGATCGCGTCGGAGCTGTGGCCGTTCGTGAACGGCGAACCGAGTACGGCGCTCGGTCGGGCCGAAGCCGACTGGATCGCCGCCCGACGCTGACCGCGGCACGCCGACCCGGCGACGACCAGGGCCGTGGTGACCGAGGAGCGCCGACCAGGCGCGGCAACGACCCGGGCCACGGTGATCCCGGAACGCCGACCTGGCGCAGTACGACCCGACCCGCGGTGAACCCCGGCGCGCCGACCCGGCGCCAACGCCCGGCCTGCCGTTTGCGGGTGAGCGCCGAGCGGTAGCGTCTCGCCGGTGCGCCGAACGATCGCTGCCCTCCTGACCGCCACCGTGATGATCTCCGCGTGCGGGAGCGACGGTGAGCAGCCGGCCGCGGCCGGGGAACCGCCGGCGACCGGTGACGTACCCGACACGAACGACGCCACGATCACCGAACCGACCTTCGACGATGTCGGCCCGCCACCGACGAGCCCCGACAAGCCGGCGGTCGTCATCCCCGACCAGATCCCGACCGAGCTCGAGACGACGGTGCTGGTCGAAGGATCGGGGCCGGCGGCCGAGGTCGGTGACACCGTGATCGTCGACTACATCGGGGTTCGCTCGCGTGACGGCGTCGAGTTCGACAACAGCTACGACCGCTTCGAGCCGTTCTCGGTCCAGCTCGGTGCAGGTGGCGTCATTCCGGGCTGGGAACAGGGCCTGCTCGGTACGACCGCCGGCGAGCGCATCCAACTCGACATCCCCGGCGAGCTTGCGTACGGGGGCCAGGCGCCCGACGAGGTGATCGGTGCGAACGAGGCCCTCACCTTCGTCATCGACGTACGGTCGGTCATCTCGAAGTCCGACCCCGCGAACAAGCCGACCGAGCCGGGCGTGCCAGCGTCGGAGGGGACGGCCGACGTGATCACCGTCGACCTGATCGAGGGCGACGGTCCCGAGTTGAAAGCCGAGCAGACCGCGGTGATCGACTACGTCCTCTACCGGGGAGACAACCTGGTCGAGCTCGAGTCGAACTGGGGCATCGAGGCGCTCCAGATCCCGATGGTCGAAGGCGACTTCCTCGCCGGCCTGGTCCAGGGCATGGCCGGCATGCGCGTCGGTGGCCGCCGAGCGATCACGATCCCGCCCGAGCTGGCGTTCGGCGCCGAGGGCAACCCCCAGGGCGGCCTCCCCGCCGACACCGACATCATCGTCCTGGTCGAACTCCTCGGCGCCTACTGACCGTGAGCGCCTGGTGTGTCCGACACCGCGCGTTAGCGCTCGATGACCGATTCGAGGTCGAGGCCTAGGTCGAGGACGGGAGCGGAGTGGGTCAGTTCGCCGACCGCGATCAGATCGACGCCGGTCTCGCCGACCGAGCGCGCATCCGCCAGCGTGAGCCCCCCGCTCGCTTCGAGCCGAACCGATCGATCGAGACGGTCGCGCAGCTCGACCGCCCGGCGCATCTGCTCGAGGTCGAAGTTGTCGATCAGCACCTCGTCGGCCCCGGCCACGATCGCCGTCTCGAGCCCGGACAGCGAATCGACCTCGATCTCGACCGGGATCGTCGCTTCGAGCTCGCGCACCCGCCGGTACGCCTCGAGCACCCCGCCCGCCGCGGTGACGTGGTTGTCCTTGACCAGCGCCATGTCGGAGAGCCCCATGCGGTGGTTGGCTCCGCCACCGCACCGGACGGCGTACTTCTCGAGCGCCCGCAGGCCAGGGGTCGTCTTGCGCGTGTCGCGCACCGTCGCGGTCGTCCCCTCGAGCGCGTCGGCCCACCGGCGAGTCAGCGACGCGATCCCGGACAGGTGGCAGAGCAGGTTGAGCGCGGTCCGCTCGGCGGTCAGCAGCAGGCGCGTCGGAGCCGTGACCGACGCGACCCGCATGCCGGGTTCGACGCGGCTTGCGTCGGGCACGAGGAAGGTGACCTCGCTGGCCTCGTCGCCGCACACCGTCTCGATCACGGCAGCGGCGACCGGCAGACCGGCGACCACCCCGGCCTGCCGCACGCCGAACGTCGCCACGCTGCGCTGCTCGGCCGGGATCGTCGCGGCCGACGTGACGTCGGTCCCGCCGATCAGGTCCTCGGCGATCGCGTGGCGAACCAGGGCCGCGACGGCATCGGGATCGAGTCCCGCTGCGAGCAACCCGGCACGGGTCACCTCCGACAGCGGATGGAACACGAACATCGGGTCGAGTGTAGGAGTCCTCAGCCGCCGCACTCGCGCCGCCGATCCGTGTGACCGAACACGCCCCACCCCACGATCTTCGGTCACACGAACCCCGCCGGTGCACGTCTGTGTGACCGAACACGCCCAACCCCACGATCTTCGGTCACACGAATCCCGAGGGGCCGGCGGATGGCGCGGCTCAGACGCGCCGGTGCCGGGCGACGTCGATGCCCCCGACCGCGTCGAGCGCGACATCGAGGTGGACGAGCCATTCGTCGCGAGGCTCGGGGAAGTCGGTGCGGCGGTGGCACCCACGGCTCTCGGTTCGTTCCAGTGCAGCGGCGACCATCGCCGTGGCGACCGTGAGCAGGTTGGTGCCCTCCCAGCTTCGCCGCGACGGCTCGACCCCGGCTGCCATCGCCGCACCGATCGAGCCGAGGGCACCGCTTGCGGCCGCCAGCGATGACGCGTCGCGCAACACGCCGACATGGCGGCTCATCAACGCTCTGACCTCGCGCAGGCGGGCGACGTCGAGCAGCGGCGGGGCGAGCGGATCGTCGAGATCGGGATCCGGGCGAACCCGCTCCGGGAGCTCCCATGCCAGATCACGCCCGACCCTGGTCCCGGCGACCACCGACTCGGTCAGGCTGTTGGACGCCAGCCGGTTGGCGCCGTGCACGCCCGTCGCCGACACCTCGCCGACCGCGTACAGTCCGCGCACGCCGGTCGACCCGTCGAGCGCCGCCCTGATGCCGCCACACGCATAGTGGGCCGCCGGTGCGACCGGGATGCGATCGGTGGCCGGATCGAGGCCGAGTTCCCGGCACGCCGCCGTGATCGACGGGAACCGCTCATAGAACCGCTCTCCCAGGTGGGTGGCGTCGAGGTAGACGTGATCGTCGACGCCGGCCGGCGCCTGGGCCATCCTCCGACTGATCGCCGCGGCGACGACGTCGCGCGGCGCCAGGTCCTCCTGCGGGTGGACGCCGACCATCACCCGCTCGCCCGCCGCATCGAAGAGGATCGCGCCTTCGCCGCGCACCGCTTCGGAGACCAGCGCCTGCTGGCCGGTCGCATCGGGTCCGCGCCACATCACCGTCGGGTGGAACTGCACGAACTCGAGATCGGTCACGGGAAGGCCGGCTCGCAGCGCCATGGCCACGCCGTCGCCGGTGACCGCCGGCGGGTTCGAGGTGGAGGCGAACACCTGGCCGTACCCGCCGCAGGCGATCACGACCGCTGGCGCACGCACGATGCCGACCGAGCCGACTTGACCCGACGGCTCGGTGCGAGCGATCCGCACGCCGGCAACCTGCCGGGAGCCGTCGGTGGCCGTCCCCATCACCAGATCGAGGCCGAAGGCGTGGCTCATCACCTCGACCCCGGCGTTCATCGCCGACTCGTCGAGCGTCCGCTGCACCTCGGCTCCGGACTGGTCGCCGCCGGAGTGCACGATGCGGTTGTGGCTGTGGCCGCCTTCGCGGGTCAGTGCGATCTCGGTGCCACCGTGCTCGGGGTCGAACGCCGCGCCGAGACGCATCAGGTAGCGGATCGACTTCGGCGCCTCGGCAACCAGCTCGCGCACCACCGCTTCGTCGCAGAGCCCGGCCCCCGCCGCCAGGGTGTCGCGGACATGATGCTCGATCGTGTCGTCCGGGTCGAGCACGCCGGCAAGTCCGCCCTGCGCCCACTGCGTCGAACCGGCCGACAGCACGTCCTTGGTCACGACGAGCACGCCGCGCACCGGGCGAGCGGCCAGTGCCGCGGACAGCCCGGCGGCCCCCGACCCGAGCACGACGACGTCGACCTCTCGCTCCCAGGTGGCGGCCGGCGCGGCCAGGCGGCGCGGGAGGCTCACCGGCGCGACCTGATCAATCCGCCGTCGACGACGGCGTGCCGATGGCGATCATCGCCTCGACCGACCTCCGCGCCCGATCGGCGATGTCACGATCGAGGAGGATCTCGTCGGTCCCGGTGCGCAGGCTGCGAAGGAGTTTCGCCGGGGTGATCATCTTCATGTACTTGCACACCGCCGCCCGGTTGACCGGCTCGAAGGAGACATCGGGGGCGACCTTCTCGAGTTGGTGGAGCATCCCGGTCTCGGTGGCGACGAGCACCTTGCGCGCCGTGGTCGTCCGCGCGGCGTCGATCATCCCGCCGGTCGACAGGATCTTCGTCCGCTCCTTGGGCACCACGCCGGCCGACACGAGGTAGAGCGCGCTCGTCGCGCAGCCGCACTCGGGATGGACGAACAGCTCCGCGTCGGGCTCGGCGTCGACGCGCGCCTTCAGGTCCGCTCCGTTGATGCCGGCGTGGACGTGGCACTCGCCCATCCAGATGTGCATGTTGTCGCGACCGGTCAGGCGCTGGACATGGGCGCCGAGGAACTGGTCGGGGCAGAACAGGATCTCGCGGTCGGCGGGGATCGACTGGACGACTTCGACCGCGTTGGACGACGTGCAGCAGATGTCGGTCTCGGCCTTCACCGCGGCGGTCGTGTTGACGTAGCTGACCACGACCGCGCCCGAATGCTCGGCCTTCCAGGCCCGCAACTGATCGGCGGTGATCGTCTCGGCGAGGCTGCAGCCGGCTCGCTCGTCGGGGATCAGCACCGTCTTGTCGTAGCTCAGGATCTTCGCCGACTCCGCCATGAAATGCACGCCGCAGAACACGATCGTCGACGCCTCGACCTGGGCTGCGATGCGCGAGAGCCCGAGCGAGTCGCCGGTGTGGTGGGCGATGTCCTGGATCTCGGGGAGCTGGTAGTTGTGGGCGAGGATCACGGCATCGCGCTCCTCGGCCAGCCCGAGCACCTGGTCCCGCCAATCCGAGGGCAGGATCTCCACGTCGACGGCGGTGTCGGTCACGAGGTCAGCCTATTCGCGACATCGCCAGACCCGTCCGGTCCCCGGCGGGCCGGGCCGCTCACGCAGGGCTCCGATGGGGCGGTCCGGTACGGAACTCGAGACGCTCGGGGCCGTGATGGCCCGTCGGTGGCGGTCCATCCTCGCCGCGGCCACGTTCTTCACCGGGGCCGGCGCGATGCGCTGCGCCCGCCCCGACCTTCTTCGAGGCGATCGTGCCCGACCGGTTCCCCGATGCGCTGGTCGCCAACCGCGCCGCCGCCGTCGCCGAGATCGCGCTCGGGCCGGAGCTGTTGCCCGGCCGTACACGGCGGGCTGCGGAGGTCGGGCCGGTCGTGTTGCTCGTCGCGATGTTCCCGGCGAACGTCGACATGGCGCTCAACCGCGTCGGCGTCGAGCCGGTCGGCGAACGACTGACGCGGAGCGTCGGTGCAGCGCGCAGGGCCGGTCATCTGGATTCGCCTGCCGCTCTGGCCGCCACTGCTGTGGCGGATGTGGGCGTGGCGCGGGCTGCCGGTCACCGCCCCCGTCGACGTGAGCTCGCGGCGTAGCCTGGCTCGATGGAGACGATCATCGAGCGGCTTGCCGCCGCCGCTGGGCGGTACCGAGGCAGCGGTGACGGCGCCGAGAGCGGTCCGTTCTCGGCGACGATCGACGTTCGCGCAGCCCTCGACGGGCTCGGCGTCGAGATCGAGTACGAAGCGATCGGCCCCGACGGCGAGCGCCTGCACGTCGAGCGGACGATGCTGACGTTCAACATGATCAGCGGCGAACCGACCCTCTACGTGCTGTGCGACGAGCTGCACGGGATGGCGCAACTGGCGCAGGTTTCCGAGAGCACGTTCAGCAACGGCGCCGGCCGCGAGGGATTCGAGTTGCAGATCGACATCGAGCTCGACGGCGAGACGCTCGACTACGTGTGGTCGTGGGGTCCACCGCAAATCGACCTTGCGGAGCAGTCTCGGGCGGTCGTCCACCGGGCGGGCTGACCGGCCGGTTCACTCCGCCGTCAGCGCGGTGCCGGCGGCGACGACCGCGGCGCCGAACCGTCGACCCGGCTGGCGGCTGAGACGTTCGATCGGCCCGCTCACCGAGACGGCGGCGACGACCGAACCCTCGCCGTCGAAGACCGGCGCGCTGACCGACGCGACGCCCGGCTCGCGCTCGCCGATGCTCTCGATCCACCCTGCTCGCGGGGCCTCGCCGGCGAGCACGCGGCCCGCCGAACCGACGTCGAGCGGCATCACCGCTCCTTCGGGCACGATCCAGCGCAGCCCATGTGGTGATTCGAGCGACAGCACGCACCGCCGCTGCTCGCCCTCGCGCACGAAGAGCTGGACGCTCTCACCGGTCGCCGCGCGCAGGTCGTCGAGCACCGGCCGCGCCGCATCGACGATCGGGTAGCGCCGCGCCGCGGTCGCACCGAGCGAGACCAGCGCATGGCCGAGGTCGAACCTCCCCCGAGCGTCGCGGCGCAGCATCCCGTGCGCCTCCAGCGCGCTGGCGAGGCGATGCGCGGTCGCCCGCGGCAGCCCGGTCGCGTCCTGCAGGTCGGCGAGCGAGCGGGGCGCGTCGGAGACCGCACTCAGCACGGCCATCGCCTTGTCGACGACGCCGACCCCTGTTACAGTTACCATATTCCAGGAATGATATCTCATATATTGGGAACCAGCAAGGAGGCCGAACGTGGGCAAGACGTTGCCGGAGAAGGTGTGGGAGCGGCACCTGGTGCACGCCGCGCCGGGTGAGCCCGACCTGCTGTACATCGACCTGCACCTGGTGCACGAGGTGACGAGCCCGCAGGCCTTCGACGGGCTCCGGCTGACCGGGCGCACCGTCCGTCGGCCGGATCTCACGATCGCCACCGAGGACCACAACGTCCCGACCGAGCACATCGATCGACCGATCGCCGACCCGGTGTCGGCCAAACAGGTCGACGCGCTCCGCTCCAACACCGCGCAGTTCGGGATCACCAACTACCCGATGGGCGATCCCGGCCAGGGGATCGTCCATGTGATCGGCCCGGAGCAGGGACGCACCCTGCCGGGGATGACGATCGTGTGCGGCGACTCGCACACCGCGACCCACGGCGCGTTCGGCGCGCTCGCCTTCGGCATCGGCACGAGCGAGGTCGAACACGTCCTTGCGACGCAGACGCTGCCGCAGCAGCGCCCGAAGTGGATGTCGGTCACCGTCGAGGGCGAACTGCAACCCGGGGTGACCGCAAAGGACGTGATCCTCGCGATCCTCGGAGAGATCGGCACCGGCGGCGGAATCGGCCACGTGATCGAGTACCGGGGCTCGGCGATCCGAGCCCTGTCGATGGAGGGCAGGATGACCGTGTGCAACATGTCGATCGAGGCCGGGGCGAAGGCCGGCATGATCGCCCCCGACGACACCACGTTCGACTACCTGCGGGGCCGCACGCACGCTCCGGTCGGCGACGCGTGGGAGGCGGCGGTCGCCGACTGGCGGACGCTGCGCTCCGACGACGACGCCGAGTGGGACCGTGCGGTCGTCCTCGACGCTGCCGCGATCACCCCACACGTCACCTGGGGCACCAATCCGGGGCAGGTGGCGCCGATCGACGGAGTCGTGCCGTCGCCCGACGAGTTCGACAACCCGACCACCCGGGAGAACGTCGGGCGGGCACTCGAGTACATGGGGCTGATCGCGGGCACACCGTTGCGCGACATCGCGGTCGACACGGTCTTCATCGGCTCGTGTACGAACAGCCGCATCGAAGACCTGCGCGCGGCGGCCGAAGTGCTGGCGGGCCGGACGGTCACCGTGCCGCGCGTCATGATCGTTCCGGGCAGCCACGCGGTCAAGGAGCAGGCGATTGCCGAAGGACTCGATCAGGTGTTCATCGCCGCCGGCGCCGACTGGCGCGAGCCTGGATGCTCGATGTGCTTGGCGATGAACCCGGACAAGCTCCAGCCCGGCGAGCGGGCGGCGAGCACGAGCAACCGCAACTTCGAGGGGCGCCAGGGTCGTGGCGGTCGGACCCACCTCGTCGCCCCGGCGGTTGCAGCTGCGACGGCGGTCAAGGGGACGCTGTGTACGCCCGCCGACCTGGAAGGAGCACCGTCATGAAGGCCGTCCACGTGATTACCGGCAGCGGCCTGCCGCTCAAGCGCTCCGATGTCGACACCGACCAGATCATCCCGGCCGACTGGCTCAAGCGGGTCGAGCGGACCGGCTTCGACAAGGGGCTGTTCTCGACGTGGCGCGACGACCGCGAGTTCGTCCTCAACGACGAGCGGTACAGCGGGGCCAACGTGCTCGTCGCCGGCCGCGCCTTCGGTGTCGGCTCCTCCCGCGAGCACGCGGTGTGGGCGATCCAGCAGTACGGGTTCGAGGCGGTCGTCGCGCCGAGCTTCTCGGACATCTTCTTCAACAACTGCACCAAGAACGGCCTCGTCCCGGCAACGTTGCCCGAGGCGGTCGTCGAGCAGATCTGGGCGGCGATCGAGTCCGACCCGGACACGCAGCTCGTCGTCGACGTCGAGCGGTTGGTCGTCGAGGTACCGGCGGTGGGGCTCGTCGAGCCGTTCCCGCTCGACGCGTCGACGCAGCACCGCTTCCTCGACGGCCTCGACGACATCGGTATCACGCTCACCCACGCGGACGCGATCGCGTCGTTCGAAGCCGCCCGCCCCGCCTGGCTCCCCTGACACCCCCACCGGTGAGAGGTCAGGGGAGGCGGTGGATGGGGTCGCCGGTGCGGACCGTGCCCGGCTCGACGACGACGGCGTTGATCCCGCGCAGCCGCAGGTCGTCGCGTGAGTTGACCCAGCGGGCGGCGTCGATGCCGAACCGCTCGCGGAACTTGGCGCAGCCGGTGTGCGGCTTCGCCGAAACCTCGACGACCGCGGACCCGACCGTCAGCCGCGTCCCCGCCGGGGCGTTGGCCGCCGACAGGTCGAAGTCGACGAGCAGTTGGTCGCCGGCCAGCGGCCAGCGCGTCCGGTCGCCGTCCGCGACGAGGTCGACGACACGGCTCGACATGAGGGTCAGCTGGGCTTCGGGATGGGCGAGGCCATCGGGCGTGTACGGGTTGCCACGGGCGACGTAGTTGTCGCCGGCCAACCCCTCCCCCACGACCAGCTCGCCCGATTCGATCACCTCCCGAGCATCGACAGCGGGTCGCCGCACGATCATCTGCACGGTCCCGCGGTCGCTCGGCGACGCCACGATGTCGGGGAGCCCTGCGTTCAGTTCGTCGGTCGCGAGTCGGCGCATCAACACAGTCTCGCGCCCGCGGGGCCGTCGCTGGCGAACGTTTCGCGGTTCGATCGACCTCCCCGACCCCTAACGTGGGGAGATGCCACTCGAAGGCGAGTACGAGCCGAGCACCTGGGACTGGGTGCGCGAACAGGTCGAGACCTACGAGCGGACCGCCGGCCGGGAGGCGAACACGCTGCGCGACACCGGGATCCCGGTGATCATCGCGACCTGCCGAGGACGGCGTTCGGGGAAGCTCCGCAAGTTGGCGCTGATGCGCGTCGAGCACGACGGCGAGTACGCACTCGTCGCGTCCAAGGGCGGTTCACCCGACCAGCCCGGCTGGTACCACAACCTGGTCGCCGAGCCCCACGTACTGATTCAGGACGGCCCGGCGCCCCACGACTTCGTCGTCGAGGTCGTCGAGGGTCCCGAGCGTCAGACCTGGTGGGAGCGCTCGGTTGCGGTCTACCCGCCGTATGCGGAGTACCAGGAGCAGACCGATCGGGTGATCCCCGTCTTCGTCGCCCGCCCCCTCCCGAGCTGAACCCGCCGTCCTGTGCCTTTCGACCCTGCCGCCGACCGAGGTGTCTCGACGAAGGTGGGCGGGTGGACGTGAACGGGCGTCGACCGCACGTCGTGGTCGGCCTCGACGGATCCGACGGATCGCAGGCCGCGCTCGCCTGGGCGCGGTTCGCGGCAGGGACCGGCGGGACGGTCCATGCGGTCCATGCGGACCCGCGGGCAGCGGATCGCGCCGGCGCCGCAGCCCAGGTCGGGTCGGCGCGGCTGATCGAGCAGCGAGCGCGCGACCTGGAGGCCTGGGCGACGCACGCCGACGGTCCAGCGGTCGACGTCGACCGCCGGCTCGAGGAGGGCGATCCGGCCGATGCGCTGCTACGGGTCGCCGACGACGTCGGTGCCGACCTCGTCGCGGTCGGCGTGCACGCCCGTACGCGGATCGCGCCGCGGACGCTCGGCCGGGTCACGGCGAAGCTGGTCCAACGCACCGACCGACCCCTCGCCGTCGTCCGCCCGGGACCCCCATCGCCGCCGGCGGAGGGCAGCGTGGTCGTCGCCGGAGTGGGCCGCGGGCCGGCGACCGCCGCAGCGCTGTCGTGGGCCGCCGACTTCGCCGCCGTCCACGGGGCGTCGCTGAGCCTGATCCACGCGGTCAGCCGGCACCCGGTCTTCGCCGAGGACGGGGTGCTCGACGTGATCGCGTTCTACGTCGACCGCCAACTGCTCCACGACTGGGCTCTCGACGACCTCGCCGCGGTCGCCGATCAACTCCAGGCGGCGACCGAGAGCGAGGTCCCCCTGTCGTGGTCGGCGCCCGACGGTCGTCCCGGGCCGGTGCTCGTCAACGCCGGTGCCGACGCGGCGCTGCTCGTCGTCGGCCGCCACGACGACGGAGCGCTCGGCGTGGTGCCGACCACCGCGCTGCACCACGTCCTCACCCATGCGTCGTGCCCGGTCGTCGTCGTCCCGGCCGAAGCCGGCTCGTGATCGCGCCGTGAGATGAACGAACCGGCGACGCTGGACGCCCCCCTGAGCGGGTTGACCAGCGCCGAAGTCGAGCGGTACCGGGCGGAGGGTGCGGTCAACAACGTCGCCGAACGGACCTCGCGCACGTACGGCGAGATCGTCCGCAGCCACGTGCTGACGCGATTCAACGCGATCATCGCCGTCCTCGCCGGGATCGTGCTCACCGTCGGCCACCCGATCGATGCCCTGTTCGCCCTCGTCGCCGTGTTCAACACGATCATCGGGATCGTCCAGGAGTCGAGGGCGAAGCGTACGCTCGACTCGTTGCGGGTGCTGATCGCCCCAACCGTCGCCGTCGTGCGCGACGGCGAGGCGGTCGAGATCGACGCGTCGGACATCGTCCTTCGCGATCTCGTCGTGCTCGCGCGCCGGGGACCAGGTCCCGGTCGACGGCGCGGTCGTCGACGCGACAGCGCTCGAGATCGACGAGTCGGCGCTCACCGGCGAGGCCGACCCGGTGCCGAAGCGGCGGGGCGACGAGGTGCGCTCGGGCAGCGCGGTGATCGCCGGCACCGGCCGGATCGTTGCCACCCGCGTCGGTGCCGACTCGTGGGTGCGGCGCCTCGAGGAGCAGGCCAAGGAGTTCGTACTCACCCGGTCGGAGCTGCGCGTCGGCGTCGACCAGATCCTGCGGTTCGTGACGTGGATCCTGCCGCCGATCAGCGCGCTGCTGCTGTGGAGCCAGTTGCGCTCGGGCGACAACGTCGGCGAGGCGCTCGTGTCGGCGGTGGCCGGTGTCGTCGGCATGGTCCCCCAGGGCCTGGTGCTGCTGACCAGCATGGCCCTGGCCGTCGGCATCATGCGGCTCGCTCGCAACAACGTCGTCGTCCAGGAGCTCTACGCGCTGGAAGGGCTGGCGCGCATCGACGTGCTGTGCGTCGACAAGACCGGCACGCTGACGACCGGCCACTTCACGATGGAGCAGCTGACCGCGATCGACGGTGACGACGAGGGCCTGCGGCTGGCGCTCGCCGCGATGGCCGGCGCCGAGGTCACGCCGACCGCGTCGACCCAGGTGATCGCCGCGCACGTGGGCGAGGCACCCGGTTGGGTGTCGGTCCGCCACGTCGCGTTCTCCTCGGCCCGCAAGTGGAGCGGGACGACCTTCGCCGAGCAGGGAACGTGGATGATCGGGGCTCCCGAGGTCCTGCTCGACGTCGCCGCTGCAGGCGACGCCGATGCGGTGCGCGAGCGGATCGATGGCGCGACCGCCGAGGCGAAGCGCGTCCTGCTCGTCGCCAGGTCCGAACAGGAGCTCACCGACGATGCCGTGCTCCCCGGCGCGGTCGAGGCGGTCGGCTACGTCGTGCTGGCCGAGGAGGTCCGCTCCGACGCTGCCGAGATCATGGACTACTTCGCGCAGCAGCAGGTCGCGGTGAAGATCATCTCAGGCGACAACCCCGACACCGTGTCCGCGGTCGGGCAGCGCCTGGGTGTGCGCGGCGCCGGCGACGCGGTCGACCTGCGCACGCTGACCGAGGGCGACCTCGCCGAAGCGGTCGACGGGACGACCGTGTTCGGTCGGGTCCTCCCCGAGCAGAAGCGGGCGCTCGTCGGTGCGCTGCAGGCCGCCGGGCACACCGTCGCGATGACCGGCGACGGGGTCAACGACATCCCGGCGCTCAAGCGCGCCGACATCGGCATCGCGATGGACACGGCCACGCCGGCGACCAAGGCCGTCGCCCAACTGATCCTGCTCGACGGCAGGTTCGATCGTCTCCCGAACGTCGTCGGCGAGGGTCGCCGGGTCGTGGCCAACATGGAGCGCGTGTCGTCGCTGTTCGTCACCAAGACCGTGTACGCCGCGTTGATCGCCATCGCCATCGGCTTCTCGGGCTCGGTGTTCCCGTTCCTCCCCCGCCACATGAGCCTCGTGTCGACCTTCACGATCGGCATCCCGGCGTTCATCCTCAGCTTCCGCAGCGCGGATGCGCCATGCCGGCCTGGCTACCTCGATCGCGTGATCCGATTCTCGGCGCCGGCTGGGCTGGCCGCGGCGATCGTCTCGCTGACGTCGTACTGGTGCGCGCAGTCAGCGCTCGTCGATGCATCGCTGGCCGAGTCCCGCACTGCGTCCACGTTCGCGCTGACGATGATCGCGTTCTGGATCCTGTACCGGCTGATGCGACCGGTCGACCGGGTCGACCTGGCGCTGCTCGTCGGCATGATCGTCGGGTTCGGGCTCGTCCTCGCCATCCCGCCGGTCGCCGAGTTCTTCGCCCTCGACTGGCCACCGCCGGCCGGGGTGGCCGCCATGGTCGCGATCTCACTGGGCAGCATCGTCGCGCTCGAGCTGACCCTTCGGTGGATCCGCCCCCAGGACTGGCCGTGGTTGGCCCGCCTGCTCTCGCGCTGATCTTGCCGACTGCCGACGAGGAGCCGTTCGCCCCTGCCCCCGATCGACCGGCGAGGAGCATGATCGTCGGGGCGGGCCGAACCGGAACCGAAACAACGACGACGAGGAGAGGCGATCGATGGACGTCGAGGAGATCCTGGAGCGAGCCAAGTCCGTGCTGGGTGCCGACCGCGTGTACGGTCCGCCGATCGAGCGCGACGGCGTGACCGTCATTCCCGCGGCGAAGGTTTCGGGCGGCGGTGGCGGCGGAAGCGGTCAAGACGAGAGCGGGGAGCAGGGCGGAGGCGGTGGGTTCGGCGTGCATGCCCGGCCGGCCGGCGCGCTGATCATCGAGCCGGGCGGGCGGGTGCGGTGGAAGGGAATCATCGACGTCAACCGCATCATCATCGGGGGCCAACTCGTCGGGATCGCGTTCTTTCTCACCGTGTGGCTGACCGAGCGCTCGAAGGCCCGGGCGGCGATGAAGGCGACGATCGCGACCGCGGCGATCGACCGCGTCGGCCGTCGCCACCGCCACTGAACAGCGGACCGGGGCACCGACGCACGTGCGGCGCCGCACGGTGACCCAGTCCCCTTCCACCCGGCCGAAGCCGGTGACCATGCGCCGAGAAGGGACAGAAACATGACCGAGCAAGAGTCGGCACAGCAGCAGCCCGTGGTCGCGGTGGTCCTGTCGGGCGCGGCGGCACGGGGTGCGTTCCAGGCCGGCGCGCTGGCCGAGCTGCTGCCGGTGCTCGCAGAGGCGGGGCTCACGCCGAGCATCGTGCTCGGGACGAGCGCCGGCGCGATCAACGCCACCCTGTACGGCGCGAAGGCCGACCTCCCCGCCGAGCGGGTCGCATCGGAGCTCGAGGACGTCTGGCGCCGGATGAGCAACTCGAACGTCTTTCTCCCGATCGGGTTGGGAGCGATCCGGCCGGCGATCCAGTTCACCTCGGGGTTCGTCCTGGGTCTCGGCCGCGGCACGACCAGTCTCCTCGACACGCTTCCACTGCACGTGACCGCCCGCCGCGAGCTGGACACCCGACGACTCCACGCCAACATCGCCGACGACTCTCCGGTGTCGACGGTCGGGGTGATCGCCACCCGCGTTCCCCCAGCGGCACCCGACACGTTCGACGGAACCTCGAGCGCACGGACGGTGCTGTTCCTCGACGAACGGACACCGAGCCACTACACGGGCGACACGACCCGGGCGATCAGCGTCGCCCACGGTCGGCTGCTCGCCGAGCACGTCATCGCCTCGGCAGCGATCCCGGTCGCCTTCCCGCCCCAACGCGTGACCGAACCGCCGGAGGAGGAGGGCTGGTACATCGACGGTGGCGTCCGGCTCAACGCGCCGCTGAAGCCGGCGATCGATCTGGGCGCGACACACATCATCGTCATCTCCGCCACGTCGATCGGCTACGGCCCGCAGAGCCCACCCGACCTCGGCCGCACCGCGCCGGACACCGCGGACACCGGCGCCCAGGTCCTCAACGCCGTGCTCGCCGACCGCCTCACCGAGGACGTGATCGCGATCGAGCGCACGAATCGCCTCGTCCGCCACAACGACGAGCTCGGTGTCGAACCACCGCCGAGGCGGACGGGCACCGCGCCGTATCGGGAGGTCAAGTTCGCCACGATCACGCCCCAGCCAGGCGAGATGGGGCGCCTCGCGTCGTGTGTGCACCGGAAGCGGACCACCGGCTGGCGGGCGGGTCTGGAGTTGGACAACCGACTGCTCGGCAGGGCGTTCCGCGGCCTGGGCGACTCGGCGGGTCGCCGCGAGCTGCTCAGCTACCTGTTCTTCGACGAGGACTACTTCGCAGAAAGCATCTCGGTCGGCCGACGAGCGGCGCGCGAGGCGCTCGCCGGTGGCTGGCGCACCGAGCCGGGCCGAACGAACACGCCGATCGGCCCCGAGCCACCACGGCGTGACCCGCTCCGCGTGGTCGGCTGAGCCGGCGATCCCCCGACGGGGCACGACCGAGCGGACCGGGCCGCGTTTCTTGATCGTTCGTCCGGGCCTGCGCCCGCCCGGCGTGCCGACCACGGCCTTCCGGGAAGCGCCGGTGCGTCAGGTGCAGGCGATCGGCGGGGTGAGGGCGACCGTCCTGCAGAACCCGCCGAGACCGGTCGTGATCGTCACCGGCGTGCCCGGGATCGACGTCGCCTTGACGACGGTGCGCCCGTTGGGTCCGCTGTCGACCAGCGTGGAGCCGCCGGCGTCGAGGGTGCTCCCGACGATTCGGATCCGGCCGTTGTCGCCGGACGGGAAGTCCGTGCCGGTGCGGACCCGGATGTCACCCGAGGCACGAAGCGTCGAGTTGCGTACCCGGATCACGCCGTCGGTCCCGCCGAGCTCGGACGCGTCGACCGCGAGGTCGCCGCCGGTCGACTCGACGGCCGAGTCGCTGATCACGATCGAGCCGTCTGGCCAGTCGAATGACGCGGTGACCAGCACCCCGGTGCCCTTGACGGTCGAGTTGCGGATCACGACGCGACCGTTCTGCTCCGGAACACCGGGATCGCCCGCCGCCGCCCCGGCCGACAGCTCGACGAAGCCGCCGAGCGTGACCATGCTGTCGATGATCTTCAAGGTGACGTCGGCGCCACTGACCGGACCGGTGGTCACGACCAGCGAGCCGCCGCCGCTCAGCGTGACGTCGCGGAGCACGAACGTCGATCCGGGTTCGGGGACGACGATGCAGATGCCGGTCAGCGTGGCCGTGCCGGTGCGGTAGCGCTGGACACCGCTCACGTCGACGCGACCATCGTCGTTGCAGTCGGCGACGAAATCATCGATCGTCGGGGTGGCCGCCGTCGCCGGCGGCGCAACCGACACCGCTGCCACCGCGATCGCAGCACCCACCAACAGCCTTCTCATCGCTACCTCCCGTCGTGCCGCGCGCCCGAGCGGGCGCTGCAGCGACAAGCCCATCCTGGTCGGTCCGGCACGCCGCTGTCCAGTGCCGAACGACTCCGACTCACCTCGATCTTTCTGGCACCAGAAGTTGACAAGGTCCAAGATTCGCCCCAGACTGATGTACGTGCCCGTCGACCCTGCAGCCCTCGATCCCGTCGAGGTGCTGCGTCACCACGGACTCCAGCTCACCGCACAGCGGCTGGCGGTTCTCGGCGCCGTGTCCGCCCACCCGCACAGCACGGCGAACGAAGTGGCCGAGACCGTCCGCGAACAGATCGGGGCGATCTCCCGGCAGTCGGTGTACGACACGCTGACCGTGCTCGCCGAGCACACGATCATCCGACGCATCCAACCCGCAGGCTCGTCGACGAGGTACGAAGACCGGGTCGGTGACAACCACCATCACCTCGTCTGCCGGAGTTGTGACCGCCTCGTCGATGTCGACTGTGCGGTCGGCGAGACGCCGTGCCTCACGCCGATCGAGGATTGGCGGTTCGACGTCGACGAGGCAGAAGTCATCTACTGGGGCATCTGCCCCGAGTGCCAGGCGTCCACGCCGGTCCCGAGCGACGTACCGCTCGGGGGGACCGGCGAACGAGTGCACTCGCCGGTCGATCGCCTCGACGACCACCGACCAACCGACCGCCCAACGAATACCTAGGAGAAGCGATGACCGACAGCCCGACCCAGCGACCCGAGTGGGGTGCCCTGACGTCCAGCGAGGCCCAGTCCAACGAGAAGTGGTGGCCGAACCAGCTGAACCTGCGGATCCTCCACCAGAACCATTCGGCTGCGACCCCGCTCGGCGCCGATTTCGACTACGCCGCCGCCGTCTCCGGGATCGACTTCGACGAGTTGACCCGCGACGTCGACGCGCTGATGACCGACTCCAAGGAGTGGTGGCCGGCCGACTGGGGCCACTACGGCGGGCTCTTCATCCGGATGAGCTGGCACGCCGCGGGTACGTACCGGGTGAGCGACGGCCGCGGTGGCGCCGGCACCGGCGCACAGCGCTTCGCACCGCTCAACTCGTGGCCGGACAACGGCAACCTCGACAAGGCCCGCCGCCTGCTCCTGCCGATCAAGCAGAAGTACGGCAAGGCGATCTCCTGGGCCGACCTCTTCGTGTTCGTCGGCAACCGCGCCCTCGAGACGATGGGCTTCACGACGTTCGGGTTCGCGTTCGGCCGCCCCGACATCTGGGCACCGGAAGACGACATCTACTGGGGTCCGGAGAACGAGTGGCTCGGTGACGACCGGTACTCCGGCGACCGTGAGCTCGCCAACCCGCTCGGCGCGGTGCAGATGGGCCTCATCTACGTCAACCCCGAGGGTCCGAACGGCATCCCCGACGCCCTGGGCTCGGCGCGCGACATCCGCGAGACGTTCGGCCGCATGGCGATGAACGACGAGGAGACCGTCGCACTCACCGTCGGCGGTCACACGTTCGGCAAGATGCACGGCAACGGTCGCGCCGAAGCGTTGGGTCCCGAGCCCGAGGGCGCGGGCCTCGCCGAGCAGGGCCTCGGCTGGATCAACCCGAACGCGAGCGGGGTCGGCGCCGACGCTGTCACCTCCGGACTCGAAGGTGCCTGGAACCCGACGCCGACCAAGTGGGACAACAAGTACCTCGAGACGCTCTTCTCCCACGAGTGGGAGGTCGTCGAGTCGCCGGCCGGCGCCAAGCAGTGGCAGCCGCGCGAGGTCAAGGACGGCTTCATGGTCCCGCCGGTGGCGCCCGGCGCGCCGGAGACCAAGCCCACCATGTCGACCGCCGACATGGCGATGATCACCGATCCCGCGTACCTGGAGATCTCCAAGCGGTACTACGAGAACCCGGATCAGCTCGCCGACGCCTTCGCCCGCGCCTGGTTCAAGCTCCTCCACCGCGACATGGGTCCGGCGATCCGCTACGTCGGCCCGCAGGCCCCGGGCGAGCAGCTGGTCTGGCAGGACAACGTCCCGGCTCACGAGGGTGCACTGATCGGCGACGCCGAGATCGCCGAGCTCAAGGCCACGATCCTCGGCTCGGGTCTCACCACCGAGCAGCTGGTCAAGACGGCGTGGGCCTCGGCGTCGACCTACCGTCGCACCGACTTCCGCGGGGGTGCCAACGGTGCCCGGATCCGCCTCGAGCCGCAGGCCGGCTGGGACGTCAACGTGCAGTCCGGTGTCGCCGCCGTGGTCGCCAAGCTGGAGGAGATCCAGGGCCAGTTCAACGCCAAGGGCGGCGCCCAGGTGTCGCTCGCCGACCTGATCGTCCTGGGTGGCACCGCCGCCGTCGAGGCCGCAGCGACGGCCGCCGGCTACGACCTCTCGGTGCCGTTCACCCCGGGTCGCACCGACGTCGACCAGGACAGCACCGACGTCGAGTCGTTCGCCTGGCTCGAGCCGATGGCCGACGGGTTCCGCAACTACGTCGCCAAGCAGGGCACGGTGCCGACCGAGCACCTGCTGATCGACAAGGCGTACATGCTCAACCTCTCGGCGCCCGAGATGACCGCCCTCGTCGGTGGCCTGCGGGTGCTGGGCAACAACGTCGGGTCCGAGGCCCACGGTGTGTTCACCGATCGCCCGGGTCAGCTGACCACCGACTTCTTCACCAACCTGCTCGACATGGGCGTGAAGTGGTCGGCCGTCGGCGAGGGCGAGGACGTGTTCGAGGGCCACGACCGCTCGAGCGGTGCCCTGAAGTGGACCGGTACCCGCGTCGACCTCGTGTTCGGCTCGAACAGCCAGCTGCGGGCCATCGCCGAGGAGTACGGCGCGGCGGGCGGCGACGAGTTGTTCCTCGACGCGTTCGTCTCCGGCTGGGTCAAGGTCATGGAGAACGACCGCTTCGACCTCGGCTGAGCTCGTGTCCTGAATCCCGGGTCCTGATGCCGGTGGGGCGCCGCACGCCGCGGCGCCCCACCGGCGCGTCACGACCCAGGTGCTGCGCGCTACGTGAGCAGCAGCGACTCGATCCGGCGGGCGGCGACCGTCGCGCCGACGGCGGCAAGCCCGACCAGCACACCTGCATGGGCGAGCAACGCCGGGCTCCACTCGCCGAGGTTGGCCGCCCGCACCAGCGCCACCCCGTGGTAGAGCGGGCTGAGCTGCACGATCCACGCCCACTGCCCGTACGACGACAGCGGGTAGAACGTCGCCGAGAACAGGAACAGCGGGAGCGTCACGGCGGGCACGTACTCGAAGTCCGCCCACGTCCGCATGTACGTCGTGCACGCCATGCCGACCGCGGCGAAAGCGAAGGCGATCAGGACGCAGGCCGGCAACGACAGCACCACCCACGGGGACTGCACCATCCCGAGCGCCCACATCGTGAACAGGAAGGCGGTCGAGTACAGCAGGCCGCGGATGACGGCGAAGCCGATCTCGCCGACCGCGACGTCGCCCGCCGACAGCGGGGTGGCGAGCACCGAGTCGTACAGCTTGGAGTGCTTGATCTTGTAGAAGACGTTCATCGTCGAGTCGAACACGGCGCCGTTCATCGCTGCGGCGGCCATCAGCGCCGGCGCCACGAACTCGTCGTACGGGATGACCTGCCCGCCGACCTCGACGTCTCCGACGAGTTTCGACAGCCCGACGCGGATCGACAGCAGGTAGAACAGCGGCTCGAAGAACCCGCTGAAGATCACCATCCAGCTCCGCCGGTAGACCATCGCGCTGCGCTCGATCAACCGCTGCGGCCGACGCACGTCGAGCAGCACGTCAGGCACGATCCGGGTGACCGTGCCGCCCCGCAGCCCGGCAGCGACCAGGCTCACGTTGCGAGCCGCCGCGTGAACGTGACCAGGCATGCGAGCCAGCCGACGACGGTGTAGCCGCCGAGCACCGCGAGGTGCACGGTCGCCGCGCCGACCGAGAGTCCGCCGAGGATCGCGCCACGGCACAGCTCGACACCGTGCCAGAGCGGCGTCATCCATGCGATCGGCTGCAGCCAGCCGGGGAGCTGGTCGATCGGGTAGAACGCGCCGCCGAACAGGAACATCGGGATGATCCCGAACCGCAGGATCGCCGGGAACGAGTTGTCGGTCCGCCGGGTGGCCGTCCACGCCGCGAGCGGCGTCGCGAAGGCCGTACCGCACAACGTCGCGGCGAGGATCGCCAGCAGGAGCCCCCAGGTGCGCGTCTCGTCGAAGAGCGCGAGGACCCCGGCGACGCCCGTGGCGGCGATCGCCGTCCGTGCCGCGTAGTAGATCGCCAGCCCGGACGCGATGTCGCCCGGATCGATCGGCGTCGACACCATCGCGTGATACGCGTTGGTCCACTGGAACCCGCCCATCGTCGGCCACAACGCCTCCTGGCCGGCGACGAACATCGCCGTCGTCGCCAGCAACGCCGATGCGTAGAACGCGAAGTACGAGACGCCACCGGGGAGTTCGGTGGCGCCCGGCCCGCTGTCGACGAGTGCGCCGACGCCGACACCGAACCCGAGCAGGTACAGCATCGGCTGGAGGAAGGCGCCGAGCACGTTCGCCTTCCAGACGCGCTTGTAGAACACGAAGTCGCGGTAGGCGACCCGCAGGACGACCGGTGTGTTCATCCCCCGGCGCTCATCAGTCGACCAGGGTCCGGCCGGTCAGGCGGAGGAAGACGTCTTCGAGGCTGCTCCGGCGCACCAGCGCGCTCTCGGGCACGACGCCTCGCTCGTGGAGCTCGACGAGCGCGGCCTCGCCGTCGGCGGCATAGACCAGCAAGCGGTCCGGGAGCACCTCGACCCGCTCGCCGACGCCGATCACGTCGCCGACCCGTTCCGCGTTGCGGCCCCGACCGAAGCGCATCTCGAGCACCTCGCGGGTCGAGTAGTCGGCGATCAACGACCGCGGTGAACCCTCGGCGACGATCATGCCGTGGTCCATCACGACGAGCCGATCGCAGAGCTGCTCGGCCTCGTCCATGAAGTGCGTGGTGATCACCAGCGTCGCGCCGCCCTCCTTGAGCTGGTACAGCCGGTCCCAGAGGACGTGGCGGGCCTGCGGGTCGAGGCCGGTCGTCGGCTCGTCGAGCATCAAGAGCTCGGGTTCGCTGATCAGCGACCGGGCGATGCTGACCCGCCGCTTCTGCCCACCCGAGAGCGGGTCGACCAGGTCGGCGGCCCGCTCGCCGAGCTGCACGAAGTCGAGCAGCTCAAGCGCCCGCTGCTGCGCCTGCGCCCGGGGGATGTCGAAGTAGCGGGCGTAGATGACCAGGTTCTCCAACACGGTCAGCTCGTTGTCGAGCTGATCCGCCTGCGGGACCACCCCGATGCGCGACCGGATCGCTCGCCCGTCGCGCGCCGGGTCCAGCCCGAAGACGCGCAGCTCCCCCTCGGTCACCGGCGAGACGCAACCGATCATCCGCATCGTCGACGTCTTGCCCGCGCCGTTCGGTCCGAGGAACCCGAACGCTTCGCCCCGCCGGACGTCGATGTCGATCCCGTCGACCGCGGTGAACTCCCCGAACCGCTTGACGAGGTTGCGCGCCGTGATCACCGGTTCGGCGGGCAGGTCCACAGTCGCCGAGTGTCACACATGCAGGCGACGACCGCGAAGCGGGTTCGCAATCGGTCTCGGCGTCGCCGGCCCCGCCTGCCGGGACTGACGACACCGAGACGTCGGACTACGACTCCTCGACGGCTACGACTGCTCGACGGCGCCGACGTCGCAGCCGGCGCCGAGTGGGCGGGCGACGCCACGCTGGTCGGTCGCCGGGCAGGCGCCTGCGAGCGCGGTGTCGATCGCCGGGCTCCCCCCGCCGAGGGCGTGCGTCAGCGTCGGCCCGCCGTTGTCGGCGAGCGCCCCGAGCAACGGATCGGTCGACGGTTGATCACCGGCGGCGATCAGCTGGCAGCTGCCGTCACCGTCGATGTTGCCGCCCGCCGACGTGATCGTCGCGATCGCACCACCGACGATCCCGCAGTCGGGCCCGACATTGCCGAAGACGATCGAGTTGGCGATCGTCGCGTTGGCCGGAGCACCGAACTCGGCGACGAGGACGCCCGCACCGGCCGGCGCCGTGTTGCCCGTGAACGTCGAGTTGGTGACGTTCAGCTGGCCGTCGGTGTGGAAGATGCCGCCGCCGGCGAAGACCGCACCGACGTTGCCGCTGACCGTGCTGTTGATGATGTTGACATCGCCCAGCGAGCGGATGCCGCCGGCAACGTCGCCGGCGGTGTTACCGCTCACGGTACTGCGGGTGATGTTGAGGGTGCTGTTGAAGAACCCGTAGATGCCGCCGGCCGGTTGGTTGGTGCTGTCGTTGCCGCTCACCGTGCTGTCGGTCAAGTTCAACGTCGAACCGTCGCCGTTGAAGATGCCCCCACCACCGAGGTCGAACGACGCCGGCCCGGCTGCCGTCTGAGTGTTGTCGGCGACGACCACCCGGTCAAGGCTGAGCACCCCGTTGTTGAGGATGCCGCCGCCACGGGGTGCGGCGGCGCCATCGCGGATCTCGACATCGTTGACCGCAACGGTGATTCCGGCGCCGATCTCCATGACGCGGGAGCTGCCGCCGCCGCTGATCGTCACCGGCGCCGCCGATGCGTCGATCGTGACCGAGCGGTCGATCGTCAGCTGGCCCGACGTCAGGCTGATCGTGCCGCCGGCCAGGCCCGGGTCGAACGTGATCGTGCCACCGTCGGCGATCAGCGACAGCGCCTCTCGCAGCGAGCCGGGCCCGCTGTCGTCGAGGGTGGTCACGGCCAACGAGGTCGGCGGCGGGACCGGCGTCCGCTGCACGAGGTCGATCCCGAAGTCGCCGGCTGCGGCATACGGCAGGTCGAAGCCGTAGCCCCACACGTCGGAGAGCGTCAAGCCGTCGTCCGGAGCGCCGGCCGGCTGGTCGGCGCTGCGGGCGAAGTCGGTGATCGGGATCGACACCTGCTGCCAGCCGGCGACCGAGTCGGTGAACGTCGTCTCGAAGCGCTCGGCGGTGTCAGGGCCCTGGTAGACCCGGACGTAGTCGAGCAGGTACTCCTGTGGGTAGACGTTGCCCGGGTCGACCGCGCCACCGAAGTTGCCGCCGATGGCGAAGTTCAGCAGCAGGAAGAACGGCTTTTCGAACACCCATGGGCCCGGCACATCGGACGGCTCGGCCTCGTGGTACAGGATGCCGTCGACGTACCACTTGATCAGGTTCGGCTGCCACTCGACGGCGAACGTGTGGTAGTCGAGGTCGACCCGCTCACCGAAGTCGTAGATGTTGCTGAAACTGCCGCCACCGTTGTAGCCCGGTCCGTGGATCGTGCCGAAGATCTCGTTCGGCAGCCGGCTGACGTACTCCATCACGTCGATCTCGCCGGCGCCCGGCCACGGGTTGTAGGTGATGTCGGTGCCGAGGCTCCAGAACGCCGGCCACAGGCCGTCGCCCCCGGTCGGCACGGCCAACCGGGACTCGATGCGCCCGTAGGCGAACTCGGCCTTGTTCTGCGTGATCAGGCGGGCCGACTCGAACTCGCACGGGCCGTAGTAGCACTCCTGGGTGCCGTCGGCCTCGTCGAGGGTGATCACGAGGTTGCCGTTGCCGTCGGTCGCCGCGTTGTCGGGATCGTCGGTGTAGTACTGCAGCTCCTCGTTGCCCCACCCGTTCTTGCCGTCGGGGGTCGTGTCGCCGATCTCGTAGGCCCAGTTCGCCGGGTTCGGCGGTGTGCCCGCCGCCTCGTCGAACTCGTCGGCCCACGCCAGCTCCCAACCCGCAGGACCCGGATCGGGGGCGCGATTGTCTTTCAAATTGACAGTGACTTCCTCGCCGCTGCCCGTGCCGTTGAACCAGAAGTCGAGGCTCTCGGTCCCGGTCCAGTCCTGGCCGATCGGGAAGTCGCGCGTCAGCGAGGCGACACTGAGCGTGCCGCCGTCGTCCTGGAGGTCCTCGATCGCCTCGGTCGCCTCGTCCCACGCCTTGCGGAGTCGGTCGACAGCCTTGGCGGCCTTACCGTCGGCGAGGTAGTCCTGCGCCTTCGCGTACTCCTTGTTGGCCTTGCCGATCTGCTTCTGTTCCCCGCCGTTGCGCTCGGCGACAGCGATCTGGTTGCTGGCGATCACCTCGGCGACGGCGACGAGGTCGCCGATCGCCGCTTGCGCCGCGGCGGCCTCGGGGTTGCCGTCCTCGACGATCTTGTCCAGCTCCTGCACCGCCTGGCGGATGCGCGCGTAGGCCTTCTTGCCGTCGTCGTCGTCGAGGAACGAACCGTTGACCCAGTTGTCCGCGTCGAGCGCGTCCTCGAGGCGGTCGATTGCCTTCTCGATGCGCTTGCCGACCTTGGAGCTGCTCGCCGGGAGCAGCGCGGTGAGGTCGTCGATGACGCCCTGCACCTGTGCCTGGTAGGAAGGCCCGGCTTCGGGCACCGACGCAACGCCGATGTTCTCAACCGCGTCCTGGCCCGGCCGCTCGTCGGGGTCGCCGACGGCGACGCGCCGCGCGTCGAGGTCGACCAACCCGTCGGTGTCCCACAGGAACGCGCCCTGCTCGAAGTCGTCGAGCAGGTCGGGATCGAACGGGTCGTTGTCGTCGATCAGTACCGACCCCTGGAACAGGGCGCCGCGCTCGACGTCGACCGGGTTGGTCAGCCGGATGACGATCTGCAGGTCGCCGGTGAACTTGGTGTCGTCGAACGTCTCGACCGGGAAGAACAGCTCGGTCGGACCCCCGTTGGTGAACGTCAGCGTGCCCGAAGTGGGCGTGAAGTCCTCGCCGGGGATCGCATTCGAGCGCTCGGTGGCGAAGTCGATGCTGAGCTGCGCCGGGTCGTCGGGACCCATCGGCCGGTTGAGCTTGACGCCGACATCACCGGTCGTGCCCTCCTCGATGAACGTGTTCTGCGTCGAGAAGTTGACCGCGAGTGCGGGCGGTGCGGCGACGCCGTACACGCTCACGTCGTCGAAGTAGTACGTCTGCGGTCCACCGGTGTTGAGGGCGCCCAGCGCGTAGCCGTGCATCTCGAACAGGCCGAGCCCGTCGTTGGGCGCACCGTTGCCGATCTCCTTGCGGACGAACGAAGCGAACGGGAACTCGAGGAGCTGCCAACCGGTGAAGTCGTCGGCGAACGGCACACTCCAGCGCTCGGCGTCGTCGGTGGTCGAACCGGGGTTGCGGTTGTCGAGGATGTCGATGAACAGCTGGCTGCCGGTGTTGGAGCCGTACATCCACAACGAGATGCCCTCGCTGGTCGACCAGTCCTGGGGGATCCAGGTGGTCAGGCCGGGGTCGCTGAAGCCGTGGATGAAGCCGGCGAACGACGTCGAGTCGACGTCCATCTGCAGCACGCTGTTCGGCGTGCCGACGGCCGGGAGCACCGGCGCCGGCGGGGTGGCCGGGTTGGACAGGACCACGGAGCTGCCGGCGCCGTTGAACGTGCAGAAGCCGAGCGGCGGGGCGCTGGGGGCGCACGGCACCGCCGGGGCGATCCCGCTCTCGAAGTCGTCGACGATCGTCGCCGGGGTGCCGGCGACGGCCGCACGCTGGCTGAAGGTCCAGTAGTCGGTGCGGAAGTTGACGTCGCTGCCGGTGCCGATCACGACCATCAATGCGTTGACCAGGTCACCGTTGCCGCCACGTGGCGACGGGGTCGGGTCGAGGACGCCGTTGCCGCCGAAGAGGAAGCTGTTGTCGTCGAAGAAGTCGGCCAGCGGGATCGAGACGAGCTGCCAGCCGCCGCCGCTGGTCGCGCACGGGCCGGTCGCCGAGACGACGCAGTTGTACTGGAACTCGTCGTCGTCGGCCGGGTTGATCGCGCCGTCGCCGTTGTCGTCGTCCTGGAGGTTGATCTCGAGGGTGTAGTCCTGGCCGGCGTTGGGGTCGATCCAGAAGTTGAAGTACTCGGTGCCCGACAGGTCGCTCGGGTTCGTACGGCCGAAGCCGCCGTAGAAGCCGGGCGTACCGCCCGAGCCCCAGCCGCTGTCGAGCGAGAACGCCCCGCCGTCGACGGGCGGCACGTCGCCGTTCGGGCCGATGCCGCCACCGCCGACGTCGCCGTTGAACGCGAACCAGCCGTTGCCGAATGGGTTGCCGTGATCCATGTCGTCGAACACGACGTCGGCGAACGCCGCCGGGGCACCGGACGTGAACGTGATCTGGTCGAAGTCGACCTCGACCGTGCTGCCCGAGCCTCCCTGGACGCCGGCGATCACGAGGACCATCTCGTCGAGGTTGCCGTTGAACGTGCCGTCACCACCGGTGAAGACATCCGTGAAGCTGCTGACCGGGGCGCTGAGGATCGTCCACTGGTCGTCGAAGGAACTGCTCGTGAACGTCGTGTCGAGGCGGAACGAGTCGTCCAGGCCGTTGGTCCAGCCGTCGCCGTTCAGATCCTCGCGGATGGTGATCTCGAGGGTGTAGGAGTCGACCGTGGCATTGCTCTGGTTGTACACCCACACGTTGAACCAGGGGTCGGCGGGCAGGGTCAGTTGCGAGCCGTTCGGCAGGTTCTTGAACGCCCCGCCGTAGAAGCCGCTGGCGGTTCCCTCACCGCCCCAGCCCGTGCTGAAGTAGTACGAGCCCTCCTTCGGGCGGTCGTCGAGGGCGCCGCCTCCGCCACCGGCCATGTTGCCGCCGAAGAAGCCCCAGTCGGAGGTGTCGTTGTCCTCGAAGTCGTCGAAGACCGACCCGGGAGCCGGTGGGACGGCACTCGACGTCGACTGCGTCGCGACGAGCGTGCCCGCCGCCAGCGCAGCTGCGAGCGCGAGCCGGAGCGATGTGCGAGTGCCAGACCTCATGAGGACCCCCCTGGGTCAGTCTGTACGGACGACCGCCGTCGCCACGGGCGCACAGACTGCGAGGAGTCAGAAGGTAACCGCTCCCCGGTGGGCGCGCCAGATCGGAGCGCGAAGTTCTCCCTGACGGGCGACGAAGCGATCAGCGCGTGGCGTGGGCATCGAGGAGGTGGGCGACCGCCATCGTCAGCCGACGGGCGGTCGGCAGGTGCAGGTACTCATTGGGGCCGTGGGCGTTGGCGTCGGGTCCGAGCACGCCGCTGATCACGAACTGCGCGTCCGGGAACCGCTCACCGAGCATGCCCATGAACGGGATCGACCCGCCCTCGCCGAACGTACGGGCCGGCTGCCCGAACGACGCAGTCGACGCGGCGTCGAGCGCGTCGACGAGCCACGGTGCCATCGCCGGCGCGTTCCAGCCGGGGCCGGTCTCGACCCGATCGAACGCGACGCAGCGCGCCGTACGGCGGATGCGACTCGAACGCCTCCTTGATCGCCGATGCCGCCGCCGGCGCGTCGCAGGTCGGCGGGAGCCGGAAGGAGAGCTTGAGCGTCGTGCGCGGGCGCAGCACGTTGCCGGCGCGCGCGGTCGGCGGGAGCCCGTCGGCACCGATCACGCTCAGCGTCGCGTGCCAGGTGCGGGCGAGGAGCTGACCGGCCGGGTCGTGCGTGGTCGGTTCGGCATCGTCGACGAACGGGTAGTGATCGGCGATCGCTCCGATCTCCGCCGCGGTCGCCTCGGCCTCGCGCACGCGGTTGGCGGGGATCTCGACCGCGAGCTCCGGCAGGCGCGCGGCGCCGGTCACCGCGTCCTCGACGCGGTCGAGGAGCTGGCGCACGATGCGGAACGTGTCCGGCACCATGCCGGAGGCGTCGCCGGAGTGCAGCCCCTCGGTGACGATGTCGACGGTCAACACGCCCGACACCAGCCCGCGCAGCGAGGTGGTCACCCACATCCGGTCGTAGTCGATGCAGCCCGAGTCGAGGCAGACGACCAGGCTCGGCGTGCCGATCCGATCGGCCAGCGCCTCGATGTACGCCGGCAGGTCGGGAGAACCCGACTCCTCGCCGGCTTCGATCAGCACGATGCAGCGTGTGTGTGAACCGCCCGCCGCGTGGACCGCCTCGATCGCGCTCAGGCTGGCGAACGCGGCGTACCCGTCGTCGGCGCCGCCCCGCCCGTACAACCGGTCGCCGTCGAGCACCGGCGTCCACGGCCCGAGCCCGTCGCGCCAACCCTCCATCTCGGGTTGCTTGTCGAGGTGGCCGTAGAGCAAGACCGTGTCGTCGGCCGAGCCCGCGCCGCTCGGTGGGATTTCCATCACGATCATCGGCGTCCGGCCCGGCAGCTCGTGGACCTCGACGCTCAGGCCCGGGATGCGACGCTCGCGACACCACTCGGCGATCAGCTGCACCGCGTCGGCCATGAAGCCGTGCTCTCGCCAGTCGGGGTCGAAGTCCTGCGAGACGTTGGGGATCGCGATGTAGTCGTGGAGCACCGGCACGATGCCGTCCCAGTTGTCGTTGCAGCGGGCGGCGACGGTGGTGGCGTCCATGGATCGGACGGTACCCGAGCACACCCCTGCGTGAACACCCGGTGTCAGACCGAGGTGTTCACGCAGGTCAGTCGTTTTCGAAGTCGCTCAGACGCAGGAGACGGACATCGTTGGAGAAGACCTCGATCGGCTTCTCGGTCGGCAACCGCATCCCGCGCTGGATGATGCGCATCTGCGTGTGCTGGTTGTACTCGACCAGCGTGACCGCCCAGCCGTCGCGCCCGGCGCGCGCGGTGCGACCGGAACGGTGCAGGTAGTCCTTGACGTCCTTGGCCGGTTCGTAATGGATCACCGCGCCGATGTCGTCGATGTCGATCCCTCGGGCGGCAACGTCGGTGGCGACCAGGACCGACAGATCACCCTCGGCGAAGCGCCGCATCGCCCGCTCGCGCCCGCTCTGCTGCATGTCGCCGTGGATCGCCGACGCGTTGATGCCGAGGTCCTGCAGGTTGCGCGCCACCCGGTCGCACTGACGCTTGGTCTGGCAGAACACGAGGACCTTCGGGATGCTGGTGCCGATCGCACCGATGACCTTGTCCTTGTCCATGTGGTGCGCGGCGAGGAAGAGGTGGTGCATCGTGCCGACCGAGTCGTTCGATTCGGCGATGGCGACGGTCTCGGGATCGGTCTGGTAGTGCCTGATCAGGTGCGCGACGTCGCCGTCGAGCGTCGCCGAGAAGAGCATCGTCTGGTTGCGGCCGGTGCAGTGGCGCAGGATCCACTCGACCTGCGGCGTGAACCCGTCGTCGGCCATCCGGTCGGCCTCGTCGAGCGTGACGATCTGGCAGTCGGAGACATCGACCTCGCCCGACTTGAGCAGGTCGATCAGCCGCAGCGGCGTGGCCACGACGACCTCGACGCCCTTGGCCAACTCCTCGATCTGGTGGTGCCGCGACGCGCCGCCGTACACCGGGAGCACGGTCATGCCGGCGTGCTGGGCGACCGGCTGCAGCACCTCGGCCACCTGCACCGCGAGCTCGCGGGTCGGGACCAGCACCAGGCCGAGCGGACGCCGCGGCTCGGCGACGTCGGTGATCCGGGCCAACATCGGCACGCCGAACGCCAGCGTCTTGCCCGAACCGGTCTTGGCCCGCCCGCAGACGTCCTTGCCGAGCATGGCGACCGGGATCGCCTCGGTCTGGATGGCGAACGGCTGGGCGAACCCGGCCGCGGCGAGCCCGTCGTCGATCCGCTCGGGAACGCCGAGCTCGAAGAAGCCGGTGGGCGCTTCGACCGGAGGGAGGATGTTGGTCGTCGTCAGGTTCGACGTGTTGACGTGTCCGCCGTCTTGACCCTGAGAGGTGCGACGGGGACTCCGCTTCCGGCGAGGTGCGCCCCGCCGGGCTACTTGATCTGTCATGTTGCGCAGCAGCGTACCGGGCGGCACCGGCGGCCGGGTGTCTCCGCTCGGGCGGGAGGTGGGATCGAGCGCCCGGCTGCGGCGGCCGACCGTGCTCAAGTGTGGTTGGCGGCACGCCGATGCCGTGTTAGGTTGATGAAGATGTCGTCGAACGCCGGACTGCTCCTTCTTACGTAGGGCGAGCGCTCCATACGCCGCGTTCGCCCGCACCCCCCGCCCACCCGGCCGGGGGGTTCTTGCTTTTTCCGCCCCGTTCGCTCCGCCCACCCCGCTTCCTTCCGACAGGAGAAACCGATGCCCCCGCAACCCGCCACCCCGAAGACGATGCGCTTCGAGCACTACTCGCCCTTCGTGCCGATCGTGCTCGCCGACCGCACCTGGCCCGATCGGGTGATCGACCGCGCGCCGACCTGGTGCTCGGTCGACCTTCGCGACGGGAACCAGGCGCTGATCGACCCGATGGACCCCGTACGCAAGCTGCGGATGTTCGAGGAACTCGTGGCGATGGGCTTCAAGGAGATCGAGGTCGGGTTCCCGTCGGCCAGCCAGCCGGACTTCGATTTCCTGCGCAAGCTGATCGAGGACGACCTGATCCCCGACGACGTCTGGATCCAGGTGTTGACGCAGTGCCGTCCGGAGCTGATCGAGCGCACGTACGAAGGCCTGCGCGGGGTGCCGCGGGCGATCGTCCACTTCTACAACTCGACCAATCCGCTCCAGCGCGAGGTCGTGTTCCGGCTCGACAAGGAGGGCATCAAGGACGTTGCGGTCGAGGGCGCCCGTACGTGCAAGGAACACGAGGCGCGGCTCGCCGGGTCGGTCATCCGCTACGAGTACAGCCCGGAGAGCTTCACGCTGACCGAGCCGGAGTACGCGATCGAGGTCTGCGAAGCGGTGATGGACGTGATCGGACCGACTCCGGACGACCCGATCATCCTCAACCTGCCGGCGACGGTCGAGTGCTACTCCCCGAACGTCTACGGCGACGTGATCGAGTGGTTCGGGCGGTCGATCCGCGATCGCGACTCGGTGATCGTGTCGCTGCACCCGCACAACGACCGCGGCTGCGCGGTCGCCGCAGCCGAGTTCGGCGTGATGGCGGGTGCCGATCGGGTCGAGGGCACGCTGTTCGGCAACGGCGAGCGAACCGGCAACGTCGATGTCGTCAACCTGGCGATGAACCTGTTCATGAACGGCGTGGACCCTCGGCTCGACATCACCGACATCGACAAGCTGCGACGGACCGCCGAGTACTGCAACCGGTTGCCCGTCCATCCTCGCCACCCCTACGTCGGCGACCTCGTCTACACCGCGTTCTCGGGGAGCCACCAGGACGCGATCAAGAAGGGGCTCGACGCGCTCGACGCTCGCCGCGACCCGGCGACCGGCGAGTACGCCGAATGGGGTGTCCCCTACCTGCCGATCGACCCCAAGCACGTCGGCCGCTCTTACGAGGCCGTGATCCGGGTCAACAGCCAATCCGGCAAGGGCGGTGTCGCCTACGTGATGAAGACCGAGCACGGGTTCGACCTGCCGCGCCGCCTGCAGATCGAGTTCTCACGGACGATCCAGCACATCACCGAGGACTCGGGCACCGAGATCAGCCCGGCGGTCATGTGGGACCAGTTCCAGGCCGAGTACCTGCCCGTCGAACCTCGGTACGTGCTCCAGAGCCACGAGCTGCACACGAAGACCATCGACGGCCGGGGGCACACGACGATCCAGGCGCAGATCGAGATGAAGGGACAGCCGGCGTCGATCCGCGGCGAGGGCGAGGGTCCGGTCGAGGCGTTCGTCCATGCGCTGGTCGCCGAGTTCGGCAACGACGTCGGCGGCGACTTCGACGTGATCGACTACGCCGAGCACGCGCTCGGGCAGGGAGCCGACACCATGGCCGTCGCCTACATCGAGTCCGTCCGCGGCGACCAGCAGGTCCGCTGGGGCGTCGGCACCGACTCCAACATCACCACCGCCTCCCTCCAGGCGGTGCTCGCCGCGTTCGAGCGGCAGCACGACTGACCCGGACCGGCCACCCCGGACCGCGGTTGAGCACCGATCGTGGCACGGCCACTAGTGTTCGGGGAATGTCCAAGATCGTGTTGGTACGGCGAGCGCTCTGGATCGCGGTGCTCGGCGCGATCGGTGGCGCCGCCTACTCGTGGTTGCGCGGCCGGGCCGGCGGGGAAACGCGGGCGCTCGCGCCGTGGCCTCCGCTCCGGACGGCCGGCCCGAACGGGGCCAGCCCGGCGACACCCGACGCGGCGACACCCGACGCCCACCCGGGTGGGAGCAACGGGCCGGCGTGGGTCAGTCCCAACGACGACGGCTCGTGCCCGGTCGGCCATCCGATCAAGGCCAACGACAACTCGGGGATCTTCCACGTGCCCGGCGGCCAGTTCTACGCGCGGACGCGGCCCGAGCGCTGCTACACGAGCGCCGAGGCGGCGATCGCCGACGGGTATCGACAGGCCAAGGCGTGAACCGCCGCCACGACGAAGGGACGACCCGATGAAGGTGACCGTCGACTACGACCTGTGCGCTTCGACGGGGGCGTGCGCCCAGGTGTGTCCCGAGGTGTTCGAAGTGCGCTCCGACGGCTTCCTCTACGTCCTCCAGCCGAACCCCGGCCCCACTCTCGCCAGAACGGTCCACGAGGCCGCCGATCTGTGCCCGACCGCGGCGATCACCGTCGAGGAGTGACCGGCCGCGCGCGAGCGTCGCTGCGGTGACCGGATTCCACGAGCAGCTCGAGCGATCGTGGGCTGCGTCGTGCTCGATGCTGTGCGTCGGGCTCGACCCCGATCCGGCCCGGATGCCGGCGCCGCTCGACGGGCTGCCCGACGCGATCGAGCGGTTCTGCCTGGCGATCGTCGACGCGACCGCCGACCTCGTCTGCGCGTTCAAACCGCAGATCGCCTACTTCGCCAGCCAGCGCGCCGAGCCGGCGCTCGAGCGCATCTGCCACCACGTCCGGGAGCGGTACCCGGACGTCACGCTGATCCTCGACGCCAAGCGCGGTGACATCGGCCCGACCGCCGAGCACTACGTGCGCGAGGCGTTCGGGCGGTATGCCGCGCACGCGGTCACGGTCAACCCGTACCTCGGCACCGACTCGGTCGAGCCGTACTTCGCCCACGGCGGCGGCGTGCTCGCGCTCTGCCGGACGAGCAATCCGGGGGGCGGCGACGTGCAGTCGCTGATCGCCGACGGTCGACCGCTCTTCGCCCACGTCGCCGAACTCGTCGCCACCCGCTGGTCCGAGCTCGGCGACTGCGGCCTCGTCGTCGGCGCGACCTACCCCGAAGAGCTCGCCGCGGTCCGGGCGATCGCCCCCGAACTGCCGATCCTCGTCCCCGGTGTCGGCGCGCAGGGCGGTGACGCGGCCGAGGTGGTCCGCCACGGCGTCGATGCATCCGGGACCGGCCTGATCGTCAGTTCGAGCCGGGCGATCCTGTACGCCGGTTCCGGCCACGACTTCGCCGAGGCGGCCCGGGCAGCGGCGCAGGAGACACAGGCCGCGCTCGGAGCGCCGTGACCGCCGGCCGGGTCCGTCGACGCGTCGGCGATCGCCGCGGTCGAGGGGCCACCCGGCGACCCTAGGGTGATCTCGTGGGACATGTCGTCGAGTATCGCCTGGACGCCCCCGAGGGCGGCGTGCGGCCGAGCCCTCGCCGGCGCCCCCCGGTCGGGGTCCGCGTGTTCGCCGGGTTGCTCGGCGTCGCAATGCTGCTGCTCAACGGCGCGCTGCTGCTCTCGGATCGGGCGCCCGGGGTGCTGCGCCGCATCTTCGGTGAACCGGCTCGGCGCCTCTGGGACCGCATCGACGCCGGCGCGAGCGCCGGCTTGCCCGGCGGGCGCGTCCCGCAGAGCGACTTCATCGTCCACGTCGCGATCTGGGCGATCGCCGCGGCGCTCGTCGGACTGGCGCTGTGGACGTGGCGCGGGCTCGCCTACGGGGCGCTCGGCGTGTTCGCAAGCAGCGTTGTGATCGAACTGGCGCAGGGGACGCTCTCGATCAGCCGGACGGTCGAGCGAAACGACATCATCGCCAACGCGACCGGTGTCGTGCTCGGATCGACGGCGGTCGCCGCGTGCTACGTCCTGTGGAGTGCGGTCGCCTGGCTGATCGTCACGGTGGTCGACGCGCCGGCACGGGCGGCGGCGGACTCGGCGCCTCGCCAGCCGATCCGATGAGCGCAGGTCGGCGCCGACCGCATCGCGGTCCCGGCGCCCGCCCGTCCGAGCAGCATCGGCCGGGCCGTTCGGCCGCACGACACGGGCGGGTACGGGTGCGGAGCGTCGGATTTCGGGGGAGACTGTCGCCGTGATCATCGACTGCGCGGCGTACATCGACGGTGAGCGGGTCGACGTCGACCCGAGCCCGGAGTCGCTCAGCCGGTGGCGGATCGGCTCCGCCGCGGATTCACCGGGCGACGACCGGGCCGCCGGGACCGACCCCGGCGGGTTCGTCTGGCTCGGGCTGCGCGTTCCGACCGAAGACGAGCTGGGCGCGAGCTGCAAGGCCCTCGAACTCGACGAAGTGGAGCCGGCCGAGGTGCTGGCACCGCACGCCCGCCCGGTGCTGAGTGTGGACGGCCCGACCGCGCAGCTCGTGCTGCGCACCGCGCGGTACGTCGACAAGAACGAGACGGTGGCCCTCGGGGAGATGACCCTGCTGGTCGGGCCGCGGTCGATCGTTTCGATCCGGCATGGTCAGGCGAGCCAGCTCGCGCCGGTCAGGGCGGCGCTCGAACGCGACCCCGAACGGCTGCGGCTCGGGCCGATGGCCGTGCTCGCAGCCGTCGTCGGCCGCGTGATCGACGACTACGGCCCGGCCCTCGACGGCTTCGAGACCGACGCGATCCAGGTCGAGCGCGACGTCTTCTCCGACACCCGCCGGCAACCGGTCGAGCGGCTCTACCGGCTCAAGCGTGAGGTTCGCCGGATGCTGGTCGCCATCGACACGCTCCAGGATCCGCTCAACCGGCTCCTCCGGGTCCTCGGACGGACGATGCCGGAGGAGATCGTCGCCGACCTCAACGAATCGGTCGACCAACTCGACCGCGCGGTCACCCGGGCGCACTCGCTGTCGGGCCTGCTCGACGCCGCGCTGACCGCCAGCCTGACCCAGATCAGCGTCCAGCAGAACGACGACATGCGCAAGATCAGCGCGTGGGTCGCGATGGCTGCGGTCCCCACGATGATCGCCGGCATCTATGGCATGAACTTCGACTCGATGCCCGAGCTCCATACCCGGATCGGCTACCCGCTGGTCCTCGGGGCGATGGCGATGGTCGTGGCCGTGCTGTACCGGTACTTCAAGCGCAGCGGCTGGCTCTGATCGCATCGCCGCCGGTCGGTTCCGCCACCGACCAGCCCGTGTTGTGACCTCGCTTGCCATCGGGTGTTAGGTGTGCCTATCATTCAGTCGATATGGGTGCTGCTCTTCTCATCACACTGCGCGAAGGCCTGGAGATCTCCCTGGTCGTCGCGATCATCGCCGCGTACCTCGTCAAGACCGACCGCTCGCAGTACCTCCCCGCGATGTGGATCGGTGTCGCGGCCGCCGCCGTCGCCAGCATCGTGACCGGCGTGCTGTTCAACGTGGCGATCGGCGAGTTCGAGGGCAAATGGGAGCAGGCGATCGAAGGGACGCTGGCGTTCGCCGCCGTCGGCGTGCTGACGTGGATGATCTTCTGGATGCGGCGCAACGCGCGCAACATCTCCGGCGAGCTCCACGGCAAGATCGACCAGGCCCTCGCCAGCTCGCCCTGGGCGCTGAGCGTCATCGCCTTCGTCGCCGTCGGCCGCGAGGGATTCGAGACCGCACTGTTCCTGCTCGGGGCCGAGACCAACTCGAGCTCAGGGCGTGCCGTGGTCGTCGGCGGCCTGATCGGGCTGGCGATCGCCACCGTGATCGGCATTGCGTTCTACCGCGGCAGCGCCCGCGTCGACCTCCGGTCGTTCTTCCGGATCACCGGCATGTTGTTGATCCTGTTCGCCGCCGGCCTCTTTGCCAAGGGGTTCCACGAGTTCCGCGAGCTGTTCGAGATCGAGTCGCCGGCCATCGCCGATCCAGTGTGGGAGATCTCCTCGGGTCCCTTTGCCGAGGGGACGAGCTACGACTTCCTGAGGGGCCTGTTCGGCTGGAGCGCCGCCCCCGAGCGGATCAGCGTCCTCGCGTACTTCGCCTACCTGATCCCCGTCACGTGGCTCTTCTACCGCGGCGAGCGACCCGCTCCCACCGCTGCCGCTCCTTCAGGCGAGGCCGAGGCGCCGGCCACGCGCGATCCGGCAACCGCCAGCTGACGCCGAGTCGATCACCGACGTCGAGGCGTCACCCTCGGGCGTCGACTACGTGGCAAAGGCGTTGACGTCGACGAGCAGGTCGGTCGCGTTGTACGTGTAGAAGCACACCTTGCCACCCGCACCCGGCTTGGCGATCACCGCGTTGGGCACCGTCTGACCACCCACGTAGTTGAGGTTCGACGCCGTCGGCATCGACGACCCGCACGGGAACGCCGTGATGAACCCCCAACCCCACGCATCGACCGCAGTCACGTTCATCACGACCGCATCGGCATCAGCGGGAACACCACTCACACCGGCCACCTGCACCTCCGTGATCGAACCGGCCGGACGAGCCCCGCCCACTCCACGTGAGTCGTACACCCGCACCGGATTCATCGTCGACATGCCGATTCCGGCGGGGGCGTATCCGTTGATGTCGACGAGCAGGTCGGTCGCGTTGTACGTGTAGAAGCACACCTTGCCACCCGCACCCGGCTTGGCGATCACCGCGTTGGGCACCGTCTGACCACCCACGTAGTTGAGGTTCGACGCCGTCGGCATCGACGACCCGCACGGGAACGCCGTGATGAACCCCCAACCCCACGCATCGACCGCAGTCACGTTCATCACGACCGCATCGGCATCAGCGGGAACACCACTCACACCGGCCACCTGCACCTCCGTGATCGAACCGGCCGGACGAGCCCCGCCCACTCCACGTGAGTCGTACACCCGCACCGGATTCATCGTCGACATGCCGATTCCGGCGGGGGCGTATCCGTTGATGTCGACGAGCAGGTCGGTCGCGTTGTACGTGTAGAAGCACACCTTGCCACCCGCACCCGGCTTGGCGATCACCGCGTTGGGCACCGTCTGACCACCCACGTAGTTGAGGTTCGACGCCGTCGGCATCGACGACCCGCACGGGAACGCCGTGATGAACCCCCAACCCCACGCATCGACCGCAGTCACGTTCATCACGACCGCATCGGCATCAGCGGGAACACCACTCACACCGGCCACCTGCACCTCCGTGATCGAACCGGCCGGACGAGCCCCGCCCACTCCACGTGAGTCGTACACCCGCACCGGATTCATCGTCACGATCGGCGGCAGCAGGGGCGGGTTGACGATCGGCCCGACGGTCACGGGCGGCGACGGGGCCGACGGCGGCCCGGTGCCGATCGCGTTGGTCGCCCGCACGGTGAACGTGTAGACCGTATCGCCCATCAGCCCGGTCACCGTGCACGTCAGGCCGCCGGTGGAGCACGTCTTCGCCCCCGGCGAAGACGTGACGGTGTAGCCGAGGATCGGGGAGCCGCCATTCGATGCCGGCGGTTGCCACGACACCGTCGCCTGGAAGTCCGCCGGCGCCGCCCACACGTTGGCCGGCGGGCCGGGAACGGTGGCGACGACGGGTGCCGGCAGGATCAGCTCGCCGGCCCCGTAGTCGTTGTCCCAACCCGCGGGGCCGCGGTCGACGATCGCATTGGTCAACAGCCACTGCTTGAGCGTCACCGGCGGGAGCGAGGGGTTCGCCGACAGGACGAGGGCGGCCGCGCCGGCGGCGACCGGGGTGGCCGCGCTCGTCCCGTTGAAGCACGGGCTGTAGCTGTGGCTGAGGACGCACGACGCGGCGCTGAGGTCGGGCTTGAAGCGGAGGTCGTTGGTCGGGCCGCGCGAGCTGTAGCCGGCGATCACCGTGCCGATCGCGGGGTCGATCGCCCCGACCGACAATGCGCCCGCGTTGGCGCTGTCCGAGGCCGGTTGCCCGGCGCTAAACGGGTCCGACCAGTACTCGACCGCGCCATGGTTCACCATGAACTCCAGCACGTCGCCGGCGGTACCGTTGCCGGCTGCGTACAAGTTGATGGCGAAGAAGCGGACCGTCTCGTCGCAGATGTCGGGGTGTTCGAGCGGTGGCGCCCCCGCACCTTGGTCGTCGACGGCGACCGGGACGAGGCTGGAACCGATGACCTCGAAGACGTCATAGTCGGTCCTGTTCGCGCCCCAGTCGTTCCAGCGCAGCCCGTTGGTGAAGCCGCAGATCACGCCCATCACCTCGTCACCGGGGGTGAAGTCGAGCCAGCCGTCGGAGTCGGTGTCGGTCCACGAACCACGCCAGTACGCCCCGCCGGCGCTGTTCCCGGCCGAGTTGAAGAACGTCATCCCCTTGGCGACCGCATCGTCGACCACGGCATCGACCGGTCCCGTGCCGTCTCCCGGCCCGTCGTACTCGGCACCCAGCGAGCGGGTGATGATGTCGACGCCCATCGAGTCGAACCAGTTGATCGCCGCCTGGAGGTCCGAGGCCGTACCGGCGGTCGCAAGATAGATCTGGGCGCTCGGCGCCATCTCGTGGACGATCTCGCTCACCGCGGTACCGTCCGCGGAACCCCCGGTCCAGATATCGCATGCCGAGCCGTACCAGCGGCAGAACGTGTCGGCCGGGGTCGGTACCTCGCCCGTCGACTGCGCCGAGGACCAGGCGCCGTTGTCGAAGTAGTCGACGACGCCGACCTTGACGCCTGCGCCGGTGGTACCGGCGGCGTGCCACAGGTTGGCCTTGGTCTTGGCGATCTCCTCGCCGACGATCGGACCGACCAGTTCGGTCGGCGCGGACGGGGTGGAATCGAGCAGGGCGTTCGCCAGCAGCGGCGGTCGGACGGACTCGACGCCGGGAGCGGCTTCGAGTTCGACGAGGCGGTCGGCGGGGACCAGCGCCTCGACGACCTCACCGGGTACCGACCCGTCGACCGTGCCGCCGAGCGCCTCGACCAGCGCGACGATCTCGGCGTCGGCGGTGTCGTGGAGCACCTCGACCAGGATCGGCGACCTCCTCGCCTCGTCGCCGGCGCCGTCGAGCGCCCGCACGATGTCGCGCAGGTCGCCGCTCCCGAGAGCGATGTCACCGTCGACTCGGACGGGCGGCGGCTGCGGGAGATCCTGCGATCCCGTCTGCGCCTTCGCGCCCGGCGCAGCCACGATGCCCGCCGCGGCGAGCAACACCGCGAACCCCATCACACGGCCAAACGACATTCGGCGAGCACCCATGTCGATCACCCTCACCCCTGTCGGTCACTTCCACCGTAGGAACCCCCTGTCCGTGGGACAAGAGGCGTTCGGCCCCGACCGTCGCCGCTGGAAGCGACCTCGACCCTGGGCACGAAGCAGGCGGAGCGGCACGGGCTCGCACGACTCGCGGAAGCGTTCAATCGGCCGCAGCCGACCGACTCCGAGATCCCCGCGAGACCGGAGACCGGCCGGATCGGCCGCTGACCCTGGCGGCACCTCGACGGAGTGCCATCGAGAAGGGACCTATACCGACAGCGACGTGACGCTCAAGATGCCCGGTGACGCCCGCAGGCCGTCGAGCACGTCGGCGGGGACCTCCTCGGTGGGGGCGATCAGCATGACGGCGGTGCCGGAGCCGTCGACGCGGCTGACGTCCATGTCGGCGATGTTGACGCCGGCGTTGCCGAGCGCGGTGCCGACGGTGCCGATCACGCCGGGGCGGTCGTCGTTGGTGATGACGACCATGTGATCGGCGGGCGGGACGTCGAACGGCGTGCCGTCGATGTTGACGATGCGCTGCTCGCCACGCGGCCCGTACAGCGTGCCGGCGATCGAATGCCCGCCGCCGTTCAGCTTGAGCAGGTTGACGTAGTCGGGCGAGTGGGCGCACTGAACGTCACGCACCTCGACGCCGTGGTCGGCGGCGAGCTGCGGGGCATTGACATACGTCACCGCTTCGTCGGAGATCGCCCCGAAGAACCCCTTGAGCACCGCCAGCTCGATGATCCGTGTGTCGTACCCGGCGATCTCGCCCTCGGTACAGATCTCGAGCACCGGCGGCAGCTCACCGGTCAGCGAGACGAACAAGCCGCCGAGCCGCTCGGCGAGCGGCAGGTACGGCCGGATCGTCTCGTTCGCCTCGGCGGCATTGACGTTGACCGCGAACGGCACGAAGTCGCCGGCGAGTGCCAGCTCGACCATCGACGCGATCGTGTCGCCGGCCTTGTCCTGCGCCTCGCGGGTGCTCGCGCCGAGGTGCGGCGTGACGATCACCGAGTCGATCCCGAACAGCGGCGACTCCGTCATCGGCTCGGTCGAGAACACGTCGAGCGCGGCACCGGCGATGACGCCGTCGCGCAGGCACTCGGCGAGGTCCGCCTCGTCGACGATGCCACCCCGGGCGACGTTGATCACCCGCAGCGACGGCTTGGCCTTGAGCAGCAGGTCGCGGTTGATCAACCCGATCGTCTCGGGTGTCTTCGGCAGGTGGATGGTCAAGAAGTCGGACTCGGCGACGATCTGGTCGAGCGACAGCAGTTCGACACCCAGCTTCTTCGCCCGCTCGTCGGACACGAACGGGTCGTAGGCCGTCAATCGCATCCCGAATCCCCTGGCCCGCTCGGCGACCAGCTTGCCGATCCGTCCGAGCCCGACCACGCCGAGGGTCTTGTCGGCGAGTTCGACGCCCTCCCACCGGCTGCGCTCCCACCGTCCGGCCACCAGCGCAGCATGGGCCTGAGGAACGTTGCGCGCCGACGCGAGCAACAGCGCCATCGTGTGCTCCGCCGCCGACACGATGTTGCTCTGGGGCGCGTTGACCACCATCACCCCGCGGGTCGTCGCGGTGGTGACGTCGACGTTGTCGAGCCCGATCCCGGCTCGACCGACGACCATCAGGTCGGTGCCGGCCGCCAGCACGGAAGCGTCGACCTTCGTCGCCGACCGGATGATCAACGCCGCCGCGCCGCGCACGGTCGCGAGCAGCTGGTCGGCGGACAACCCGAGCCGCACGTCGACGTCGTGGCCAGCGGCACGGAGCCGTTCGAGGCCCCCTTCGGCGATCTGTTCGGTGACCAGGATGCGAGCCATGGGTCTCATACCTATCGGGAACCACCGGCCGGTTCCACGATCGCCGACGACCTTTGACGAACCGTTCACCACGCTCCCCCGACGCACTACCGTCGGCCGCATGCCGAGCCGGGACGATCACCGTGGCGACGGCACCGGAAATCGGGTGACCGACGAGATCGACCAGTGGTTCGTCGACCGCGGCGTGCCGTACTTCATCGAGTCCGACACCGAGGGATCGGTGCTCGACACGTGGACGCGAGCCGTTCCGCTGCTGAGCGCCGCCTACCTCCTGTTGTGCCTGAACGCGATCGACCTGCGGGGCTGGACGCTCCTCCAGAACCTGCTCGGAGCGGTGACCGGCGTCGGCATCGGCATCGCCGCGTGGGCGCTGTCCAACCGCCTGCGCGGGAGACCGACCTTCGCCCGCCCTGGCGACATCGACGCACCGGAGCTGGCGGTCTTCCTGATCGGGCCGGCCCTCCCCGCCGTGGCGTTCGGCCAGCCGGGCGACGGACTCGAATCCCTGCTGCTCGGCGCCGCGCTGCTCGCCCTGATCTACGTCTGGTCGGCCTACGGGCTCGGCCCGCTGCTGGGCTGGGGCGTGCGGGAGGGGTTCGGGCAGCTCTCCGAGCTGACCACGCTGCTCGCCAAGGCGCTGCCGCTGCTGCTGATCTTCAACACGTTCCTGTTCATCAACGCCGAGGTGTGGGAGCTGGCCGGTGGCCTCGACGGCCCGGCGTACTACGTGGTCGTCGGCGCGTTCTTCCTGCTCGCCGCGGCGTTCGCCGTCAGCCGGGTCCCCCGCTTCATCGCCGATCTGAGCGCGTTCGACTCCTGGGACGACGTGAGGTCGAACGTCGCCCACACGCCGGCCGCCGGCGTGGCGTTGCCGACCACCGGCACGCCGACGACGCCGCTCTCCCTCGGCGCCCGTTTGAACATCGGCCTGATGGTGCTGTTCGGACAGGCGGTCCAGATCCTGCTCGTCGTCATCGGACTGACGTCGCTGTTCGTCCTGTTCGGCTTCTTCACCATGGAGGCGCGGACGATCGCCGGCTGGATGCGCCTCGACAGCATCGATGAGGTCACCGTGCTGGCGACCGGAGCGCTCGGCGACCGGCAACTGCTCCTGACCGAGCCGCTGCTGCGGGTGTCGGTCTTCCTCGGCTCGTTCTCGGGGATGTACTTCACCGTGTTGCTGACGACCGACGCGACCTACCGCGAGGAGATCGCCGATCGCGTCGGGCCGCAGATCCGGCAGGCGCTGGCGGTCAGGGTGGCATACCGTGTAGCCCGCGGCGCGGCTCCCGCCGGCCACCGCGCCGATCCCATCGACGACGGAGTCACATGAGCACGATCGAATCGCCCGAGGGTTCCGCTCGGCCGCCGGGTGGTCGCGCCGCGTCACCGCCGGGCATCGAGATCCGCACCCTCTCCGACGCTCGCGAGATGTCGCGCGCGGTCGAGGTCTTCCAGGAGGTCTGGGGCGCCGACACCGAGCTCGTGCGGTTGGAGATGATGATGGCGATCAGCCACTCCGGCGGCTACGTCTGTGCGGCGTTCGACACGCAGCGCGACGGGACGATGATCGGCGCGTCGGTCGGCCTCCTGGCGCGGCATCGCGAGCAGGCCGCCCTCCACAGCCACGTCACCGGCGTCGTGAGCGGGGTGCAGCACTCGGGGATCGGGCGGGCGATGAAGTCGCACCAGCGCGACTGGGCGGCGGCGCGCGGCATCGACTGGATCGTGTGGACGTTCGATCCGCTCGTCCGGCGCAACGCATGGTTCAATGTCGCCGTGCTCGGGGTCGAGGTGCGGAAGTACCTCGTGTCGTTCTACGGCGTGATGGACGACGCGATCAACGCCGGTGACGAGTCCGACCGCCTGCTCGTCGAGTGGTACGTACCGACGGCCGGCGAACGTCCACCGCGCGACGGTCGCGACACCGTGCCCGGGTCCGACCTCGTCGCGACCCCGGAGGACATCGTGGCGCTGCGCCGGACCGATCCGGCGGCGGTTGCCGCGTGGAGGGCCGAGACGCGGGCCGGGCTCGCCGGTGCGCTGGCCGCGGGCCGGCGGATCACCGGCTTCACCTGCGACGGCAACTACGTGATCGGACCGGCATGACCTACACCCTCCACCGAGTCGAGCTCCGCCGCATCGCGATGCCGCTCGTCGCACCGTTCCGGACGAGCTTCGGCTCGCAGACCGCGCGCGACATCCTGCTCATCCGCGTCGAGGTCCGCGCCGCAGACGGGACGACGACGGAGGGCTGGGGCGAGTGTGTCGCGCTCAGCGAGCCGAGCTACTCGCCGGAGTACGTCGACGGCGCGCAACACGTGATCACCCACCACCTGCTCCCCCGCCTCTTCGCCGCCGGCCCGATCGAAGCTGCCGATGTCGCACCGAGCATGGCCAAGCTCCACGGGCACCCGATGGCGAAGGGGGCGCTGGAGATGGCATTCCTCGATGCCCAGCTCCGCGCCGAGCATCGGTCGTTCGCCGAGTTCCTCGGTGCCGGCCGCACACGGATCCCGAGCGGCGTCAGCGTGGGGATCCACGACACGGTCGAGGACCTGCTCGCATCCGTGCAGGGGTACGTCGACGACGGCTACGTCCGGATCAAGCTCAAGATCGAGCCCGGATCGGACATCGACCAGGTCGCTGCAGTGCGCGAGCTGATCGGGCCGGCCATGCCGCTCCAGGTCGACGCCAACACGGCGTACCGGCGCACCGACGGCGCCCACCTCCGGCGGCTCGACGGGTTCGACCTGCTGCTGATCGAGCAGCCGCTGCCCGAGGAGGACATCGTCGGGCACGCCCGGCTCGCCGCCGAGGTGGACACGCCGATCTGCCTCGACGAGTCGCTCGTCTCCGCAGCGACGACCGCCGACGCGATCGAGCTCGGCGCCTGTGAGGTCGCCAACATCAAGCCCGGCCGGGTCGGCGGGTACCTCGAGGCGGTGCGGATCCACGACCTCTGCGTCACCAGGGGCATCCCGGTGTGGTGCGGCGGGATGCTCGAGACCGGGATCGGGCGGGCGGCGAACGCAGCGCTCGCCGCGCTGCCCGGCTTCACGCTCCCCGGCGACATCAGTGCGTCGACACGGTTCTACGCCCGCGACATCGTCACCGACCCGATCACGATCGAGGACGGCCATGTCGCCGTCCCGACCACGCCGGGCCTCGGCTTCGAACTCGACCACCCGTTCCTCGACTCGCTCACCACTGCGATCGAGACGATCGAACCCTGACGTCCTCGATCGGGCCGGTCGCCAGGCTCGGTCACCGTGCGCCGCGCGCCGCTACAGTCAGGCGCATATGACCTACCCGTTCCTGTCCACAGACTGGATGACCAGCGCTCGCGCGATCCGGGAGAAGTACGCCGACGAGGTGCCCGACATCCCGGCCAGCATCAGCATCAACCTGGTCATCCTCGACGTGCCGTTCGGCGATGGTGAGGTCCGCTGCCACCTCGACACCTCGGAGGGCTCGCTCGTGCTCGAGCTCGGCGAGCTGGAACACGCCCAGACCACGATCACGACCGATTACGACACCGCCAAGGCGCTGTTCGTCTACCAGGACCAGACGATCGCGATGCAGGCGTTCATGGCCGGCAGGATCAAGGTGCAGGGGGACATGATGCAGATGCTCGCGATGCAGACAGCGATTCCCGACAACGAGTTCGCCGAGAAGATCGCCGCCGAGATCAAGGCGATCACCGCCGAGTGATCGACGACGTCACCCGCTGAACGCGTCGTTGCGCTCCAGCAACCCGCTGAGCGCGTCGGCCAGGCCGTCGACCGACCAGGTGCCCGAGTGCTCGAACGTCTCGCCCATCTCCCAGGAGCGGACTCGCTTGACGACGCCACCCTGGACGAAGAACATCTCCCCGGTGACCGCGCACCCGACCGTCGCCAGGTACGCGGCGAGCGGTGACGCGTTGGCCGGATCCCATTCGTCGAACCCGTGCTCCTTCGGCGACATGATCTGTTCCAGGCCCGGCGTGGCCATGGTGAGCCGGGTCCGCGCCGCGGGAGCGATGCAGTTCGAGACCACGTCGTACCGCGCCAGCTCCTTCGCCGCGATCTGGTTCAACGTGGCGATCCCGGACTTCGCCGCGCCGTAGTTCGACTGACCGGGGTTGGCGAACAGACCCGACGTGCTCGACGTGTGGACGAGGTTGCGCCGCTTGCCGCGCCCGGCCTTGAACTCCTCCCGCCAGTAGGCGGCGGCGAAACGGGTCGGGGCGAAGTGGCCCTTGAGGTGGACGGCGATCACCGAGTCCCACTCGTCCTCGGTCATGTTGACGATCGCCCGGTCGCGCAGGATCCCGGCGTTGTTGACCAGCACGTCGAGGTCACCGAACCGCTCGATCGCAGCGTGGACGAGGCGCTGCGCACCAGCCCAGTCGGCGACGTCCTCGCTGTTGGCCACCGCCTCGCCACCGCGAGCGCGTACCTCGGCTGCGACCTCCTCGGCAGGCGTCGTGTCACGACCGGCGCCGTCGTTGGCCCCTCCGAGATCGTTGACCACGACCTTGGCGCCCTCGGCAGCGAAGAACAGCGCATGTTCGCGGCCGATGCCACGTCCGGCGCCAGTGATGATGGCGACGCGTCCGTCGAGCGAGGTCATGGCAGCGAACCGTAGCGACCGGCCGGGCCGCACGACGATTTCAGGCCAGGGCAGCGATCAGGTCGTCGTCAGAGGAAGATCAGATCGACGACCGTCCCGCGCAGGAACAGATCGCCCGGTGCGACCGAGTCGCCGTTGATCGTGATCGACACGAAGGTGCCTTCGGTCGTGCCGAGCAGGTTGCCGATGACGAAGCCGGTCTCGCGCAGCAGCACCTCGGCGTCGGGGTAGCTCAGACCGCTGAGGTCGGGGACGGGCACCAGGTCTGGCCCCTTCGACACCTGGACCGTGATCCCGCCGCCGCGAGGGATCAGGGTGCCGGCCGCCGGTTCCTGGCTGACGACGACACCGATCGGTACGGTCTCACTGAACACGTCGTCGCCGCGGACGAACACGAGCTGGAGCGACTCGACCTCGACCTGGGCCTGCTCGACGAGCAACCCGGAGAGCGCAGGTGCCGGCCGCGGCGCCGGGCCGTCGGACACCGTGAGCAGGATCGTCGTCTCCGGGAGCACCTGCGAGCCGGCGGTGGCCGCATCGTCGCCCTGGACGCGCCAGGACACGACGCTGTCGAGCGGCACCGTCTCGGAGAACTCGCGTACCTCGACGACCGGCTCGAGACGCTGCTCGCGCAGCTCGGACTCGACCTCGGACACCGGCCGACCGGCGTACTCGTCGAGCGTGCGCAGCAGCGGGCCGTCGCTGACCACCAGCAGGAACTCCTCGCCCTCGTCGAGGCGCACGCCGGGACCGGGCTCGGTGCGGATGACGTTGTCGATCGTCGGTTCCTCATCACTGCGCTCCCGGGTCGTGATGATCACCCAGCCGTTCCCGGCGACCTCGTTCAACGCGATGCTCTCGTTGACGCCGGCGAGATCAGGAACGTCGAACGACTTGGTCCGCAGCAGCAACCAGCCCGCGTAGCCGAGCGCCCCGAGGCCGAGCAGCACGACGAGGGTCAGCACGAGGATCTTGGCGACCGAGCGCCTCGGTCGTTCCTCGTCGTAGACCGCCGGCGCCGGACCAGGGCCACCGGTGATCGGCATCGGGACGGTCGGCTCGACGGCCGGCTTGCCGTTCGTGCCGACCTCGACGGCCCCGGTCGGCGGGTCGGCGATGTCGGTCACCACCACGAGCGGAGCGTCGCCGACCGCACCAGCGGCGACCAGTGCCGCGCCGGCTGCGGTGTCCGCGCCGTCTGTGACGACGTCGGTGCCCGCCGACCCGTCCGCGCTGTCTGCGGCGCCGGTGCCGGCGGACCCGTCCAGTCCGGCCGCGGTGTCCACGCCGGCCGCGGTGTCGGCGCCCGCTGGCACGTCGGCACCAGCCGACCCGTCCGTTCCGTCGGTGCTGGCTGCGGCGGCGACTCCACCGGCGAGGATCGCGGCGCCGCCTGAGCGCGCTGCGCTGTCGGCGTCGGCCGGGTCGCCGCCGGACCGACCCGTCGCGTCGGCGGCCTCAGCGGTGACCGCAGGTGGTGCTACCAGGCCCGCCGCCATCCCGGATTCGACGGCGTCGCCGGGCTGGCCCGCATCGGGGCCTGCCGAATCTGCGCCGGGGGCATCGCCCTCGGCCGCTTGGTCGTCGGCGGGCGGAGCGTCGGCGGTCCCGCTCGCCGCCACGGCGACCGCTCCGGGCGCCGGGGGGTCGACCGGGGGCACACCGTCGGCGACCGCCAGCTCATCGGCCGGCGCCTCCCCCGCGCCCGAAGCACGATCGGCATCTCCGACGACGACCCCGGGATCGGGCGGTCGACCGCTCGCCGCCGCATCCGCCACCGCCGCGCCCGCCACGGCGCCGGCGACCGCAGCGGCGCCGGCCGCAGCGGCGGCGGCACCCGCTGCACCCTCGGTCTGGTCGGCCTCGTCGGGCGGCCGGGCGAGCCCGCCGGTCGGGTCGCTCGGTCGGCGCAGCTCCGAGGTGGCGAACAACCCCCCGGCGACGATCGGGATCGGTTCGGGCCGGGGCAGCTTGCTCGCCGCCTGGACGAGCGCCCGGCCGAACTCGGCGGCGGTCGAGCGATCCTCCGGCTCGGGGCGACCGGCGCGTTCGAGGACCGAAGCCAGCGATCCGAGGTCGGCCGAGACCGGCATGAGCTTGCCGACGCGCGCCGCCAGCGTGGCGACGGTCGAGTCGGCGGCGAACGGAACCGAGCCGGTCACCGCCTCGATCAAGGACAGGGTCAGCGCGTACACGTCGGTTTTCACGCCGACCTCCTCGCCGAGCGCCTGCTCGGGTGATGCGTAGCGGGCGACGTGGGTCGGGACGGTCGCCGGGTCGGCCCACGCGGCCGCTCCGAGCAACCGGGCGAACCCGAAATCGACGACCCGCAGCCGTCGATCGTCGCCGAACACCATCTTCGACGGGGTCAACTCGGTGTGCACGATGCCGCGCTGGTGGGCGGCGTCGAGCGCGCGGCACGCCTCGAGCCCGACGACGAGCGCTTGGGACGGAGCGAGGAGCCGACCGCGGTCGAGGAGGTCGCGCATGCTGCCACCACCGAGGTACTCGACGACCCAGTAGACGGTCGACGTGGTACCGAGATCGACCTCGCCCGAGCCGATGACGGTGGCGATGTTCGGGTGGGACAGCGCGATCGCCACCTCGGCGTGCCGCCGGAACGCAGCGCGGAACTCGGTGGACGCCGCCAGTTCCGGCCTGACCAGCTTGACGGTGACCGGCTGATTGGTCTCGATGTCGAGGGCATCGACGATGACCGTGTTGGCGCCGGCCGACACGACCTGGTCCAGACGGAAGCGACCGGCGATCAGCCGCCCGTCCAGTCCGCCGATCAGTTCGTCAGCTCGATCACCTGTGTCCTGCGCCACCGTCGCGAAACGCTACCGCCTGCACTTCTCGGCCTGGCGGCAGGCATCATGTGTCACGTGAACGACCAGCCCGGCGAGCATCCCGACCTCGGGTCCGCGTCGCCGTCCGGTACCCGATCCGCGACCGACCTGGTGCGACCGCAGGCCACCGGGCCGGACGCCGAACCGCCCGGCCCGCCCGCCGCTCGTCGGCGGCGACGCCTGGATCGAGGGCTCCTGATCGCCAGCGGGGTGATCGCGCTCGCGCTGATCGTGATGGTGTGGGGACTGCTGGGCGCCGTCACCGGCAGCGAGGGCATCGATCGCCCCGAGGCGATCGAGGAACTGACGCCGGTCGAGAACGCGATCCAGGTGCTCCAGCAGGAGCCGGTCATCGTCGACCTCCAGTTCGGCTACGAGGCGGAGCTGACGATCGACGGCATCACCCTGCCGACGACGACGATCGGGGAAGTCGACGTCGAGCCCGGCGAACAACTGACGCTGCCGCCGACCGCGATCTTCGACCCCGGCAACTCGATCATCTCGTTCCAGCCGGTCGACGGCGCCCTGATCGAGACCTTCTCGGCGGGCACGCACCGCGTCCGGCTCGTGTACTGGCGGATCGACGAAGGCCGCGCCGGGGCTCGTAGCTACACCTGGACGTTCAACGCGGTCTGAATCGGCCCGTCGCCGCCCACCCCGGTTCGGGGCCGGGCGCCGATCATGGCAGGTCGCCGGATTCGAGCAGCAACAGGAACCCGGACTCGTCGAGGATCGGCACCCCGAGCGACTCCGCCTTGCTCAGCTTGCTCGCGCCGGGCGACTCGCCGACGACGAGCGCGGTCGTCTTCTTGCTCACCGAGCCCGGGCTCTTGCCGCCGCGCTCGGTGATCGCGTCGGCGGCCTCGTCACGGGTGAAGCCGTTCAGCGTTCCGGTCACGACGACCGTCTTGCCGGCGAGCGTCTGTGGAGTCGCATCACGCGCCGCCTGCGCCGAGGCCGCCGCGGCGTCACCGAAGTGCAGTCCCGCCGCACGCAGCCGCTCGACGAAGTCGCGGTTGACCGGTTGGTCGAACCAGTTGCGGATCGTGTTCGCGATCACGGTGCCCACACCGTCCACCCCGGCGAGCTCCTCGACCGTGCGTGGCGCACCGGTCTCGGGATTGGTCAGCATCGCATCGAGCGTGTGGAACTCGGCGACCAGGGCCTGCGCCGCAGCCGGCCCGAGATGCCGCACGCCGAGGGCGGTCAACAGCTTGGCCAGCGGCCGCTGCTTCGACGCAGCGATCGCGTCGACCAGGTTCTGCGCGCTCGTCGCACCGACTCGCTCGAGCTCGACGAGCTGCTCGACGGTGAGCGCGTAGAGGTCGGCCGGATCGCGGACGAGCCCGGCTTCGGTCAGCTTCTCCACCATCTGCTCGCCGAGGCCCTCGATGTCCATCGCGCCGCGGGAGGCGAAGTAGCCGATCCTCTGGTCCCGCTGCGCCGGGCAGTCGGCCGCCACGCAGCGCGTGTCGGCCTCGCCCTCGGGGCGCACGAGCGGGTTGCCGCAGCTCGGGCAGCTCGTCGGGAAGACCCAGGGCTCGGCCCTCGGTCCACCCTCGATCAGCACCGGGCCGACGACTTCGGGGATCACGTCGCCGGCCTTGCGCACGATGACGAGGTCTCCGGGCCGGACGTCCTTCACCGCCACCTGATCCTGGTTGTGCAGCGTCGCCATCGCGACCGTCGAACCCCCGACGAACACGGGCTCGAGCACGGCGAACGGCGTCGCCCGGCCGGTTCGCCCGACCGAGACCTGGATGTCGAGCAGGCGCGTCGTGCGCTCCTCGGGCGGGAACTTGTAGGCGATCGCCCAGCGCGGAGCGCGCGACGTGAACCCGAGGCGCGCCCGCTGCGCCGAATCGTCGACCTTGACGACGACACCGTCGATCTCGTAGTCGAGGTCATGGCGGTGCTCCTGCCAGTAGCGGCAGTGATCGGCGACCTCGTCGATCGACGTGAACGTCGCGTACCGGTCGTTCACCGGGAACCCGAGCCCGCGCACGTATTCGAGCATCTCGACGTGGCTGGCGAACTCGGGTCGGCCGACGACCTCGCCCTGCTGGTAGCTCCAGAACGACAGCTCTCGGCTGGCGGTGGCCGCCGGATCCTTCTGGCGCAGGCTGCCGGCAGCGGAATTGCGGGGGTTGACGAACGGCTTCTCGCCCGCCGCGGCGGCGCGCTGGTTCAGCCGCTCGAAGGCCGACGTCGTCATGTACACCTCGCCTCGGACCTCCAACACCTCGGGCGCATCGACGAGCGTCTTGGGCACGTCGGCGATCGTGGCGACGTTGGCGGTCACGTCCTCGCCGACGCGCCCGTCGCCGCGGGTCGCGGCGCGCACGAATCGACCCGCCTCGTAGCGCAGGCTGATCGCCAGCCCGTCGAACTTCAGCTCGCAGACGAACCTCGGCGCGTCACCGTCGAGCCCGCGAGTGACCCGCTCGGCCCAGGCCCGCAGCTCCTCGACGTCCATCGCGTTGTCGAGGCTCATCATCGGCACGCGGTGCTCGACCGGTGCGAACGTGGCGCTCGTCGCGCCACCGACCAGGTGTGTCGGTGAGGCGGCCGACGCCAGTTCGGGGTTCTCGCCCTCCAGGCGGCGAAGCTCGCGGACGAGCGCGTCGAAGTCGCCGTCGGTGATCTCGGGGTCGTCGTAGGTGTGGTACCGCTCGTTGTGGTGCGCTATCTCGGCCCGCAGCGATTCGATGCGGGCGACGACGGCCGGGTCCGCCACCGATGACCCCGTCAGGCGCCGAGCGCGAAGCGGGTCGCGCCGGCCTGGTCCTTCACCCGTCTCGCTACGTCGACCGTCTGGCGGACGAGACGTCGCGCGACGGCGACCGAGTGTGCGGCGAGCCCGCAGCTCGGCGTGATCAGGCTCTGCCGGCGCAGCGTCACCGGGTCGCATCCGTGTTGCACGAGGGCGCACCACAGATCCGAGAGCGCCCGCCAGTGCCGCTCGGCGTTGACCGCGACCGGCGCCTCGGTCGGGACCGCACCCCAGGCGACGACACCGCCGTTCCCCATGAAACGGGCCAGGTAGCCGGCCCAGTCGACGAGATCGTCGCTGACCGGGATCGAGATGACCTCGGGACCCGAGGCGAGCAGCGTTGCGATGTCGGACGGCGCGCAACAGTGGATGCCGGCGACCGCGGTCGGGGTGACCGCGGCCATCCCGCTCGACATCAGGTCGATCGCCTCGTCCGGGGGGATCGGGAAGTCCGGCGCCATCAGCCGGTTCAGCCATGGCTCGTCGAGGATGACGAGCTGCGGCGACGCGGGCAGCGCGGCGGTGATCGCCGCCGAAAGCCACTCGAGATGGCAGCGGACCGCCCGCAACGCAAGCGCGAAGGCCGACTCGGTGTCGAGCCCGGCGCGTTGCAGTGCGACGCCGAGCGTCACCGGGCCGATGAACTGCCACTTCACCGGAGCGCCGTCGAGCGAGACCGTGCGGGCCAGATCGAGGAACGCCCGAAGGCCGGCGTATGCGTCGTGGGACAGGTCGGTGGAGATCGGCGCACCGGCGGTCGCCTGCGCCGGATCGACGACGATGCCGCCGCGGGGGCCGAGCGACACGCCGGGCACTCCGACGACCGCCTGGGCGATCATCGCTTCGGCCAGCGAACGGGCGGGCAGCGACGGGATCGAGGCGATGTCGAATTCGGTGATGGCGAACGACGCCGAGGCCATCCGGTCGCGGTGTGGCAGGCTGCCGACGCCGAACACCGCACCGCCGGCGAACGGTGAGTGCCCCGGCGGTCCCGCAGCGATCCCGGTTCGTCGATCCCGTTCGGTCATGTCGTCACCCCCATCTCGACCATCTCGACCATCTCGACCATCTCGTTCATCTCGGTCCGCGTCCATCGTGGCACGCGCCGCGACCTGAACGAAGGACGCCTCTGCATCGTTGCACGCGCCGCGCGGACCGGCCGAATCCGCCTTCCCGCCGGTCGCCCGGTCGCCGGGGCGGTCCGGTGGACGACTCCGCAGCGATCGTCACGTGTCCGCGTTCGCCCCCGGTCACGGCACGATGTGCGGGTGACCGATCGACCGTGGGTGGCCCAGGTGATCCCGTGGATCGCCCGCGCCGCGTGGGTGGCGGTCGCGCTCCTCGGCGGGCAGGCCGTCGAGCGAGCGGTCGACGGCCGCAGCGAAGCAGTGCGGTGGACGGCGGCGATCGGCGGCTGGACCGTCTGGGCGGTGGTCGCCCTTGCGCTCGCCATCGCATCGGTGCGTTCGCTGACCGCCATCCGGGTTCTCGCCCCGATCGCCCTCGTCGCCGCGTCCGCCGTCGCCAGCGGCGGCGTTCCGGCGGCAGACCTGGCGCTGCTCGTCGTACCCGCCCTCATCGCCGTCCTGGCGTCGTTCACCGCAGAGTTCGGGCGGGGGTTCGTGCAGGCGTCGGCCTACGGCGACGAGCAGCGGTTCCCGCTGCGGATGCCGGTCGGCGTCGGAACGATCGCAGTCGCCGCCTGGCTCCTGTGGGCGCCGACCGTCGTCGCCGGTCCGCTCCTGCTCGCGGCCCGATCCTGGGTCGGCGGGGCGGTGTGCGCCGCACTGGCTGTCGCCGGCCTGGTGTTCCTCGGACCCCGCTGGCACCGCCTGTCGCGCCGATGGTTCGTGCTCGTGCCGGCCGGCGTCGTCGTCCACGATCCGGTCGTGCTCGCCGACACGTTGATGGTCCGCACCCAGCAGGTCGCCCGGCTCGGGTTGGCGCCGGCGGGCACCGAGGCAGCCGATCTCACCGGCCCGGCGAGCGGCTACGCGCTCGAGGTGACCACGTCGGAGCCGGTGACGACGGTGTTCGCCTACACGCCCAAGGAACCGAACGGCCGGGCGATCCACCTGACCGCCTTCCTCGTCAGCCCGACCCGGCCCGGCGCGACCCTGCGCGCGGCGGTCGAACGCGGCCTCCCCGTCGCCTGAAGCGGTGATCTCGCCACCGCGTGCTGCGGCGGCGACCTGCCCGCTCGTCGCCGGCGCTCCCCTCGACGGCTGAGCGCGAACGTCGGCCGCCGGGATGGCTGCCAGTACCGGCCGCACCGACACGTCTGCAGCCCCGACCAAGCCGAAGGGACCGCGTCGACCGGTCCGACCGCGTCGGCGAACGCGTCAGGTCGCCGGCCCGCCGCCGAGGACGCGAGTGTCGGTGACGTCGTAGAAGACGACGCTCTGGCCGGGGGCGATCCGGCGCTGGGGCTCGTGCCAGCGCACCTCGACCCCGCCGTCGTCGCCGCGCTCGATCCGGGCCGGCGCGATGGCACCGTGGGCACTGCACTGCACGAGCACGTCGCCGTCGATCGGCTGGTCGGTCCAGGTCGCCGCGCGCACCGACACGCCGGGTCGCAGCAGGTCGTCGGCGGCACCGACGGTCACGACCCGCCGGTCGACGTCGACGTCGACGACGTAGCGCTTCGGGCCTCCGCCGGGCAGCCCGAGGCCCTTGCGCTGGCCGATGGTGACCATCTCGACCGCCTCGACCTCACCGACGGCGACGCCCGCGGAGTCGACGACCTCGGCGGCGTGGAACGGGATGCGATCGCCGAGGAACGACGTTCGCCCGCCGGTCGACGTGATGAAGCACACGTCCTGGCTGTCGGGCTTGCCGGCCGTGCGGAGGTCGATCTCGGCCGCCAGTTCCCTGACCGCCGACTTCTGGAGTCCGCCGACCGGGAACACCGTGCGCGCCAGCTGGGCCTGGTCGAGCATGTGCACGACATAGCTCTGGTCCTTGGCCGGATCGGCCCCCCGTTCGAGGGTGTACCGGCCATCGCCGGTCCGCCCGATCGCTGCGTGATGGCCGGTCGCGACCGCGTCGAAACCGAGCAGCTCGGCCCGGGCTGCCAGCCGCGAGAACTTCACCGACCGGTTGCATTCGATGCACGGGTTCGGGGTGACACCCCGGGCGTGGGCATCGACGTACGGCGCGACGACGTGGGCGTCGAAGTCGTCGCCGAAGTTGAACACCAGGTGATCGAGCCCCAATTGCTGCGCGACGCGGCGGGCGTCGTCGACGTCGGAGACCGAGCAGCACCCGGTGTCGCTGTCGCCACCCCACAGCTTCATCGTGACGCCGACCACCTCGTGGCCGGCGCGCTGGAGCAGCAGGGCGGCGACCGAGGAGTCGACGCCGCCACTCATCGCACACATCACCTTCATCGCGTCACGACCGCTCCCACCGTCCCGATCACCGCCGCAGCCGGGCGACCGCGGTGGCGATGACGTCGATGGCCCGATCGACGTCGGACTCGGTCGAGGTCGTACCGAGCGTGAGCCGCAGCGCACCGAGCGCGACCTGGCGATCGACGCCCATCGCCGCCAGCACGTGCGACGGTTCCATCGCCCCGCTCGCGCAGGCGGACGCCGCCGACGCGCACACGCCGGCCTCGTCGAGCAGGTACAGCAGGGCCTCCGACTCGACGCCGGCGATGCAGACGTGGGCCGATCCGGCGACCTTCAGCTCGGGCGGCACGGTCTCGACCACGCCGTCGAGCCGACTCTGCAGGCCCTTGACCAACCGGTCGCGCAGGTCGGCGATCCGCACGTTCTCGGTGTCGCGCTCGGCGTCGGTGATCGCCAGCGCCTCGGCCAACGCCACGATCCCCGCGGTGTTGTGCGTGCCGCTGCGCCGCTCCCGCTCCTGGCCACCGCCGATGATCAGCGGATCGACCCGCGGCCCACCGCGCTCGACCAACACCCCGACACCCTTGGGTCCGCCGAACTTGTGGGCGCTGAGCGACAGGAGGTCGACGTGCGGGGTGAGACCGCGCAGGTCGAGCCAGCACGGCGCCTGGACCGCATCGGTGTGGAACAGCGCGTGCGGTGCGTGGCGGCGGACGACGCGGGCGACCTCGGCGATGTCGGTGACCGTGCCGACCTCGTTGTTGACCGCCATGACGCTGACGACCGCGACCCCGGGTCCGTCGCCGGCGGTGAGCTCGTCGAGCGTCGCGGCGAGCGCTCCCACATCGACTCGGCCCGCGCGGTCGACGCCGACGACCCTGCCTCCGTGGTGCTCGACGACATGCAGCACCGCATGGTGCTCGACCGCCGGGCAGACCGCGAGCCCGCCGAGCGCGGCGACCGCGCCGGTGACCGCCATGTTGTCGCTCTCGGTGCCACACCCGGTGAACACCACCTCGTTCGGCCCGCACCCGAGGACCGCGGCGACGCGGTCGCGCGACTCGTCGACCGCCTGCCGGGCCCGGCGGGCGAAGCGATGCGAGCCCGACGGGTTGGCGTAGTTCCCGCGCGAGGTAGGGCATCATCGCGTCGATCGCCTCGGGGCGCATCGGGGCCGAAGCGGCGTGATCGAGGTAGGTCAGCGCCGAGTCGGTCACACCGCCGAGGCTATCGGCGCCGGGCTGGCGGGGCCGGCGCGACGCTGGTAGCGGGCCATCGCGCAGACCAGGAAGACCTCCGGCGCCACGTAGGGGTTGCGGACGTGGTGCGTCACGGCGCACAGGCGCTCGGCGAGATCGGCGGCGATCGCCTGGCGCACTTCGGCGGTGAGCGCGTCGACCCGGGTGAGGAACGAGCGCACCACGGTGTACTGCTCGACGGTGATCGCCGTCGGATCGATGGTCTCGGCGTACTGTTCCAACCCGTACGGAACGGGAGAACCACAGCGCCGGCGCCGGGACGTACTGGCGCGGATCGCGGATCACGATCGTGCCGGCGATCAGGTCGCCGACCCGCTGGTGGCGGGGCGTCCACAACACGAACAGCGCCCCGGTGATCCCCCCGGGCGGCAACAGCAGGTCGACGACGCCGCCCATCGCGCGCAGCGTCGCCTCGCGCAGGCCGATCGGCGCGCCGTGCGACGCGTCACCGCCCGCAGACCGCAGCGCCGCCTTCCCAGGCGTGCGACCCCGCATCAACGTCTCGAACACGATCGGGTAGCCGAAGAGCACGCCGAAGAACGAGATCGCGGCGATCGTCGTCGCCGTCGAGCTCGTCGGTATTGGCGAACGTCAGCCCGACGACGACCATCACGACGAAGAAGATGCCGGTCATCGCCGCCAGATCGACCAGTGCGCCGAAGACGCGCGAGCCGAACCCGGCGGTCTCCAGCTCGAGCACGACCGCTTCGGGCGTGACGATGCCGTCGTTGCCGTCGGGGCGTGCGGTCTGCACGCTGGCCAGATCCATGCACGAAGTAGCGTAGATCGCCACATGGACATCGATGCGTTCGTCGCCACCAACCAGTACGCGTGGTACCGGCTCGAGGTCGCTGACCGGCAAGGCGCGCCGCGTCCGCGACGCTCGTCCGCCGACGAACTCGACGAGCTGGTCGGGCTCTACCAGCGGACCGGCAGCCACCTCGCCAACGCGCGGGTCGCGTACCGCGGCGACGATGCGTTGATCGGCCGGCTGACGTTCCTCGTCGCCGAGGCGCACGGCGTGCTCTACGGCCGGCGCCCGACCAACGTCGTCCCGGGGCGTGGCCAGGTTCTTCACCGTCACCTTCCCCGCGGCGGTGTGCTCGATCCGCTGGTTCATCCTCGCCTCGGCAGTGCTCACGCTCGTGCCGTGGCTGGTGCTCCAGGTCTGGATCGGCGTCTCCCCCGAAGCGTTCGAGCTCACCGCCGACGAGGCGGTGCGCGAGGCCTACATCGAGCAGGACTTCGAGTCGTACTACTCCAGCCAGCCGGCCCAGAACTTCGCCAGCCAGGTGTTCTTCAACAACGTGCGGGTCGGGATCCTGGCGTTCGCGTCCGGGATCCTGCTCTGCGTGCCGACGGCGATCCTGCTCGCCTACAACGGCGCCAACGTCGGAGTGGCCGGCGGGCTGTTCACCCACGTCGGCGAGTGGGAACGGTTCTGGGGCCTGATCCTGCCCCACGGCCTGCTCGAGATCTCCGCTGTGATCGTCGCCGGCGGCGCCGGGCTGCGGCTCGGCTGGACGGTGATCTCCCCCGGCGATCGGAGTCGCTGGACCGCGCTCGCCGCCAACGGTCCGGCGATCGGCAACGTCGTCATCGGACTGGTGCTGGCCTTCGCCGTGGCGGGGGTGATCGAGGGGTTCGTCACCGGGCGGCCGTGGCCGACCTCGGTGCGCGTCGGTATCGGCGTGCTGGCCTGCGCCGCCTTCTGGGGCTGGACGATCGTCTACGGCCGGCACGCGATGGCGATCGTCGACGCCGACCAGCTCCCCACCTGAGATCGCCCCCGGGGATCTCGACCGGCACGACGAGCCGCGGGGGTGTCGGGCACGTCGGCGCGTCGGCCGGGTGGCCGGGGGTCAGAGGCGACCGCGGGCCTTGAGGTCGAGGTAGGTGTCGACGACCGCGGGGGCGAGGTGGCCCGGTTCGGCGTCGACGACGACCGCCCCGGCGGCGCGCAACCGGGCGATCCCCCGCCGACGGGCTTCGAGCGACGCGACGGCCGCCGCTGCGCGGTACACGTCCGAGATCGTCTCGTTGCCGGTCGCGGACGCCCACTCGCTCACGTCGGGGTCGCGGACCGGCGGCGACCATGACCAGGTGGCGCTGTGTCAGCGTCGGCAGCGCCGGCAACAGCGACTCGGCAACGACCGACTCGACGATGTCGGTGAACACGACGAACAGCGACCGTCGGCGGAACCGGGCGACCGCGGCGTTGAACGCCGACCCGGTACGCGCTCTCGTCGAGCTGCGGGTCGAGCAGGTACATCGCCTCCGCGACCCGGGCGAACTGGGCCTTGGAGTTCCGGGCCGGGACGATCCCGCGCACCTGAGTGTCGAACGTGAGCAACCCGAAGTTGTCGCCGAGGCGCCCGGTCACCTGGGTCAGGGCGAGCACGGCGTCCATCGACTGCTCGACCCGCGGCGCCCCGTCCACCGTTCCGGCCATCACCCGCCCGTTGTCGAGCAGCGCGACGACGTACTGATTGCGCTCCGCTCGATAGTCGCGGACCACCGCGTGCTGCTTGCGGGCGGTCGCCGCCCAGTCGACCCGCCGGAAGTCGTCTCCGGGCCGGTACTCGCGGAGCTGTTCGAACTCGGTGCCGACCCCCCTCGTCCGCACGCTCCTGATCCCGGACTCGAGCGGCACGCGCAGCCGCTTGCGCATCTCGTCGCGGGATGGGTAGGCCGGCATCACGGCGAGCGAACCAGGCACGTTCCGGCTCTGCTGGCGCATCATCAACCGCATCGGCCCGACCGTGCGCACCGTGATCGCCCCGAGCGGGAACCGGCCACGGCGGGCCGGCTCGATCCGCGCCCCGAAGCGGTGCTGGCGCAGCGCATCGAGGGTGAAGGTCGATCGCCGGCGTGACGCCCCGAAGCTCGGCCAGAGCGCGTCGGCGACGGTGACCCTGGTCGCCCGGTCGGTGGTGTTCCTCGTCACCCACGCGACCTCGGTGCACTCGCCGACCGTCACCGTCGCGGGGATCTCGCGCACGACGTCGAGGTCGCGCGGCGGCGTGGCGAGCAGGAAGTCGATGGTCGCCACTGCGGCCACGACGCCCAGCGCGATCGCGACGATCGACCAGCGCTGTGCGCCGACCAGCCCGATCGGCACGGCGAGCAGCGCGACGAGGAGGGCCAACCATCCGCTCGGGATCGGGACGCTCGGTGTGCGCATCGGCCCTCGGCGATTCAACGCGGCGTCGGCACGGTCGCCAGGAGTCCGTCGAGCACGGCGTCGGCGGCCGTGCCCTCGAGCTCGAGCTCGGGGCGCACCATCACGCGGTGGCGCAGGCACGGCTTGGCGACGGCCTTGACCTCGTCGGGGGTCACGAACCCGCGGCCCGACAACCACGCCCACGCCTTGGCCGCGTGCAGCAACCAGGTCGCCCCGCGCGGCGAGACCCCGAGCTGCAGCGACGGCGACTCGCGCGTCGCCCGGCACAGCGAGACGATGTACCGCAGAACCGCGGGCTCGACCGTGATCGTCTGGATCTCCTGGCGGGCCGCCCGCAGATCGGCGGCCGTCGCCACCGGGCGGATCAGCGCTGCGGTGTCGTGCGGGTTCATGCCGGCGTGGTGGCGGGCCAGCATCTCGCCCTCCTGCTCCTCGGTCGGGTAGCCGACGACGAGCTTGAACAGGAAGCGGTCGAGCTGGGCCTCGGGGAGCGGGAAGGTGCCCTCGTACTCGATCGGGTTCTGCGTGGCGATGACCAGGAACGGATCGGGCAGTGGCCGTCGCTCACCCTCGATCGACACCTGCCGCTCCTCCATCGCTTCGAGCAGCGCAGCCTGGGTCTTGGGCGGTGTCCGGTTGATCTCGTCGGCGAGCAGCAGGTTGGTGAACACCGGACCCTGGCGGAACCGGAACGTCGGCGCCTGGCCGGGCGCCTGGTCGAGCACGGTCAGCCCGACGACGTCGGACGGCATCAGGTCCGGCGTGAACTGGATGCGTGTGAACTGCAGGTCGAACGCCGCGGCGAGCGTCTTGGCCAGCAGCGTCTTCGCCACGCCCGGAACGCCTTCGAGCAACACGTGCCCGTTGACCAGCAGCGCCGAGATCACGCCGCTGAGCGACCCCCTGCTGCCCGACGACCACCTTGCCGACCTCCTCGCGGACGGCGAGCACCGCCTCCCTGGGTGCGGAGTCGAACCCCCCGCCACCGGTGCCGGCACCGGTCGGAGCAGGCGACGGCGCGGGCTGGCCGACCGACGGGTTGCCCGCCGGGGTGGCAGGCGGTCGACCGAAGGGCGGAGCGGGCGGAACGGGGTCGGTCATGTGCTGGTGTCCCTTCGGAGTTGATCGATGTGCCGGGCGAGCGTGAGGAGTTGTCGATCGCTGCCGACCGGCTCGCGGAGCAGCGCATCGACGGTACCGGCCGGCGAGCCGGCGCGAGCGGCCACGGCGCGGTCGAGGTCGGCGAGGGGCGCGCGGGGGTCGATCCCGTACTCGCGGCAGAGGTCGCCGTGGAGTTGCAGCTGCAGCAGCGCTCCCGCCCGCTCGGCGTGGCCGGCGCGCTGCATCAGACCGCCGCGCGCCAGGATCAGCTCGTTCCCGGCGATCGGGCTGATCAGCGGTTCCTCGGGCACGCGACCGACCCGCACGCTGCGCGACACGGCGAAGACGACGAAGCCGAGGCCGGCGAGGACCAGCCCCATCCAGACCCACGCCGGCACGAGCCCGACCAACGTCTCCTCGCCGCTCCCGATCTCGGCCGGTGCCCGGTTGGCGTCGCTGCCGAGCAGCAGGGTCACGCGGGCGCCCTCCTCGGGGACGAGGAGCGCAGTCGCCAGGCCGGCGTTGTCGGCCCGCCGCAGGTTGCGGTTGGTCAGGACCTCGTTGTCGCCCAGTCCGATCACCGTCCCTGCGCCGACCTGCCGGACGATCACGAACGACGTCTCGCCGTCGGCGAAGCACTGCTTTTCGGTCGGCCCGACCGGGTACACGACGCCGTCGGGCACGTAGAGCCCGCGCAGTCCGTCGAGCGCGGCGATCGTGCAACGACCGGGGCGGAGGTTGGCCTCCTCGTCGACCTCGCCGCGCGCGTCGGGTAGGCCGGAGGCGCTGATCGCCCGGCTCCCGCCGTCGAGGTCGGGTCCACCGTGCAGCGTGCTGGCCGGGTCGGCGACCACCGCCACGCCGCCCGCCTCGATGAAGTCGAGCGCGCCCGAGCGCTGGGCGTCGTCGAGGAGATCGGCGATCACGAGCAGTCGGCCACCCTCGCCCGGGGCGGGCGGCGAGCGCACGATGTCGACCTCGGCCCCCGATCGTTCGAGCAGCAGCACCAGCCCGCGGCGTGCCGTTCGGCCCGCTCGATCGGGGATCGAACGGCTCGGGACCCGGGCGCGCCCGGACGATCAGCACGAGCGCGACGACCATGACCAGCACGAACACGCCGGTGAGCGCGGTCCGGCTGCTGCCCGGATGTCGGGAGGCGGTCGGCGCGGCGCGCGTCACGGCCGACCCCGCTCGCGCCGACCGGTGGCCCCGGCGAGCACGGCGTCGAGAACCGCACGGGACGCGGTGACGAACCGCTCGTCGTCGCCGGCGCCGACCCCGACGTCGTTGAACCAGGCCTCGTCGAACAGATCGGCGGCCGTAGCGAAGTCGGGTGCCACGCCGGGGGCCAGCTCGGCCACCTGCGCTCGCTCCTCGCCCGAGGTCCGTCCGGGGATCTCGTCGACGACGCCGGCGCGGGCGAGGTCGCCGACCAGCGCGCGGTACTCGCAGCGGATCGCGTCCCGGAAGCGGCCGCCGGCGCGATGGTCTGCGGCGGCACTGCGCCAGGTGGTCGGCGGACGTTCGCGGTCGACGACCCGTTGCTCGACGGACTCGTCGAGCTCGATGTCCAGCTCGTCGTCCTCGACCTCGTCAGCGGCCGTACCTCGATTGCGCACGATCGCGACCACCAGCCAGCCGACGAACGCGACCAGTGCGAGCACGAGCAGCACGACGAGCAGCGTGCCCGGGCCGAACCCACCACCGCCCACCGACGGTCCGTTCGGGATCACGTCGGGCGGCGGTTCGAACGGCTCGGGTGGACTGCACACCGAGTCGGCGACGGTCAGCTCGCAGGCGATGTCGCGCGCGGTGTCGGGATCCTGCCCGACCGGTCCGAGCGGATCGTCGGTCGCCCGCGGCAGCATGACGAGCGACCAGGCGGCGGTTGCGAGCCGGCTGATCACGCTACCCCACGGCGTCCGAATGCGGCATCGGCGTCGATCATGATGTCCATGCCCTCTGCATCGAGCCGAACCTCGAGATACATCTGGGCGGTCGCCAGCCCGACCAGCGGGACGACGATGAGCGCACCGACCTGCGCGGCGACCCCTTGGGCCAGCCAGGTGTAGCCACCGAAGGTCACGAACCCACTCCATTCGAGCAGCGCGGGGAGCGTCGCCAGCCCGACCATCAGGAGGCCGCCCACCGTGGAGGATGCGATCACGAAGCCGAACGCCGCACCGAAGCGCATGCGGGCCAGCCGCCACGATCGGCGCAGCGCGCGCAGCGGGCCGACATGCTCGGCGACCAGGACCGGTACGACGAACAGGACGGGCACCGACAGGCAGGCCACGACCGGCGCGACGAGGAGCAGCCGGCCGACCAGTTGGTCTCCGCGGGCGCCGACGAGCCACGCGTCGGCGAGCAGCAGCCACCAGTGGCCGAGCGCCCATCCGACGGTCGCCGCCGGCAGCCGCCGGACCGTCGACCACAAGCCCTGCCGCAGCCCGACCGGGCTCCCGAACCGTTCGCCGACGAGGATCGTGGCGGCGAAGACGCCGACGACGGCGGCGGTCAGGCTCGCCACCACGAGCGCGACCAGCACGGTGAGTTCCTCGACGCCGGTCGTCGCATCGTCGTTGAACCCGGGGAGCGACGGGCCAGATCCGTCGAGCCGGTCGAACACGAGGATCGTGGCCCAGAGGTTGAGCAGCAGCATCGGCGCGATCAGGATCGCGGCGGCGACGAGCAGGTCGCGGCCCCGGCGCTGGAAGACGTCGCCGCCACCGTCGAGCGCGGCGATCACCGGGCTGCGACTGCGCCGGAGGCGGAGCTGCCTGACCGTTCCGTTGCGCGGCGCCGGCGGCCGGCGGGCAGCCGCCGCACCACCGCTCTCGAGCGGCACCCACGGTGCGCTCGCGTTCGACGCACCGCCGGCGGCCGGATTCTGGTTGGTCATCGTGTGCTCACCGGTCATCGCTCCAGGCCCATCATGCGCCACGGGAGACCTCCGGGACCGGCGTTTCACGCGATTTCGGGCACCGCCGTATCCTGCGCGGCATGCGCGGGTACGACGCCACGTCCTACGGCGACGGGTTCGCGGACGTCTACGACACGTGGTACCGGGGCGTCTCCGACATCGGCGCGACGGTGCGCCTCGTTCGTCAGCTCGCAGGGTCCGCAGGGCGCGTGCTCGAGCTCGGTGTCGGGACGGGGCGGCTCGCGCTCCCGATGGCCGCCGCCGGCCTCCACGTCACCGGCCTCGACGCCAGCACGGCGATGCTCGACCGGCTGCGGTCGGCCGACCCCTCCGGTGTGGTCCGGATCGTCGTCGGCGACATGGTCGGCGACCTGCCGGCAGGGCCGTTCGACGTGGTGCTGATCGCGTACAACACGTTGTTCAACCTGACCGGCGACGGCGAGCAGGCACGATGCGTGGCGGCGGCGTCCGACCGACTCGTCCCCGGCGGGCGCATCGTCGTCGAGGCGTTCGTGCCCGACGAACCGTTCCGCGACGGCAGCGCGGTCGATGTCCGCTCGATGACGGTCGACCACGTCGTGCTGTCGGTCGCGCAGTACGACGCCGGCTCGCAGCAGGCCACCGGTCAGTTCGTCGAGCTGTCCGAGAGCGGCGGCGTCCGGTTGCGGCCGTGGTTCATCCGGTACTCGACGGTCGCCCAACTCGACGAGATGGCCGCGGCCGCCGGCCTCGACCTCGAACACCGCTGGACCGACGTCGCCAGAGCCCCGTTCGACGATTCGAGCGACCGCCACGTCTCGATCTACCGCCGCCCGCTCTGATTGAGAACGGTTGCCCCGTCCGCCGCGCCCCGTTCGCCCCCCGTTCGTGCGCTGTTCGCGGTCACGCACCAAACAGACCAGCGGCGCGCCCCGATCGGGGTCAGGCACCGAACGGGGCAGCGACCGGCCGGGCGGGAGCCGCAGGACCCGACGAGCGGGCCATCGAGTCAGAACGAGTGGTACCCGCCGTCGATCGTGATCACGTCGCCGGTGTGGTAGCCCGAGGCGCGGCTGGCGAGGTAGACCGCGAGACCGCCGAAGTCGTCGGGTCGGCCCCAGCGGCGCATCGGCACGCGCGGCAGGACCTTGTCGACGAACCGGTCCCAGGCGAACGCAGCGCTGGTCATGTCGCTCTCGATCCACCCGGGAAGGATCGCGTTGCAGCGGATGCCGTGCCGGGCGTGCTGCACGGCGATCCCCTTCATCATCGAGATGACCGCACCCTTCGATCCGGCGTAGTGCTGCCCGGACTGCTGGCCGAAGTACGCCGACCCCGACGTCGTGAACACGACCGACCCGCCCGCCTCGTCGCCGGCGTCGTGGCGGGCGACCATGTGCCGGGTGGCCTCGCGAGCGGTGAAGAACGCCCCGTCGAGGTTGACCCGCATCACGCGCCGCCACTCGTCGGTGCTCATGTCGACGAAGCTGGTCGCCTGGCCGCCCACACCGGCGTTGACGAACACGCTGTCGATCCGGCCCAACTCGTCAAGGGTGTCGGCGGTCGCCTGCACGACCGCGGCTTCGTCGCCGACGTCGCACACGATCGAGAACAACTCGACGTCGTGGCGTGCAAGCCGATCGATCGCCGCATCGTTCTTGTCCGGGTTGGTCCCCCAGATCGCCACGTCGGCCCCGTGCGCCGCCAGCGCCTCGGCCATCCCGAGGCCGATGCCGCCGTTGCCCCCGGTGACGAGCGCGACATGGCCGGAGAGGTCGAACGGTGAGCCGGCGGCGATCTCCACGGACACGACTGTACGCCCGGTGCAGGCACCGACGTCGTGACACGGATAGCGTCGTGAGGGCATGTACCTCGAACGTGTCCGCACGCCGGCCGACCTACGCGACCTGTCCTACGTCGAGGTCGGGGACCTTGCGGGCGAGATCCGCGACTTCATCGTCGCCGCGGTCTCCGAGACCGGGGGCCACCTCGGGTCGAACCTGGGCGCCGTCGAGCTGACCCTGGCCTTGCACCGCGTGTTCGACTCGCCGACCGATGCGATCCTGTGGGACACCGGCCACCAGGCGTACGTCCACAAGATCGTCACCGGCCGCCAGTCGCAGTTCGAGCAACTCCGCCAGCAGGGTGGCCTCTCCGGTTACCCGAGCCGCGAGGAATCGGTCCACGATCACATCGAGAACAGCCATGCGTCGACCGTGCTGTCGTACGCCTACGGAATGGCGGTCGCCCGCGACGCCGGCACCGATCCGCATCGCCACATCGTCGCGGTGATCGGCGACGGGTCGATGACCGGCGGCATGGCCTACGAGGCGCTGAACAACATCGGGCACAGCGGGCGCAGCGTGATCATCGTGCTCAACGACAACGGCCGGTCGTACGCGCCGACGATCTCCAACCTGTCGGCCAACTCCCAGGGCCACGACGTCCAGGCGAACCACCCGAGCCTGCCGGATCGAATGACCGATCGCCTCGCGCACAAGCTGACCGACATCCGGCTCAACCCGGTGTACGTCCGCCGCCAGCGGCGCCTGGAGGAGTTCCTGCAGAACCTGCCGCTGGTCGGCCACCAGGCCGGCTCGGCGATGGAGGCGTTCAAGGCCGGGGTGCGCGAGTTCCTCCAGCCGCCGTCGTTCTTCGAGGCGCTCGGCGTGCGCTACGTGGGTCCCTTCGACGGCCACAACGTCGAGGAGATGGAGCACGCGCTGCACAACGCGATCGAGCTCTCCGCCGAGGGTCCGATCCTCGTCCACGTGCTGACCCAGAAGGGCCGCGGCTATTCCCCCGCCGAGGACGACGACGAGAAGCACCTGCACGACGCGCCGGTGTTCGACCCGATGGTCGGCCCACCGAAGGCGGTCTCCACCGGCTACACCCAGGCGTTCGCTGAGGCGATCCTGAAAGAGGCCGAAGCCGACCAGCGCATCGTCGCGATCACGGCGGCGATGGCGGGACCGACGGGTCTGCTCCCGTTCCAGGAGCGGTACCCCGACCGGTTCTTCGACGTTGGCATCGCCGAGCAGCACGCGGTCACCGCCGCGGCGGGCATGGCGATGGGCGGCCTGCGGCCGGTCGTCGCGATCTACTCCCCGTTCCTCAACCGGGCGTGGGACCAGGTCGTCTACGACGTCGCGCTGCACCGGTTGCCCGTGGTGTTCTGCATCGATCGGGCCGGGGTGACCGGCCCCGACGGGGCCAGCCACCACGGCGTCTACGACATGGCGCTGCTGTCGAAGGTCCCCGGCATGCGGGTCCTCGCCCCGTCGAGCGCCCAGGAGCTCCAGCAGATGCTGCACGACTCGGTGTCCCTGGCCGACGACGGCCCGATCGCCATCCGATACGCCCGCGGCCAGGCCCGCCAGGTCGGCGAGCTCGAGGTCGGCATCGGGCTGCAGGCGCGCAAGGTGCGGTCGCCCGAACACGCCGATGTCTGCGTCATCGCCATCGGGAAGATGCTCGAGACCGCCGAGATCGCCGCTGCCCGCGCCGCGGAGCAAGGCGTCGAGACGACGGTGTGGGACGCTCGATCGTGCGCACCGCTCGACCCGGCGATGATCGCCGACGCCGCGCGGCACGCCCGGGTCATCACGATCGAGGACGGCATCCGCGAGGGCGGGATCGGGTTCACGATCGCCGACCAGGTGTGCGCGATCGAGCCGACGACCGACGTCGACAAGCTCGGTCTGCCGACCAAGTTCCTCCCCCACGACCCCAAGCCCGGCAACATCCTCGCCCGCTGCGGACTCGACGCCGACACGCTGGTCGAGATGCTCCTCGACCAGCCGTCGTGAACGCCGACCCGTACGCGTCGTTCACCCGCCTGCGCTTCGATCGCCCGGACGACGGGGTATTGCGGATCACACTCGACGATCCCGAACGGCTCAACGCCACCGATGCCGACACCCACCTCCAGCTCTCGCGCGTGTTCCGCACGGTCGACGACGACGACTCGGTGCGCGCCGTCGTCGTGACCGGCGCAGGGCGGGCGTTCTCGGCCGGTGGCGATCTGGACTGGATCGCCGAGCAGGTCGGCGACCACGCGCAGACGATGAGGGTGATGAAGGAGGCCGGCGACATCGTGCGCACGATGATCGACTGCGACACGCCCGTCGTGTCCGCGATCAACGGCGTCGCGGTCGGTGCCGGGCTGGCGGTCGCACTGATGGCCGACATCAGCGTGATCGACGAGGATGCCCGCTTGACCGACGGTCACATCCGCCTCGGCGTGGGCGCCGGCGACCACGCGGTGGCGATCTGGCCGCTGCTCTGCGGGATGGCCAAGGCCAAGTACTACCTGCTGACCGCCGACTTCCTCGACGGCCGCGAGGCCGAGCGCATCGGCCTGGTCTCCAAGGCGGTCCCCGCCGCCGACGTCATGCCGACCGCGCTCGACATCGCCGGCCGGCTCGCCGCCGGACCGGTCGACGCCACGCGGCTGACCAAACGCGCCCTCAACCACTGGTTGCGGCAGGCGCTGCCGAACTTCGAGGCGTCGCTCGCCTACGAGATGCTCAACTTCCTCGGGCCGGACGCGGCCGAGGGCCTCGCCGCCCTCCGGGAAAAGCGCCGGCCCGACTTCACCTCCGAGCGTTGACCCCGACGCGATGCACCTGGCGAACGAGCTCGAACTGGCGATCGCCGCCGCCGCCGTGGCCGATACGATCACGCTGCCGCCGTTCGTCGCCCGTGACGTCGAGGTCGGATGGAAGCCCGACGCGACCGAGGTCAGCGACATCGATCGCCGAGCGGAGGACGCGATCGTCGACCACCTCATCGCCGCCCACCCCGACCACGGCGTGTTCGGCGAGGAGCATGGTCTGCAGGGGAATCCCGACTCGCCCTGGCGATGGGTGATCGACCCGATCGACGGCACGTCGGGGTATGTCCGTGGCATCCCGGTGTGGGCCACCCTGATCGGCCTCGCGCACGCCACCGACGGCGCGGTGCTCGGGGTCGTCTCCGCACCGGCGCTCGGCCGCCGGTGGTGGGGCGGGGTCGGCCTGGGCGCCCACGTCAGCCACGACGGAGCGACCCGCCCGATGCACGTGTCCGACGTCGCCGACCTGGCCGACGCCCAGCTCTCGGTCACGCACAGTTCCGGCTGGGACCGGCTCGGCCTGACCCCGGCGCTGATCCGACTCCAGCAGGGCGCTCGCCGGTCGCGCGGGATGGGCGACTTCTGGCAGCACATGCTCGTCGCCGAGGGCGCGATGGATGTCGCGATCGATGCGATCGGGGTCGCGCCGTACGACCTGGCGGCGATCCAACCGATCGTCGAGGCCGCCGGTGGCACCTTCACCGATCGCCACGGCGTGGCGGGCCACGAGCACGGATCGGCGATCAGCTCGAACGGGCGGCTGCACCGCATCGTCATCGACGCCCTCGGCTCCACCTCGCGCTCGACGCCTCGCCCCGCCTCCCGCTGACGCCTCGCCCCGCCTCCCCCGCCCGGGATCGGCCTCGCCTGGCCGGTAGGTGCCTGCGGCACGCTCAGCTCGAGCGGCGGGGCGTCAGCCGCCGGCGGATCCCCCCGAGGACCCCCTCGGGCGGGCGTCCTTCCCCGATCGAGTCGAGGAGTCGGGCGAGCTCGCACCGGATGGTGTCGGCCTGGTGACGACCCGAGGAGAAGACGAGACCCCCTGCCACCCCGGCCGGGATCGCGGCGAACGCGAACGGCGCGGTCACCGCCGCGCCGACGGCGCCGACGACCACCGCCCCGACGCCGAGCGTCGACCCGGCGGCCAGCACGCTCCGCCGCTGGGCGTGTCGATCGACGGAGACCCGCACGATGGTCGTGTCGGCGTCGATCGGGCTGACCGTCGCCCGGACGCGGTGGGCGTGACCGAGGCGGCCCCGACCGGACAGCCCACTCACCCTGCGGCGCACGCCGCCGACGACGTCGTCGCGCCGCGCCCACTCGATCTCGCCGGGCCGCCGCCGCTCCGTGCGGAGGTGGTGGCTGCCGGTGAGCCAGCGGTCGAGTCGGTCGAGCACGACGTCGGGCGGCGCCCGGACGACGCGCTGCTCGGCAACCGTCGCAACCCCTGCCATCGCATCGAGGCGACCACCGACGGGCGGCGGGCCGAGCCGCTCGATCGCCAGCGATTGCCTGACCGCCCGTTCGGGAATCCCGACCTCGACCGCTGCGGAGATCAGCGCCGCGGGTTCGATCCCGTCGTCGGTACCCTCGCGCTCATCGGCGTCGGCGATGTCGCCCGCCCGACGCAGCACACGCTCCGCCGCATCGGGATCGAGTGCCTCGGCCACGTCGCCAGTGTAGGACTCGACACCCGACGGTGACCTGGCTGCGGACGGTACCGTTGCCGCCGATGCCCACGCAGCCCGACATCGCCGCGGCCTGCCGCGAGGGTGCGCCCGGTGCGCCCTGATCAGCCCCGTGACCCGGGCGAGCCGCCCGCGGAACCGTCGCCGGCGACGCGGGCGATCACCGCTGGCCGCGGCGCGAGCGGGCGCTCGCTGGCGCCGACGCTGTGGGCGTCGAGCACCTGGGAGTCGGCGTCGCTCGACGATGCCCACGCCCGCGCGACCGCGGCCCGCCACGACGACTTCTACAGCCGCTACGCCAACCCGACCGTCCGCTCGTTCGAGGACGCGATCGCCGATCTCGAGGGCGCCGAGGGCGCGCTGGCGTTCGCCTCGGGCATGGGAGCGATCGCCTCGACGATCCTGGCCGTGTGCTCGACCGGCAGCCACGTGGTCGCCCAGCGTCAGCTCTACGCCGGAACGCTCGCCTTCCTCCAGGGGCCGTGCCGACGGCTCGGGATCGACGTCACGTTCGTCGACGTCGCCGAACCGGGCGCGTTCGCCGACGCCGTCGAGCCGGGCAGGACGATGCTCGTCCTGGCGGAATCGCCGTCGAACCCACGGCTCGAGCTGGCCGACCTCGACGAGCTCGGCGCGATTCGCGGGCCGATCACCGTCGTCGACTCGACGTTCGCCACGCCGCTCGGCCAGCGCCCGCTCGACCACGGCGTCGACCTCTCGCTGCACTCGGCGACGAAGGGGATCGCCGGCCACAACGACGCCACGCTGGGCGTGATCGCCGGCGAATCGGCGCTGCTCGACGAGATCTGGGCGTACGGCGTGCTGCACGGCGCCACGCCGTCGCCGTTCGACGCGCTCGCCGCGCTGCGCGGGCTGCGCACGCTCGCGGTGCGGACCCGCCAGCAGAACGACAGCGCCCGCTCGCTGGCGGTCGCCCTCGCCGCGCATCCCGGCGTGCTCGCCGTCCACTACCCCGGCCTCGTCGACCATCCCCAGCACGCGCTCGCGACGAGGCAGCTCGCCCAGTACGGGACCGTCCTGGCGTTCGAGGTCGACGACCGGGCCCGGGCTGCAGCCGTCATGGGCGGCCTCCGGATCGCCCGCATCGCCACGTCGCTCGGTGGTCCGGAGACCCTGGTGTGCCATCCCGCCACCTCGACCCACGCCGGCCTCACCGCCGACGAGCGCGCGGCGACCGGCGTGACCGAGGGGTTGCTGCGCGTCTCGCTCGGCCTGGAGGAGACGGTCGACATCGTCCGCGATTTCGAGCGCGCCCTCACCGCAACGAGGTGACGACGCACCGCCCGAACGCCGGGACGCCGATGCGCCGGGACGACCTCGGTCTCGGTCGGTCCGAAGGCGAACCACTGTGCCAGCACGGCGGCGACCGCGTCGTCGGGTCCCGACCAGTCGTACGCCCCGACCTGGGCGGCACTCCGCCGGCCGAGCCGCGAGCGGAACACACCTCCAGCGCCGTGACCGCGCTCAGCGTCACGACCGCTGCCGACCCGGGGTCGCCCAGCGTGCGACCATCGACGAGCAGTACGCCCAGGGGTTGGGCGATCCCGGCGACCATCGACACGACCGCCGCCTCGACCCCCGGCCGTTGGTGGCGGCGACGACCGGATCGTCGCCGCCACCGTCCCCGGTCGGCTCACCCGTCGTTGAACCCTCCGGGGTGGCGGAACCCGCCGACACGGCAGCGGTGTCGTCACGGCCGCAAGCGGCGAGCAACAGACCGGCGACCACCAGCGGCGCGATCGCGCCGGGTGGTCGAGGGGTGCGCCGACGGGTCATGGCGGCAGCCTGACCGCCGACTGCAAGGATTCCGTAAAGGTCGACGCAAGCCTCCGACCGGATCGGACCGGGCGCGACCCCGCAGCCCCGCCGCCGCAGGCGCGCGAGACTGGACGTCGTGGCGGCCCCGCACCCCGGCTCGCTCGTCACCGGGCTCGTCACCGACGGAAAGGACCTGCCGATGTGCCGCAACATCACCACCCTGCGAGGGCTCGAACCACCGGCGACCGCAGCCGAGATCGAGGCCGGAGCGCGTCAGTACGTGCGCAAGGTCAGCGGCGTGCAGAAGACGTCGGCGGCGACCGAGGCGGCCTTCGAGCGAGCGGTGGCCGAGATCACCGAGATCACCACGCGGTTGCTCCTCGAGCTCCCGCCGCGCATACAGCCACCGCGGACCGAGCCCCCGCTACGCCGCATCGCCCGGCGGGTCGCGCCGGACAGCCCCGGCTGATCCGTCGGTGCCCTGTTCGGGGTCATGCCCCAGGACAGGGCGGCGGGCGACGCGAGGCCAGCGACCGAGCCTGGCGACCGGCCGACCGGACACGACGTCTTCCGGCCCGCTCCGAGGCCGGTCAGACTAGGAATAGAACGGGTTCTCGCCGGTCGAGTGGTCGGTGAGGTCGTGGACCTTCTCGATCCCCTCGATCGCCTCGGACAGCATCGTCTGGACACCGTCGAGCATCGTCATCTTGCTCATCGAGCAGCCGTGACACCCGCCGCCCATCGTCATGTACGCCGTGCCCTCGCCGTCGTGCCCGACGTAGGTGACGAACCCGCCGTGCGCGGCGAGGGCCGGGTTGACCTCGGCCGCGACCAGCGTCTCGACCTCGGCCGACAGCTCGTCGTCGTTGATCAGGCCCTCGACGTTCGGCGCGGCCGGCTTGTTCGGGTTGCGGATCACGAGCCCCTGCGTCGTGGTGTAGTCGAGCGTCGCACCGGTGAGCAGCTCGACGTCATCGCCGGGGATGACGACCTTGAGCCCGTCGTGGGTGCGCACCTCGTCGGTGAACGCCGCCTTGAGGTATTCCTCGAACGACAGGTCGTAGCGGAAGTCCTCGCCGGGCTGCGACGCGATGCCGAGCCGGAGACCGAGGTGCTCGCCGTCAGGTTCCTCGTCGCGCAGCTCGCGGAGGTGCTCGAGCGCCTCGGGGGTGACGACGATGATCGGTTCCGACGCGTTCGCGGCGTCGCTCGCCATGGCTTCGAGGGGGCTCATCACTGAAAGGGTACCGTTCTGGTCATGAATGTGGATGCCCCTCGCCGCACCGACGGCCTCGGGCCGTTCGCCGCCCGGATCCGTGCCGACGCCGACCGGATCGCCACTGCGGCGACGACCGGGCCGCTCGACGCACCGATCGCCGCGTGCCCGGGATGGGACCTGCGCGAGCTGGTCATCCACACCGGCATGGTTCATCGCTGGGCGACGTCCGCGATCGTCAACGGTCGTCCGCCCGATGTCGAGATCGAGCCCGACACCGATGTCGATCTCGCGGCCTGGCTGCGTGACGGCGCGGACCGGCTCGCCGCCGAACTCACCGCCGCCGGCCCCGATGATCCGACCTGGCACCCGTTCCCCGCCGAGCGGACGACGTGGATCTGGGGGCGGCGGCAGGCCCAGGAAACGGCGATGCACCGGTGGGACGCGGAGACCGCAGTGCTCGGATCGTCGACGCTCGATCCCGACCAGGCGAGCGAGGGGCTCGAGGAGTACTTCGTGCTCGGCCTCCCCCGCGTGCTCGCCCGCGAGCACGTGCCTGCGCCCGCTTCGAGCCTGCACGTGCACTGCACCGATGTCGTCGGCGAGTGGTTGCTCTGGGGTGAGGGAGGTGAGCTGCGGATGGTCACCGAGCACCGCAAGGGCGACGCCGCCCTCCGCGGGCCGGCGGCGACCCTGCTGCTCGTGCTGATGGGGCGCGCCGACGCGGCCGACCTCGACGTCGTCGGTGACGTGAGCGTCGCCGACGAGTGGCTCGGCCTCCCCGGCTGGTAGACCCGGCCGACGCGTAACGCCGAGGCGGTCGGCTGACCGGCGGCCAGCGGGCGCGCCATACACTCGGCGGCCGTGACCGACGGCAGCCGCAAAGCGATCATCGCGGCGTTCTTCGCCAATCTCGGAATCGCCATCTCCAAGTTCGTCGGGTTCCTGATCACCGGATCGGCGTCGCTGCTCGCGGAGGCGGTGCACTCGGTCGCCGACACGGGAAACCAGGCGCTGCTCTTCTACGGCGGCGCGTCGTCGCGCCGGGCCGAGTCCGAGACGCATCCGTTCGGGTACGGCCGCGAGCGCTACTTCTGGGCCTTCGCGGTCGCGCTCGTCCTGTTCTCGATGGGCGGGGCATTCGCGCTGTGGGAGGGGTTCCAGAAGCTGCGCGACCCCCACGAGATCGACAGCCTCGGCGTCGCCATCGGGATCCTGGTCATCGCCATCCTCCTCGAGTCGTACTCGCTGCGCACCGCAGTGAAGGAGTCCTTGCACGTCAAGGAACCGGGGACGAGCTGGTGGAACTTCATCCGCACGGCGAAGCAGCCCGAGCTGCCGGTGGTGCTCCTCGAAGACGTCGGCGCGGAGATCGGCCTGTTGATGGCGCTCGGTGGTGTGCTGCTCGCCGAGACGACCGGCAACCCGCGGTGGGATGCGGTCGGGTCGATCGCCATCGGCGTTCTCCTGATCGTCATCGCCATCATCCTGATGATCGAGATGAAGAGCCTGCTGATCGGCGAGGCGGCCGGTAAGAGGTCCCGGCAGACCATCCTCGACGCCCTCGAAGCCGGCCCGCACGTCGAGCGCGTCATCCACGTCCGGACACAGCACATCGGCCCCGACGAGATCCTCGTCGGGGCCAAGCTCGAGTTCGACTCCGCCCTCAGCGCGGACCAACTCGTCGCCGCGGTCAACGCCACCGAGGACGCGGTCCGGCTCGCCGAGCCGCGCGTCACCGTGATGTACCTCGAACCCGACCTGCTCTCGCCCGATCACCCCGACCTCAGCGACCGTGCGGACCCCACCGGCTGACGGGCGGTCGCAGGTCTTGTGCCCCGGCCCCGTTTCGTTCACTGTGGGTGCATGGGATTGCAGCCGGATTCGACCTCCGACACGACCCCGTCGAGGCGGCCGGCGACCCACCGGATCGCCGAGCCGGCAGGGATTGGCGCGTCGGCCGGCATCGCCGGGTTCGCGGGGGAGTTCGCCTGGCTGCACCGCCATTCGACACGCACGGCCATCGACGGGGTCCGCCCGGGCACGCTGCGCGGCGCGGTCAACGTCGTCGGCTGGTTCGCAGTACTGATCGCGATCGGCGTCGTCGGTCGCCTCGTCATACCCGAGCTCGGCATCGGTTGGCTGCTGATCGGGCTCGCCGTGATGGTCCCGGTCGCGATGTGGTGGCCGACGCGCCACCGCGCACCCGACTGATCGCAAGCGGCCCACGCCCTCCGTCCGACCGCGTCTCGGCGTCGGTGGTCCCGGTCGCGATGTGGTGGCCGACGCGCCACCGCGCACCCGACTGATCGCAAGCGGCCCACGCCCTCCGTCCGACCGCGTCTCGGCGTCGGTGGCCCCGGAGCCCGGAGCCCCTCACGCCGAGACCGTCAGTCGGGTCGTCCGAACCGTCGGGCCGTAGGCTCTGCGATCACCATGAAGGATCGGGACCCGAGCATCAGCGACGCGTCGTGGGTCGTCGCGGGTGGGCGCCCGAGCGCCCCGGGCGAGCCGCTCAACGCGCCGCTGGTGCCGGCGTCGAACTTCCTGCTCGGCACGGGAGGGAGCGGTGTCAGCTACGCCAGGGGCGACGCGACACCGACGTGGACCGCGCTCGAATCGGTGCTCGGCGGGCTCGAACGAGCCGACGCCGTCGCGTTCGCTTCGGGCATGGCCGCGGTGAGCGCCGTGTTCACGCTGCTCCCCACCGGCGCCCAGGTCGTCATCCCGTCCGACTGCTACCAGGGGGTCGTCGGCATCGTGAGCGAGGGCGTGGAAGCGGGCCGATGGACCGCTCGACGCCTGGCCACCGACGACACCGACGCATGGCTCGCTGCGGCGCGCCACGCCGATCTCCTCTGGGTCGAGACGCCGTCCAACCCTCAGCTCCTGGTGGCCGACCTCGTCGCGATCGGTGCCGCCGAGCGACGCCCGGGGTGCCTGCTCGCGGTCGACAACACGTTCGCCACGCCACTCAATCAGCAACCGCTCGACGCCGGTGCCGACATCTCGATCCAGTCGACCACCAAGTTCATCGGTGGTCACGCCGACCTGCTCGGCGGGGTCGTCACCACACGCGATCCCGGCGTGCTCGGACGGCTGCGCCGGGCGCGCACCCTGAACGGCGCGACACCCGGTGCGCTCGAGTCGTTTCTCGCGCTCCGCGGGGTGCGCACGCTGGCCATCCGGCTCGAGCGGAGCCAGGCGTCGGCCGCCACGCTCGCCGGGCGGCTGTCGGCCCATCCCCGGGTCGACCGCGTGCGCTACCCCGGCCTGCCGGGCGACCCGGGGCACGCGATCGCCGCCCGCCAGCTCCGGGGGTTCGGCTCGATCGTCACGTTCGAGATCGCCGGCGGGGCCGAGCAAGCCGACCGGGCGTGCGCCGAGCTGCGCCTGGTCCACCATGCGACCAGCCTGGGCGGCGTCGAGTCGACGATCGAGCGGCGGGCGGTGATCCCGGGCCAGGAACACCTTCCCGCCGGGCTCGTCCGGCTCAGCGTCGGCATCGAGGACGTCGACGACCTGTGGCGCGACCTCGACCGCGCGCTCTCCGCCTGAGCCGCGTCCCGACGCCACCCGGACCCCCGACCCGCACCCCCCCCGGTTTGTGTGACCGAAAACGTCGAACCTCGCGATCTTCGGTCACACGTACTCTTCGTGCGCTCCCGACACCGAAATCTGTGTGACCGAACACGTCGAGGCTCGCGATGTTCGGTCACACAAACGGTGGGTCAGCGGGCGTGGCGAGTGCGGCGAGACGGCGGCGCCACTCGACCGAGAGACGGTCGGATTGCACGTTGACCGTCGCCGACACATCGAGCGGTAGGGAGCCGGGGATCGTCTCCAGCATCGCCCGGTCCTCTGCGCCGACCGCCCGATCGAATGCCAGCTGCTCCTCGTCGGTCGGACCGACCTCGCTGTTGCGCCACACGACGAAGGTGAACATCGACGAGTGGTCGTCGATCGGTGTGGCGCACAGCAGCAGCACCCGCTTGCTCCCCGCGTCGGGTCCGGTCGAGATGCGCGTCGTCGAGCGGACGGTGAACGGCAGGTGGAAGCCGGTCGTCATCAGCTGCGTCACGCGCTCACCGGCGGCGTTGTCGACGTCGACCGAGTAGCGGTACCCGGTGAAGCCGTCGCCGAGGTCCTCGACGTGGATCCGGTCGACGACCTCGTCGACGTCGGCGCCGAGCGTCGCCCGGTGGACGAACGGGAAGTGGGCCACGTCGCAGAAGTTGTCGACCATTCGCGTCGCCGACGCGCTCCACCGCTCGAGGCCGACGTTGATCCGCCGGAAGGACGGGTCGGCCTCCTCGGCGATCGGCGGCGGCTCGCCCGCGGGATCACTGGGGCTGAGCCACACGAGGCCGTACAGCTCGCGGACGGCAACGATCGACAGCCGAGCCGCAGGGGTGACCGCCAGGCCGGGCGAGGACGACGGGATGCGCACGCACGCCCCCGTCGTATCGAACGTCCACCCGTGATACGGGCAGACGAGACAGCCGCCGTCGATCACCCGGCCGGCCGACAGCGGCGCCTCGCGGTGCGGGCACCGATCGACGGCGGCGACGACGGACCTGCCCGGGGCCGCGCCAGTACCGACGCTTGCTGCATCCCCCGGCGGTCGCCAGAGGACGTAGCGGTCGCCGAGCAATTCGACCGGCATCGGCCCCGCGGCGACGTCGGTCGACAGCGCGACGACGTACCACTGGTCGCGCAGCGCCGGGTCAGCCGAGAACACGCCACTCACGGCGCGGATGGTATCCGGGAGCGAGCAGCGGGGTCCGCAGGGACGTTCGGTGACGAACCCGAGCGGCCTCAGCGACCGGGATCCGATGTCACGGCGGGCACGAACTCGGGAAGAACGCGGTCGGCACGCTCACACCCTGGCACGTGATCCCGACACCGGCCGTCGAGATGCGGGTCGGTGCATCGAGGTGAGTGTCGCGGATCGATCCGCTCCTCCCGAGGGGGCTGTCGTCCCGGAACGCGGTCCCTGCGCTCGAGAGCGCGCTCGAGACGATCACGACCCCGGCAGAGGAGCCATTTCCCAACACCATCGCGGCGCCGGTCGCTTCCGTCGCCGCGATGACGGTGCGCTCGACCGATGCGCTCCCCGCGACGTTCTCGACACCGATGTCGCCGGCCTCGACCGACGAATCGCGGATCGTCAGATCACTGCGCGACCCGACACCGATGCCTCGGGCCCGGACGCTCGAATTCGAGATCGCGAGCGACTCGCTACTGCTCGGGAACACGCCGTCGCCGTCGTCGGCGATGATCGTGCTGCCGTCGATCCGGACATCACCCGACGCATACACGCCGTACCCCCCGGTAGCGTTCGCCGTCACGGTCGAGTCGATGATCGTCGACGATGCCGTGCTCGCCAGGTACACGCCGTCCGTGCCAGAGATCGTGCTGTCGACGATGCGGAGGCCGGCGGTCCCGCTGTTCAGGAAGACGCCGTAGTTGGACGCCGACTCGACGTGCGAGTTGAGGATCTGAACGTCCGCTCCGAATCGGGTCGCCACCCCGATTCCGTCGGCGACGACGTCGACATCGGCGATGAACTCAACTCCGTCGAACACCTCGAGGGCCGGTTGCGTGCTCGGGCTCGTCGTGGCGTCCACCGTGACCCTCTGCAACGAAGTCCCCGGATCGAGTCGCAGGTTGCGGGTGATCGTCGTGACCCCTGCTCCAGCGCCTTCCAGATGGATATTCGAGTGCAGAATGAAGCCGAAGTTCGGTGCAGAGGCCAACGGCTGGTACGTCCCGGGTTCGAGCCGGATCACCCACGGGTCGCTGGCGGTGGCGATCAACCTCACCGCGTCGACCGCGGCCGTGAGTGCAGTCCCGTTCTGGAAGGGGGTGCCGTCGGCGGGTACGACGATCGTCCGACTGAACGACTCGAACACATCGGTCGCCCGCACGAAATACCCCAACACCACACCACGCACATCCACCGCATCAGGAACCGACCCCGCACCCACCTTCACATCGACGAACCCGTTCCCCGAACCATCCAACGTCACATCGCTGACCACCGCATTGGAGTTCAACGTCGACCGCGTGTCGAACACCACCACCCCACCGGCAGCCACCACCCCCTCCGCCGAGATCCGCAGGTTCCCCGACGTCACCGCATTCAACGCCACCAGATTGATCAACACCGCCGTCACCTCCGAGTTCGCCGGCGGCGCCGTACACCCGTCACCACCCTGACCCGCAGGAATCGCACCCGTCACCTGCGCCGTCAGCGTGAACCCCCCATCCAACCGCCCTACGAAGTCGCCACTCGGGCTCGCCGAGGCCCGCGTGTCGAACACCCCACACGGCGTGATCCCCACATACACCGACGTCTCCTCCGGAGCAACCGGACCATCCGGCGACACCGACAACACCGGCACGCCCACCACCACGACCAGCCAGATGCCCAGCACCATCGCCGAGGCGATCATCGGCAGGTGGCGCCGCCTCCGGTGTTCGACCACGATCGTCGTCCCGCTCACGTCGCGCTGCCTAGCTCGGGCACGTGGTCTGGAAGAAGCCGCCGACCGTCGTCACCCCGACGCAGGTGACGGTGCCGTTGATGTAGTCGGGTATTCCGTTGGCGACCGTGAGGTCGGTGTGGAACACCCGCAAGTCGGTGGCGACGCCACCGATGCGCTCGACCGCGTAGTCGGTCGCTGCGACGCCGGTCGAGGTCAGCGTCGAGTGATACACGTCGAGACTGCCCGACACGCCGGCGCCGAGCACCAACGAGACCCCCTCGGCAGAACCGGTGACCGAGCTGTACCGCACCTCGGAAACCCCCCCGACGGTGAGGCCGTCGCCGGCGGTGCCGGTCACGTCGCTCCCGGTCACGTCGACCGTCGCCGGGCCGGCGCTGAGCGACCCGACCACCGTGATGCCGGTGGCGCCGGTCACCGAGCTGTCGACGATGTCGACCGTTGCGGTGTCGGTCCCACCGGTCCCGGTGCTCACCCCGTTGGTGGTGCCGACGATGGTCGAACCCGAGACGGCCGCGTTCGACGTACCGATCGCCTCGAACCCGTTGGCGGACGTACCGGTCAGCACGCTGTCGACGAGCGTCAGGCTCGCGGAGGCCGCAACCCTCGCCCCGGTCGGCCCCGTCGCCGTGCTGTCGGTGACCGTGGCCGCGCTCGGCGATCCGTCGACCAGCAGGCCCCAGTTCCCGCCGACCATCGTCGTGTCGATCACGGTGGCGGTGCTGGTACCGAACACGCGCAGGCCCGGCTTGCTCAGCGACGTGAGCTTCGCCCGGGTGATCCGGGCGTCGGCCGCGCCCGCCAGCTCGTACCCGCGCCCCGTGCCGGTGTTCTGCACGGTGAGGTCGGACACGTTGTTGTGCGTACCGTTCGACCGGAGCGTGTTGTCGGACGAGTTGCCGGTGAGGATCGTCGCATCACGTCCGCTCCCCTCGAGATGGATGTGGTCCCGGATGCTGAAGTCGGTGTTGCCGACGTCGTAGGTGCCGGGTTCGAGCTTGAGCAGCCACGGATCGCTGGCGGTCGGTGTCTTGGCGAACGCCTCGGCCTCGGCCGCGCGAAGCGCCGTCCCGTTCTGGGCGGGGGTGCCGTCGGCGGGTACGACGATCGTCCGACTGAACGACTCGAACACATCGGTCGCCCGCACGAAATACCCCAACACCACACCACGCACATCCACCGCATCAGGAACCGACCCCGCACCCACCTTCACATCGACGAACCCGTTCCCCGAACCATCCAACGTCACATCGCTGACCACCGCATTGGAGTTCAACGTCGACCGCGTGTCGAACACCACCACCCCACCGGCAGCCACCACCCCCTCCGCCGAGATCCGCAGGTTCCCCGACGTCACCGCATTCAACGCCACCAGATTGATCAACACCGCCGTCACCTCCGAGTTCGCCGGCGGCGCCGTACACCCGTCACCACCCTGACCCGCAGGAATCGCACCCGTCACCTGCGCCGTCAGCGTGAACCCCCCATCCAACCGCCCTACGAAGTCGCCACTCGGGCTCGCCGAGGCCACGCGTGTCGAACACCCCACACGGCGTGATCCCCACATACACCGACGTCTCCTCCGGAGCAACCGGACCATCCGGCGACACCGACAACACCGACAACACCGGCACCGCTACCACCGCGAGGGCGACCGCCCCGACCAGCCCAACCAGTCCGACCCGCTTCTGCATGTTCCCCCGTCCCCGGTTCCGATCGACAGCAAGGCCAAGGTAACACGGCTTCGGATTTCACGCCGAGGCCTGCGCCGGTTCGACCGGTCGTGCCAGGATGCGCCGATGCGCATCCTGGTGACCAACGACGACGGCATCGACTCCTTGGGCCTGCACGTGCTGACGCGGGCGTTGTGCCGGCTCGACGGCGACCACCGGATCGTCGTCGTCGCGCCCGACCGGGAGTTCTCCGGTGCCGGCGCCTCGCTCGGTGCGCTCCACCTGATCCAACCTGAGGTCCGGCGCGGCCACATCGACGACTGCCCTGCCGACGAGATCTGGACCGTGTCGGGACCGCCGGCCCTGTGCGTGATGTTCGCCCGGCTCGGGGCGTTCGGCGGTCGCTTCGACCTCGTCGTGGCCGGGATCAACCCCGGCGCCAACGTCGGCCGTGCGGTGTACCACTCGGGCACGGTCGGGGCCACGCTGACCGCCCGCAACGGCAACACCTCGGGCGTCGCGATCAGCCAGTCGGTCAGCGGGTTCGGGGTCGAGGGCCAGGGGTGGGACGACACGATCCGCGACCAGCATTGGGACTCAGCGGCCACGATCGGGGCCGCGGTGGTCCGGGCGTTGCTCGACGACCTGCCGGCGGACCCGGTCGTCGTCAACGTCAACGTCCCGGACCGGCCGCTCGACGAGATCGACGGATGGCGGCACGCCGACGTCGGCCAACTCCCGCCGCGGGCGATGTCGGGGGCATCGCTCGAGCCGGTCCCCGGCCACGGCGACAGCTACCGGGTCAAGATGTCGTGGGGCGACAAGGTCGAGCTCGATCCCCTGACCGACGGGGGCGCCGTCGAGGACAACCACGTGGCGATCACGTACCTGTCGCGCCTCGTCCACGAGCCGCGCGCCGACATGGCTCCAACGGTCGCCGCGCTCGACGCGCTGTTCGGCTGATCCGCGACGTCTCGGCCCGCGCGACGTTCGAGCCGCGGCGACCCGCCGGCCCGCGACCCGCACCGTTGCAACCGACGACGTCTCGGCGCCGGCAGTCCCACCAACCGGCACCAGCCACACCGAGACCGCCCACGACCACGTCGTCCCCCCGACCGACGGCGTCAGAACGGGATCGGCGCCGGTGGATCGGCGACCGGCCGGACGACGGCGAAGGCGCGGATCGCCGGGAGGCCGGTCAGCGGCGTGAGCGTCGCCGCATCACGGTCGAAGACCTGAAGCCGGTCGCCGGAGAGGTATGCCGCGAACCTGCCGTCGGCACTCCAGACGAGCGACGTCGATTTCTGCGGTCCCGGCGCCGGGACCGCCGTACCGGCAGCAAGGTCGACGAACGACCACGACAGCCCGTTGCGCGACGTACGCACGAACGCGACATCTCCGTCGGGCGAGACGGTCGACCCCGCCAGGTCTGCGTCGGTCTGGAACGGAGCACCGACCAGCACCGGGTCGTCGATCGGGCGCCGCTCACCGGTGGCCCGGTCGACACGGACGACCCCGCACGCCAACACCTCGTCGCACTCCCGGGCGTACACGGCGGTCGGGCCGGAGGCGAGGAGGCCACCGGTCGTCAACCGAACCGCACCAGCCGGTGATACGGAATAGAAGCCGCCGATCGCGACGAGCAGCAGCAGGCCGTTGCCATCGGAGCCGAGTGCGGACACCTCCTCGAGCTCGACGGTCGGGCCGAGCGGTGCGCCCCGCACATCGATCAGATCGAACGCCACACGACCGTCACCACCGCCGGTCCGATCGCGCCACAGCGTGCCGGCCACCGGCCCCGGCAACACGAATCCCCCGATCAGGTCCCCCTCGATCGGGACCGGCACGGCACCGTCGTCGAGCCGGAACCCGGGGCTGTCGACCGTCGATGCGAGGGTGACCCCGGCGTCGTCGGCGAAGAGCCGGACCGGGCCGGCGGCCAGCGGAGGTCCAGGCTGCGCGACGACCGTGCCGGCATCGACGTCGATCTCGATCACGTCGTCGTCCCACGTCGATGCGACCAGGTCGAGCCCGGTCGGCCCGGCGAGGGGGACGGTGAAGCTCGATTCCTCCGGAGCGCGGGCCGAAGCGGCCGGGCGCACGGCCAGGGCGCGTGCGGCCCCGGCGGTCGGCCCCGTCAGCCCGGCCAGCTCGGTCCCAGCTCCGGTCGCTCGCGTCCGGAACACGACCGCACCGTCGGCGACGATGAACAGCCCGCTGCTGTCGGGTGCCCACGCCAGCATCGGCGGGACCGCCGCGGGGTCGACCGGGAAGTCCGTGCTCGCGCCGCTGGCCAGCTCGACGAACCGGACGGTCGGCCCGGCGTCGAGGTACGCGACGCGAGCCAGCGCCGTGCCGTCCGGCGAGAGCCAGTACGGCGACGCACCGGGGGCGACCTCGCCGTCGACGAGCTCGGTGAGCACGGTCCGCTCACCCGCCGCGACGTCGACGAGCACGAGTTGACAACCCGTCTCGCCAGCGCACTCCCTGAACAGCACGTGGTTGCGTCCCTCGCCGACCACGTAACCGGCGCTGACACGCTCGGACCCACGCGCCGTCAGCAGGTACGACCCGTCGTCGCCGGGGACGACCAGTGCCCCGCCGGGGTGCGGCCGCGCCGACCACGGGTCGCCGACGGGGAAGTCGAACTCGGCGGTCCGAAGCACGGTGTCGAGCCTGACCTCCAGCGGCTGGTCCGATCCCGCGCTCGGCTGCAGCAGGAACTGGTCGTCGGCCTCGGCGACCACGCCGATCACCGGGATGCCGACCTGGAGTTGCGCCGGCTCGGCATCGCGGCGCAGGACGACGATCATGTCGGAGTCGCGTGACCACAGCAGCACCGCGTTGTCGGGTCGCGCTGAGCTGCGGGTCGTCCCAGGGCAGCTCGGGCACGAGCAACACCGCCGTGCCCGTCGAGGTGTCGAGTTGGACGACCTCACCTCGATCGGTCAGGACGACGATCTCGGTCGGCGGCAGCGCGTCGAGCGCCGGTGGCATCTCGACGACGCCGGTCCCGGTGCCGGCGGGCGACCGGGGTCGATCGGCGTCGTCGCCGGTCACGGCTGCGGTGCCGGTCGTCGACGGCGGATCGACGAGCGACGGCGTCGGGCGGGCGTCGGCGGCCGGATCGGCGCCGGGACCGTTCCGCCCGACCAACCAGACCCCGGTCGCAACGAGCGCGGCGACGAGGGCGAGCACGGCAAGGGTCCGGGTCGGCCTCCACGACCGAGCAAGGATCGACCGGGGACCGATCGACCGTGCGTCGGCACCGCCGCCGGACACCGGACGGTCGCCGACGAAACGCTCGCCGACCGGACGGTCACCCGCAGGTCGGGTCGGCTCGAAGCACGGCGCCGCCGGGGGAACCGGCAGGGTCGACATCGAACCACCCGGCGCCCACGGGTTCGGCACCTCCGCAGCGCGTTCGAGGTCGTCGTCGTCGGTCACGGCTCCCCCATCACACCACACCGGGACGCAGGTCGGCGGGCGCGGCGACGGCGCGTCGCGACCGGTCGCGACGCTACGGTCGGGACGTGGCCACCCCGGTCGAGATCGTCACCGGCTACCTGCGGTCGTTCCGATCCGGCGACGCGGCGACGATCGCGGCGCACGTGTCGGCCCGGTTCCGCAACGACCACCTGAGCAGCCTCGGTGCGGGATCGGCCGGTCGGGACGAGTACCTGCGCCGCCTGCCCGGCTTCCTCGCTGCGTTCTCCGACCCCGAGTACGAGATCGAGGACATCGTGCACGAGGACCGGGGTGGGATCACCGAAGTCGTCGTCCGCTACCGGTTCGGGGCGACGTACGACGGCCGACGCATCGAGCTCCCCGGCGTCATGTGGTTCGGGGTGGAGGACGGGTTCATCGTCCGGCGAGCCGACGTGTGGGACTCGCTGACGTTCCTCGAGCAGACCGGCCAGCACTGAACGACCTCGGGCGCTCACCGCAGCCTCAGGGACCCCACAACAGCGTGTCGGGGTGGAACTGGCTCCACGCGAACCAGAACGCCTCGTGTGCCGGCAGCTCGACCCCGGTCGCCGCGTCGACCGCCCGCAGTCCGTCGCCGACCGGGATGAGCGCGACGCCACCGATCTCGACCTCGCCACCGGCGGCGAGCACCTCCGAGGCCGCAGCCGACTCGAACGCGACCTCGGTGCCGTCCGGGACGACGACGCCGACGACGAGGTCGTGCACGGCGAGACGCTCGTCGGCATCGCCGATCGGGAAGATCGGACCACCGTCGTCGCGGCCACCCAGCGGATCGAGATCGTAGGAGCGACCGATCCCGCCGTCCTCGGCGATGATCGTCGTCTCGGGATGCGCCGCCTTCCACCCGCCCCACGTCGAGCGGACGACGGTCGACTCCCCGAGCACGACGCCCTGGTCCTGGAGTGGGCCGGAGACCGCAGCACCGGTGAACGTGTCGAACACCGAGCCGGTGCGCAGGTCGTACATCACCTTGTTCGACCGAGACAGCAGACCGGACGTGCGCAGGACCGGCTGCCGGGCGGCCCCGGTGTCGTCGGTGTAGTACGCCTGCGCCGACCCGCACAACGTGCAGTAGGGCAGGCCGATGCGGCGGCCGCCGAGGGTCAGGTTGAACATCTCGTGGACCTCGGCGATGTGCAGCGGGATGGCCAGCGCCTCGCCGCCCTCGTCGACGCCGAACACGATGCGGTCGTCCGGGTACCAGTCCCCGCCCGCCGCGTCGGTCACCACCGGATCGTCGAGCGCCGGGATGCAGCCGGCGGGGCAGCCGGTCGGGTCGCCGAGCTCCCGATCGTCGATCAACACCCCTCCCCAGCTCAGGTACCGCCAGTCGATCGCGGCGTCGGCGTCGGTGAAGAACGGCGTCCAGCGATCGTCGAGGAGGAGGAGGATCCCCGCCTTGTCCTCCCGATACCCCGGGTACGCCGGCGTGTCCCAGGCGATCAGATGGTTGGTCGCGCTGTTCCATGGGCTGAACGCCGCGTCCGCATCGCCGCCGAGCGACACCTGGGTCAGACGCTCGAACGCGTTGCGCAGCTGGTCGGCCTGCTCCCCGCCGAAAAAGCGCAGCAGGTCGGCGAGAAACCACCCGTGACGGGGGTCGCCGACCGTCCCGAGCTCGGAGACGTTCAGGACGTCGAGGCCACCCTCGGCGAGCGTCGCGAGGATCGAGTCGATCGCCTTGTCGGCCGCAGGGGGACTCGGTGCGTCCGCGCCGGGCGCCGGGGGCGGGTCCGGGTAGACGTACCCCGCGGGCCGCGCGGTCGTCCCGTCGTCGGTCGTTGCGCCGTCGGTCTCGGCGTCGTCGGCCGCGCGGTCGTCGGTCTCGCCGGTGGTGGACGTCCGCGCGACCTCGTCGAGGCTGGAACCGGTGACACCGCCATCGCCGCCACACGACGCGAGGAGCAGTGCAGATGCCACCAGCGCGGCGGCGGGACGCGTCGCCGAACGGGTGCGATCTCGCATGCCCGGAGGCTAGGGACGCCGCGGTAGGCCGGACGGGAGCGCCGCCGGAACAACCCCGAAACTCGTGGTCCCGTGTGGCCGTCGAGGCTCGGACCGGGCAGGCTTGAGCCATGAGCGACGACACCGCGCCAATGCCCACCGACGAGGAGCTGCGCCAGCGCCTCACCCCGCTGCAGTACGAGGTGACCCAGCGCGCCGGAACCGAACGCGCCTTCACCGGCATCTATCACGACACCAAGGAGGCGGGCACGTACCACTGCATCGTGTGCGATGCCGCGCTGTTCTCCTCCGACAGCAAGTACGACTCGGGTTCGGGCTGGCCCAGCTTCTACGAGGCGCTCGATCCGGCGAAGGTCGAGCTGCGCACCGACAGCTCCCACGGCATGGTCCGCACCGAGGCCGTCTGCGCCCGGTGTGGCGCCCACCTCGGCCACGTGTTCCCCGACGGCCCCCAGCCGACCGGCGACCGCTTCTGCATGAACTCCGCCTCGCTCGACCTCAAGCCCGCCGACGGCTGACCGCCCGCTTCCACGCCCTGCCACCTCCCGCCCGCTGACGCCACCCGCGCCCTCACCGGTCCTCCCACCCGCTCCCCACCCCTGACGGTTGCGTCACGGAATCGGCGGGCCGTGCGTCCGGGATCGCGACGCGAACGACGTATCGTCGGCGGGGTGATCGTCGACTGGGGCGCGGACGAGCGTCGACTGACCGAGTCCGTGAGCGTGCTCGTCGGCGACGACAACGGCGCCTACCCATCGGGCAACTCCCTGCTCGTGCGGGGGGCCGGGGAGACGATCGTGATCGACCCGTCGATCACCGTCGTCGCCAAGGGTGGCGTCCCGGCCGCCGTCGACGCGGTCGTCAACAGCCACAGCCACGAGGACCACACTCCAGGCAACGGGTTGTTCTCGTCCGCCCGGGTCCACGTCCACGAGGCCGACCTCCCCGGCATCCGCAGCCTCGACGGGCTGATGGCGGTCTACGGGCTCGACGGTGTGGCCCGCACCGAGTTCGAACGTGTCGTCCTCGAGGAGTTCCACTACGCACCGCGGCCCGACGCCGCCGGGTTCGGCGACGGCCACGTGTTCGACCTCGGTGGTGGCGTGACGGTCGAGGCGGTCCACCTTCCCGGCCACACCCACGGTCACAGCGGGTTCCGGATCGGGTCGGTGTTCTTCCTCTCCGACATCGACCTCACCGGGTTCGGCCCGTACTACGGCGACGTGTGGAGTGACCTGGAGGACTTCGAGGCGAGCTTGGCCACGGTGCGCGACGAGGAAGCCGAGTTCTACGTCACGTTCCACCACAAGGGCGTGATCGAGAGCCGGGAGACCTTCGTCGAGATGGTCGACGCGTTCACCGCCGTGATCGGCCGCCGCCACGCCGCGATGCTCGACTTCCTCGCCGAGCCGTACACGATCGCCGAGATGGCCGACCACCGATTCATCTACCGCCCTCATGTCGAGATGCCGTTCGTCGAATCCGTCGAACGGAACAGCGCCCGGATGCACGTCGAACGGATGGTGCGCCGCGGCGAGGCGGTCGAAGTCGAGCCGGGCCGGTTCCAGCGACGATGAAGGCGGGCGCGCCGCGGCTCGACCACCTGCTGCACCGAACGATCGGCGGCTACCGTGCGCGGCCAGCGAACGCGTCATCCACGAACCCGCCATCCCACCCGTCATCCCGAACCGAGGAACACTGCGATGCGACTGCCCGCGATCGACCCCGACCACCTCGATGAGGACCAGCACGAGCTCTACGCCGCGCTGACCAGCCGGCCCGAGGTCCGCTCGATGGGCCTCGTCGGGCCGTTCGGGGTCTGGATGCACGCGCCGAGCATGGGGGCGGCGATGGCCCGGCTCGGGCGGGAGATCCGCTTCGAGGCGTCGCTCCCGCCCGACGTCACCGAGGTCGCGATCTGCACGACCGGCGCGTTCTTCCGGGCGGCGTTCGAGTTCGCCGCCCACCGCCGGATGGCGATCGCCGCCGGCGTCGACGAGGATCGGCTCGACCGGCTCGCGGCGGGCGAGGATCCCGGGTTCGAAGGCGACGCGCACGCCGCGTACACGATCGCCACCGAACTGCTCCGCGATCACGCGATCACGGAGCCGGCCCATGCCGACGGCGAGCAGCGGTTCGGGCCGCGCGGGATGGTCGAGCTGGTCACGACCGTCGGCTACTACAGCCTGATCTCGCTGTTGCTCAACGGCTTCGACGTCGACCTGCCCACCGGCATGGCGAACCCGTTCGACGCCGGGTACGACGGCGCCGGCTGAGCCCGCGCGTCGGGCTGCGCGTCCATCGTGGGGTCGAAGTGGCGCGGCTTCCCGTCGGCCCCTCGAAGTGCGAGACGGTGCCAACGCCATCGGCTCGGGCGAGATCCGGTCGGGGTTCCTTCCTCAGCCACTCGCCTCGCCGCCGCGACCGGCAGCGCATCACACGCCCGACGACGCAGACCTGCGGTCGACCCGTGAGGCGCTGAGATGGCACGATGACCGACATGCCGACACCGCAGGCGCCCGAGTTCGCAACGTTGCGGGTCGCGGCCGACGACCGCATCGGGCGCCTGACGCTCGACCAACCGGACAAGCTCAATCCGCTCGGCACCACCGCACTGCGCGAGATCGCCGAGGCTGCGGCGTGGCTCGACACCACCGGCGCGTCGGTCGTGGTCGTCACCGGTGCCGGCCGGGCGTTCTCGGCCGGATTCGATCTGCGCGAGTTCGCCGGCGGGCCGGCCGAAACGGCGACCGACAGCCGGACCCAGGCCGACCTGGGGCGGCTCATGGCCGAGGCGATGGACCGGATGTCGGCCCTCACGATCGCCGCGATCAAGGGTCCGTGTGTCGGTGGCGGCGTCGTGCTCGCCGCGGTCTGCGACCTGCGGATCGCCGCCGACGACACCGTGTTCTCGATCCCCGAGGTCGACCTCGGCATCCCGCTGGCCTGGGGCGGGATCCCCAGGCTGGTGCGCGAGATCGGCCCGGCGATGACCCGCGAGCTGGTCCTCACCTGCCGACCGTTCGACGCCGAGGAGGCCCGTGCGCTCGGCTTCGTCAACCGCGTCGTCCCGCGCGATGAGCTCGAGCGGGCGGTCGACGACCTGGCCGGGCAGCTCGCGACCAAGGCGCCGTCGGTCGTCAGGGCGACCAAGCGCCAGGTCAACGAGGCGCTGGAGAACGTCGCGTCGACCGCTGGTTCATGGGCGGATGCGGACCTGCTCGGCGCGGCGATGGGCGATCCGGACGCCAGAGCCGCCGCCCGCGACTACCTCGCCCGCCGCCACCGGTGAGACCCGCCGCGACCCCTCGACCCCCGAGACTCACCGATGGCGGTCGAGCGGGAGGTCAGCCGTGGAAGTCGGTGACGACGTCGTGCCAGAGGCGGGTCGTCAGGGCGAGTGACTCGATGTCGATCCGCTCGTTGTGGCCGTGGAACCGGGACCCGAACTCGCCGGCGTCGAGCGACGGGCTGAACAGACCGGCGCCGTAGGCGACCGCGCCCAGCTCGCGGTACACCCTGGCGTCGGTGAACCCGACGATGAACTGGGGCGACAGCCTGGCCGCCGGGAACGGGTTGGCGACCGCCCGCTCCAGCGAATCCCACAGCGGAGTGTCGACCCGGCTGATCGACGCCGGATCGTCCATCAGGACGTCGACCTCGACGTGATCGGCGAGATCGCCGAGCGCGGCGCGCAGATGGGCGTCGACCTCGGCCGGACCCTCCCCCGGCAGCGTGCGCACGTCGACCTCGATCGCGACGTGGTCGGGGATCACGTTCGCCTTCATCACCCCACCGTCGACCAGGTTCGGGGAGAACGTCGTATGGGTGCACGAGTAGAGGTGCGCCGCTGCGGGCTGGCTGGGCAGGGCGGTCGAGCGCGTCGTCGATCTGCGCCGGGTCGAGCAGCATCGCCGCGAGGTCGTCGGGCAGCCCGAGCGTCTCGACCCGGGTCGGCCACAGCTCGTGGAAGCGGGGTGCCGGGCGGTAGTCGGCGAGGCGCTGCACCACGCCGGCGGCCTTGACGAGCGCGTTGTCGCTCCGGAACGGCATCGATCCGTGCCCCGGAGTCCCCCGTACGACCAACCGCCGCCACGCGACACCCTTCTCCGCGACGTTGACACCGACAGAGGGCGCCTCGGCGGGTCCGCTGTGCAGCCCGCCGTTCTCGGTGAGGACGTAGTCGGCACGGATGGCGTCGGGCTCGTGGTCGGCCATCCACCGGGCGCCGTGCGCGCTGCCGGCCTCCTCGTCGGCGACGCCGAAGAAGACCAGGTCGCCGCGCGGTCGGAATCCGGTTGCCGCCAGCCGGCAGAACACCACGGCCATCGACGACGGTGAGGTTCAGCATGTCGACTGCGCCCCTCCCCCACACCTCGCCGTCGATCAGTTCCCCGCCGAACGGGTCGTTGATCCACCCGTCGGGATGAACCGGCACGACATCGGTGTGGCCCATCAGGCAGAGGCTGGGGGCCTGGGGATCGGTACCGCCGATCCGGCCGACGATCGACACCCGTCCCGGCGACGGCTCGAACCGCTCGACGTCGACGCCGGCTCCTTCGATCAGTGACTGCAGCACGTCGGCGTTGCGAACCTCCTGCCCCGACCCGGCGGTTCCGTCGTTGACGCAACGGTTTCGGATCAGCGCCTGCAGCAACTCGACCGTCTCGCCGGTCGAGCCATCGAGCTCACGGTCGTCCATACCGGCCATCGTCGCACGCGAGCTGTTCGGGCACGAACCGGTCAGGCGCCGAGGGCACTGAGCGCCTTGCCGATCCGCTTCGGGCTGACCGATCCCTTGGCGCCGAGCGATTGGGCGAACACCGAGATGCGCAGCTCCTCGAGCTGCCAGCTCAGCTCGGCGAGCTCGGGCGTTGCCTCGCCGGCCGGGAGCGCATCGACGAACGCCGAGTACCGGGCTTCGAGCGGTACCACCTCGTCCATCCGACGCCGATCCCGGTCGACCGCGCCGGCGAGATGCTCGAGGCGGTGGGCGAGACCGTCCACGTAGCGGCCGATGTCGCCGAGCCGGTCGATCCCGGCAGCGAGCACGAACCCAGGCCGTACGAGCCGGCCGAGATGCGCGCTGGCGTCGAGCACCGTCGCCCGCATCGGCTCGGCGTGCAACCGCGCCAGCCGGGCCTGGATGTCCACCGCCGCCGCAACGATGCCGGCCGCCGCCCGCACGGCCCGCCGCGCCAGGTCGGGTGCCGCCCTCCTGGTCTCCCGCGCCAGCTCGGCATACTCGGCCTCGGTCCACGGCAGCGCCCCGCGGTCGGCCATCACCCGGTCGACCGCGGCGGCGACGCAGTCGGCAGCCAGCGCGTGCGACGTGATGTCGCCCGTCGCCAACGCCAGGCGATCGGCGACCGACAGCTCGCGCTCGATCGCTGCCGCCGAAGGCGCCTCGTTCAGCAGCAGCAGGCGCCGCACGCCGCCGTGCAGCGCGCGCCGCTGGATGTCCGCGCTCGACACGACCCGCAACGACACGCTCCCGCCGACATCGAGCAGCGTGGGGTAGGCCCGCACGACGAGCGCACCGTCCGTCGATTCGACGACGTGCGGGAGGTCGCCGAAGTCCCACCCGGTGATGCCCCGCCGCTCCAGGATCGGCGCCGCTGCGGCGATCGACGCACGGGTCGACGGGGCAAGACGCTCCTTGATCGCGCCCAGATCGGTCCCGACGTCGTGGACCTCACCGTCGGCGGACGACACGACGAAGTGCATCCGCAACTCGTCGGGCACGGCGGCGGGGTCGAAGTCGCCCGACCGCACCGGGACGTCCGCGACCTCGGCGACCGTCGCTGCGAGCACGTCGACCAGTCGACCGCGAGGTTCGCCGAGCCGGCCGATCACCGCCTCGGTGGTCTCGGCGAGCGGGATCAGCTCGCGGCGGATCGTCTTCGGCAGCGACCGGAGGAGCGCAGCGACCAGGTCGTCGCGGTACCCGGGGATCTGCCAATCGAAGCCGAGGTCGGACACCTGGTTCAGGGCGGTCAGCGGGAGGTGGACCGTCACGCCGTCGAGCGGTTCGCCGGGCGCGAACCGGTAGGTGAGCGCGAGCTCGAGGTCTCCCTGCCGCCAGACGTCCGGATAGTCGCTCAGGTCGAGGCCGTGCTCGCCCACCACGGCGTCGGTCAGGTCGAGGAGCGCGCCGTCGCGCTGCCGTTCCCGCTTCCACCACCGGTCGAAGTGGCGGGTCGATACGACGTCGTCGCCGACCCGGTCGTCGTAGAACGCGAACAGGGCGTCGTCGTCGATCAGTTCGCCGCGGCGGACGCGCACGCTCAGCGACGTGAGCCGATCGAGGAACTCGTCGTTGCGGGCGACGAAGGCGTGCCGCTCGCGCCAGTGGTCGGCGACGTCGCCTTCGACCAACGCCTTGGTGATGAACCACGCCCGCGCCTCGCGCCGGTCGACGCGGTCGTACCCGACCACGCGGCCGCTGACGATCGGGAGCCCGTACAGCGTCACCGACTCGGTCGCCACCGCCCGCCCAGCCGTGACGTCCCAGCGGGCCTCGCCGTGGGACGTCTTGGTCAGGTGGGCACCGATCGCCTCCGCCCACTCCGGCTCGATCGCCGCGACCCGGCGGGCGTAGAGCCGGCTGGTCTCGACCAGTTCCGCGGCCATCACCCACTCGGGCGGGCGCCGGGTCAGCACGGAGCCGGGAGCGATGACGAACTCCGCCTGACGGGCACCGCGGAACTCGCGACGTTCGCCGTCGCGCATCCCGATGTGCGACAGCAGGCCGGCGAGTACCGACCGGTGCACCAGATCGGGGTGGCTCACTTCGGTCGTCGGCCGGATCCCCAGGTCGCCGGCGACGCGCCGGAGCTGGCTGTACAGGTCCATCCACTCCCGCACCCGCAGGTAGTTGAGGAACTCGGTCCGGCACATCCGGCGGAACTGGTTCCCGGTGCGGGTCCGCTGCTGCTCGCGGAGGTAGTCCCACAGCGCGACGATCGACAGCAGGTCCGACCCCGCGACCCGGAACCGGTTGTGCAGCTCGTTGGCCCGCTCGCGGTGTTCCTCGGGTCGCTCGCGGACGTCCTGGATCGACAGGGCCGACGCGATCACGAGCACCTCGCGCACGCAGCCGTGCTGCTCGGCTTCGAGGACCATCCGGGCGAGCCGGGGATCGGTCGGCAGGCGGGCCAACCGTCGCCCGATACGCGTCAACCGCCGGCCGGGGCGATCCGCGGTCGCCGGCTCGATCGCGTTCAGCTCCTCGAGCAGCAGGTACCCGTCGCGGATCGCCGCCGGATCGGGGGGCTCGACGAACGGGAAGCGGGCGACGTCGCCGAGGCCGATCGCCGTCATCTGGAGGATGACCGAGGCCAGGCTCGTCCGGAGGATCTCCGGTTCGGTGTAGTGCAGACGCTGCGCGTAGTCGTCGTCGGCGTAGAGCCGGATGCACACGCCGGGCGCGACCCGCCCGCACCGGCCGGCACGCTGGTCGGCCGACGCCTGCGAGACCGGCTCGATCGGCAGGCGCTGCACCTTCAGGCGTCGGGAGTACCGCGAGACGCGCGCGGTACCGGTGTCGATCACGTACCGCACCCCGGGCACGGTGAGCGAGGTCTCCGCGACGTTGGTCGACAGCACGACTCGGCGCCCGGCATGGGGCTGGAAGATCCGGTGTTGTTCCTGGGACGAGAGTCGGGCGTACAGCGGCAACACCTCGGTGTTGCGCAGGTCGAGCCGGCGGATCGCGTCGGCGGTGTCGTGGATCTCGCGCTCGCCGGACAGGAACACGAGCACGTCGCCCGGCGCCTCGTCGGCCAGTTCGCCGATCGCGTCGACGATCGCCTGCACCTGATCCCTATCGTCGCCGCCGTCGGGGTTGTCGGCGCCGAACGGCCGGTAGCGGATCTCGACCGGGTAGGTGCGACCGGTCACCTCGATCACCGGCACCGGTACCGGCGGACCCTTCGGGTCGTCGACCGCGGGGCGGGCGAAGTGGGCGGCGAAGCGGTCGGTGTCGATCGTCGCCGAGGTGACGATCACCTCGAGGTCGGGCCGGCGCGGCAGGAGCTGGCGGAGATAGCCGAGGATGAAGTCGATGTTGAGGCTGCGCTCGTGGGCCTCGTCGATGATCAGCGTGTCGTACCGGCGCAGGTCCCGGTCGCGCTGGATCTCGGCGAGCAGGATGCCGTCGGTCATCACCTTGATCAGGGTCGCCGAGCCGACGGTGTCGGTGAAGCGGACGGCGTACCCGACGTCGGACCCGAGGGGCGTGCCGAGCTCGTCGGCGATCCGCTCGGCGATCGTGCGGGCGGCGACGCGCCGGGGCTGGGTGTGCCCGATCAACCCGTGGACGCCGCGGCCGGCCTCGAGGCACAGCTTCGGCAGTTGGGTGCTCTTGCCCGAGCCGGTTTCGCCGGCGACGATCACGACCTGGTGCTCGGTGATCGCCGCGAGCAACTCGTCGTGCCACCCGGTGATCGGCAGCTCGGAGGGGTACGCGAGCCGGCCCTGGTCGACGATCGCCGCGGCCGCCACGGCGCGGCGATCGCGGGCTTCGACGCCCGACGACTTCGAGGGATGCGATCGCGCTGCCATGTCGGTCGCCCAGGATGGCAGCGCAGGCCGGAATACGGCGGACCGATTCGGCCGGTCGCGTACCCTACGTCGTGGGAGGTGCAAGGTGACCAAGCCTGAGATCCGTACCGATGACGAGTCCGACGTGGGCCGATCCCACCCACTGAGTGCCGCCGACGCGCTGCGCGAGGAGCTGGACGAGCTGCGCGCCGAACTCGAATCCCTACGGTCTGAGATCGCGCTGCTTCGCGCGCCGGGAACGGCGCCCGTCCACCCGCTTCCGGACCGGCGTCGGACCAGACGCGACCTGATCAGGCTCGCCGGTGCGGCAGGTGCCGTGGGCGCCGCAACCGGTGTCGCCCGCAGCGGCGGTCCTGCAGCCGCAGCCGACGGCGACACGGTCAAGGCCGGCCAGGAGGTCGTCTCCCAGAGCGCGACCGACATCCGGATGAACGCCGGATCGCTCACCGGGAGGGAGAGCATCCTCGCGGCGAGCGACAGCAACGCGGTGATCCCGAACACGTTCAACTTCCGGGCCGCGCTCGGGGGGCTGGCGTTCGGCCTCCGAGCCGACAACGGCGTGTTCGCGTTCACCGATGCCCGTGACGACGGCACGATCAACACCGGGCATGCCGTCGTGGCGTTCGCGACCGCCAACGCTCGGTCGAACCTCTACCTCGTCGGCACTAGGACGACCCCACCGACGGCGGACACCTACTACCACAACCACAGCGAACTCGTCGCCGACGACGGTGGAAACCTCTGGCACTGTGTCACGCAGGGCACACCCGGCACGTGGCGCCGTCTCTCGGGAGCCCTGACCGCCGGTGCGCTCGTCCCGCTCACGCCGGTTCGTGTCTATGACTCGCGAAAGAACAACGCTCCGACCCCCAATGGACCGATCTCGACTGGCCAGCAACGCGTGATCCCGGTCAAGGACGGCCGCGACGTCGACACCAACGCTGTCACCGAGGTCGACATCGTCCCCGCTGGCGCGACGGCCATCGTCTACAACCTGACGATCGTCGACATGGTCGGTGGCGGCTTCCTGTCGGTCGCGCCGGGCGACACCGCATCGCTCGGGGCCTCCACCATCAACTGGGGTCCGTCGACCGACGGGGCGCTGGCGAACTCGAGCACGGTCAAACTGGATGGCAACCGCCAGCTCAAGGTGTTCGGCGGCGGAGGGTCGACCGACTTCATCATCGACGTGCTCGGCTACCACGCCTGATCCCGCCGCAGGGCACCGCCTCACGTAGCTTCGCCTCCGTGATCGCCACGTATCGCAACCGGGTGATGGTCGTCTACATCCTCGGCGTGTTCATGACGGTGATCGACGGCACGATGGTGAACGTCGCGCTGCCGACCCTGGCCGAGGACTTCGGTGTCGCCTCGACCGACATCGAGTGGGTGGCGGTGGGGTACCTGCTCGCGCTGGCCGCCGTCATCCCGGCCGCCGGATGGCTCGGCGACCGGTTCGGGTCCAAGCGGGTCTTCACCACCGCGCTCGCCGTCTTCGTCGTCACGTCGATGATGTGCGGCGCCGCCCAGACCCTCTCCCAGCTGATCGCGTTCCGAGTGCTCCAGGGTCTCGGGGGCGGCATGCTCGTCCCGATCGGGAGCGCGATGCTGTTCCACGCGTTCCCGCTGGAGGAGCGGGCGAAGGCGGCCGTCGGCGTGCTCAGCGTGGCCGTCGTCGCGCCGGCGATCGGGCCGATGCTCGGCGGCATCCTCGTCGATCAGGCATCGTGGCGCTGGATCTTCTTCATCAACGGTCCGATCGGCGCCGGCGCGATCATGCTGGCGATCGCCTGGCTGCACGAGGAGAAGCAGCCCGACCCCGGCCGCTTCGACGTCGCCGGATTCGTCCTGTCGGCGTCGGGGGTGTCGCTCCTGCTGTACGCGCTGTCGATCGGTCCCGAGCAAGGCTGGACCGCACCGAGCACGCTGGGGTTCGGTGTGACCGGTATGGCCGCGCTCGTCTCGCTCGTCGTCGTCGAGCTGCGCGTCGAGCGGCCGATGTTGACCCTGCGGTTGTTCGGCGATCGGCTGTTCCGCACCATCAACATCGCGTCCTCGATGGTGTACGCAGGGTTCTTCGGGCTGGTCTTCGTCCTGCCGCTGTACCTCCAGACCCTGCGCGGGTACACGGCGTTCCAGAGTGGGCTGGCACAGTCGCCGCAGGCGCTCGGGGTGTTCCTCGTCTCGAACCTGCTCGGCCGGCGGCTCTACCGAGTCGTCGGTCCGCGGCGGTTGATGGTGACCGGTACGGCGATGACCGCGGCGATCACCTGCGCGTACGCAGCGGCCGGGTTGGACACGCCACTCGGCGCCATCGCCGGGCTGTCGCTGGCTCGCGGCCTGTCGATCGGGATGGTGTTCGTGTCGATCCAGACCGCGGTGTACGCGACGACGTCCCATGCCGACACCGGACGGGCCACGTCGCTGTTCAACACCCAGCGCCAGATCGCCTACGCCTCGGGGGTCGCCCTCGCGGCGACGGTCATCACCGCCCGCCTCTCGACGGTCGGCGGCGACGCGGCACCGGCGGCCGATCGTCTCGGTGCGTACCAATCGGGATTCCTCGCCTGCGGGTTGGTGATGATCCCGGCGATCGCGGTCAGCTGGTTCCTGCGCGACAGCGACGTCGACGCGACCCGCGGCATCACCCCGGCCGCCGAGCCGGCCGCCGCCGGGCGCGCCTGACGTGCCACGCCGGTGTGCGGGTTCGGCTGGGGCGGTCAGACCTGGCGGCCGGTTTCGCGTTGGCAGACCTCCCACAGCACGTCGATCGAGCGATCCATCCCGATCCGCCGGATGATCGGCTTGCGGACCAGCGGAGGCGTCGGTCGCGGCCCGCAGCTGGGACCGCGCGCCCTGCGCGGCGGACATCCCGGTGCGATCTGCCGGCGCATGGAAGCAGCGCTGGCTCGCACCACCGGACGACTCGCCCACGCTGGTCGCGTGCAGCTCCGTGTTCGACAGGCCGGGGTGGGCGCCCCGGCGCCGACCCGGCGCCGGCGACGAGCCGGAAACGGCCGAGCCGCGGCACGCGGCGAGCGGACCTTCCGTCAGGCGGTCGGCCGGTGGCGCCGGAGGAGAACCTCCTGGGCGATCGTGGCGACGTGCACACCGTCGGAGCGCAACACCTCGCCGGTGACCAGCCCTCGGCCGCCGGACAGGCCGTGCGAGCGTGTGTCGAACCAGTGCCACTCGCGGGTCGGTCGGGCGGTGGAACCACATCGCGTGGTCGAGGCTCGCCCCTTGGAACCGACCGCGGTCGCTGACGTCGTTGACGAAGTCGGGATGCGGTGAACGCGCCGCCCGCGAGGGCGCGGCGTCGGACATGAACGCCAGGGCGCACACGTTGTCGACCGGATCACCGTCGAGGTCGGCCAGCATCCGGATCCAGTGCCCCATCCGCCCGTCGGGCAGGTCGACCGCCCGGCGATCGATCATCGCCCCCCACGAGTAGTCCGTGAGCTCCGGGTCGGCCGCCTCCGGGAGCTCGACGGGAATCGTTGCCAGCTGGACGTCGGCCTCGTCCTCCTCGATCTGGAACGAGACCGACAGGTTCAGGATCGCCCCGGTCGACTGCCGGGCGACGACCTGACGGGTGCTGAACGAACGCCCGTCGCGCAAGCGCTCGACCTCGTAGCGGATCGGCTCGTCGGGCGTGCCGGGACGGATGAAGTAGGAGTGCAGCGAGTGGGCCGGACGTTCACGGCCCACCGTCTCGGCCGCCGCCCGCAGCGCCTGCGCGACGACCTGTCCGCCGAACAGCCGGTTGCCCCACGGGTAGCGCGCCCCGATCGCGACGTACGTGTCCGGACCGTGCGGCTCCAGTGCCAGGAGCTCGGAGAACTCGACGTCGTGGATCTCGGGCGTGCTCATGGCGGCCAGTCTCTCGCACGGGGCCAGCGGAGCGGTCAGTCGGCGGCCGTCAGCGCACGGAAGTAGGCGTCGTAGCCCTGCTGGCTGGGGTGGAACGACGATCCGCTGACCGTCAGCCACGTATCGGTGTACCGGTCGACCACGTTGCCGTAGGGGTCGAGCTGGCGGGAGTACGTCTCGCCGGTCACGCGGTCGTTGACGAAGCGGTCGCGCTGCCAGAACCGGCAGGCGCCGTGGTTGTCGAACTCGTCGTCGACCGGCACGAATGCAAGGTCGGCTCCCGTCGCCGATGCTGCTGCGACGACCGCCTCCTCGATGCTGCCGTTGAGGCGGTCGACCTGCTCGTCGATCCAGTCGGCCTCCTGCCGCCCGATGCCGAGCACGCCCGCGCAACCCCACCGCTCGCGTTGCATCAGGCGCGGGTAGGCGAGCGCGCGCACGGTGATGTCTGGGTGCGCCTCGCCGATCGAGGTGTACAGCGTGCGGAGCTGCGAGCCGATCACGTCCAGGTTGGCGATCTGGTTCGCTCCGTCGCGATCGCATCGGCTGGAGGTGATGCAGTCGATCAGCACGTCGGGCCAGTCCTCGCCGCCGGCGGTCCGCAGGTCGTTCCCGCCGATCGTGATCGTGACCAAGGCGCCGGCGCCGGCGCCGTCGATCGCCGCCGCGTCAAGCTGGTTCCCGACATCGCCGATCCGGGCGCCGGCACACGCGACGAACACCGACTCGGCCCCGAGACGGACGGCCAGCCGGGGACCCGGCGTCGTGTCGTCCTCCCGATGGCAGGTACTCCCACCGAGCCGGGTGGCCGGGCTGAACGAGTGGGCGGGTGGACCGTGATCGTCGTAGTCGGAGGCGTCGGCGTGGATCCCCTGCCCCGAGCTGTACGAGTCGCCGAGCGTCACCACCCGGTCGATCGGCGGCGCAGCATCACCCGCCGGCGGTGCGGCCAGCACCGTCGCGCCGGCGCCGCCAACGGCGAGCAGGGCGATCAGCACTCGGCGCATCCGACCGAAGCGTACCGGCGCCGGACGACCCGGTCCGGGCGGTCGGAGTTCTGACTCCCCGCTGACGAGGCACCCGCGACGTCTCGGCGTCGCCGGCCCGGGGTTGCGGGACCGGCGGCTCCGAGACGTGGGGTGAACGACCGTGCGACCTCCGGGCGAGCGCACACCGCCGATCCGGGTGGACGAACACCCGACCGCCCTGGTCGCGTGTGGTCACACGAACCGGGTGGGACGCGTTGGCGGCGGCGGGCGGGACGGACCACAATGCGGCACGGCACGACGCGACGTCGTGTGGCGCAGGCACGGAACGGAGGTACGGATGGACGAACAGCAATCGAGCGACGATCGATCCGAGCTGACCAACGCCCAACGATGGACCGCGATGGCCCGCCAGATCATCGAGTACGAGGGACGCGAGGCGTTCGAGGCGATCCTGACCCACGACTTCGTGCACGTGTCTCGGCGGGTCGACCGCTTCGGGTTCGACCGTGCCGCCCTGCTCGGGCTCTACGACTCGATGAAGGAGCTGGACTTCCACATCACCGGCACCGACATCGCGATCGCCGGCGACTTCCACGTCCTCACCCGACGCGGTTACGTCAGCCCGGAGACGACCACCGAGCTCCTGGCGATCAGCGAGTGGACAGCGGGCGGTCGGCTCTCGCTCCTGATCGAGTTCGACCTCGACGACCTCGATGCTGCGCTCGCCGAGTTGGCCGATGCGGCCGGCGAGGCCGTCGTGATGGTGAACCCTCCGGCCGGCTGACGGCGGTCGTCGGCGTCCGCCGGCATTGCACCGGCGCTACGCGACTCGGGGCCTAGAGTCAGCGGCCATGTCCGACGGATCCTTCCCGTCATCGCCGCCGCCCCCGCCTGCGGTCTCACCGATCGTCAGCGACGGCCGGAAATGGTGGCAGAACTGGTGGCTGATCACCGCCGCGTGCGTGATCTTGATCGTCGGCGCGGCAGCGCTGATCGCCTCCAGCGGCGGGGACGGTGACGGGGATCCGACCGCGTCCAGCGCGCCCACCGCCGGCAGCGAGCCGGTCGCCCAACCGGCGGCGACCGACCCGGCCACCGACCCGACGACCGACCCGGGCGCTCCGATCACCCCGCCGACGACCGACCCGCCCCCGGACGGGACGACCCCGGCTGACTCGTCGCCGGACGGCACGATCGCGACCGGCACGAACCCCGCCGACGAGGCCGGCCTGATCGCCGGCGCCCCCGCCGGGAGCAGCGGCGATCGGCTGGCGCCGGTTCCGGCAGGCGAGGTCGCCGACATCGGCGAGAACTGGCGGCTCCAGGTGCTCGGCATCGTCGAGGACGGGACCGATGCCGTGCTGGCCGAGAACCAGTTCAACGAACCCCCACCCGACGGCGCCCGTTACACGCTGGTCGACGTCGCCCTCGGCTACTACGGCGTCGACGATCCTGCGAATGCGTTCACCCCCACGATCTCCGGCGTCGGGGCGGCCAGTGTCGGGCTCGACGAGGACTGCGGCGTGATCCCCGGCGGCCTCGACACGTTCGTCGACGTGTTCGCCGGGGGCGTCGTCCGCGGCACGCTGTGCTTCGTGACGACACCGTCGGACGCCGGCACGGTCCAGCTCTACGCCAAGACCGGCTTCGACGGCCCCGATGTCTTCCTCGCAACCTCGCCGCCGGCCGAGCCGGCGGCCGCGATGCCGACGCTGGCCGGCCCGCAACCGGGGGCGGGCGCGACCCCGGCCCGGCTCGCGCCGGCTCCGATCGGCACGCCGGTCGATGTCGGTGGGGGGTGGACCCTGACGGTGACCGGCCCGGCGACCGACATCACCGACATCGTGGCGACCGAGAACCAGTTCAACGCACCGCCGCCGGACGGATTCCGCTTCGTCGGCATCGACGTCGAGTACCGCTACGACGGCGACGTCGGACCGGTCAGCCCGTTCGAGGTCACCGCCAACGTCGTCGGCAACAGCAACGTGCAGCTCTCGAACGGGTGCGGGGTGATCCCCAACCCGCTCGATCCCTTCGGCGACGTCTTCGCCGGCGGCGCGGTCAGCGGAGCGCTCTGCTTCGTCACCCCGGTCGACGACATCGGGTCGTTGGTGTTCTACGCGTCGACGTCGTTCGACAGCGACCTGATCACCTTCGCCACCGAGGAGTCCATCACCTCCAGCGGGTGAGCGCCCGGAGCGGCCGTCAACCGCCTGCCGGGATGCCGGACCCCGCGCCGGCCAGCATCTCGACCCCGCTCTCGCCGACCTCCAAGGAGGTGATCGTCACCGCCTCGAAGTCGTTCAGCCACGACTCGTCGCCTGCGACCGCCGCAGCTTCGACCAGGATCGGGTCCTCGCCGGCGACCTCGATCAGCCACAGCCGCACCGTCGTCGGTCCGTACAGGGCGGAGTCGAGGCGGATCGCGGCGTGCGGCGAGACCTCCGCGGCGACCGAGGCGAACCAGAAGCACGGGCGGAGCCGGGGCGAGCAGACGTCCTGGCCGAGATCGCTCACCGGATCGACGCGGAGGTCGTACACGCGCGCCGGCCGGCCGTCGACCGTGGTCCGCGCTCGGCGATCGACGAGCAGGTCGTTGTCCGCCAACCACGTCTCGATGTCGTCGGGGGCGATGCTGCCGACGCCGCGGAACCGGCGATCGCTCGCCTCCCGCCGTGTGTTCCATCCGGCGACCCGCACGAACTGGACGTGCGGGGCACCCTCGAGGTCGTTCGCCGCTGTGCCGACCGGGGTCAGCAGCACCGTGCCCGGACGAGCGGTCCGCAGCGCCGTCGCCGTGGCGATCGTGAACTCGATCGGGATCCCGAGCAGCTCGGTCGCATAGCGCCCGGGCGGGACCGCACCGCCGGGGTATGGGAGCTCTGACGCGATCGCCGGCGGCAGCGTGCCGCTCTCGGCTGGCAGCGGAGCGACCGTCTCGGCCCGGCGCGCCGGGCCGGCCGAGCGGGCGGCCGGGTCGCCGATCAGGTCGAGCGCGAGCACGGCGGCCGCGATCACCAGCGAGACGGCGACGATCGCCCCCAGCGCCGTCCAGCCGGACCCGGTCGGCTCGCGTCGTCGCGGCCGGTCGATCACCGGAAGCCAGTGAGGCCCGTCCGGACCGTCGAACTCGATGGTGATCGGCTCCGGGGCCGGTGGCGACCCGGCGGCCCTGCGGCGGTCGGTCTGCACACCCCGATCATCGCACACCGCTCGACCGCCCCGGCAGCGCACACCATGCGGCGCTGGCGAACTCGGCCGCCGGAACCCCGCAGACCTTGCCGACGCGGCGCTCTACGTCGCCTGGCCGGCGAACTGGGCGTCGTGCAGCCGGGCGTAGGCGCCGCCGGCCCTCAGGAGCGCCGCGTGATCCCCCTGCTCGACGAGTCGCCCGTCCTCCATCACCAAGATGACGTCGGCGCCGCGGATCGTCGACAGGCGGTGGGCGATGACGAAGCTGGTGCGGCGGGCGCGCAGCGCGCCCATCGCCTCCTGGATCAGCACCTCGGTGCGGGTGTCGACCGAACTGGTCGCCTCGTCGAGGATCAGGATCGACGGTTCGGCGAGGAACGCGCGGGCGATCGTGATCAGCTGCTTCTCGCCCGCCGAGATGTTGCCGCCCTCGTCGTCGATCACCGTGTCGTAGCCGTCGGGCAGGGAGTGCACGAACCGGTCGACGAACGTCGCTCGGGCCGCCTCGAGGATCTGCTCCTCGGTGGCGCTCGGGTTGCCGTAGGCGAGGTTGTCGCGGATCGTGCCGCCGAACAGCCACGAGTCCTGCAGCACCATGCCGATCTTCGATCGCAGCTCGTGCCGTGAGATCGTCGCGATGTCCCGCCCGTCGAGGCTGATCGTGCCCGAGTCGAGCTCGTAGAACCGCATGATCAGGTTGACCAGCGTCGTCTTGCCGGCGCCGGTCGGGCCGACGATGGCGATCGTCTGGCCGGGCTCGGCGGTGACGGAGAGCCCCTCGATCAGTGGGGTGCCCGGGTCGTAGGAGAAGTACACGTCGTCGAACACGACGCGTCCGAGCACCGGCGCCGGGTCGACCGTGTCGGGCGGCTCGGGCGACTGCTCCTGCGCGTCGAGGAGCTCGAGCACGCGTTCGAGCGAGGCGATGCCCGACTGGAACGTCGCCGCCATCGACGCGAGGTGGCTCAGCGGACCCGAGAACTGACGGGCGTACTGGATGAACGCCTGCATGTCGCCGATCGTGAGCGATCCGCTGGCGATCCGCATGCCTCCGACGACGGCGATCAGGACGTACTGCACGTTGCCCATGAACACCATCGCCGGCTGGATGAGGCTGCTCATGAACTGGGCGCGGAAGCTCGCCTCGTAGAGCTCTTCGTTCTTCGCCCGGAACGTCTGCTCGACCTCGCGTTGGCGGCCGAACGTCTTGACCACGGCGTGGCCGGTGAACACCTCCTCGGCCTGCGCGTTGAGCTCACCTGTGTACCGCCATTGGGCGAGGAACCGGGGCCGCGCCCTGGCAGCGATCAGCTTCATCAGCCACACCGAGGTCGGGACGGTCACCAGCGCGACGACGGCCATCAGCGGGGAGATCGTGAACATCATCACCGTGACGCCGACCAGCGTCAGCAGCGACGTCAGGATCTGGCTGACCGTCTGCTGCAGGCTCTGCGCGAGGTTGTCGATGTCGTTGGTGACGCGGCTGAGCAGGTCGCCGCGCGACCGGCCGTCGACGTACGCGAGCGAGACGCGGTGGAGCTTGCGCTCGACCGCCGAGCGCAGCGCGTACATCGAGCGCTGGACGACGCCGGCCAGGATGTACGACTGCATGTACCCGAACAACCACGCGACGAGGTAGATCCCGGCGATCAGGAGCAGCCGGCGGTGCAGCTCGGCAACGTCGATGCCGCCGGGGGCGGACACGCCCGCGACGATCACGTCGGTCGCCCCGCCGAGCAGCCGCGGCCCGATGACGACGAGCGTGACGCTGCTCACCGTCAGGACGAGCACGAACCAGAGGCGCATCGTCTCGTGGCCGAGGATCTGACCGAGGCGCCGCAGCGTCGTGCCGAAGTCGTCGCTGCGCTCGATCGGCATGCCGGCGCCGGCACCGGGACCGAACCCCGCCCGGCGTGCCTGGGTCCCCGCGGTCGCCACCAGCTCGCGGTCGTCGTCGCCCTTCACCCCGACCCCCCGACGTTGACAACCGGTGTCTGACACGGGGTGTCACCACCAGGCGGGGTGGGGGCGCTCATGCGACGGCGCCTTCCCCGAGTTGCGACTCGACGATCTCGGCGTAGGTGGGGCACGTCTCGACCAGTTGGGTGTGGGTACCGCGGCCGATGATCTCGCCGTCGTCGAGGACGAGGATCTCGTTCGCTCTGGCGATCGTCGACACCCGCTGCGCGACGACGAGCACCGCGGCGTCGCGGGTGTGCGGTTCGAGTGCGGCCCGCAGCCGGGCGTCGGTCGCGAGGTCGAGCGCGGAGAACGAGTCGTCGAACACGTAGATCTCGGGACGGACGACCAGCGCCCTGGCGATCGAGAGGCGTTGGCGTTGGCCGCCGGACACGTTCGTCCCACCCTGGCTGATCGCGCCGTCGAGCCCACCGGGCATCGCCCGGACGAAGTCGGCGGCCTGCGCGATCTCCAGCGCCTGCCACAACTCGTCGTCGGTGGCGTCGGGTCGTCCGAACCGGAGGTTGGTCGCCACGGTGCCCGAGAACAGGTACGGCTGCTGAGGCACGTAGCCGACCCTGCTCCAGAGCAGCTCGGGATCGAGCCGGCGGACGTCGACACCGTCGACCAGGACGATGCCCTCGGTGGCGTCGAACAGCCGCGGGACGAGGTTGACGAGCGTCGTCTTGCCCGACCCGGTGCTGCCGATGATCGCCGTCGTCTCGCCGGCGGCGACGCGCAGGCCGATGCGGCAGAGGACGGGGTGCTCCGCCCCGGGATAGCGGAATCCGACGTCGCGGAACTCGAGCGTCCCACGCTCGGACACCTCGGTGACCGGATCCGAGGGTGGGCGCACCGACGGTTCGGTGTCGAGCACCTCGGTGACCCGATCGGCGGCCACCGCAGCCCGCGGGACCATCGACACCATGAACGTGACCATGACGACGGCGATCAGGATCTGCGTGAGGTAGCTGATGTAGGCGATCAGCGAACCGACCGCGATCTGCCCGGCACCGATCTGGTCGGCACCGATCCACAGGACGCCGATCACCGACACGTTGATGATCAACGTGATCGACGGGAACATGATCGCCATCAGCCGACCGGTGCGCAAGGACGTGGCGGTCAGCGCGTCGTTGGCGTGCGCGAACCGGATCGCCTCCTGCGGCTCGCGGACGAAGGCCCGCACGACCCGGATGCCCGCGATCTGTTCGCGCAGCACGGAGTTGACCCGGTCGACCCTGACCTGCATCTGCTGGAACGCGGGGACCATGCGGTACACGACCTGGCCGAGGATCAGCACCGCGGCCGGGATCGCCACGACGAGCACCACCGACAGGCCGACGTCCTCGCGCATCGCCATCACGACGCCGATCGTCAGCATCAGCGGGGCGCTGATCATCATCGTCGTCGCGGTGACGACGAGCACCTGGACCTGCTGGACGTCGTTGGTCGTCCTCGTGATCAGCGACGGCGCACCGAACCGGCCGACCTCGCGCGCGGAGAACCCGGTCACCCGGTGAAACAGGTCACGCCGGATGTCGCGGCCGAACCCCATCGCCACCCGCGCGCCGAACCAGACCGCCCCGGCGCCGAACGCGATCTGGACGAGCGTGAAGCCGAACATCACCGCGCCGGTGCGGAGGATGACGCTGTTGTCGCCGGCGAGTACGCCGCTGTCGATGATGTGGGCGTTCAGGCTCGGAAGCGTGAGCGTGGCCGTGGTCTGGATCGCCTGGAACACGACCACCACGAGCAGCAGCCGGCGATATGGCCCGAGGTGCCCCCTGAGCAACCGCTGCAGGTTCACGACGGGCGCTCCCGTCGCGGGACCTCGATGCCGTGGAGGACGGTGGCGACGATCTCCGCCGCCGGGACCGGCGAACCGACGAGCATCGGATGCGTCAACGACAGCGTCAGGGCGCGCAGCAGGTGGGCACCGGCCGCCGGCTCGATCCGCAGCCGGTCGCGCTCGGGCTCGAACAGCGCGGTGAGCGCGGCGCTGTCGGTGATCGGAGGATGTGCCCGGGCGTGGAACGCCGGCCCGAGCGCTGAAACGATCGCCCACACGTTGGCGACGCGGGCCTGGAGCAGTTCGGTGGCGACGACCAGGCGTTCCTCGAAGGTCGCCGCCGGGTCGATCGCGCCGAGCGCCCGTTCGAGCGGTCGCAGGTCGAGCGCGGCGTCGAGCGCGGCCGTGAGCAGCTCGTCCTTGTCGGCGAAGGCTCGGAAGATCGTTCCTTCGGCGATGCCGGCCGCCTCCGCGATCTGGCGCGTCGTGACACGCTCGCCGTGCTCGACGAGCAGCGGCAGCGCCGCCTCGACGATCGCCACCCGGCGCTCCTCGGGCGGCATCGCCCGGGCCCGCTTGCCCGCAGTGGTGCTCGTGTTGGCGCTCATCTCCCGCGAGAGTAACTGAGTGAGTCCTCACTCACACTGCCGGTGCCCCAGCCGAGCGCGGGGCTCACGAGCCGGTCGGGTGATCGTCGGCGATCTCCCCGACCAGCTCGGCGACGATGTCCTCGATCGTGACCAGCCCCAGCGTGCGCCCGTCGGCGCCGGTCGCGATCGCCAGCCAGCGCTCTCCGGCCTGCATCCGGTCGAGCACGTCGGCGATCGGTTCCTCGGGCCGGCAACGCATCAGCTCGGACATGATCTCCCCGACGGTTGCGCCGGGCGTCGCCCGACCAGCGGCAGCAATGTCGCGGAAGCGGACGACGCCGACGAGTTGGTCGACGTCGCCGCGCGACACCGGAAAGCGCCGGTGGCCCGACGCGATCGCCGCCGCGATGACCCGCCTCGCCGGCGCGTCGGCGTCGACGCACACGATCCGTTCCCGCGGCACCATCACGTCGGCGACGGAGAGGTCGCCGAACTCGAACGAGCGGTCGACGAGCTCGGCATCGTCCTCGTCGATCGTGCCCACCTCGGCCGACTCTCTGGTCAGGGCGCGCAGCTCCTCCTCGGTCAGCGCCCCGAGCATCGTGTCGTGCCCTGGCGACTGCACGTCGGCGAGTGCGACCAGCACCTTGACGATCGGGCGGCACAGCGCGGTGATCGTTCGCAGCATTGGGGCCAGCCGATGCGCCCACGCCTCCGGCGACCGCACGGCGATCGTCTTCGGGACCGCCTCGGCGTAGACGAACAGCACCGCCGTCAGCACGATCGAGGTCACGGTCACGGCGACGCCGCCGAACCAGCGCTCCGCGAGGTACCCGGCGATCGTCGCCGCTGCGACCTGCGCGGACAGCACGAGCAGGAGCACCGAGTTGAGCACGATCGGGAAGTCGTCGAGCAGCCCGAGCAGGAGTTGCGCCCGGCGATCGCCGCGCTCGGCCTGGACCAGTACATGGCTGCGCCGGACGCGGATGAACGACACCTCGGCGACGGCAAGCGCGGCGGCGAGGAGGAAACAGCCGGCAAGGCCGGCGACCAGTGCGATGTCGAGTGCGCTCACCCACCTCCAGCCAACCGCTCCCGGCCACCGCCGACCAGGGTCGATCGACCGCGACGCCGGTCCGCGGCGAGAGGTCAGCGGCGGGCGGTCAGCGGCGGGCGGCCGAGCGCACCGCCGCACCGCCGATGCGCAGCAGGCGGGTGTCGCCGAACGGGGTGCCGGCCACCTGGTTGAGCACCATCGCCACCGCCAGCCCGGACTCGGGGTCGCCCCACGCGCCCGACCCGCCGAACCCGAAGTGCCCGAACCCCCTGGGCAGGATGCCCGCAGTCGTCGCCGCGAGGTGGTACCCGAGCCGCCAGCGCATCGTGAACAGCACGACGGCATCGCGTTGGCGCGTCTGGATCTGCGTCGCCTCGCGCATCGTCTCCGCCGACACCAGAGGCGGGTCGTCGAACGCCTCGGGTGTGGCCAGCGCGGCGTACATCCGGGCGAGATCGCGGGCGGTGAACACCCCGTTCGCTGCGGGGATCTCGCCGTCGTGGACGCGGTGCGAGTTGAAGAGGCCGGTCAGATCGTCGACGATCATCGCATCGACGAGCGGCCGGAACCGGTCGAACCGCTCCATGAAGCCAAAGGTGCGCAGCATGCGCCGCTCGGCGCTCTCGTCGAAGAGCAGATCGGCGATACGACCGCGCTCCTCGGGTGGCGCGCCGATCATCATCGAGTGGAGCCCGAGCGGTCCGGCGACCTCGCGCTGGACCGCCTCGTTCACCGTCAGCCCGGTCACCCGGCGGATCACCTCGCCGACCAGCCACCCGAAGGTCAGTGCGTGGTAGCCGGGCCGGACGCCCGGTTCCCACGCCGGCTCGGCGGCTGCGAGGAGCGCCACCATCTCGTCCCAGTCGAGCATGGTCTCCGCCGACCGGACGAGCGGGCGGAGCGAGTGCATCCCCGCCCGGTGGGTCAGCAGATCGCGGATCGTGATCCCCTCCTTGCCGCCGGCCGCGAACTCCGGCCAGTATGTCGCCACCGGATCGTCGTAGGACAGCAGGCCATGGTCGACGAGGCGGTGGACGACGGTCGCGACGACCCCCTTGGTCGTCGAGAAGCTGGTCGCCATCGTGTCGCGTTCCCACGGCGCGCCCGACGCGTCGCGGGTACCGGTCCAGACGTCGACCACCAGCTCACCGCGGTGATAGACGGCGACCGCTGCGCCGCCGGCCGCCGAGCGCTTCGAGGTGAGCTGGCGGAGCTTCTCCGCGACCGGCGCGAAGTCCGGATGGACGTAGCCCTCCATCACCCCAGTCTCCCGCCCGGCGCCGGCGGCGACCCAATCGCAGCCTGTGCCTGTCCACCGGCGCGATCGTGCCCCGGGCCGGCGAGGACCCGGGGCACGATCGTGGAGCGGGTTACGTCAGAGTTCGTTGACCCGGTCGATGCTCGGAGGAGCGACCGGGCTGAACGTCCCGAGGTAGTTGGTGAGGGCCAGCAAGTCGTTGCCCCCGTCGAGGCGCGGCGTGCTGACCGCGCCCAGCGTGGTGAAGTTGTCCCCGCCGTCGGCGAGGAAGTTGTTCACCGTGACGTTGTAGGTCCCCGTCGGGTTGAGCGCCGCGCCGTTCAACTTCACGTTGCTGATCGTGACCGAGACGCAGTCGCCGGCCACGATCGTCTTCGCCAGGTCGTACGTGAAGCCCTGCGACACGCCGAGGTGGAGGAACGGGCGGCTCGAGCCGAGCGGCTGGCACTGCTCCTCGAGCGTCGACACGATCTCCGCCCCGGTCATCTCGTAGGTGAACAGCGTGTTGCCGAACGGCTGGAACGTGAACGCCTCGCCATAGGTGACGACACCGTCACCTTCGGGCGGGGTCTGCGACTGCGCGTACGTGAGGTCCGAGCGAACGCCGCCCGGGTTCATGAACGCGATCTCGGCACCGCTGGCCGACGTCGCCCAGAGTTGGGCGTCGGCGACCAGGTTGACAGCGGGCGACTCGACGCCGCGATTCGACCCGGGCGGGGTGCCCCCACGGTTGATGTCAGCAGTGATCGTGCCGATCGGCGTGGAACCGGCCGCGTCGACCAGCGGCTGCCACTTGGCGAGCAGGGCCTGGATCGCCGCGTCGGGAGCGAGCTTCGGCTTCTTCGCCGCTGCGTAGCCGCTCGCTGCCGTCGCCGTCGACTGCTCGACCACGTGGTTCGTCGCGTGGCTGAGATCGCGGCGCACGTCGTGGGTTCGCTTGTCGAGGACCAGGTTCAACTCGGACACGACACGACCGTAGGAGTATGCGCTCGTCACGATCCGCGGCTCGCCGGCCGAGTCGTCGAGCATGCAGTTGTAGGGCAGGTGGGTGTGGCCGGTGATGATCGCGTCGATCGCCGGATCGAGCGCGTCGTTGATCGCCAGGATCGGACCCGTCAGATCGACACAGGCATTCACGTCACCCGGTGGCGGGTTCTGCTGCGCTCCCTCGTGCAGCAGCACGACGATCGCCTCGACTCCCTGAGCCTGCAGCTCGGGCACGAGCGCGTTCGCGGTGTCGGCCTCGTCGAGGAAATTCCAGCCCTGGATGCCGGCGGCGGCAACCAGGGTGTCGGTCGCCTCGAGCGTCATGCCGATGAACGCGATCTTCACGTTGTTCACGCGCTCGATCGAGTACGGCGGCAGCGGCGTGTTGCCCTCGTCATCGACGACGTTCGCCGCGAGCCACTGGAAGTCGGCCCCGGCGTACGGAGCATCCGGGAAATAGCAGCCGTCGACAGGATGGCAACCACCGTTCTGCATGCGCAGCAGCTCGGTGACACCTTCGTCGAACTCGTGGTTGCCGACGCTGGAGACGTCGAGCTGCATGATGTTCAGCGACTCGACGGACGGCTCGTCGTGGAACAGGCCGGAGAACGCCGGCGAACCGCCGATCAGGTCGCCGGCGGCGACGGTGAGGCTGTACTTGTTCCCCTCCCGCAGCTCGTTGAGCTTGGCCGAGAGGAACGCTGCACCGCCGGCCGGAACACCGGCGACCGTGCCGGGCGTGTTCGCCTCGAGATGCCCGTGGTAGTCGTTGATCGCCAGGAGCTGGAGATCGATGAGCTGCCCCTTCGGGTCGAGGTTGCCCGGAGGCTGCGGGTTACCGCTCTTCGCGGCCGACACCGACGTCGCGGCGAACGATGCCGCTCCGAGCGAGACGGCCAGAGCGCCGGCGACAGCGACGGCGCGCCGTCGTCTCCATCTCGGTCGGGATGCTGTCTGAGTCCAAGCAGTCATTCGAAAGGCTCCTTCGTAGTGCGCTGAAACGGACGGATCGGTGGGAACGTGCGCAGAGCCGGTTTCGCTCCCCCGGTCCCCCCGGTGTGTTCACGACGCTGCTGGCAACGACGTGTCCACCGTCGATGCCCCCGCGCCCGAAAGACCATATACCGATTCGAGCGCGCCGAAAAACGGGGACGGTTGACACTCGCCGTGCGCCGGCGGACGTCCGATGAACGGCCGCCGGTTTCCCGCCCCGCACTCGCGGCGTGCCGATCTTCGGCCCGAACGCGACGCTGCCCTGGACCGCATCGCGGTCCAGGGCAGCAACCGATGAACTTCGCTGCGTCAGATCTCGTTGACCCGATCGGTGCTCGGCGGAGCGACCGGGCTGTTGGCCCCGAAGTACTCGACGAGTGCGTCGATGTCGACGCCACCGTCGATCCGCAGGAACGGGTCGATCGTGCCGAAGGTGTCGAAGTTGTCGCCCCCGTCGGCCAGGAAGTTGTTCATCGTGACCTGGTAGGTGGTCGCGAGTCCGATGGCGACGCCGTTCAGCTTCATGTTGCTCACCGTGATTGCGGTGCAGTCTCCTGCCACAACCGTCGTCGAGAGGTCGTAGGTGAAGCCCTCCGACACCCCGAGGTGCAGGATCGGTCGGCTCGATCCGGCCGGCTGGCACTGCTCCTCGAGCACGTCCATGATCTGCTGGCCGGTCATCGGCACCGTGAACAGGGTGTTGTTGAACGGCTGGAACGTGAACGCATCACCGAACAAGATGTCGCCGGCGGGCAGGTCGGAGCGCAGACCGCCGGGGTTCATGAAGGCGATCTGCGCGCCGTTCGGTGCGAACACCGACGTCGCCCAGAGCTGGGCATCGGCCACGAGGTTGCCGGCCGCCGACTCGACGCCCCGATCGGTGCCCGGCGGCGTTCCACCACGAGTGATCGCTGCCGTCGTCTCTCCGATCTTCTCGAGTCCGATCTCGTCGAACTTCGGCTGCCACTTCTCGATGATCTCGGTCTGCACCGGATCCTTGGTCAGCGCGGCCTGCTCGACGATGTGGTTGGTGGCCGAGCTGAGGCTGCGAACGACCTCGCCGGTCTGCCGGTCGAGAACCAGGTCGACCTGCGAGACGACCCGACCGAACGAATACGCGCTCGTGACGATCCGCGGTTCACCACCGGGGACGGCGAGCAGGCAGTTGTATGGCAGGTGGGTGTGGCCGGTGATCATCGCATCGATCTCGGGATCGAGCCCGTCGTTGATCGCGAGGATCGGTCCGGTGAGATCGACGCAGGCGTTGACGTCACCAGGGGGCGGGTTCTGCGAGGCTCCCTCGTGGAGCAGCACGACGATTGCCTCGACGCCTTCGGCCTTGAGCTCGGGCACGAGGGCGTTGGCGGTGTCGACCTCGTCGAGGAAGTTCCATCCGACGATGCCGGAAGCGGCGACCAGTTCATCGGTGCCCTCGAGGGTCATCCCGATGAAACCGACCTTGACGCCGCGGACCTCGTCGATCCAGTACGGCGGCAGCGGGGTGTCATTGGAGGCGTTGACGACGTTGGCGGCCAGCCACTGGAAATCGGCGCCCGGGTAGGGCTCGTCCGGGAAGTAGCAGCCGTCGACCGGGTGGCAGCCGCCGTCCTGCATCCGCAGGAGTTCGGTGACGCCCTCGTCGAACTCGTGGTTGCCGACGCTGGAGACGTCGACGTGCATCGCGTTCAACGACTCGACGGACGGCTCGTCGTGGAACAGGCCGGAGAACGCCGGCGAACCGCCGATCAGGTCGCCCGCCGCAACGGTCAGGTTGTAGGGGCTGTCCTCGCGCAGCTCGTTGAGCTTGGCGGAGAGGTACTCGGCGCCGCCCGCAGCCTTCCCGTCGACGCTGCCGGGCGTATTCGGCTGGAGATGCCCGTGGTAGTCGTTGATGCCGAGCAGTCGGAGATCGATCAGTTCGGTCTCCAGGTAGCCGACGACATCGACGATGATGTGCGTGCTCGCAGACGTGTAGACACAGATGTCGCCCAGGTCGCTGAGCCCGACGACGACCTCGTTTGCGCCGTTGACACCGGCGGTGTAGTTGAGCGATGACGTGTTCGGCCGCGGAGCGAGGCACTCGTCGACCGTGAAGAATCCGGCGTCGTCGGGGTCGACGGCGCCCACGTTGACGACAACGGCGACCGCATCCTCGGGGACGTCGCCACGGTCGGCGATCTGGACGGTCGTGGTCGATCCGGCGGCCTTCTTGCCGCCACCCTGGTTCACGCCGTCGATCGTCGTCGCGCCGTCCCGGGTCTCCACGAACCGCGCCGGATCGGTGCTGTGCAGGTAGGAATCGGCCTCGACATAGCCGACGACGTCGATGATCAGATCGACGGATTGGTCGGTGTAGACGCAGATGTTGCCACTGGCCGACAACGGGGCGATCAGCTCGTTGGCCCGGTTGACCCCGGCGGTGTGGTTGAGCGACGACGCCACCGGCCTCGGTGTCAGGCACGGGTGCACGGTGATGAAGCTGTCGCCGGTCGGGTCGATCGCCGCGACGTTGATGATCGCGGCCTGAGCGCCGAGGGGCACGCCGGCCCGGCCAGCGACCCCGATCGTCTCGGTTCCTCCGGCCGTCGTGCGACCGAAGCCCTGGTACAGCCCGTCGACGGTCGACGGCCCGATCCGGCTCTCTGCGATTCGGGCCGGCGTGAAGAGCTTGACGGTCGCGGGGTCGTCCACGTAGCCGACGACATCGATCAGCAGATCGATCTCGGCATAGGTGTAGACGCACAGCGACCCGTCCATCGACAGCGGGGCGAACACCTCGTTCGCGACGTCGACGCCGGTCGTGTAGTTGATCGCCGATGCGTTCGGCACCGATGGCGTGCACGGGTACACGGTGGCGAAGCCGTCGCCGCTCGGGCCGACCGCGGTGACCTCGACGATCGCGCCGACCGCGTCGCTCGGCACGTCACCGCGGCCGGCGATGTCGACCTCGTAGATCGAGAGAGGCGCCCGCCGCCCCTCACCCTCGAACAGGCCGTCGAGCGTCGATCCGCCGACCCTCGTGTCGGCAAAACGCGCTGCCGCGGTCGTCGACAGCGCCGGCGTGATCGCCGGTGCAGCGCCGAACGACGGGGCCTCCACCTGTTCGGTCTGCTGGCCCGCCGACGTGGTCCCGCCGACCGCCAGCGCGCTCAGCGAGAGGGCCGCCACACCGACGCCGGCGAGGAGGACACCTCGACGCGAGCGAACTCGTGACGCTGTTTGACTGGAAACGATCATTCGATGGCTCCTTCACCCGAACTTCTTCGGTGATCTCGTGGCAATTGCCGAGCCCAACACACCGCTCAGCAGCCACTCCGTGGGCGCCAACGCCACGCCCGCCGCAGCACGGCAGAGCAAGTGGACGCCCTCGGATGGAGAAGCTACACCGCGCACGCGGGACGCGCGAAAACCGGAGGTGATGAACCGTGAGGGCCGAGGGCCAACGCCAGGTGAACGATCGATGCTCGCTGCGCTCGGCCGCGCCGCAGGCAGTTCAGTCGGTGGGCAGCGGCGGCGGACCGTCGTTGCCGGTTTCGTCGCCGGTCTCGTCGCCGGCGGTCGCGGACAGAGGCGCGTTGGCCGCCTTGTTGAAGATGTTGGCCGCTGCGTCGGCGGCGGACTTCGAGCGCGTTGGCCGCGGCGATGTTGGCCTCGGCCTGGCGGCGCTGCAGCTCGGCGTCATCGAGCGGCGCCTGGGGCTCGACGCGATCGACCGCGTCCGGGTGCTCGCCGTGGTGGGTCACCCCGCCGGCGGAGTACTTGCGGGCGGCCTCCTCGACCTTGGCGCTGTAGGTCGAGGTCTTGCCCTTGCTCACCTTGTCGACCTGCTCGGTCGCCTTGCCGACCAGATCGCCGACCTTGTGCCGGTTCTTCTCGAGGAGCAACTTCGCCTTCGACAGGTTCCGGGCGTTGAGCAGTCCCACGTTCCGAACACTACCGGCGGGCCGTCGCGCCGTACCAGGCGTCCCGATCGATGTGACCGACGGCCCTGACCCCTTGGCGGATGCCAGGGGAGGATGGACGGAATCTATGGGTGAGCCATCCGGACCGACCGTCATCGCCATCGGCGGGCACTCGCTGCTCTCGCCCGACCTCCCGCCGACGGTCGCCAACCAGTTCGCCGTCACCGGCGAGGCGATGCGGCCGGTCGCCGACCTGCTCGATCGCGGTGAGCACCTCGTCCTGACCCACGGCAACGGGCCACAGGTCGGGTTCATGCAGCTCCGTTCGGAGCTGGCGCGCGACACCCTGCCCGAGGTCCCGCTCGACTCGCTGGTCGCCGACAGCCAGGGGGCGATGGGGTACATGATCGAGCGAGCGCTGCGCGCCGAGTTGCGCCGGCGCGGCCACGACCGACCGGTCGTCACGATCGTCACCGAGGTCGAGGTCGACCCGACCGACCCGGCGTTCGACCATCCGAACAAGCCGATCGGTCGGTTCTACGACCGCGGCGAGGCCGAAGCGCTCGCCGGCGAGCGGGGCTGGCAGCTGATGGAAGACCCCAAGCGAGGGGTCCGGCGCGTCGTCCCGTCGCCGACACCGCAACGGATCGTGCAGCTCCCGACGATCGAGCAACTGTGCGACCTCGGCATCACCGTCATCTGCTGCGGCGGGGGCGGGATCCCGGTCAGCCGCGCCGACGACGGCGAGATCGTCGGCCGCGAGGCGGTGATCGACAAGGACCGGGTGAGCATGGTGCTGGCGGTGCGGCTCGGCGCGCCCCGGTTCGTGATCACCACGAGCGTCGACCACGTCTACGAGGACTTCTACTCCGAGACGCCGATCCCGCGGCCCGAGCTGAGCGCGGACGAGGTGCGGGCGATGCAGGCGGCCGGTCAGTTCGCCGAGGGCAGCATGGCGCCGAAGATGGAAGCGGCGGTCGACTACCTCGACGCGATCGACGGCGAGGTGATCGTGTGCCTGCCCGAGGACCTCGTGGCGGCGATCGACGGCCGCGCCGGCACCCACGTCAGGAGGACCCGATGAACCCGACCGAAACGCTCGCCGCCCACGATCTCGACGCCCTGCTCGGGCAGAGCCTGCTGACGACGCAGGAATGGCCCGTGCCCGATCTCGACGCAGTGCGCGCCCTGGCCCGCGTCCTCGCCGACCTCGACCGCCGCGGCGTGCGTACCCCGCTGTGCCCGCACGAGCTGGCGTGGGCCGTGTTCTTCGACCAGTCGACCCGGACGAAGAGCGCGTGGGCCGGGGCGGCGGCACGCCTCGGGATGCAGCCGGTGATCGTCGACGGGTCCTCGACGCAGGTCTCCCACGGCGAGACCGCCGTCGAGACCGGGGCGATGCTCGGCATGAACGCGCACGCGATGGGGATCCGCCACGACCTGATCCTCGGCGAGGGCAACACGTTCATCCGCGACGTCAAGGCGGGCATCGACGACTACCTCGATCGCCACCGGCGACGTCCGCGCCGTCCCGATCGTCAACCTCCAGTGCGACGTCGACCACCCGACCCAGACGATGGCCGACCTGTTGTGGCTCGAGGACAACCTCGGCTCGCTCGCCGACCGACGGATCACGGTGAGCTGGGCCTACTCGCCGTCGTACGCCAAGCCGCTGTCGGTCCCCCAGGGGCTGATCACGCTGCTGACCCGCTTCGGCGCCCACGTCACCCTCGCCCACCCGCCCGGCTACGACCTCACCGCCGACACGATGACCGCCGCGGCCGCCAACGCCGCTGGTGGCGGATCGTTCCGGGTGCTCGACGACATGGACGAGGCCTTCGCCGGCGCCGACGTCGTCTACCCGAAGAGCTGGGGCGCCTACGACCTGATGGTCGAGCGGGTCGGGGCCAACGCGGCGGGCGACACCGCCGAGCTGGCTCGGATCGAGCAGCGGGCGCTCGAGCGCAACGCCGAGCACGCCGACTGGATCTGCGACGAGCGGCGGATGGGCCTGACCGCCGGCGGCGATGCGCTGTACCTGCACTGCCTGCCCGCCGACATCGGCGCCGAGGTCAGCCCTGGCGTGATGGAACGCCACCGGGTCAACGTGGCCCGGGAGGCGAACTGGAAGATGTACGTGGTCATGGCGCTGCTCGCCGGGGCAAAGGTCCCCGACGTCGCGGGTGCGCTGGCATCGCTCGACGAGGGGGGACCGCGATGACCGACCTGGACCCGAACACCGTGCGAGCAGATCGCAGCAGCGACCTCGACGCCAGGGTGGCCGAGCTGAGCGCGCGCTACCTGCCGCTCGCCCGCGACATCCTGCGCGAGTGCATCCGCATCCCGGCCGACTACGTGGATCGGCCGATCGACGACGGCGGCGACCCCGCCTGTGGCCTCAGCAACCACGAGGGCCCGCGCCTCGAGTTCCTGCGGCAGACGATCATCGACATCGAGGCGGTTCGGCACCCCGAGGATGTCTGGTTCGACGACTACGGCAACCTGGTGTGGACCGTCAGCGACCCCGAGGACGGGATCTACCCCGACGCCAAGCGCGTCGTCTACTTCGACGGACACACCGACACGGTTCAGGCGCTGCGAAGCGCCTGGCGCGAGAAGCTGGTCGGCATCGACGCCTACGACGGGATGATCGACCCGGCGTCGGTCGACAAGGCGGCGCTGCGCGCCGAGCTCGGGCACCTGCCGCCCGACGACGAGTGGGACCACCTCGTCTTCGGGCGGGGGTCGGCCGACCAGCTCAGCGGCGTCGTCTCCGAGGTCGTGGCGACCAAGATCGCGCTCGAGCTGGCACCCGAGGGGGCGTTGCGCGGCGTCATCATCCGGGCCTACGCGACCGCCTGCGAGGAGGACAACGACGGCGCCGGCCCGATGTACGTCATGCAGGAGGTCCTCCCCGGCGCCCGACCCGACCTGATCCCCGACGCGGTCATCCTGACCGAGGGCACGGGCGACGCCCACAAGGGTGCCCTCGGCATCTACCGCGGCCAGCGCGGCCGGATGCAGATCGAGGTCACCGTCACCGGCCGCTCGTGCCACGGGTCGATGCCGTGGGAAGGGCTCAACCCGCTCGAGTACGGCGGCGCGATCATCGCCGAGGCCGCCCGGCGTTACGACGCGCGCGACGGGTTCCTCGACGACGCGTTCCTCGGGCACGGCACCCGCACCGCCTCGTGGTCCGCGCTGGAGACGCCGAGCGACTGCGCCGTTCCCGACCGCTTCACGTTCCGCTTCGATCGCCGGCTGACCGTCGGCGAGGTGCCTGACGAGGCGGTCGCCGACATCGAGCGACTCGACGCCGTGCGCGCCGCGCGCGACGCCGGGCTGACGGTCGACATCGGTGTGCCGGTGTACGAGGGCACCGACGTGGCGCGGGTACCGGCCGGGCAACGCCCAGGTCTACATGGGTTGGGCGACCCCGGCCGACCACGCGGCGATCCAAACGGCGGTCGAGGTCTACGACGCGGTCGTCGCGCCGAACGTCGGCACTGCGGAGGCGTCCGGCCCACCGGGCGGCGGCCTGCGCGCCGAGGCCCGCGTCGACCGCTGGATCTTCTCGACCGACGGTGTCGGATTCCCGATCCCCGCCGACGACACGTCGATCGACGTCCCGGCCCGCAAGGCGTGGGTCGAGGCCGGCGCGTTCAAGCACCCGGCGATGTTCGGTTTCGGGCCGGGCATCGAGCAGAACACGCACAAGGTCGGCGAGTGCGTCGACCAGCGCGAGCTGCGCCTGGCGATCGCCTTCCTCGCCCGCTTCCCGAGCGCGTTCGCCGCCCGCTGACCCGACGCGCGCCCTTCGCCCGCGGCAGTCAGCGGCCGCTCGAGCTGCCGCCGTGGGTGTCGTCCCACAGCATGTCGTCGGCGGACTCGCCGAGGAGTCGCGCGCGGCTGCGGTCTGCTTGTCGATGTGGCCGATCAGCCCGCGGTACGTCCCGAAGCCGCAGAGCTGCTGGAGGCGGGGCTCGAACCAGCGGACCGTGTCGAGCGGGAGGCCGAGCTGCTGGTTCTCCTGCTGGCGCACCCACCCTGCGCAGTAGTTCATCGCGATGCCGTACCGTCGGCGATCGGTCGTGTTCGCCCCACCGCCGTGCCACAGCGACCCGTGCCAGACGAGCACACTGCCGCACGGCATCTCGGCGGGGATCGACTCGAACTCCGCCCCGAACTCGGGCGAGTGGTCGGCCCGATGGCTCCCGGGGATGATCCGCGTCGCCCCGTTCGCCTCGGTGAAGTCGGTCAGCGCCCACATCGAGTTGCACACCGTGGCGACGTGTGGCTTGGGGAGCGGCATCACCTGGTCGTCGGCGTGGATCGGCTGCGCCCGCTCGCCGGGACCGATCGCCACCGAGGACATCGTCGACACGAGGCACTCCGGATCGAGCACCCCCTCGACGATCGGGAGGATCGCCGGCTCGACGGCGATCGACTCGAACAACGGGCCGTGGGCGAGGAGGTTGTAGACGCGCACCGTCGCCGTGCCCTCGAACCGGTTGGTCGCCGGCCCGATCGCCAGGTCCGCGGCGAGCTGATCGAGCCGGGCGACCAGCGCCCGCGCCCGATCGGCATCGAACACTTCGGGCACGATCGTGTAGCCGTCCCGCTCGATCGCCGCGAGATGGACCGACACGTCGGGCATGGGTCCGACGCTACTGCGACGCGCGATCAGACCGGGTGCGTCGCTGCAGCTCGTGATCCGGCGGCGACGTTCGGATTTCGATCACGAATCGGGTCGGGCGCGATACTCGTCGTCGTGACCGCCCTCCCCCGCCTCCGCCTGTGACCGCCGTCGTCGAGGTCTTCGCCGACATCACGTGCCCGTTCACCCACGTCGGGTTGAAGCGGGTCGTGCAACACGTGGACGAGATGGAGCGCCCCGCGATCGTCCGCGTCCACGCGTGGCCGCTCGAATGGGTGAACGGCGTGCCCCTCGACGTCGCCGCCGTCCAGGTCAAGGCACGAGCGCTGGCGGATCAGCTCGGCGTCGACGACTTCTCCGGGCTACGGGCCGACCGTTGGCCGACGACCACGCTCCCCGCGCTCGAGCTCGCCGCGGTCGCACAACGCCGCGACGCGGCGACCGGGCTGGCGGTCAGCCTCGAACTGCGCTCGGCGCTGTTCGAACACGGTCTCGACGTCGGCGATCCCGAGGTGCTCGCCCGGATCGCGGCCGACCACGGGCTGGCGACGGGCGATCCGGGCGCGGCCGACGCGGTTCGCGCCGACTACGAGGACGGCGTGCGGCGCGGCGTCAGCGGATCGCCACACTTCTGGGTCGGCGACGACGACTTCTTCTGCCCGGCGCTCGACCTCGGCCACGACGCCAACGGCCACCTGACCGCCCGCCTCGACACCGCGGCACTCGCCGCGTTCTTCGCCCGCATCGACACCTGAGGTGCGGCGCAACCACCGCTGACGACCCCGCCAACGCGGTCCCCGCAGCCGACCGCACGGAACCCCGCCGCACCCCGACCGACCGCACCGCACCCCACCCGCACCGAGTGCTGCCCCACGCCACCCGCACCGCACGCCGCCCGACCGCACGCAGATCACCGCGGCCTCACCAATCGTGCCCTTCATCGCTCTGCTCCCGATCGCTCGTCGTGAACCGGAGGGAGTCGCCACGGACAAGTGTACGAGTGGGCCGCTGCACCGGGCCGGCGAGGACCGAGGCCGGCGGCGGCATCGCCGTCTCAGCCGAGCTGCTGCTTTTGCACCTTGCCCATCGCGTTGCGGGGAAGGCTCGCCACGACACGGACCTCGCGGGGACGTTTGTGGGTCGACAGCAGGCGCCCGACATGATCGACGAGCGCCGCGGGGTCGGCAACGTCACCGACGACGTAGGCGACGATCCGCTGCCCGAGGTCGTCGTCGGGCACACCGATGACGGCCGCCTCGCTGACCGACGGGTGCGACAGCAGCGCGGTCTCGACCTCGCCGGCGCCGACCTTGAAGCCACCGGTCTTGATGATGTCGATCGACGCCCGGCCGACGATCCGGTGGAACCCGTCGGGGCCGATCGTCACCGCATCGCCGGTGACGAACCAGCCGTCGGCTGTCATCGACCCGGCGCTCGCCTCCGGCAGGTTGAGGTACCCGTCGAACAGGGTCGGACCGCGCACCTGCAGCCCACCGATCGTCTCGCCGTCGTGGGGTGTCGGCTCGCCACCGTCGTCGCGCAGCCGGGTCTCGACCCCGGCGATCGGGATGCCGACGTGCCCCGGCCGGCGCTCACCGTCGGCGCGGGTGCTCAGGGTGATCAGGGTCTCGGTCATGCCGTACCGCTCGACCGGCGCCTGGCCGCACAGCGTCCGCAGCCGCTCGAAGACCGGGACCGGGAGTGCGGCGCTGCCCGACACGAGCAATCGGGCTCCTGCCAGCGCCGCGGCGTGATCGTGGGCGGCAGCCACGCGCGACCACACGGTCGGTACGCCGAAGTACAGCGAACCCTGGGCTGCGGCGTACGCCTGCGGGGTCGGGCGGCCGGTGTGCCGCAGCCCCGAGCCCACCCGCAGCGCACCGAGCACGCCGAGCACGAGACCGTGGACATGGAACAGCGGGAGGCCGTGGACGAGCGTGTCGTCGGGCGTCCACGCCCAGGCTGCGGCGAGCCCGTCGAGGTCGGCGGCGATCGCGCGGCGGGAGATCACCGCCCCCTTCGGCAGGCCGGTCGTGCCCGAGGTGTACATGATCAGCGCCGTCGCCCGGTCGTCCGCTGGGGCGTCGATCACAGCGGACGGTCCTGCCGGCGTGGCCGGAACCGGGACGCGGGGCACGTCGATGTCGGGCCAGTCCGGATCACCGATGACGAGTTCGGCGCCCGAGTCGTGCGCGATGTGCCGGCGCTCGATCGGCCCGGCATCGGCGGGCACCGGCACGACCGGCACACCGGCGCGCAGGCCGGCGACGACACCGATCACGGTCGCCAGCGTCGGCGTGCCCGGCACCGCAACGGCGGCAGCACCGGCGAGCGCCCCGGCGAGCGCGTCGGCCCGCCCGGCCACGTCGGCCCACGACGTCCCGACGCCGTCGATCACGACGGCATCGGCGCGGTCGCCGAACCGACCGTCGAGCGCAGGGAGCAGGCTCACGGCCTCATCGTGGCAGTTCGCCGCGACGCACGCCGGCCGGACGGCGGTCGGCTCGATTCGCCCTACCGTCGATCCATGAGCGCGGACCCGCTGCTGCAACCGATCGACGGCGCCGTGCACCAACGGTTCGCGGGGATGGAGATCGACGTCATGACGGCGGGGCAGACCCGCATCAAGCGGCTGGTCTACGGGGTGGGCGGCCGGTGGTCGGAGCACGTCAAGCCCCACGTCGGGACCGAACACTGCATACACGCCAACGTCGGTTTCATCGCCACGGGGCGGCTCGCCGGCGAGTACCCCGACGGTTGTACGTTCGACCTCCGGGCACCGCAGGCCGTCTGCATCGAGCCCGAGCACGACTCGTGGGTCGTCGGCGACGAGCCGGTCGTCCTCATCCAGTTCGACTACGAGCAGGACACGATCGACCGCATGGGCGTCCCCGCGACCCATCGTCACTGAGCCGCCGGTTCGCTCGCCGCGGCTGCGGCTCGCCCACCTCCGGCTCGTTGCTCGCGCACGGGTGGCCTGCCTAGGGTCTGGGCGGTGCGGACATCGAGCGAGATCGACCTCGGCGGGCCGGTGCACGTCGTCGACTACGGCGGCGACGGCCGGCCGATCCTGCTCGTCCACGGCCTCGGCGGGTCGCACGCCAACTGGGGAGCGGTCGGCGAGGCGCTCTCCGAACACGGCGCGGTCCAAGCGATCGACCTGATCGGGTTCGGCGACACACCACCCGAGGGGCGATCGTCGGCGGTGACCGCCCAGCGCGAATTGGTGATCTCGTACCTCGAGCGCGCCGGAGCGCCGGCGGTGCTCGTCGGCAACTCGATGGGCGGCCTGATCTCGATGCTCGTCGCCCGCGCCGCTCCCGAGCTCGTCGAGCGGCTCGTCCTCGTCGATCCGGCATTGCCGGTCGTTCGGCCCCGGATCGATGCCGGCGTGCTGCGGCGGCTGGCGCTGCCACTGCTCCCAGGTCTCGGCCCGCGCGCGTTCCGCGAGGACTACGCCGGGGCGGTCGACGACCCCGAGGGGTTCATCGACCGTGTCCTCGATGTGATCTGTGCCGATCCCTCCCGCGTCGGCGACTCGGATCGCGCCGCGCTGGTCGCGATGGCACGCAAGCGGGCGTCGATGCCGTGGGCGGCCGACGCGTTCGTCGACGCCGCGCGTTCGATCTTCAGGATCGTCGTGCGCGGCCGGACCTTCGCCGATCGGCTGCAGTCGATCACCGCACCGACGCTGGTCGTCCACGGCGAGCTGGATCGGCTCGTCGACGTCGCATCCGCCCACTGGTTGATCCGCCAACGCCCCGACTGGCACCTCCTCGTCCTCGAGGGCATCGGTCACGTGCCGCAGCTCGAGGCACCCGAGCAGTTCCTCGATGTCGTCGGCGCGTGGCTGTCCGCCCCCGCCCCGACCGCCTGACCCCTCGCCCACCACCCCCAGCCACAACGTCTCGGCGTCGACCGTCCCACCAACCGACACCGGCGACGCCGAGACCGCGACCGCACCACCCCCAGCCACAACGTCTCGGCGTCGACCGTCCCACCAACCGACACCGGCGACGCCGAGACCGCGACCGCACCAAACCAAGGGACCCGCGAAGTCCGTCGCCGAATTCAGCCGGTGGAACGAAGCACGCGCAGCCGGCTCTCGAAGTCCTCGCGATTGTGGTAGCAGCCGTCGAACACGCGGCTGCCGGAGTACGCCATCCGGCCGTGCAGGACCCGCCAGTTGTCGAACAGGAGCACGTCGCCCGGCTCGAGCCGGACCAGCAGCCAGCCGCGGCGATCGTTGACGAGGCGATGGAAGTGCCCGTACGCGCCGTACCACGCCTCCTGCTCGTCGACCGGAAGGAGGAACGGCGCCCGGTCGTAGTTGTTGAACGTCACCTGGCAGACGTCGCCTCTCGGATCGAGCCCGATCGTCGGGCGCGCTGCCCGCAGGTCGACGCCAGGCTCGACATACCGGCCCGGCACCGCGATACCGGTGAGCAGGTCGAAGTGCTCCGGCGCCGCGCGCCGGAGGCGCGCGGCTGCGTCGAACCCGTCGACCAGGATGCTCTCGCCGCCCGATCCGTCGCGCTCGATGCACGCGAAGAGCTGCAGCCCGGGCGCGTCGCGGGAGTACGAGCCGTCGGTGTGTGGCTCGAGAAACGCCCGCGTGTACGCCGAGTCATCGTGCTCGGTCAGCTCGGCCGACAGCCGCCACACGTCGCCGAAGATCGTGGCGCGGGGGTAGGCCACGCGCCCGGCGAGCGCGACGACCGCCTCCCGCGTCGTCGGCATCCCGCGCACCAGGCCGAACCCGAGGCGATCGACCGCGTCGAGCCACTCGCGCACACCGCCGTCAGACGCGAGCACCGCGTCGTGGTCGACGGCCGGCACCGGCGCCGGGAGCGAGCCGGGTCCCCACGCCCGCACCGGGACCGGATCGACCAGCCCGGCGACCTCGCCGAGGAGCACGGCCGACAGCTCGGCCGCCGGCGCTCCGTCCGCCCACTCGACCCGCACGCCCTCGTCCGACACGGTGGCGGCCACGGCCACCAGGTCGGTCGGGATGGCAAACGTGTCGACCGACCGCTGGCGGGTGCGTGGATCGAGCGAGGACGGGTCCTCGCTGTGATCGCGCACCCACCTCCACGGGTAGCGCACCGGCCGGTCGGTGCCGTCGAACCGGACGTCGAGCGCATCGGCGGTGACCGCGGCACCGGTGATCCGCGGCGGATCCCACGACATCGACGCACTGTAGGTCACCCCCTCGCCGAGGCTCACCGGCGGGCGCGGGCCGAAAGCCTCTGGAATCGGCACACCCTCGCGGGTTCCATCACAGAGGGAGGTCACGCCGTGCGTGCAAGACGATCGTGAAGGAACAGGTCGCCGTCTTCGAGGTCCACGCGACGCGCTTCGACGATCCGGGTGACACAGCGATGGGCCTGCCCGCGTTCGCCGACGATCCGGCCGAACTGATCGCGATGTACCGGGCGATGGTGCTGACGCGCACGTTCGACGCCAAGGCGGTAGCGCTCCAGCGCACCGGCCGGCTGGGGACGTTCGCCTCGTCGCTCGGCCAGGAGGCGGTGGCGGTCGGCATCGGTGCGGCGATGGCCGACGACGACGTGCTCGTCCCGTCGTTTCGTGAGCAGGGGGCGATGTTCATGCGCGGCGTCGACCCGGCCGAGCTGTTCCTGTACTGGGGTGGCGACGAGCGCGGGAGCGATTTCGCCCGCCAGCGCCACGACTTCCCGATCTGCGTCCCGATCGGCACCCAGGCCGCCCACGCCACCGGGATCGCGCTGGCGATGCAGCTCCACGGCGAGGCGCGGGCGGCCGTGTGCACGTTCGGCGACGGCGCGACGTCGCGAGGCGATGTCGCCGAATCGATGAACTACGCGGGGCTCCGCAGGCTCCCGGTCGTGTACGTGGTCGACAACAACCAGTGGGCGATCTCGGTACCGAGGGCGGCCCAGACGTCGGCCGAGACGCTGGCCCAGAAGGCGATCGCCGCCGGGTTCCCCGGCGAGCAGGTCGACGGCAACGACGTCGTCGCGGTCAGGTCCGTGGTCGGCGCGGCGATCGAGCAGGCACGCGCCGGCGGCGGACCGACCCTGGTCGAGGCCCTGACCTACCGCCTTGCCGACCACACGACCGCCGACGACGCGAGCCGGTACCGCTCGGACGACGAGGTCAGCGCGCACTGGAAGCACGAGCCGGTCGCCCGCCTCCGCGCCCGCCTGGTCGAGCTCGGCCACTGGGGGCGCGAGCAGGAGGAGCAAGTGCTCGACGAGTGCGCAGCCACGATCGACGCAGCCGTCGCCGACTACGAGTCGCGCCCGGCCCTGCCACCGGCGGCGATGTTCGACCATCTGTACGCGACGCTGCCCACCCCGCTCGGCGCACAGCGGGCCGAACTCTCCGGTGGGCGCGCCGATGGGTGAACAGCTCACGCTGGTCGAAGCCGTGCAGGTGGCGATCGCTCGGGCGATGGAGGACGACGCCGAGGTCGTCGTCCTCGGCGAAGACGTCGGCATCGACGGCGGCGTCTTCCGCGCCACCGACGGCCTGGCGGCGCGCTTCGGCGTCGATCGCGTGCTCGACCTGCCGATCTCGGAGTCGATGTTCGTCGGGCTCGCCGTCGGCCTGGCCACGCAGGGGTTCCGCCCGATCGTCGAGTACCAGTTCATGGGGTTCCTCTACCCCGGCCTCGACCAGCTGGCGGGCCACGCCAGCCGGATGCGCAACCGCACGCGGGGGCGGCTCACCTGCCCGATGGTCGTGCGGGCGCCGTACGGGGGCGGCGTTCGCGCCCCCGAGCACCACTCGGAGAGCTTCGAGGCGATGCTCGCCCACATCCCGGGCCTGCGCGTGGTGATCCCCTCGTCGCCGGCGAGGGCGTACGGCCTGTTGCTCGCCGCGATCCGCGACCCCGACCCGGTCGTGTTCCTCGAACCGAAGCGGCTGTACCGGTCCGACCGCGAGGAGGTCGACGACGACGGCGCCGGCCTGCCGCTCGACCGGTGCTTCACGCTCCGCTCGGGAGACGATCTGACGCTGGTGACCTGGGGGGCGAGCACGCGCGAGACGCTGCGCGCCGCCGACCGGCTCGGCGGCGAGGGCATCACCGCCGAGGTGATCGACGCCGCCACGCTCAAGCCGCTCGACATGGCGACGATCCTCGACTCGGTCGCCCGCACCGGTCGCTGCGTCATCGTCCACGAGGCGCCACGCAGCGGCGGTGTCGGCGCGGAGATCGCTGCGACGCTGGCCGACGAGGGGCTGACCAGCCTGCTCGCACCCGTCCGGCGGGTGACCGGGTACGACACCGTGATGCCCTTGTTCCGCCTCGAGGAGCAGTACCTCCCCAGCGAGGAGCGGATCGTCGATGCCGCCCGCCACGTCCTGGAGTTCGCATGACGACGTTCCACCTCCCCGACGTCGGCGAGGGATTGCACGAGGCCGAGATCGTGACCTGGCACGTCGGCGTCGGTGACCACGTGGTCGCCGACCAGCCACTGGTTTCGATCGAGACCGACAAGGCCGTCGTCGAGATCCCGTCGCCGCGCTCGGGCCACATCGCCGCGCTGCACGGCGACCCGGGCGACATGATCGACGTCGGTGCGCCGCTGGTCGACTTCGCCGACGGGGCCGCTCCCGACGCGGGCGCGATCGTCGGCGACCTCCCCGACGGTTCGCAGGCGACCGCCCGCAAGCCGGTGGGCGACCGGGGGGCAGGACGCGTGCGGGCGACTCCGGCGGTCCGGGCGCTGGCCGCGGCCCTCCATGTCGATCTCGGCTCACTGACCCCGACCGGCACGGGCGGTACGATCACCCGCGCCGACGTCGAGCAGGCGGCCGGCTCGGCGACGAGCCGCGCGACGGTGGCCGGCGGGGCCGTCGCCGGCGGATCGACCGAACCGCTGCGCGGCGTGCGGCGGGCGATGGAAGCGAACATGGCGCGCGCCCACGCCGAGGTCGTGCCCGCCACCGTCACGGGCGAGGCCGACATCGACGACTGGCCTCCGGGAGCGGACACGACGCTGCGGCTGCTGCGCGCCGTCGCCCGGGCGGCTGCGGGCGAGCCGGCGCTCAACGCGTCCTACCTCGGGCGGGCGCAGGGCCGGCGGATGAACGATCGGGTCGACATCGGCGTCGCGGTCGACACCGAGGACGGTCTGTTCGTCCCGGTCCTACGCGACGTCGCACACCGAACCGACGACGACCTCCGGCGCGGCCTCGACTCGATGCGCTCCGACATCGAAGCGCGCACGGTGCCGCCCGAGCACCTCCGCGGCGCCACGATCTCGCTGTCCAACTTCGGTGCGATCGGCGGGCTGCACGCCGCGCTCGTCGTCGTGCCGCCCCAGGTGGCGATCGTCGGTGCCGGTCGGGCGCGCGCCGCCGCCGTCCCCCGTCACGGCGAGATCACCATCCGCCGCCTGTTGCCGCTTTCGCTGACGTTCGACCATCGCGTCGTGATGGGCGGCGAGGCGACCCGCTTCCTCAACGCCCTCATCGCCGACCTGGAGACACCGACATGACGACGAAAACCGAGATCGACACCGCGATCAAGGAGATGGGCGAGCCCACCACGGTTCGGGCGCACGAGCCGGCGCCCGGCGACCCGTTCCGCTTCACCGACGACATCGGGCCGGCGCAGATCCTGCACGTCACCGAACGGACGACCGGACTGAGGGGCACGGTGGTCGTCGACAACGTCGCGGTCGGCACGGCGATCGGCGGCATGCGGATGGCGCCCGACGTCACGACCGAGGAGTGCTTCGGGCTGGCGCGGGCGATGACGCTGAAGAACGTGGCGGCAGGGCTCCCCCACGGCGGCGCGAAATCGGTGATCGCGGCCGACCCGATGATGCCGCTCGCCGACAAGGAGCGGCTGATCCGGGCGTTCGCCCGGGCGATCGCCGACGTGACCGACTACGTGCCCGGCCCCGACATGGGCACCGACGAGACCTGCATGGCGTGGGTGAGCGACGAGATCGGGCGGGCGATCGGCCTTCCGGCCGAACTCGGCGGCATCCCCCTCGACGAGATCGGGGCGACCGGCCTCGGCCTCGCCGCGGCGATCGACGTCGCCGCCGCCCACATCGGGATGTCGCTTCCCGGCGCCCGGGTAGCGGTCCAGGGGTACGGCGCGGTCGGCCGCAACGTCGCCCGGTTCCTCGCCCGGCGCGGCTGCATCCTGGTCGGTGCGGCCGACTCCGGCGGTGGGGTCGTCGACCCGCAGGGGCTCGATGTCGAGGGGCTCGTGCGCGCCGCGGCGTCGGGGACGGTGGCCAACCACCCCGAAGGCGAGCTGATCGAACGCGACGCGATCATCGGCGTCGAGTGCGACATCTGGATCCCGGCGGCCCGGCCGAACGTGCTCCGGGTGGACAATGTCGACACGGTGCGGGCGCACATCGTCGCCGAGGGAGCGAACATCCCGGCGACCCCCGAGGCCGAAGCTCGGCTCGCCGAGCGGGGCATCCTCGTGCTGCCCGACTTCATCGCCAACGCCGGCGGTGTGATCTGCGGTGCGGTCGAGTACGCCGGCGGGACGAAGGCCGATGCGCTGCGCGTGATCGACGACAAGCTCAGGGCCAACACGTCGGCGATGCTCGCGGCCGCGGCCGCAGACGGCATCACCCCGCGCGAAGCTGCGATGCGCGCCACCCGGCGCCGGCTCGACACCGCGATGGCGCTGCGCCGCTTCCACTGACGACGAACGGGCGCAGCCGGCACGGCGTCAGCGGGGCACGGCGGCGGTTGGCAATGCGTCGGTCATCACCTCGTGCCCTTCGCCCCTGTCGGCCCGAGGGACGGTTCCCTAGCGTGGCAGTTGCGCCATCGCAGCAGGAGGGGACCCGTGACCGACAACGACGCGACCGACCAGAGCATCGCCACCGCCAAGACCGGCGACCTCGCCGGACCGGGCATCGGGAGCTACGCCGAGCTCGCCGAGTTGCTGCCCTCCGACTATCGCTCGACGCTCACCCCGCGGGAGACGATGGGCGCGCTGTTCGCCGCCAAGGCATACATCGAGCAGCACCTGTGTCGCGAGCTGAACCTGCTGATGGTCCAGGTCCCGCTGATCGTCGACGTGACGAGTGGGGTCAACGACATGCTCGATCGGGACGGCTCACGCACCCCGGTCGGGTTTCACATCCGCAACGACGGTGTCAACTCGATCGACGCCGAGGTCGTGCAGGCGGCGACCAAGTGGAAGCGACCGGCCCTGCGCCAGTTCGGCTGCGAGCCCGGTGAGGGGATCTGCACCGACATGCGCGCCGTGCGCAAGGACTACTTCCTCGACCACGACCACAGCGCGTACGTCGACCAGTGGGACTGGGAGCGGGTGATCACCGCCGCCGACCGCAACCTCGACCTGCTCACCGACGTCGTGCAGCGGATCTGGAGGGTGCTCTCCGGCGCCGGCGACCACGTCCGCGAGCTGTACCCCCAGCTCGACGACGGCCGCTACCCACCGATCCCCGAGGAACTCGAGTTCTTCCACGCCGAGGAGATCCTCGAGATGTACCCCGACCTGCCGCGCAAGCAGCGCGAGACCGCACTGCTCCAGGACCACCCTGCCGTGTTCATCTACGGGATCGGCTGGCCGCTGGCCGACGGCTACCCGCACGAGCTGCGGGCCGCCGACTACGACGACTGGGTCACCGAGACCACCTCCGGCGACGGGCGGCCGATGCACGGGCTGAACGGCGACATCCTCGTGTGGAACCCGGTCACCGGTCGGCGCCACGAGCTGTCCTCGATGGGCATCCGCGTGACCAAGGAGACGCTGCGGCGGCAGCTCGAGTTGGCCGGCCAGCTCGAGTTCCTGGAGCTCCCGTACCACCGGGCGATCCTCGCCGACGAGATCCCGCTGTCGATCGGCGGGGGGATCGGCCAGTCGCGCACGTACATGTACCTGCTGCGCAAGGCTCACCTCGGCGAGGTGTCGGTCACGGTCTGGCCGCAAGTCCTCAAGGACCTCTGCAGCGAGCGCGGCATCCACGTCCTCGAATAGAGAGCACGGGTCACCCGCCGATCGGATGGCGATCGGCTACTTGGTCGCGATGCCGACGATGCGGTGGCGGACGTAGACACCGCGCGGCCCCTCGTCGACCTCGACCAGCTCCAGCTCCCGGAAGCCGGCGGCCCGCAGGACGGCGGCGGTGTCGCGTGTCGGCTCGCAACCGTTGAAGAGCCAGCGGTTGGGACGGCGCATCAGCCGCTGGGCGTGCCAGGTCGCCGTTCGCTCGGGGGCGATCACGTGCTCGATGAAGAAGTAGGTCCCACCGGGGCGCAGTACCCGATGAACCTCCGCGACGACCCGATGTGGGTCGTCGACGCCACACAGCACCAGCGTCCCGACCACCCCGTCGACCGACTCGTCGGCCACGTCGACCGCCTCCCCGCGCAGCGTCCGGATCTCGAGATCGACACCGTGCTGTGCGGCATGGACCCGCAATCGCCCGTGCATCTCCGGGTTCGGTTCGATACCGATCACCTTCGTCCCCGGCGAGTAGTACCGCATGTTGACGCCGGTGCCCGGCCCGAGCTCGACGACCGTGCCACGCATCCCTCCGATCACCTCCGCCTTCCGTCCGCCGTAGCGCTGGTGGGTGGCACCGGCCGACGCGTCGAGCAGCCTCGCCTCGAACCGGCTTCGTAGGCGCCGCTTGTCGAAGTCCTGCATCGACGACCCCCTTCACGTCATGATCCAGCCTCCATCCACGTTGATCGTCTGACCAGTGACGAAGGTCGACTCGCCGCCGCACAGGAACGAGACGAGCGCGGCGACGTCGCCCGGGCGTCCCCGGCGCTTGATCGCCTGGGCGGCGAGGATCTCTCGCTCGTACGCCACGAGGTCGGGGTGCTGGGCGACCTCGGCGGCGGTCGGAAAGGCCCCGGGGGCAACCGCATTGACGCGGATGTCGCTCGGGCCGAGCTCGCGGGCCAGGGCGCGGGTCAGCGCGACGACGCCGCCCTTGGCCGCCACGTAGGGCGCCATGTTGGCCCAGCGCCCGTGCCACACGATCGAGGCGATGTTGACGATCACCCCGCCCTGGCCGGCGGCGATCATCGATCGGGCGGCGAGCTGGGCGGTGAGGAAGTACGCCCGCTGGTTGACCGCCAGGGTGTCGTCGAGCGTGTCGACCGGCACCTCGACGAACGGCCCCGACGGGAAGATCGCCGCGTTGTTGACCAGGATGTCGACCAGCCCGAGCTCGCGCTCGGCAAGGGCGAACGCGTCGCCGATCGCCTGGGCGTCGCGCAGGTCGCACGCGATCTGTACCGCCACGCCACCGGCCTCGACGATCCGGTCGGCGGTCGCGCCCGCGGTCTCGAGGTCGATATCGACGACGGCGACCGGACGGCCGTCGCTCCCCAACCGCTCGGCGATCGCCGCGCCGAGCGCGCCGCCCGCACCGGTCACGAACGCGCTCACCGCCATCTCCTGCCGACCACCCGGCCATCATGCCGCATCCGCATGCGAGCGCTCGGACGTCGCTCGGCCGTCGCCCGGGGTCAGCGACCTCGCCGAACCGCCTCGACCTGGGCCATCACCGCCTCGATCCAGGGCAGTTGGGCATCGGTCACGACCACGACCTCGTAGTGCTTCGCGTGGTCGAAGATCCGGACCTGGGCCACGCCGCGATGCTGCTGGGACTCCCAGCGGAGCACGGTCGCGGCGTGAAGCCGCCACGATCGGTCCTTGCCGTTGGTCGGGAACAGCTCGAGTACCCGCCCGTCCCAGGTCAGCAGCCCGTCCTCGGTCCACAGTCGTTGCTCGTCGGACGCCATCGGCGCGACGGTAGCGGTTCTACCGCGCGGGCTTGACCTCGTTCCAGGCCTCGAGGAAACCGTCACACATCAGGCGATGTTCGCGCGCGATCGACATCGCCTCGTCGTCCTCGACGCGGCGGCCGATCGCCACCGCAGCGGACCGGTTGCCCCGGAAGTACGGCGACATCATCCGGGGCAGGAACGCGCCCGGTTGGTCGGTCTCGACGTCGGCCACCGGCCCGCCGGGCGGGGGGTCGATCCGGTCGAGGCCGAGCCCCTCCAACGCGATGAACACGTCCTCGTCATGGGTTCGGTCGGCGAAGTCGCGTCCGCGGTACCCGAACACCTCGGTCCCGTCGACGTCGAGCACGAGCAGCGCGGGCAGGGCGATGCCGCCGCGCTCTTCCGGGTCGAACAGATCGAGCGCCCGGAGGTACCTCAGACCGCCTGGATCGGGCACGTACCGGACGTGCGGCGTCGGCCAGCGGGCGTACATCGCCGCCTGCCGCTCGTGGTCGTCGACGCTGATCGCGATCACCTCACCGCCGGCGAGGTGGATCCGGCCGGATTGTGATGCCAGCTTCACGAGCTGACCGCAGCAGTACGGTCACCAATCGCCGCGGTAGGTCATCAGGAGGACCCCGCGACCGCCGCGCCGAAGCCCGAGGATCGCTTCGTGGACGGAACGGTCACCTGCGTCGGTCATCGGGCCATCCTTGCGCGTTCCGACCTGAGGAAGTGATCCGGCAATCGACCGGCCAACGTCACACCGCGCAGCGGGGATGACCGAGGTGTGGCGACCCGGTCCTCGAACGGCTGGTGGACGTACGCTCCCACCGATGGATGACCTGGCCGGTCTGGGCGCGTCGGAGCTGGCAGAGCTGCTGCGGCACGGGGAGCTGTCGCCGGTCGAGCTGACCTCGCGAGTGATCGACCGTATCGAGCAGGAGAACGACCACCGCCACGCGTTCGTGACCGTGACGCGCGAGCGAGCGCTGGCGGAGGCGCACGTGGCCGAGCGGGAGCTGGCGCGCGGCTCGGCGCGCGGCCCGCTCCACGGTGTGCCGTATGCAGCCAAGGACCTGTTCGATGTCGAGGGTGAGGCCACCGGGGCCGGGACGCATCTGCTCGCCGGGAACATCGCGGCGGGCGACTGCTCGGTCGTGCGCCGGTTGCGCGACGCCGGGATGGTGCTGGTCGGCAAGACGCACACCGTGCAGTTCGCCTACGGCGGGGTCGGGATCAACCACGACACGGGTACGCCGCGCAACCCGTGGCGCAACGACGAGCCGTACGTGCCCGGCGGTTCGTCGAGCGGATCGGCGGTCGCCGTCGCCGCCGGGCTCGTCCCGGTCGCACTCGGGACCGACACGAGCGGGTCGGTGCGGGTACCGGCCTCGCTGTGCGGGGTCACCGGCCTGAAGACCACGGTCGGCCGCGTGAGCCGATCCGGCGTCTACCCGCTGAGCCCGACCCTCGATTCGGTCGGCCCGCTGGCGCGTTCGGCCCTCGACTGCGCGCTTGTCTACCAGGCGATCCAAGGCGCAGACCTCGCCGACCCGGCGACGCTCGGGCAGACCGCGCACGACGTCAGCTCGACGATCGACGACGGGCTCGCAGGGCTGCGGCTGGCGTTCATCGAGACGATGTTCTTCGGTGGCGTCGATCCCGAGGTCGCCGCGGCGGTCCGGGCAGCCGGCGACGTGTTGGCCGACCTGGGTGCCGATGTCACCTCGATCGAGGCGCCCGAGGTCGACGAGGTCATGGGCGGCGAGGATGCCGCCCACCGCGCCTGGACCGTCGCCGCCGAGGCATGCGTCGTCAACCGGCGATTCCTCGAGGGGTCGTTCGACGAGCTCGACCCGGTGGTCGCCCATCGCATGCGGCGGGGCTTCGAGCTGAGCGCGGTCGATCTGCTCGAGACCTGGGAGGCGTGGGCTCGCCTGCGGGCATCGTTCGCCGCACGCACGGCGGGCATCGACGCGTTTCTCGTGCCCGCGACGATGCTGCCCGCCCGGCCGGTCGCCGTGGTCGACGCCTCCCCCGAGTCGTACGTCCGCTTCAACGTCGACTACCTGCGCAACACCTCGATCGGCAACCGGTTGCAGTGGTGCGGGATGGCGGTGCCGTGTGGCACGTCCGGCGGCGGCCTGCCGGTCGGCCTGCTGATCGAGGCCCCGTCGATGCGAGAGGAGGTCGTCCTGCGCATCGGCCGCGCGTTCCAGCGGGCGACCGACTGGCACCGCCGCCGACCGGCCTGACCGACCCGCCCCCGGGCTCGGGCCGCGGTCGACGTCACGGTCGACATCGCAATGGCGGTCGACCCGACGGCCGGGGCCTCCGGCTGCTCTACGCTCGGGCGTGATGAATGGCGAGAGCGAGAGCGACCACGGGCACGACCACGGGCACGACCACGACGGCGGGTTCAGCGAGCTCGACGAGATGGACCTCCGGGTCAGGGCGCTCGAGACGTTGCTGACCGAGAAGGGCTATGTCGACCCGGCCGCCCTCGACGAGCTGATCGACACCTACCAGACCCGCGTCGGACCGCGCAATGGCGCCCGGGTCGTTGCCCGGGCCTGGGTCGACCCGCAGTTCCGTGCGTGGTTGCGCGACGACGCGACGGCGGCGATCGCATCGCTCGACTACCGGGGCCGGCAGGGTGAGCACATGGTCGCCGTCGAGCAGACCGACGACACCCACCACCTGGTCGTGTGCACGCTGTGCAGCTGCTACCCGTGGCCGGTGCTCGGGCTCCCGCCGACGTGGTACAAGAGCGCGCCGTATCGGTCGCGGGTGGTGCGCGACCCGCGAGGCGTGTTGGCCGAGTTCGGTGTCACGCTGCCCGACGACGTCGACGTGCGGGTGTGGGACTCGACCGCCGAGATCCGGTACCTCGTCATCCCCCAGCGGCCGGAGGGCACCGACGGTTGGAGCGAGGAGCAACTCGCCGAGCTGGTGACGCGCGACTCGATGATCGGCGTTGGGTTCCCGCTCGACCCGGATTCCCAACCCTGGGAAACGGTGCTGCCGTCATGACCGACGGCACGTACGTCAGCCGCGCCGACCTCGGTGGCACGACGTGCGACGGCCCGATCGAAGCCGAGCGCGAGGGGGAGGTGTTCCACCACGACTGGGAGGCAACGGCACTCGCGCTGACGCTGGCCGGCGGCGCGTCCGGCAGGTGGAACATCGACATGAGCCGGCGCTACCGGGAGACGCTGCCCGACTACGCCGAGCTCTCCTACTACGAGATCTGGACGGCGGGCCTGGAGCGGCTGCTCGTCGAGCGCGGACTGGTGACCGCGGACGAGATCGCCGCGGGGCACGCGATCGTCGAGCCGGTCGAGGTCGCCGGCGTGCTCACCGCCGATCGGGTGGCCGCGGCGCTGGCCCGAGGTGGGCCGACCGTGCGTGAGCCGCCCGGACCGGCCCGCTTCGGCGTCGGCGACCGGGTTCGCACACGGGCCGGACGGCGTCGATCACCACACCCGGCTGCCCGGCTACGTCGCCGGCCGCGTCGGCACGGTCGAGCGCGTGCACGGCGCCCACGTCTTCCCCGACACCAATGCACACGACCTCGGCGAGCAACCGCAGTGGCTGTACACGGTCGTGTTCGACGCCGACGACCTCTGGAACGACGTCGCGCCGGGCCAGCGGGTGTCGGTCGATGCCTGGGAGCCGTACCTCTCGCCCGCAGCGGAGAGCGCACCGTGACGATGCTGCTCCCCGGCCAGCCCGGACTGGAGGGCGAGCCGGTGTTCCGCGAGCCGTGGGAGGCGCACGCGTTCGCGATGGCCGTGCGCCTCCACGAGCAGGGCCTGTTCACCTGGCCACAGTGGGCGGCCGCATTGGCCGACGAGATCGCCCGCGCCCAGGGTGCCGGCGACCCGGACAGCGGCGACGACCTACTACCACCACTGGCTCGCTGCATTGGAACGGTTGGTCGCCGAGGCGGGCGCCGTCTCTGCCGACGAACAAGCGCGCACCCGGGAGGCCTGGCGCCGCGCGGCGGCGCGGACGCCACACGGCCGACCGATCGAGTTGCGGGCGGACGACTTCGACCGCTGATGCGGCACCAGGGGAGCGCACCGCAGCGGCGAGAGGTCGAACCCGGCGCCGCCGCTACCACGAGCGCTCGAATCATCACCCCTGGTGCACACAGGATTTCGGCGCCGACTTCATGGGCTATCGTCGCGAATCCGGGGGACTCGACGACAAGGGGAACGATCGACCATGCTCGATGACGGTGGCCGACCGATCCTGCGAACACGCCGCTGGTTCGTGGGCGCAGTGGTCACTTGCGTCAGCGCGGCGTTCGTCGGTGGCCCTGACGTGGCGGCCGCACCCGGGCGCCGACGGCGACGGATCGAATGCTTCGACGTCGTCCACGATCGAGGCGTTTTCGTCTCGATGACGAACGGCCGCCAGTTCGTGCTGTGCGTGAAGGAAGTGACGACGGGCAAGGTTCTCGAACGCCACGAGCGGGTGGCGGCGTGGAATCTGTCCAGCCTCGAGTCCGACTACGTCCGCATCGTGGAGCGCGCCGGACCCTGACCGATCGGGGCACCGGGGCGACCAGCGACACCGGTCAGACCGGTCGACCCGCAAGAACGGGACACGGGACGAGGAGCTCGCCGGCCGAGAGCGGCGAGGGTGAAGGACGTCTCCGCGCGATCGACGTCGTGCTCGCCGAGCCGGGTCTCGGTGATCGACCGCTCGCGCGGGGGTAGCGATGCCCGAGCAGAGGAACGATCTCGGCAGCACGGACCGGCTGTCGCGCCGCCGAGCTGCCCGCGGCGACGGGCGTTCGACCATCCTCGGACCGGTTTCGAGCGATGTCGACGCGTCGCGTGGTCAGCGGGCGGATTTTCGCGCTTGAGCGGGGCGCGATCATGCCGATGGGGAGGCGATGGAGGAGGACCGCAACGTCGCCGATGTGGAGGTCATCGACGCCGCCCGACGCGGTGATCCGAGCGCGGTCCAAGAGCTGTGGCGCACCTATCAGCCTCAGCTCCTGCGATTCCTCGGAGCCCGCGGCGCCTCGGATCCCGAGGACATCGCGAGCCAAGTCTGGATCGACGTCGGGCGCACGCTGGGTCACTTCGTCGGCGACGGCGTGGCCTTCCAACGGTGGATCTTCACGATTGCCAGGAACCGCAGCGTCGATGAGACGAGACGTCGCTCGCGGCGTCGCGAGGTCTTGGACGATCAACGGTTCGAACTCGAAGCAGCGAGCACCGAGCCCGATGCGGTCGAGCGGTCCGGCTCGCTCGAGTGGGCCATCGGAACGGTTCGCAAACTCCCGACTTCGATGGCCGAGGCGGTCATGCTCCGTGTGGTCCTCGATCTCCCGATCGCTGATGTCGCGGCGATGACGGGACAGAGCGAGGGGAATGTGCGCGTGCTCGTCCACCGCGGCCTGAAGCAACTCGGGACGATGCTCTCGTCGTCTGAAATGGCAGTTCAGTGAGGTCGCGATCGTCAAGAGTTCGTACGATCCGTAACGCGTCGGGTTCCCGCGGAGTTCGTGTGTTGTGAGCGATCCGATCCAGCATCTCGTCGACGTCCTGCGCCAGCCGGGCACGCCGACTGAGCTGGCTGGCGAAGCGCATGCCGTCAGCGCCCTTGCGTCGGCCATCTCCGCGTCGGGCCCGACGGCTCCCACGAACGTTCGCAGGCTGCGAGGGCGCAAGGCGCGCGTCGCCTCACTTCTCGCCGTCGGGGTCGTCGGTTTCGGTACCGTTGCGGCCGCCGGACCCGGCTCCTTCGACGACCCGGAGTTCGCCGCGATCGTCGAGATGGCCGCCCGGGCGGACGACGGCGTGACCGCCCCGACCTCGACCACGACGACCACCACGACGACCTCCGCACCTCCTGCGGTGCAGCCGTCGGCGGCGCCGGCCGCGCCGACGCCGACCGCCTCATCCGCGCCGGAGACCGACGCTCCGACCTCGACCGCCGCCGACGCTGCCGATGGCGACCCGGCGGACGGCAACGAGCCGGTGGACGATCCCGCCACGGCGTTCGACGAGAGCGAGTGCGCCGACGGCAATCATGGCAAGACGGTGAGCTCGGTCGCTCACACCCCCGACCGGTCGAGCGACGACGTCCGGGACGCCGCCCACTCGAAGTGCGGCACGACGGACGAGTCCGACGACGGCGGCGGCGGCAACAACGGCAGCAACGGCGGCGGCAACGGCAACAGCAGCGGCAACAGCAGCAGCGGCAACAACGGCGGCAACGGCAACGGCGGCAACGGCAACGGCGGCAACGGCAACGGCGGCAACGGCAACGGCGGCAACAGCAGCGGCAACGGCGGCGGCAACGGCAACGGCGGCAACAGCAGCAGCAACGGCGGCGGCAACGGCAACAGCAGCGGCAACGGCGGCGGCGGCAACAGCAGCGGCGGCAACGGCGGCGGCAACAGCAGCAGCGGCGGCAACGGCAACAGCAGCGGCAACGGCGGCGGCGGCGGCAACAGCAGCGGCAACGGCGGCAACAGCAGCGGCGGCGGCAACAGCAGCGGCAACGGCGGCGGCAACAGCAGCAGCGGCGGCGGCAACAGCAGCAGCGGCGGCGGCAACAGCAGCGGCAACGGCGGCGGCAACGGGTAGGTCGCGCCGGTCGTCGCCTTGTCTCGATGCCCGAGACTCGGTCGATCGTTGGGAAGCCGGCCAACTCGACGTCGAGGTGACCGCCGACCTCGCGTGGTGTAGGAGCGAGATCTAGCCCGCCCGATCTCTCCGGGCCATTCGGGTAGGAGCCGTCGTTCCCGGGCTCCGATCGGGTGGGCGGGTCGTTGCGCCAGCGTTGCGTCGGCTCGGCATGTGCTTTCTCGGGCACAAGTCGAAGTCGGCGGGGTCCTGGACTACGGTCGCCCGGTGGGAATCGTTGGTCACATCGCACGCCAGCCGGCGCAAGATCGCGTGTTCGTCGCGATCGGGCCGGTGTTGCGGGCGATCGATGGCGCCGACCCGTGGGTGGGCGACCATCTCCGGCATCGGGTCGTGACCGGTCGGTCTTGCCGTCACGAACCCGACCCGCACGATCCCCCGGTCTGGGTCACCTCGTGATCGGCACCCGTCCGAGGGCCGTGCCCCGCGGGACACGGCGGTCCATGTCGGAGGCGACGAGGGCGAGGCCACGACCAGCGCGCCGGACGTTCGGATCGACGCCGACAGGAGTTGGCAGGTGTCGGCCGACCACGACGCCGACGTCCCGATCGCCTTCTCCGACACCGGCCGGGTGACGCCATGACGCATCGCAACCCCTCACCGCTACCACCAACGACAGGAACCCCAATGACCCCTCACCGGCAACGCACGATGACCGCCCGCTCCCTCTTCATCACCGTGGCGCTGATCGGCGGGCTCGCCGCCTGTGGTGGCTCCAGCGACTCCGACGGCGCACCGGCCGACGCTCCTGGTGACACCGCCGGTGAACCCAGTCCCGCTCCGACCGAAGCGGCTCCGGCCGACGGGTCGGACGGGGGTGACGTCCCGTCGGAGGCGCCGGCCGGGCCGGCGTCCGGCACGCTGACCATGGGCGACGGCACGGTGTACACGCTCGAGCTGTCGACGTGTGAGACGTCGAACACCGATGCGACGCTCCAGTTGCCGGACAGCTACGACCTGTCGGGCACAGCTTCCGACGGCGCCTACAGCTTCTATCTCGCCCGGATCGGATTCCCCGGGGACGACGACACCGAGGACTTCATCACGACGGGTGGCGCGCTCGAAGGCGATTTCCTCGACGAGAACGGAGAGAACATCGGCTTGCTGTACACGGCGGACATGAGCGCCTCCGACATCGTGATCAACGGGGCCGCTGTCTCGGGCGCGCTGTCGATGCGCGCCAACGGAGCGAACGATCTGCACGGTGCGACGACCGAAGCGACCGTCGATGTGAGCTGCTGACCCGTAGCGATGACGTGAGGAGCCGTCCGACCCGCGCGTCGGTCGAGGCGTACTCATCAGCTTCATCGACCTGCGGGAGGTGCCCTCCAACGCGACGTCGAGGTGCGCGGTGGGACACGATGCGGTAGTGCGCGATCAACGACCGAAGCACGCACGCTCCGCCATTGCTTCGACCGCGTTCGCGGTCTGCTCGCTCGTTCCACTCGCGGTGGGGTGCGACGACGATTCGGGCGAACGGTCGGCCCCGTCGTGATCGCAACGTCGACCATCTTCGCGCCGCTCGGGCCGACCGACGCCGACGACGCTGCAACGGGTGAGCTCGTTGGCTGACCGCTGAGATGGTTCCGAGCCGGTACCGGCGGCCTCGTCGCAGGCGTACCCTTCGCGGATCGGCTGTATGACCTGAGGAGGTTGGCCATGGATGACGTCGAAGGCGCCCGCTCGTTCCACGTTGAGGGCAGCTCGTATGACTCGTTCATGGGCCGCTATTCGCTCTCTCTGGCTACAGCCCTCTTGGACGCCGTCGGCGTCCAACCTGGCGGGGTCGCGCTCGATGTGGGCTGCGGACCCGGTGCCCTGGTTGGCGCGTTGGTGGCCAGGCTCGGCCCGGACGCAGTGTTGGCCTGTGACCCGTCGCAGTCCTTCGTCGAGGAATGCGGCCGACGCCACCCCGATGTTGTGGTGCGAGTCGGGCGTGCCGAATCCCTGCCGTTCGACACCAGCGCGTTCGACTACGTCTTGGCGCAGCTCGTTCTGCACTTCGTCACCGACCCGTCAGCAGCGGCGGCCGAGTTCGTTCGTGTCGCCAAACCTGGCGGTGTCGTCGGTGCCTGCGTCTGGGAGTTCCACGACGGCATGGAGATGCTCCGCCAATTCTGGGACGCCGCCCTGGCCCTCGATCCCGACGCACCCGACGAAGCCCGCACGCTTCGTTTCGGACGCGAAGGCGAGATCGCCGAACTCTTCGACGCCGCCGGACTCACCGACGTCACCGAAACGACACTGCACGTCGCGTCCACCTATTCGGGCTTCGACGAGCTCTGGGCCGGGTTCTTGGCGGGCATCGGACCTGCCGGTAGCTACTGCGTCGCCCTGCCGGCCGACGCCCGCCAACGTCTGCGACACCGGCTCCTCCGACAACTGGGCGAACCACCAGGCCCCTTCACCCTGAGCGCCGTCGCCCGTGCGGCGCACGGCCGAACCCCGAACTCAACCATTGGCCACTCCTGAACAGCGATGACTTGACGCATCACGCGGCAAGAGCCTTGCCCGGGCCGATACCCGATGGGTCGGCGACTCGGAATCGGCGAAACCGCATCGGCGAAAGCGAGACAACATGGACAATGAGAACACCATCCCCGAAACCCGAGGGGGTCACGATGGACCTCCTCTCGATACTCGACCACCCGACGTCAGCGCCAGCGCGCTCGGCAGCGGCGCCAGGCGCCGGGCGACGACCGGGATGCCGAACAGCAGCGAGGCGAGCCCCAGGAGCATCGTCCAGGCCGGGATCGGCCACACGAAGAGCATGAACGGGGTCGCCAGCGCCGCCGCCGCGGCTGCCGCGTATGACAGCGGCCCGAGGCCACCGTGCCGCCGCCAGAGGCCGAGCAGCCCGACGAACGACATGCCGATCGCCAGGTAGAAGACCTGCGCGAGCGCCACCCAGACGATGGTGCCGTCCGACGGGAGCACGACCACGAGAACAGCGAGCGCGAGCCACGCCGCCCCGCCCACCATCGCCATCATTCCCATCGTGCGGGTGTCGGCGGTCGGGATCGCCGGACGCCGAGCGGTTCGGAGGTGGGCGTCGGCGACCTCCTCGGGAGTTCCGTAGCAGGTGATCGCGCTGGCGGCGGCCGACTCGGCATCCATCCCGCCGGCGAGCAACGCGTCGACCCGCTCGACGAGATGGTCGGCCGCCTCCGCGACCACGTCGTTCGGACGACGGTGCCACCGGGCGACGCGGAGGTGCAGGTCGGTCAGGTAATCGTCAATCGGGCCGTCGCTGGCCATGGTCCTTCTCCCAGTACGTGGTCGATCGCGGTGAGAAACCGCTTCCAGGCTCGGCGCTGCTCGGCGAGCCTGGCCCGGCCCTGCTTGGTGATCGAGTAGGTCCGGCGGCGACGCCCCAAGACCTCATGCCACTCGCTCGTGATCAGGCCGGCTTCCTCGAGCCGGTGCAGCGCCGGATAGAGCCACCTTGTCCGAGCCAACATGTCCGAGCCAACTTGGGATCGTCCCCACCCGGCCGGCGGCGCCAGCCGGTCCGGGCGATCGACGTACCCACCGAGGCGCGATCATGAGGGGCACTACGCTGCCCGCCGTGGCGCGGTCACGGTTCTCGTTCTCCGCCGACGTGTGGGAGTACGACGGGCCGGCGGCTTGGTTCTTCGTCAGCGTGCCCGAGAGCGACGCCGACGCGATCGAGGAGATCCACGGCGACCGCGCTGGCGGCTTCGGCTCGATCCGGGTCGAGGTGACGATCGGCGCGACGACCTGGCGCACATCGCTGTTCCCCGACCGAAAGCTCGAGACCTACGTGCTCCCGGTCAAGAAGGAGGTTCGCCGGGCCGAGGGGCTCGACGCCGGCACGACCGCCCGCGTCGACCTGGAGATCCTGGGCTGACCGGCCGCGGCGCACCGACGCTGGCGCAGCTCAGGCTGGGCGCGGGGCGGCGATCGCCAGGTCGAACCAGCGCTCGAGCCGGGCGCGGTGGTGACCGGCCGCGAGCACGACGTGATTGCCGAGCGGCCGGGCGAGCAGCTCCCCCACCGACCGATCGTGGAGTTCGACGGTGACCTGCGTTCGGCAGAGATCGGGTTCCTCGCTCGTGCCGACGATGTCGCCGTCCGCGATCCACGCGGCGTCGAGGCCGGCTCCGCCGAGGCGGATCAGCGTCACGGGCTGCTCGGCGAATCTGCCGCTGATCCCGACACCGATGCCCGACTCGAAGTGGGTCGACAGCCCGAAGTCCTCGACCATCGACGGCGCGACCGTGCAGTGGGCGACCGTCAGCCGGTTGGCCGGCTCGTCGACCCGCGGCAGGGTTGGCGATCCAGCTCGGCTGGTCGAGCAGCAACCGCACCCACATCATCGCCAGCGTCGCCGGCAGGTCGCCCTCGCAGCCGGCGACGACCCCGTCGTCGTTCAGCGAGGCGAGCGCCAGGCACCCAGACGTGCCGGGCTCGCTCAGCAGATCGAAGCAACGAACGGCAACCGCGTCGAACCCGTCGCGCTCGACGACGTCGACGAGTGCCGCCCCGACCGCCGAGGCGCGACCGACCTCGACGGCGGTGACCGTCGTCCGCTGAGGGTCCGCCGCCTCGGCGAAGCGGGACTCGAACCGGGCGACAGCCTCCGCCGGAGCGGCTCGGGTGAGCTCGACCATCCGGGCGGGTTCGACGACCGCGACGAGCGGACCCCAGACGGTGCGCACCAACCCCGGTGTCGGGCTGCTCGCCACGAGCCAGCTCGACGGCCCGCCGACGAGCCCGATGTGAGCGCGGTGGAACCGGTGGATCACCTCGAGATCGGTGACCGCCGCGTCGACCGCGGCCCGGTCGGACTGGCCGTCGCCCGTCAGGTAGACGATGCGCCCGCGCCGGCCACCCTGGTGGAGGGCGGCGAGCGCCTCCAGCGCTGCCGGCAGAGAGTTGTGTGCGCCGTGCGCCAGGAGCACGACCGGCTCGGCGGGGTGCGCGGCGTGGCGCTTGCCGGCGAGATCGAGCACGGTGTGCTCGGTGCCACCGGTGGCGACGAGGTAGAGGTGCGGCCCCGACCGGCTGCCGGCCTGCTCCCCACCCAGCTCGGCGAGGAGCGCGGCGATCGGTGCGGTCAGCCGGTCGAGGTGCTCGGCGTCGTGGAGCGGTGAGGCCACGACCGAGAAGGTGAAGCGTGCGGTGTGTTCGTCGATCGACCGATGGTCCATACGTCCTATCGAACGGCACGTCAGCCGTGTCGAACAGGGCCGATCGGCGGTGATGTCCCGGCCCACGACCCGAGCCGGCGGGAGCATCGGGCGAGCAGGCCGTTGCCGGTCGGGCGGTCCGAGCAGCTCCGGGCCGTCACCCAGATGTCGGCGGCCTCGATCGGGCGTCCGTGCCCGGGCAGCAGGTGGCGCACCTCGAGGCTGCGCAGCTTCTCCTCGGTCTGGCGGGCCACGGCCAGGTCGACGTACTCCGGGTTGAACCAGGCGGTGCCGTCCTGGGTCACCACGGCGTCGCCCGCGATCAGCGTGGCGGAGTCGCGGTGATAGAGGCACGTCGAGTCGTCGGTGTGGCCGGGGGCGTGGACGACCTCCCAGCCGGACGCTCCGGGCATCGTGTCGCCGTCGGCGAGGAACCCGCTCGGCAGGAAGTCCAGCGTCAGATTGGGCGGCCCACCGAACCCGATCGTGCGGCCGCGGGCGGCGAACTCGCCCAGCGTGCGGCAGGGAGAAGGGTTGCTCGGCGAGGACCGCCATGAACCGGAGCGACGATTCGATGGCGGGGAACGTGTTCGGCGTGGCGCCCCGGAGGTACTCGCGACACAGCTCGGGGAGATGGACGGCGGGGTCGGCGGCGGCGACGACCGTCGAGACCCCTCCGACGTGGTCGGGATGACCGTGCGTGCACATGACCGATGTGACCGACGCCGGCTCGCCGCCGAGCCGGCCGGCCAGCTCGAGGGCGCGCGTGGCAACCACCGGAAGGCCGGGGTCGACGAGCACCAGCCCGTCGTCGCCCTCGAGCACGTAGCAGTTGAAGATCCAGGCCGAGGCGAGCCCGACCGGCAGGCCGAAGAGCGAGGTCGTCACCGAGCCGACGGTAGTCCGCGACGCGCTCGACCCCGCTGCGCCAGCTCCGGACGCCCTACCGTCGTGGGATGACTCCAGCGGAGACCGTCGACCAGTTCATCCGGGCGATCGAGCACCGGGACGTGGGAGCGGCCGCGGCGCTGCTCGCCGAGGACGTCAGCTACGAGAACATGCCGATCGCCCCGATCGTCGGGCGCCCCGCCGTGGCAGCGACCCTCGAGGCATTCCTGGCGCCGGCGAGCGAGGTCGAGTGGCCGATCGTCAACCAGTACGAGGTCGGATCGACGGTCGTCAACGAGCGCCTCGACCGGTTCCGGATCGGTGGCGGATGGCTCGAGCTGCCCGTCGCCGGCTTCTTCCGAGTCGAGGACGGTGAGATCACCGTCTGGCGGGACTACTTCGACATGGGCAGTTACCAGCGCCAGCTCGCCGACCTCACCGGCGGCGACTGACGTCGAGGTCGCGCCTTGACTTCGACCGTGGTTGAAGTCCTACGGTGACCGCCATGTCCAACACCCAGCACCCCGTCCGGATCGGCGTCCAGCTCCACCCCCAGCACGCCGACTATGCCGCGCTCCGCGAAACCGTCACCCGCGTCGAGGAACTCGGAGCCGACGTCGTCTACAACTGGGACCACTTCTACCCCCTGTACGGCGACGCAGACGGTAAGCACTTCGAGGCGTGGACGATGCTTGCCGCCTGGGCCGAGCAGACCACGCGGATCGAGATCGGCTGCCTCGTCACCTGCAACTCGTACCGCAACCCGAACCTGCTCGCCGACATGGCCCGAACCGTCGACCACATCAGCGGCGGACGGCTCGTGCTCGGGATCGGCTCCGGCTGGTTCGAGCGCGACTACGACGAGTACGGCTACGAGTTCGGCACGGCCGGTTCCCGGCTCGACGCCCTTGGCGAGAACCTGCCGGTCATCCGCGACCGCTGGACCCACCTCAACCCGGCGCCGACCCGCGACATCCCGATCCTGATCGGCGGGGTCGGCCCGAAGAAGACGTTGCGCTTCACCGCCGAGCACGCCGACGTCTGGCACGCCCTGTTTCCGAGCGAGCCCGACGAGGTCCGCGCTCCGGTCGAGGCGCTGCGCCACTGGTGCGCCGAGTACGACCGGGACCCGTCGGAGATCGAGTGGGGGATCGGTCTGCAACCGGGCGACGGGCCGCGGGTCCTCGACGCCCACGCCGAGGAGTACCTGGCGATGGGCTTCACGCAGTTCACGTTCGGCACGAACGGTCCCGATTACTCCCTCGACGGCCTGGAGGACTGGCTCGGCTGGCGCGACGAGGTCAACGGTCGCTGACCGCCCCGGTCACGGGTCCTCGTCGAACGTCAGTGCCTCGATGTCGGGCGGCATCAGCTCGGCGATCCCGTCGTCGAAGAAGTCCTCGAGCGCCGCAGCGGTGCTCGACCCGAAGTACCCGTCGACGTCGACCTGGTACCCGAGGTCGGCGAGGGCTTGCTGCACGTCTCGCACGAGCGGACCTTCCGACACGATGCTGAGCAGGCGGCCCGCATCGCTGCCGGCACCATCCGACAACGTGATCTGCGTGACCGAACATCCTGCAACCGACCGACTCGGTCACGCGAACTCTGGGGCACGGCGGGGCGGGGCCGGTGAGTCCGGTCGCTTCGCGGGGACCACGATGGTTGTGGAACACTGGCGGCAAGCCGGAGCTTGGTCGATACGTCTCGAGGAGGTGTACATGAGTGTCTTGCTCGACGAGTACACCGACGCGGCCCTGCGCGGCGATCGTGCGACGGCTGCCGAGCTCGCGACCGACTTCGCCGGGCGTGACACGACCTGCCTCCGCGTGGTGACCCAGCTCCTCGCGCCGTCGCAACGAGAGGTCGGCCAACGGTGGCTCAACGGGCAGTGCACCGTCGGCGAGGAACACACCGCCACGTTCGTGACCGAATCGGTGCTGTCCAAGCTCGCCGTCGGGCTGGAATCGTCACGGCCGGCGGGGACACTCGTCATGGTGTGCGCCGAGGGTGAGTGGCACTCGCTCCCCGCCCGGATGGCGACCGAGCTGCTCATCGCCAACGGATGGCGCGTCATCCACCTCGGCCCGGCGACGCCGGCAACCAAGCTGCACACCTTCCTCGCCGCCGCGGAGGCCGACGTGGTCGGCGTCAGCGCGGTGCTGCTCTCCAACCTTCCCGGTGCCGCCCGGTCGGTCCGGGTCGCCCGCAAGCTCGGCTATCCGGTGGTCTGTGGCGGGAGCGCGTTCGACGCGGACGGCCTCCGGGCGCGGGCGATCGGCGCCAACGGCCAACCCGCCGATCTGACCGAAGGGCTGGTCCTCGACGACGTCACGTGGGGGAACCCGCCACTGGCGGACTTCGACGGCGACTGGGCGCGCCTCGAGTTCGAGCGGGTGACGATCGTGCGCGACGCGCTTGCGTGGCTCGGAGCGGGCGACTTCGCGGACCGGGTTCGCTCGGTGACCTGGCTCGAACAGGTGACCGCCGAGCTTGACGACGTGGTCGCGGTCGGCGCAGCCGCGATGTTGTGCGACGATCCGCTCATCGTCACCGAGCACCGCAAGTGGCTCGAGGAGCGGCTGACGGCGATCGGAACCCCGATCGACATCGCCCAGCGCTCGTTCGAGGCCGTGGCGGCCGTCGTCGACGACGTCGTCCCGGGCGCCTCACGGCTCTTCGCCTGAGCGACCGGTCGAGGTCGGTCCCGGCCCGGGCCGGCGACCGCCGGATGGTCAGCCGCCCTGTTGCTCGCGCTCGAATTCGGCCATCTGCTTGCGCAGGCTGAGCGGGCGCATGTCGGTCCACACCTCCTCGATGTGGTCGAGACATCCGCGCTTGTTGCCCTCGAAGCCCTCCGCTCTCCAGCCGGAAGGGATGTCGCGGTCTGCCGGCCAGATCGAATACTGCTCCTCATGGTTGACGACGACCATGTACCGGGCGTCGTCCTCCTCATCGTTCCAGCCCATCGGCCCTCCTCCGTGTGCGACGAGTCGCTGCGCGAACTGTACCGCACCCGATCCCCGGCGGGTCCGTGCGGGCCGACGGCCCGCGGCCGACCTCAAGCGTCGACCGGTCCCGGCCGCTGAAGCAGCAGCTCGATCCGGTCGACGACCTGATCGGGGTCGGTCCACCACTCGGTGACGAACACCCGGGTGATCGGCCACCCGAACACGTCGAGCACGCCTGCCTCGGCGACCATCCGGGCGGTCGTCGTCGTCTCGCGCCGGCCGGGGTCGACCATCACCCCGAGCCGGAATCGCCCGTCCCCGGGGATCGCCACGTCGACCGTGAACGCCGATCGCCCGACACCGTCCTGCGCGGGGATGCCCCGTTCGCGCAGGCGCGCCGCCAGCTCGGCTGCCACCGCCGATCGCTGCTCGTCCACCGCCGGGTCGCGGCGCGGATCGCCCTCGCCGTCCGGCGCCCGCAGGGATCGCAGCAGCGCGTCGCCGGCGGTCCCGCCGACGCTCTCGGCCCGCGCGTAGTCGAGGAACCGCGCCAGATGCGCCGCGCCGTCGTTGTGCGTGTTGGTGATGTCGGCCCCGGTGATCGAGCTGACGATCGCCATGTGCTGCTTGGCCCGGCTGAAGATCACGTTCAGCCGCCGCTCGCCTCCCGGCAGGTTGATCGGGCCGAAGTTCATCCGCACCTTGCCATCCGGCGCCGGCCCGTAGCACACGCTCATGATGATCACATCACGTTCGTCGCCCTGGACGTTCTCCAGGTTCTTGACGAACAACCCGACGAACTCGCCGTCGTCGGTGCGCACCTGCTCGGCCTCCAGCAGCTCGCCGAACCCCGCATCGAGCAGCGCAAGCTCGGCGAGCGACAGCTCGATCTCGGCCTGCTGCGCCTCGGAGAACGCGACCACGCCGACGGTCAGACCCGACCCGCAACGGAGCAGGGCGCGCACCAACTCGGCGATGTAGTCGGCCTCGGGCTCGTTGCGCCGGTCGGCGTACCGGCCGTTGGCGACCCGATGGAACGAGATCGGGCGGGCGAGCAGCTCGACCAGGTTCGCCCGGCCCTCCTCCGGATCGGTCACGACGATCTCGGCCCGTTCGTCGCCGTCGAACACCCGGTCGGGGACGGTCGCCAGCCGGGCGTCGTAGAACGCATGGTTGCTGTAGGCGATCAGCGACTCCGACCGCGAGCGGTAGTGCCAGGTCAGCATCGACGACTCGAGCGCCAGGTCGGCCTGCGTCAGGAAGCTGTCGGCGTCGAGCGTGACCACGATCCGCTGCCCATCCGCATCGACAACGAGCTCGTCGTCGTCGTCGGAGTCGGCGGCGAAGAACCGGGTCGGTGGGAGCTGCATCCGGTCGCCGACGACCACCGCCTGGCGGGCCCGGAACAGGGTCGGCACCGCGTCCTCGACCGGGATCTGGCTCGCCTCGTCGAACAGCACGGCGTCGAAGAGGGTGTCGTCGAGCGGCAGCGTGTCCGACACCGACAGCGGGCTCATCAGCCACACCGGCTTGAGATCGCGCACGACCAGACCGGGATCACCGTCTGCGAGCTCGCGGATCGACCGGTAGCGCATCTTCTTCTGGAACTCGCGCTCGAGCAGCTTGCGCCCTGCGGTGTAGGCGCGCTTGGCCTCCTTGTCCTCGTGGGGCCGTCCGGCCATCGATGCCTCGGCGAACGCCACGTGCTCGCGGAACCGTTCCCGCGCCAGCGCCGCGACCAGACCGGCGTTCGCCGCCAGCAGCGCGCGGTAGCCGGCGAGCAAACGGTCGATCGTGTGATCGAGTTGGGCGCCCGTCATCGCCGCGAGCGCGCCGGACGCGCCCGCCTGTTCGAGCGCCGCTTCGAGCACCGCCCGCTCGACCTCGTCGAGCCGGGGTCCGCCCAGGGCGGCGACGAGGATGTCGCGGTCGACGCGGGCGCCATCGACGCCCGCACGATCGACGTCGGCCCAGGCGACCAGCGCCCGCTCGTCGGCGACCGAGGCGTGGGTCAGTTCGACCGCGATCGTCCGCAGATCGGCCATCGACGCGGAGCCGTCGACGATGAGTGCGTCGACCTGTGCGACGAGCGCCACCAGCGTCGGGCCGAGCTGCTCGGCGTCGGGCTGCTCGTAGTCGGGCTGTGCGGCGTCGGGCGATCCCGTCCCGCCGACGAGCGCGGCGACGACCGGATCACCCGACAGCTCGTCGGCCGCTTCGAGCAGCGACCGTGCGTCGTCGGTCCCGAACCGGGCGACGAGTTCGGCCTGCCGACGGTGGAGCGCGTCGTTGGCGTCGTGCCAGACGACCAGCTCCGCCAGCACCTGCGAGGCGGACGGCGCGACCCGGTGCAGGTCGAAGCGGTAGCCCGCGTGCACGAGCCGCTTGACCGTCCGCCACCGGCCGTCGAGGAACCGCAGTGCAGAGCTCTCCTTTGCCGTCGCCACCTGCAGCGCGGCTCGTGCGTCGTCGGCGGCGAGTGGCTCGCGCCAGCGTCCGAGCACCGCCGACGCGGCGTCGACATCGGCGGCGGACCGGTCGAGCTCGGCCGCGGCGGCGCGCAGGTCGAGGTGGGCGTCGCTCGCGCGATCGAGTACGCGGGTGGCACCGTGGCTGGCGAGCGACGCCAGCATCGGGGTCCGCTCGGCGAGCTGGGGCAGGCTCGCCACGGTGACCGCCGCCGGGTCGACCGCCTGACCGAACGCCGCCTCGACGCCCTCGATCGCGGCGAGCAGCGCAGCGCCCGCCTCGCGTGCGACGACGACCGGATCGCCCCCGGTCAGCCGGTCGGGTGCGAGGCGCAGCACCGGTGCAGCGCCGAGCGCCCCCCGTCGGCCGGAGGCGGCCAGCCCGTCGGCCACGCGGTCGAGGAACGGCCGGGCCGCCAGCCACCGGCCCGCATCGAGCGCAGCGGCCTGCGGAACCGCGACCGGGGCGACACCGCACGAGCGGAGGAACACCAGCCGCTCGATCAGCTCGGCCAACGACCGCCGGCCGCCCCGGGCGTCGTGCAGCTCGCCGAACACCCGCTCGAGCGGGACGAGCAGTGCGTTGACCGCGGCCAGGCGGTCCTCGCGCTCGTCGATGCGCTCGTCGACGTCGTCGGCCATCCACCGCTCGTAGGTCTCGCGCAGGTCGGCGATGAAGGCCTTGCGGTCGAGCTGGGAGTCGTGGATCGTCGCCACCAGCTCGCCGAGCCCGACCTGGTCCAGCCGGTGGGCGACCACGTCGAGTGCGGCCCGCTTCTCGCACACGAACAGCACCCGCTTGCCGGCGGCGACGAGCGCGGCGATCAGGTTGGCGATCGTCTGGCTCTTCCCCGTGCCCGGTGGCCCCTGGATGATGAACGAGTCGCCGCGGACTCCCCGGCGCACGGCGCGCGCTTGCGCGTCGTCGGCGGGCAGGACCAGCGGCTGATCGACCGAGATCGGCGCCACGTCGTCGCCGGCCGGCGGTCTGGGCGCCGGCGAGAAGATCTCCTCGAACGGCGAGGACTCCCACTCGGGACCGGTGGCCGCGTCCCCCTCGTCGGCGAGCAGCGTGTCGTAGTCGCGCGCCAGGCTGCTGCGACGCGATCCGAGCGACGCCAGCGTCACGGCGCAGAGATCGACCTCCCACCGGTGGGCGTGCACGTCTCCCGCGCTCAGCTGATAGCTCGACGACACCCGCTCGCCCGGCTCCGACGCGGCCGGTGCCGACAGGAAGCTCGGCCCCCGAGGACGAGGCGCGGCGCCGGACAGGTCGCGCAGCGGGAGTTCGCTCGGGCGCACGAAGCGCTGGTACAGCGCGCGGCCGAGGGGCCGCCAATCGTGCGGGTCGTAGCTGTGGTCCTGGCGCCGCCAACGACCGGTCGCCGCGTGGGCCTGAGCACGCCGGCGCAGGTAGGCGTCGACGCGCAGCTTGGCCCGCCGCCGGATGATGTTGACGCGCGGTACGTCGATCAATTCGATCTCGATCGAGGGATCGGTTGCCCGGACCGACGACTCGAGTTGCCGCACGAGCGCCACGATCGAGTCGTGGTCGGTGTCGCAGGTTTCGGGGAGGGCGATCCCGAACCGGGTCTTGAACACGTGGCGCAGGACCGGGCTGACCTCGGCCTCGGCGTCGACCTGCACGAGGTAGCGCGGGCGAACACCCTTCTTGCGGGTCAGGTCGGCGCGCGTCGTCAGCAGCGGGGAGTTGACGGCCTCCTCGGCGTCCGGATCGAACCACCGCAGGAACGCGACCACGAGCCGTAGCCGCCCCTGGCCGTGCTCGATGCGCAGCCGGCGTTCGGTGCTGATGATCTTGTCCAGGCCGGGAGCGAGGTGTGGCGCCTCCTCGAATCGGCACCACTGCTCGAGGTCGACCCGCTTGCCGGACCGGAACGCGGCAGCACCGGAGCCGGTCCACGTCAGCAGCTCGTCGGGCCGGATCCGCTCGACGTTGAGCAGCAACGGGACCGATGCCTCGGTCAGCGACAACGCGGTCGACGACGGGCGGAAGTACAGCGCCCGGTTGCGCCTGCTGAGGTCGAACACCCGCTCCCGCAGGGTCGACAGCACGGCCCGACGCCAGCCGTCGGCTGCCTCGTAGGCGTCGTCGAGGTCGAGGTCGCCGGGGAGCTCCCGATGGTGTTCGAGCCGGGCGATGACCTGGCCGAGGTCGGCGGGGCGCCGGTGGCGATCCGGGTCGACCATGTCGGACAGCACGGCCCCGACGACCGGATGGATCCCGCGGTTCATCCAGTGCACGTGCCGGAAGCCGGAGGCGAGGTCGTCGACCGCGCCGGGCAGGTCGAGGTCGAGCCCCGTGGCGTAGCTGACCAGCAGGAGTCCGGCCAGGTTGACGTCGGTCAGCTCGTCGTGATGGCCGTAGAGCTGCTCCCAGGCGCGGTAGCCGACGACGAACATCGGTCGCTCCGGCCGACCCTCGGGTTCGTCGAACACGTCGAGGCTGGTCTGCGTCCGCTCGGCACCCGCACCGTGGTCGATCGCGATCCGCCGGTCGACCTCGATGCCCCGCCCGGACGACTCCGGGTTGACGTAACGGATGAACCGCTCGCGCCGTTGGGGTCGCTGCGTGTAGCCCGCGTCCAGTCGCAGCACCGAGCCGTCGTAGGAGACGCCCTCGGTCCCGATCAGCCGGGTGACGAGACCGTCGGCGTGGAGGTCCTCGAGCTGGCGAAGGAACGGGAGACCGACGGCGAGCACGTCGCCGGTCGATGGGAGCTGCGGTGCGGCCAACGCCTCGCTGAGCAGGCGGGCGAACGTCATCGCGGTCGCTCCGGATCGCTGGTGGTCGCCTCGGAGCCCGTCTCGGCGTGGCGCCGGATCCGCCGCACCTCGGCGACGGTCTGCTCGGTCGCCCGGCCGAGGATCTTGTCGAACTCGGCGGCGACACCGAGCCGTTCGGCCTCGAGCGAGAACGCCCGAACGTGCTCGAGGCCGCGTCCGGCGTCGTCCCCGACGAGGGCGACATCGACGAGGAGGGCGGCGCACAGGTAGCGGACCGAGGGCATCAGATCGGCGAGCTCGCCGTCGGCGAGCGGCGCCGCCGACTCGACGTCGAGCCGGTCGAAGCCGGTCAGGTAGTTCCGCGTGTCCGAGCTCGGGGGTCCGCCTGCGCTCACCCCTGCGGCCAGCACGCGCCCGGCCAGCTCCTCGACCCGGAGCTGGCCGAGCAGATCGAGACGATCGAGGTCGTCGGGTCCGTCGATCAACTGCCTCACGACCTCGGCCGCAACCGGCGTCCGGCGGGCCGCCATGCAGGCCACCCGCACGTGGAGCTCGGGATGTGTCGCCCCCCGGCTCGCCGCCGGGTCGGCCTCGATGATCTGGCGGGCCTGGCGGAGGTAGGCGTCCGGGTCGACGTTGCGCAGCCCGGTCCTGGTCTTGACGATCGCGGACACCGCCGCTCGCTCGTCGCCGAGCAGCTCGACCGCCACCGCATCGGCCCACACCTCGGTGTGCAGGGCCAGTCGGCGGGCGGTCTCGGCAATCGCCAGGTCCGACATCGCCTCGGCGTCGGACCGGCGCACGAGGTGGTCGAGGATCCGGTAGGCCCGGCCGTCGCGCTCGTGGAGCAGGACGTGGGCCAGCTCGTGGGCCAGCAGTGCCTCCTGCTCCTGCACGTCGAGGAAGTCGAGCAGATCGCCACCGAAGACGACGTGGATGCGCTCGCCGAGCTTGGTGACAAAGGCGTTGCGGTCCGACTCGCCGAGCTCCTGGTACAGCACGACCTCGTCGGTCAGGCCGAGCCGTCCGGCGATCAGCGGGGCGATGCCGGCCAGGACTCCGTGCACCTCCCCGTCGAGGCGGTAGGTCGTCTTCAGCAGCTGGAGCTCTGCCTGCTCGACCTGCTCGGCAGACGGCTCGACCGATTCGGCGAACCAGGCCCACAGCTCCGGTTCGGTCGCCTCGAGGTGGGCGCGGAGCTGCCGGTGGTACTCGGGGGTGGCGAGGTGGGGAGCGAGCTCGGCCTCGTCCACCGCGGCTGCGTCGGTCATCACGTTGAGGAGGGTAGAACGCGAACGCGCCGGCGCGCCGATCTCACGACCACCAGCGAGCGCGGTCGAGCCGACGCGCCGTACGCTCGACCGTATGACCGAACTGCTGATCGCGTCGGCGACGATCGCCGACCGGCTCTCCGCCGCGCTGCCCACCGATGTCGAGTACGCGTCCGCCCGGCTCGTCGACGAGCGGACCGAACGCCTCTCGGTTCGCCAGCACCAGCTCGAGCCGATCCACCTCGATGTCGACAGCGGCGTGATGATCTCGATCTGGGAGCGGGGTGGGCTCGGCTACGCGGCCACCGCCGACCTCAGCGACGCCGGCCTCGCCGCCGCCGTGGAACGGGCCAGGTACTGGGCTGACGTCACCGCCGGTGCGATGGTGGCCGCGACCGCGCCGCCCCACCACCCGACGGGCACCTACCGGTCACCGGTCGAGATCGAGTGGGAGACGATGCCCCTCGAGGATCGGCTCGACCTGCTCCACCAGCAGTCGCGGCTGCTGGGCATCGACGAGCGGATCGTCGACTGGAGCGCCGGGCTGGTCCGACGCGATGTCGACCAGCTCCTGGTCACCTCCGGTGGCGGGCGAGTCGAGCAGCGGTTCCGGTTCGTCTACCCCCGGCTGCGGGCCACGGCCAACGAGGGCGCCAACACCCAGATCCGCACGTTCGGCGGCACGGCGTTCTGCGGGCAGGGCGGGGTCGAGGTGCTCGGGAGGTACGGCTTCGGCGACGCGGCGACGCGCATCGCGAACGAGGCGCTCGAGTTGCTGGCTGCTCCGAACTGCCCGACCGGGATGATGGACCTGCTGCTCGCCCCCGACCAGATGGTGCTGCAGATCCACGAGTCGATCGGCCACCCCCTCGAGCTCGACCGGATCCTCGGCGACGAGCGCAACTACGCCGGCACCAGCTTCGTCACGCCCGACATGTTCGGCTCGTTCCGATACGGCTCGGACCTGCTCAACGTCACGTTCGATCCGACCGTGCCGGGACAGCTCGCGAGCTACGGCTTCGACGACGACGGCACACCTGCCGAACGGCATCACCTGATCGAGAACGGGATCCTGGTGCGCGGCCTCGGCGGGGCGGTCTCGCAATCGCGCAGCGGGATCCCGGGTGTCGCCACCTCCCGCGCCTCGTCGTGGAATCGACCGCCGATCGATCGCATGGCGAACCTCAACATCGAACCCGGGGACTCGACGGTCGACGAGCTGATCGAGTCGATCGAGGACGGGGTCTACCTCCACACGAACAGCTCGTGGTCGATCGACGACAGCCGGAACAAGTTCCAGTTCGGCTGCGAGTACGGCCAGCGGATCGAGCACGGGAAGATCGTCGGCGCGGTCCGCAACCCGGGCTACCGCGGGATCTCGCGGACGTTCTGGCGCAACCTCACCGGCGTCGCCGATGCGAGCAGCTTCACCGTGATGGGCACGCCGAACTGCGGGAAGGGCGAGCTCAACCAGATGGTCGGCACCGGTCACGCATCACCCGCCTGCCGGTTCAGCAACGTCGAGGTCTTCGGAGGCGAGGAATGAGCACCCCGTCGAGCAGCATGGTGGTGTCATCGGGCGGCACCGGACGTGACGAGCAGCAGTACTTCGACGAGCTGATCACGGCCGCGAGCGGGCGGCTGGTCGGCGCCGAGGTGCTGCTGGCAAACGTCACCGGCGAGCGAACCGATTTCATCCGATTCAACCGCGGCGACGTCCGCCAGGCGGGCTCGGTCGACCAGCGCCGGCTGAGCATCGACCTGATCGAGGGGCAGCGGCACGTCACGGGCACGATCGGCTTGACCGGTGAACGGGCGAGCGACGACGCCCGACTGGCGTCGCTCGTGGCGGGGCTCCGCGATCGGCGGCGCCTCGTCGCCGACGATCCGTTCCTCCTGTACAACACCGATCCCCAATCGACCGAACGCATCGAGCGGGGTGTGGTCCCCGCACCCGACGCCGCACTCGCCGACATCCGCGGTGCCGGCCGTGGCCGCGACCTGGTCGGGATCTACGCCGCGGGCGACACGTACAGCGGCTTCGCCAACTCGCTCGGCCAGCGCAACTGGTTCCAATCGGAGACGTTCAACCTCGACTGGTGCTTCTACCTGCGCGCCGACAAGGCGTCGAAGAACCTGTACGCCGGCTTCGCCTGGGACGACGACGCGTTCGCCGCCAAGGTCGACCTCTCGACCCGCCAGCTCGCGGCGCTGGAACGCGATGCGATCGACCTCACACCGGGCGAGTACCGCACCTACCTCGCGCCGCGGGCGGTCGACGAACTCGTCATGCTGATCGCCTACTACGGCGCGTTCGGGCTCCGCGCTCACGAGACGCGCCAGACTCCCCTGCTGCGGATGATCGCCGACGACGCAACCTTGTCACCGCTGGTGTCGATCACCGAGGACACCGCCGGTGGCGTCGCGCCGAACTTCCAGTCGGCCGGGTTCGTCCGGCCCGGCGAGGTTCCGCTCGTCGTCAACGGTGCCTACGCCCACACCCTCGTCTCGCCGCGGTCGAGCCAGGAGTACGGCGTGCCGACCAACGGCGCGGCCGATCACGAGTTCCCCGAGTCGATGTCGGTCGCTCCCGGCACCGTCCCGACGGCGGCGGTGAGCGAGGCGCTCGGCACCGGCCTGTTCGTCGGCAACCTGCATTACGTCAATCTGTCGGACCGGGCGGCGTGCCGGACGACCGGGATGACCCGGTTCGCCACGTTCTGGATCGAGGACGGCGAGATCGTCGCGCCGGTCAACGTGTTGCGCTTCGACGACACCGCGTTCCATCTGCTCGGCGACAAGCTCGAGGGGCTGACCACCGATGCCGAGGTGATCCTCGACACGGGGACCTACGTCGAGCGCTCGACGATGAGCAGCCGCCTCCCCGGCGCCCTGATCGACGGCATGCGCTTCGTGTTGTGACCCGCTACGCGCCCTGACGCGCGTCCCCGGGTTCGTGCGACCGAACACATCGAGGTCGGCGACGTTCGGTCACACAAGATCCGGGCGCCCGAGTCTGTGTGACCGAAGACGTCGGGGTCCGCGATGTTCGGTCACACAAACCGGGGCGGCGATCCGGGGCGGCGATCAGCGGTGGAACTCGATGTGGAAGCGGACCGGCTGGTCGAGGACGACGTGGTGCGCGACCGCGGGCGGGATGACCTGCGACTCCCCGGCCCGGATGCGCCGGGGCGCGCCGGCGTCGTCCTCGACGACGAACTCCAGTGAGCCGGAGACGACGACCAGGCGACCCCACACACCGTCGGCGATTCGGTGCGCCGATCGCAGCCCGGCGGGCACGGTGTGCTCGTCGAACGTCGGCGTCGTCCGCACCAGCCTCACGCCATCGGGCAGTCGGTCGGGCACTCCTGGCTCGGGCACTCCTGGCTCGGACACGACGGCTCAGCCGCTGAGCTTCGGGGGCAGCGCGCCGAGCAGCGCGTCCGGCTCGTCGGTGCCGATGCGGAACACCGATCCCGAGCGCAGCTCCAGCTCGACGGCGTCGAGGCCCCAGACGTTGTACATCCAGCCGTGGGGGATCTTGCGCAGGCCCCAGCCGTACCACCACTTGTTGCGCACCCGACGGGCCGTCACGACGTCGCCGAGCGCAAGGCGCCGGCGGGGCCAGCCGACCCCGAACGCAGCGACGATCGACACCGGATCGACGATGACGGTGAGACGGGAGAAGACGAGCCCGACCACCGCGACGAGCAGCAGGATCGCAACGATCGCCAGGTTCGCGCCGGACAGCTGACCCGTGGTCGCGTACACCGCGCCGAGTACGAGGATCCCGGCGAGCGCGACCAGCCACGGGCCGTACGACGATTGCGTGTGGCGGTACCTCATCGGCGGTACCTCATCGGCGCAGGTCCCTCATTCGGTCGCCAGCACGCTGTCGACGACCTGCAACCACCGCTCGAGATGGGTGTCGCCGAGGTGCGTCTCCAGCGCCCGGGCGCGTGCACCCTCGCCGAGGCGACGGCGGAGGTCGTCGTCATCGAGGATCTCGCACAGCGCCGACCCGAACTCGGCGAGATCGGTCGGATCGTGGATCAACCGACCGGTCTCGCCGTCGATCACCTGGTCGACGATCCCGCCGACCGCGCTGGCGACGACCGGGGTGCCCTTCAGCATCGCCTCGGCAACGGTCAGCCCGAAGCCCTCGGCGAGGCTCTTCTGCGTCACGATCGCCGCGTGGCGTTGGAGCGCGTTGACGATCGCCGCGTTCTCCTCCAGATCGTGCATCGGCAGGCACACGAGCTGCACCCGCCGGCGGATCGCGTGCGGCAACCGCCGCCAGTGGTTCCAGCAATCCTGGAGAACCTGGGCACCCTCGGGATCGTCGGCGACGGCGGAGACGACCGGCCCGGCGAGCACGAGCTCCGCGTCGCGCCCCGAGTCGACGTACTTGGCGAACGCGTCCATCACACCGGTCATGTCCTTCATCACGTCCCAGCGCGAGACCTGCACGATCATCGGCGTCCCGGGTGCCGACGGCGGCCCGGTGCGCACGATGTCGCACATCCGCTCGACGCGGCCCGGCGATCGATCGGTGCGGGTGAACGTCGTGTCGCCGTGGCGTCCGGCGATCAGCCCGACATGGGTCAGGATCGCCTCGACCGTCTCGGGCGACATCTCCTGGTTCTTCGGGGCGAACGGGTCGATCGACGGCCAGATCGTCGTGTAGCGATCCACGGGGACCCAGTCGGGCGGGAAGCGGCGGTCGGTGAAGACGTAGTGGTCGACGAACGGTTCGAGGTACGGGCGGAGGAACTCCCAGCCGATCCGGCTGTTGACGTTCTGCTCATCGATGCCGACGTGGCAGCGCCAGACGACGTGGCAACCGAGCCGCTTCGCGTGCTCGGCCAGCCCGGCAGGCTGCGGATCGTGGAGGATGACGATGTCGCCCGGGCGGACGTGGGCGGCGAGTGCGTCGCGCTCGGGAGCCAGGGTCTCCTCGTAGATCTCGTGCTCGCGGGGTCCGAGCGGGCCGCCGTCCCCGGTACCGCCATAGAGGTGGTTGTGCAGGCGCTTGGTCACGTCGAAGAAGTCCGGTCGACCCTCGATCACGAGCCAGCGAGTGTCGATGCCGACCCCCCGGACGTAGCCGAGCAGGACGTGCAGCATCTCGGCCACGCCACCGCCCGCCGCGGTCGAGTTCACGTTGACGACGCACCGGCCGTGGAGCCGTTCGAGCGCCGCGGCGCCGGTCACCAGCGTCAACTCGTCGGCCCGATCCGTGCCGACGATGTCGGCAAACGATCGTGGATCCCGCGTCCGCACCTCGACGTGTTCCATCTGCCAAGTCTGGCCGAACGCGCAGGGTCCACGGGACATCCGCCCGAGCGCGCCGCAGGACCCGGCGAGCGAACCGTCGATTCAGAACGGGTACGTCGCGCCGGTGAGCTCGGTCGACAGCTCCCACAACCTCGCCGCGGCGGCATCGTCCTTGGCGCGCCGGCTCATCCCGACCTGCTTCGGGTGGCCACGGGTCTCGCCGATACCGCCCGGCCCGAAGTAAGCGCCACCGGCGACATCGGGGTCGGTCGCCGCACGCAGCGTCGGCAGCGCGCCCATCGCCGCGCTCTGCGAGACGACGGCGTCGAACACCGGCCGTGTCAGGCTCATCATCGTGCCGACGACGCCACCGGAGCTGTCGTGCCCGAGATTGGTCTTCGACACGCCCGGGTGTGCGGCGACCGCGATCGTGGCGGCGCCCGCCTCGGCGAGGCGCCGCTGGAGCTCGCGGGTGAACAGCAGGTTGGCGAGCTTGCTCTGGAAGTAGGCGGGCCAGGGCGAGTAGTTCCGCTCGCTGTTCAGATCGTCGAAGTCGATCGAGCCCGGCCGGTGCCCCTGGCTGCTGATCGACACGACCCGCGAGCCCTCCGTCGCCATCAGGAGCTCGATCAGGTGGGCGGTGAGCGCGAAGTGGCCGAGATGGTTGACCCCGATCTGCATCTCGAAGCCCTGGGCCGTCTTCTGGTACGGCAGCGCCATCAGCCCGGCGTTGTTGACCAGTACGTCGAGGCGATCGTGCTCGGCCAGGAACCGCTCGGCCGCACCGGCGATCGAGTCGAGGTCGGCGAGGTCGATCTCGAGGAGCTCGACGGTCCCCGACGGTCCGGTCGCCTCGATCTCGGCCGCCGCAGCCTGCGCCTTCTGCGCGTTGCGGCACCCCATCACCACGGTTGCGCCGTGGTCGGCCAGGGCGCGGGCCGCCTCGAACCCGATCCCGCTGTTCGCACCGGTGATCAGGAACGTCCGGCCGGTCTGGTCCGGAATGTCCGCTTCGGTCCACTTGTCCATGCGTGCTCTCCTCGTCGGCCCGCGAACGTATCGGCGCGCGGCCCGATCCGCGCAGCGCTCGGCGCGTTCGGGCCGGCGCCGCATTCCCGACGTTGCCGACGGCGGGGTGCACCGCTACGGTCGTCCCGTCGGGCGGACCCGACGCTCTCGAAGGGAACATCATGAAGAAGCTCCTCGGTCTCCTCGCCCTGATCGCTGTCGTCGGCGCAGCGGTCGCCGCGTTCCGGCGCGACGACCTGAAGTCCGATGCCGAACGGGCATCGAATGCGGCCCTGAAGGCGGCCAACGCGGCGCGTGACAAGGTCGGTCGTGCGCAGTCCGCGGCGACCGATGCCGCTGGCGACGCCGCAGACGCGGCGGGGGACGCTGCCGACGCCGCCACCGACGAGCTCGAGTCGGCGGCCGGCGCTTCCTGAGACCATCCGGCCGGCCACGGTCGGCCATGGTCCGGGTCCAGCGCCGGCTCAGCCGGACCGGTGCACCAGCCCGACGATGCGATCGACGACCTCGTCGAGGATCTCGGCCGACGTCGCGAAGTTGAGGCGCGCGTACCCGCTGCTGCGCGGGCCGAACGTGGCACCGTCGGACAGTGCGACGCCGCCCTCGTGGAGCAACCGGTAGCTCGGCGCCTCACCGATCTGCGTGGCGCGGAAGTCGAGCCATGCGAGGTACGTCGCTTCGGGGACGTCGAACCCGACCTCGGGCAGCTCGGTGCGCAGGCGCTCGGCGAGCTGATCACGCCGCGCCCGCAACTGCGGGTGCACCCGCGCCAGCCACTCCTCCCCGTACCGCCAGGCGGCGAGGGTGCCAGCGACGCCGAGCGTGCTCGGGGTGCCGAGCAGGTGTTCGGGCATCGCTGCCATCGAGGTCCGGGTGGGCTCGTGGTCGACGTGGGCCACCGCACAGCGGAGCCCGGCAAGGTTGAACGTCTTGCTCGTCGAACCGATCGTGATCAGCCGGCCGGCGAACCGCTCGTCGGCGACCGCCAGCGGCCGGTGCGGCCGGTCGAAGGTCAGATCGCACCAGATCTCGTCGCTGACGACGAGCAGGTCGTGACGCTGGGCGACGGCGGCGACCGCAGCGACCTCGTCGTCGTCGAACACCCGCCCGGCCGGGTTGTGTGGTTGGCAGAACAGCACCAGCCGCGTCGAAGAGTCGACCGCCGACTCCAGCCGGTCGGCGTCGATGCGCCAGCCGGAGGGATCGAGCGGGACGTCGACACGACGGCGGCCGCTGTCGTCGATCGCCCTCAGGAACGGGTGGTAGATCGGCGTGAACACGACGATCCCGTCGCCCGGTCCGGTCATCGACGTCAGCACGGTCAGCAGGGCATGGAGCGCGCTGGTGAACACCCAGACCCGGCCCTCGTCGGGCCGCCAGCCATGGTGCCGCTCCTGCCAGTCGGCATAGGCCGGCCCCAGCTCGTCGGCCTGGAGACGGTACCCGAGATCGCCGCGGTCGATCATCTCCCGCAGGGCGTCGGTGACCGCGGCGGGCGGGTCGAAATCCATGTCGGCGACCCAGGCGGCGAGCACATCGGAGCCGTACTGCGACCACTTCAGGCCCGAGCGCGCCAGCACTCGCGATCGGCTGAGCGACTCAGCCTCGAACCGGTCCCCGGGCGGCATCACCGCACGGTAGCCGCAGCGCGGCGCGGCGAACCCGCCGGCGGTCGCCGGTCAGTCCTCGCTGCGGACGTGCTCCACCGTGAACGTTGCGGCGCGCACGTCCGGCGCCCAGTACCGCCGATCGAGCCCGGCTTTGGCGAACAACTCGGCGACGAAGCGGTCCGGGGTCGCCAAGGACGACCACACCGACGGGAGAAACACCGCGCGCCGCCCGGCGGCCTCGAGCACCAGCCCGTCGACGCCGGGCCGCAGCGCATCGCGCAACTCCTCGCGCGAGCGCGCGGCGAGCGGGTCGACAGGCGACAGGACCGAGATCGCGATCGTCAGGTGCGGGTAATCGACGCGCCGCAGCGGCGGGAGCCGCGGGTCGTCGAACGCCGCCGCCCACGCGTGGCGGGCGACGCTCCCGGCGAGCGGTTCGACCGGCTCGATCGTCCCGATGCAACCGTTCAGCTCGCCGTGGACGTGCAACGTCACGAACGAGGCGGCCAGGCGCTGGAGGGCCGACGGCACCGTACGGTCGTCGACCGGGGTGCGTGGACGCGCCCCGAGCCCGTCGAGGATCGCCCGGTCGGCGATGTCGAGCAGGACCTCGCGTTCGTGTCCGGCGAGCGGTCCCGGCACCGTCTCGGCGGCGAGCGCGGGATCAGGCGACGATGAACGCGCCATACCCGACGACTCGCTTCCGGTCACCGCTGGTGTCGCCCGAGTTGCGCAGGTCGAGCAAGGCCGTGCCCAGACGGCGCCGGTTGGCGACCTCGAGCAGGGCGCGAAGCGGCCGGGCCCCGCACGCGTCGTCGTCGGCGATCGCCTCGGGCTCCATCGCCACCACGACCGACGCAGTTCCCGAGTCGATCCGATCGGCGACCTCGTACGGGTGGTAGTGGGACAGGTCGGTGCTGACGACGACCAGGGTCTCGGGGCCACCCCAGAGGGCGTCGATCACGTTGGCGACCTCGGAGGGGTCCGCGTCGCCGACCGACAGTGGCACGAGGGTGAAGTCGTCGAGCACCGTCTGGAGGAACGGCAGTTGGACCTCCAGGCTGTGCTCGAGGTCGTGGGCACGGTCGTCGACCCTCACACCGGGCAACCGCAACGCCGCCGCCCGCCCCTCGGCGTCGACGCTCACCAGCCCGAGCGGCGTCTCGAACGCGTCGGCGCTCGGTACCGCGACCCCGCTGAACCAGTGGCGGTGGCTGGGGCCGAGCAGCACGACGCGCTCGACGACCGAGCGGGCGCCCTCGAGCCAACGGTAGGCGGACGCGGCGACCGGCCCGGAGTAGACGTAGCCGGCGTGCGGGACGATCAGCGCCTTGGGGATCGGCGCGTCCGCAGGCCGGGCGACCGAGCGGGCGAAACTCTCGTCGATCGCCCGGCGCACGGCGGACTCGCTCGCCGGGTAGAACGCCCCGGCGACGGCAGCGGGCCGGATGGCGGCCATCACGACCACCTCCCCCGCCCGGCCATCGCCACCGGTCGCCGTCGTGCGCCCCAATCGCCGACCGGCCCGTCGAACACCCCCGGCAACTTCGTCCCGCACGCTTCGCAGTGACCGCTCCCGTCAAGCCGGTACCGGCCGATCTCGTACCAGTCTCGCTCGATCACCAAGGCCGCGCAGGCGTGGCAGAACGTGCTGCCTCCGTCGCCGTCGTGGACGTTGCCGGTGTAGGCGTAGTGGACGCCGTTGCCGAGCGCGATCCGCCGGGCGCGGGTCAAGGTGGCCGGCGGCGTCGGGTCGCGATCGAGCATCCGGTAGTCGGGATGGAACGCGGTGAAGTGCATCGGTACCTCCGGGCCGAGCTGCTCGACGACCCAGGTGGTCATCGCGTCGAGCTCGGCGTCGCTGTCGTTCAGTCCGGGGATCAGCAGCGTCGTCAGCTCGAGCCAGACGTCGGTCTCCCGGCGCAGGTACACGAGGGTGTCGAGCACCGCACCGAGCTCGGCCCCGCAGGTATGCCGGTAGAAGTCCTCGGTGAACCCCTTGAGGTCGACGTTGGCCGCGTCGATGTGGGCGAAGAAGTCCGCCCGGGGGCGCGGGCACATGTACCCCGCGGTCACCGCCACCGTTCGCAGCCCCCGCTCGTGGCAGGCGTCGGCGACGTCGATCGCGTACTCCATGAAGATCGTCGGGTCGTTGTAGGTGAACGCGACGCTCCGGCACCCGTGGGCGTCGGCCGCTTCGGCGATCGCCGCCGGCGAGGCCTCGTCGGCGAGTGTGTCGATCTCCTTGGACTTGGAGATGTCCCAGTTCTGGCAGAAGCGGCACGCCAGGTTGCACCCGGCGGTCCCGAACGAGAACACCGGCGAGCCGGGCAGGAAATGGTTGAGTGGCTTCTTCTCGATCGGGTCGACGCAGAACCCGCTCGACCGGCCGTACGTCGTGAGCACCACCCCGTCGCCCTCCCGCGCCCGGACGAAGCAGACACCTCGTTGGCCGTCGCGCAGCTTGCACGCCCGAGGGCACACGTCGCATTGCACGCGCCCGTCGTCGAGTCGGTGCCAGTAGGCGGTCGGGACGGTGAAGCGGTCCACGTCAGGGCTCCTCGGGGGGCCGCTCCGCATCGCTGCCACCGGCGTCGAAGTCGGCCGGCTCGAGATCGGCGAGGAACGAGCGGAAGTCGGCGACCTGGGCGTCGATCGTCTCCTCGTCGAGCTCCGGGGCGGGAACGGCTCCCGCCTCGTCGAGCACCTGATCGCTGACGAACAGGGGCGCGTGGAGACGCAACGCGAGCGCGATCGCGTCGGACGGGCGGGTATCGAGGCGCTGCTCGCCGGTCGGTCCGCTGACCGCGAGGTTGGCATGGAACGATCCGTCGCGCAGCTCGGTGACCTCGACCGCGTCGACGTGTGCGTCGAGCCGCTCGACGATCGCCGCCATCAGGTCGTGGGTCAACGGGCGCGGCGGGTGCTGGCCGCTCGCGGCGATGGCGATCGACACCGCCTCGGCGCCCCCGATCACGATCGGGAGGAGGCGGTGCGGGGCGCTGCGCTCGCGCAGCAGGAGCACGGACGCGCCGGAGTTGGCATCGAGCTGGATACCGACGAGATCGACGGGTTGCATACCGATCATGCTACCGACCTTTGCAGCGAACATGAGTGTGTTCGACATAGGATCTCCGGCCGTTGCAGTGCATCACCTCCTGATCGACCGTGTCGCGCCTTTCGTCCTACTCCCGCCCCGTCGGAGCGTCAAGGGCCATCGTCCCGGTGAACCCGGCGGTGCCGATCAGCCGGTCGACGGCTCGAACTCGGCGACCGCCTCCTCGAGCAGCGTGCACAGCCGGCCGAGGTCGGGCACGACGTCGCGGTCGGACGTCACGCCGAAGAACAACTCGTCGGCGTACGACAGCACGGCGATCGTCAGGCCCTCGTTGTCGACGACCTCGACGTAGGGGTACACCTCGAGCAGCGGCGCGCCCCACAACCACAGCGGCACCGGCGGGCCGGGGATGTTGGTGATGACGAGGTTCATCGGGATGTTGCGGGTGACGTACCGGGTGAGCGGCACGGCGAGTGGCGTGACGCCGTCGGCGATGCGGATGACGGCGTGCGCCCCCTCGACCAGCCCCGATTCCTTCAGCGCACCGGTCTGGGCGTGGATGTCGGCGAGCTGCCGAGCCGGATCCGGTTCGCCGACCGGCAGGTCGACGACGAACATCGACACGCGGTTGCCGAGCGTCTCGCCGTGCTCGTCCGCGCGGCGGGTCGAGACCGGGACCATCGCCTTCAGCACCCGGCCGTCGACCGTCTCTCCCCGTTCGGTGAGGAACCGGCGCAGCGCGCAGCTGCACGCGGCGACGACGACGTCGTTGACCGTGACCCCGGCATCGGCCTTGATCGCCTTCACCCGGTCGAGCGAGACGCGGGCCGGGCGCCACCGCCGGTGGGGGCTCACCGCGGTGTTCCAGGACACCGGTTCGGGCTTGACGGCCATGCTGGCCAACGCCCGGCCGACGTTGGACACGGTGCCGATGGCCCTGCCCGGGGAGCGGAAGGCCCCGGCGCCGGCGCGCACCATGTCGAACGGGCGCGACAACTCTTCGATCATCGTGTCGACGAACAGCCGCCGGCTCGACGGCGCCGCAGCGGGTCGCCAGTCGTCGGCGCCGTCGGGCTCGGGGATCGCCGCGCTCGTCTCGAGCAGCGCCATCCCGAGATCGACGTTGGCGACGCCGTCACCCAGCGCGTGGTGCGTCTTGATGATCAACGCGGCGTGGTCGGACTCCAGCCCGTCGACGAACCAGAGCTCCCACAGCGGGCGGGCCCGGTCGAGCGGCAAGGACTGGACGCGACCCATCAACTCGAGCAGTTGCATCCGATCGCCGGGGCGCGGCAACGCGGTCAGCCGGACGTGGTACTCGATGTCGAAGTGCTCGTCGTCGACCCAGATCGGACGGGCCTGACCGAGCGGGACCTCCATCACCTTCTGCCGCAGGCGAGGGACACGGTGCAGCCGACCCCCGACGAAGGCGCGCAGGTCCTCGATCCGCAGGCGGCCGGCGTGGTCACGCCACGGTCCCGCCGGGTAGATCGACAGGGAGCCGACGTGCTGCGCCTGGCGGGCATCCTCGATGCGCAGGAACACGGCATCGTGCGCTGACAGGCGGTCGTAGCTCATCGAACGCGAACGTAGCCAATGTCCGCACGCCGCCCCGACCGTCGGCGTCGCGATCTATGGTGGCGGCGATGGACGGCAGCGCGCGATCCCGGATGAGGATCGGGATCCAGCTCCCCGAGGTCGAGTGGGAGGTGCCGTTCCCGGAGCTGCTCGCCATGGCCCGAGCGGCCGAGGCGGCCGGGTTCGACTCGGTCTGGCTCGGCGACCACCTGCTCTACGACCTGCCGGTGGGGCCGCGCGGGCCGTGGGAGGTGTGGACGTCGCTGGCGGCGATCGCCGCGGTGACGACGAGCATCGAGCTCGGCCCGCTCGTCGCGTCGACCAGCTTCCACGCGCCGGCGATGCTCGCCAAGCAGGCGGCCACCGTCGATGCGATCTCCGGCGGGCGGCTGACGCTCGGCCTCGGGGCCGGGTGGAACCGGCGGGAGTACGACGCCTTCGGCTTCCCGTACGACCGACGGTTCAGCCGGTTCGCCGAAGCGTTCACCATCATCCGCACACTGCTCGGCGACGGCGAGATCGACTTCCACGGCCAGTTCTACGACGCCGACCGCTGCGTGCTCCACCCCCGCTCGCCGCGCGCCGGCGGCCCGCCGCTGATGGTCGGCTCGATCGGCGACCGGATGCTCGAGATCACGCTCCCCCACGTCGGCTCGTGGAACATGTGGTGGAGCCAGTACGGCAACACCGCCGACGGGTTCGCCAGGGAGAAGCAGCGGGTCGACCGGCTGATCGCCGAGGCAGGGCGCGGGCCCGGCGACGTCGAGGCGACGGCCGCCGTGTACGTCCGGCTGACGGGCGGAGCCGGCCGCCAGATGGGCGATTACGCCGCGGCTGCCGACGTCCCGGCGGTGACCGGATCGCCGGCGGCGATCGCCGAGCAGCTGCGGGCCTGGGAGGCCGCCGGCGCCGACCACGTGCAGCTCGTCGTCGACCCGATCACCGGTGACTCGATCGAACGACTCGCCGAGATGCTGACCGAGTTCCGGCGCTGATCTGTTCGGGGTCGGGCATCGATCGGGTCAAGCGAGGACGACGTCGAGGCGTTCGAGGCCGCGGAGGTTGATCCGGCCGTTCCACACCGGCTCGCCCGCCACCCTCGCACGAGGGAACCGACGGACGAAGCTGCCGATCGCCACCTGCGCTTCGAGCTTCGCCAGCGACGCGCCGAGGCAGTAGTGCGCGCCGCTGCCGAACGCCACGTGCTGGCCGGCACCATCACGTCCCAGATCGAGCTCGTCGGCGGTCGGACCCCACTTCGCCGGATCGTGGTTCGCCGCCGCGAGGCAGGCGAGCACGAACGTGCCGCCCGGGATCATCCGCCCCCGGAACTCGACGTCGCCGAGCGTGATCCGGCGGGAGAACTGCACCGGGCTGACGTACCGCAGCAGCTCGTCGATCGCGTTCGCGTCGAGCGAGCGATCGGAACGAAGGCGTTCGAGCTGGTCGGAGTGGCGGAGCAGCTCGTAGATGCCGGTACCGATCAGGTTGACCGTCGTCTCGTGGCCGGCGACGAACAGCAACGACACCTGATCGCGCAGCTCGATCGACGACAGCCGGTCGCCATCCTCCTCGGCGGCGATCAGCGCGGTCAACAGATCGTCGGCTGGGTGCTCGCGCTTCCACGCGATCACCTCGTCGATCAGTTCGTCCATCTGCCGCCCGGCGGCCACCGCGGCGCGGATCTCCTCCTCGGTGATGATCGGGTCGAGCGTCTTGACCAGCGCGCCCGACCACTCGGCCACCTGCTCCTTGTCGGCCTCGGGCATGCCGAGCATCTCGGAGATCACGTCGAACGGCAGCGGGAACGCCAGGTCGCCGATCAGCTCAGCCGTGCCCCGCTCCTCCATCGCGTCGAGCGCGGCGTCGACCAGCTGCTGGATCCGCGGTCGCAGCCCCTCGATCGCAGCGGGCGTGAATGCCTTGCTGACCAGGCGGCGCAGCCGCGTGTGGTCGGGCGGGTCGACATCGAGCATGCTCGTGTTGGGGCGGAACTCGTCCTCACCGCCGGCCAGCTCGACGAACATCCGGCGCCGCTCCTCGTTGCCGCCGACGATGTTGGCGTCGCTCACACTCATCGCCGGGTCGCGCAGCAGCCGGAAGACGTCGTCGTGGGTGAACAGCACCCACAGGTCGAGCATCGTGTGGTGCACCGGGTCGTGCTCGCGCAGCTCGGCGAGGTGCGGGAACGGGTCGGCGACGTACCCCGGTGCGAGCGGGTTGAAGAACGGCTCGGCCGGCTGGGCCTCGGCGCCGGCGGTCGTCGTCTCCGTCATCGTCGACCGTGTCACAGCTCGACGATCTCGGCGAACGACCGCTCGATCGCGTCGCGGAAGTCGCCCGGTGCGTCGATCGCGGTCGGATCCATGAACAGCCCGATCTCGAACTGGCCGTCGTAGGAGATCGCCGTCGCGTTGCACGCCGTCCCGGCGACCGGCCCCATCGTCACCAGGTGCAGGACTCGAGCACCGGAGACGTACAGCGGGAAGGGAGCGCCGCGCAGGTTCGAGGTGGCGAAGTCCATCTTGGCCGCCTGGGCGCGGGCAGCCCGCGTGATCACCGAGGTCGGGAGCATGTTGGCGACGCTGGAGATCGCTCCCAGCCCGCCACCGTGCGACATCGACTCGCGCTTGTCGTGCAGCCGCTCGGCGATCGCCGCGATGCGGTCCGGCAACGGCATCGGTTCGCCCGACACCTGGACGGGGACGGGGGTGAACGCGTTCCCGCCCACCGCGCTGTCGGTGCGCGTGCTGACCACGAAGCTCGTGTTGAACGCGTCGACCTCGACGCCGCGGTCGGCGTGGTAGCGGACGGCCGCCTCGGTCAACCCGGCGACGAACAAGTCGTTGATCGTCACGCCGAGACGCTTCGACGTCAGCTTGAGGTCGTCGAGGCTGAGCCCCACGTATTCGAGGTGCCGGTGCCGCGACCGGTTCGCCCACAGCGGCGAGCCGCCGCGGACCTCGTTGCCCGAACCGCGCAGCGCGCCGACCGTCGAGGTGGTCGCCGTGACCGCATCACCGATACGTTCGACCGCCCGCTTCGGATCGGCCGGCCAGATCGCGACCTCGCCGGCCAGCCGGCGGGCGATCCCGACCTGGCGCCGCACGAGATGGCTGATCGATTGGGCCGCGGTGCTGGTGAAGTCGCTGCCGAGGTCGCCGCCGGTCTGCTTGGCCGAGTGGGCCTCGACCGCCGCGGTGATGATCCCGTCGAGGTCGACCTCCTCGGGCGCCGGGTGGTCGGCGGTGAGCTGCTGGTACATCTCGGCCATCCGCAACTGGCCGATGCCGTCGGCGACCGCATGGTGGACGATCGACCAGATCGCCGAGCGGCCGCCCTCCAGGCCGTCGATCACGACGAAGCGCCACAACGGCCGGGTCCGATCGAACGGTTCGAGGTAGAGCTGGGTCGAGAGGTCGAACAGCTCGCGGTCGGTGCCCGGCTCGGGGAGGCGGAGGTGGCGGCAGTGGAAGTCGAGATCGAACTCGGGGTCGGGCACCCAGGCCGGCGGCGCGAGGCGACCGAGCCCGGGGACGACGCGCTCGTAGAGCCGCGGCATCTTGGCGACCGCAGCGCGCATCGTGCGCATGAAGTGGTCGATGTCGATCGGACCGTCGAGGATCGTCAGGCCGGCCCCGCTGGGGTTCAGCCACGGGTCCTTCTCGACGTTCCACATCAGCGCCTCCGAATCGGACATCCGATCCTTGAAGGCCATCTCTCGTTCGCGTTGGGCCATCTGTCTCTCCGTGTGCTCGTGGGCGTGACGCTCAGGTGTCGGTTCCGGGCCGGCGCACGACCTCGGCCTCGGGGTCGCCGCGGTACCCCGGAGGGTAGGTCAGGGCGAGCTCCTCGGGTGTCGGCGTCCGCTGCTGACGCGCTTCGGCCGGGAGCAGCTTGCTGATCGCCTTCATGATCCGCTTCGTGTCGGCGTCGGGATCGTCGTACTTCAGCTTGACCGGTGGGCCGACGGTGGCGGACACGTGGGGCCGGTCGCTCAGCGACAGCCGGGGCAGGCGCGAGCTGCGGGGCCACACCTTCTCCGTACCCCACAGCCCGACCGGGATGACCGGTGCCCGGGTCTCGGCCGCCAGCCGGGCGGCACCCCAGCGCCCCTTGAGCACCGGATCGAAGAACGCCGGCCCGCGCGGGATCGTGCCCTCCGGCGCGAGCATCAGCAGCTCGCCCCCGCGGATCGACTCGGCCGCAGCGTCGAGCGGCTCGTCGGACCCGGTGCCGCGATCGACGCGGATGCCGCCTGAGGCGCGCATCAGCCGGCCGACGATCGGGACGTCGAACACCTCCTTCTTGCCGAGGCCGCGGATGTTGCGTCCGGCCTTGGCGATCAGCAGGCCCATCACGGTCGGGTCGAAGTAGGACCGGTGGTTGAACACCACGATCGCCCCGCCGGTCGACGGGATGTTCTCGATGCCCTCGAACTCGATGTCGGCGTTGGGCGCCAGCAGCGTGGGGCGCATGAACGGCCGCGTCCACTCCTGGATCTCCCGCCCGGCGATCTTCGCCACGCCGTCGGCCTTGTCGAAGTGGCGCACCGGCCAGCCGCGGATCGCGGCGGTCGCCCGCAACTGGAGGTCGGGGTTGACCGCGACCGGCTGGCCGACCATCGCCAGCAGCGGTGCGTCGAAGTAGCTGTCGCTGTAGGCCGCGCTCTTGGCGAGGGAGACGCCGTGCTCGTCGGCCCAGCGGGCGACCGCGTCGGCCTTCGCTCGACCCCAGATGAACCCGCCCTCCATCGCGCCGGTGTAGCAGTCGCCATCGACCTCCCACTCGGTGGCGACGACACCGTCGAAGCCGAGCCGGCGAGCGAACGGGTCGACGAACGGGTGCGGCGACGTCGTCGCGAGGACGAGCAGGTCACCGGCCCGCCGGTGCTCCTCGATCGTCTCGCGGGCGAACGGCAGCACCAGCTCAGCCAGCTCCTCGGCGGCGGGTTGCATCGCGGCCTCGACGTCGGCGACCAGCCACCCGGCCGACGCTCGGCTCGCCAACCGGGCCGGCTGCATCATCAACCAGTTCTCACCGAACTGCTCGTAGAAGCGGGCGAACACGTCGGCGAGGGGCAGGTCGCCACCGCCGCCGAGGCCGGCCTCGGCCAGGTGCTTGCGGAACACGAGCGCGGACGACGACGAGATCAGCGTCCGGTCGAGATCGAACACGGCCATCGCGGTGCGGGCCATCAGAAGACCACCTCGACCCGGGCGTCGCCGCCGTCGGCGGTGGTCGCCGTGCTGGTCGCTTCGGGGACCGGGGCTCGGAGTTGCTCGGTCAGCCACTCGACGCGCTCGCGCATGAGGTCGAGTCCGGGCTCGGGTGGGCACGTCTCGACGCTCGATCGAGGTCGGTCGAACACCATCTGGCGCGGGTCGCCGGGGTCGTAGACCGGCCACGCCGGATGACCCGGCGCGTCGGGGACGCCGGTCGCCGCGAACCCGAACCAACGGTCGCCCATCTCACGGCTGAGCAGGTGGGCGTCGTCGGCGACCGGGACGAGCGGGAACTTGGAGTCGAAGACGTACAGGATCTCCGCGGCGTGGAACGCGCCGATCGTCTGGCGCTTCGACGGCGGCACGGCCCGGAAATGGTAGCGGTACACGGGATGACCGGCGGCCGCATGGCAGCGCGAGGCGTGGTCGACGTGGACGCCGAACATGTGGTCGCCGAGGCTGCGTTCGAGCGCCCGCCGGTCGAGCGAGGCCAGCCCGGGGTAGGCGGCGTAGAGGCGATCGACGTGCTGCGGTGTCGGGTACGACCGCTCGAACGCCGCCCGCGCCTCGGCCGGCGAGACCGAGAACCCGTCGGACGGTTCCTCGAACTCGCCGCCCGCCGGATGCAGCAGGCCGGCGAACAGCGACGCTTCGTCGGCGTTGTAGCCGACGACCAGCGGGACCGACGCCTGCTGATGATCGCCGAACGCCGACATCGGCGTCGCGGGCAGGATCAGGTCGTCGACCACCGGGTAGAAGTACCTGCCCAGTTCGGGGTGCGTCCGGTACAGCTCGTACAGCTCGTCGGCATCCATGGCCCGCAGCCGGGCGACCTGGCCGTCGCCACCGCCCACAGCGAGGGTCGCGAAGTCGGCGCCGGCCTCCTCGGCGGGCCGGAAGTCGAGCGCCGGCCGGCGCAGGTGGAGCCAGCGACCGCTGTCGCTCGGGCTCTGGGCGATCGCCCGGTGGAACAGGCCCCGTGCCCGGGGCGACGTCATCAGGTTGAGGACCGCCTCCCCTCCCGCCGACTCACCGAAGATCGTCACCCGCTCCGGATCGCCGCCGAACGCGGCGATGTTGTCGCGGACCCATTCGAGCGCCGCGATCTGATCGAGCAGGCCGTAGTTGCCCGAGACCGCGTCGGGCGACTCGGCGGCGAGGTCGGGGTGGGCGAGGAAGCCGAACAGGCCGAGGCGGTAGTTGAACGTGACCAGCACGCAGCCGCGGTCGGGCAGCGCGTCGGTGTTGTACAACGGTTCACCACCGCTTCCGTCGGTGTGGTCACCGCCGTGGATCCAGACCATGACCGGCAACCCCTCGGCACGAGCGGGCGCGCGCACGTTGAGGTACAAGCAGTCCTCGCTCTCGTCGATGCGCGCCAGCTTGATCGCCGTCGAGAGCGCCTTGCGGCGCAGGGCGCGCAGCCCGAGTCCGTCGATCACGTTCTGGATGAAGTCTTCGAACATGGTTCGGCGCTGGTGCGCGTACGGCGCGAACTTCGTACACGCGCGCGTCCGCCGCCACGGCTCGACCGGCGCCGGCGGCTGCCAACGTCGATCGCCGACCGGCGGCGCGGCGTAGGGGATCCCCAGGAACAGCGCCATCCTGCCGTGTTCGCTCAGCTTGCCGCGCACCCGGCCGGCGGTCGTGACGGCCGAGACCGTCTGCTTCGTCGGGATCCTTGCCATACGGAAGTGTCCCGTCAACACCTGCGGAACGCAACCCCCCGGGCGCCGTTTCGATCCGATCCTCAGAGCGTCCGGTACATCACGTGGATCGGAACGAGCCCGGCGTCCGGGTGCCGGAACGCGTCGGGGACCGTCCCCACGATCTCGAAGCCGAGCGACCGCCACAGCGCGATCGCCCGCTCGTTGGTGTCGACCACGGCGTTGAACTGCATCGCGCTGAACCCGAGGCGTCGCGCCTCGCCGAGCACGAACTCGGCGAACCGCCGGCCGATCCCCCGCCCGGACGCCCACGGCGCGACCATCCAGGCGGCGTTGGCCACGTGATCGCCGGGTCCGTCGTGGTTCGGCAGCAGCTTGGCGGTCGCCAGGACGGCTCCGCCGTCGGTCGCCACGTAGGTCACCCGTCGTCCCGTGCCGTCGAGCAGCCATGCGGCGCGGGCGCGCGCCTCGTCGAGATCCGGCGGGTACATGTAGGTGTCGCCGGCGGCGACCACCTCCCGCACGACCGGCCAGATCTCCGACCAGTCGGCCGAGCCGGCGGGACGGAAGGCCAGCCCCGAGCCGGTCGCCTCGCTCAAGCGACCGGCTCCGCGATGCGCAGCCGGTTGCCGTCGGGGTCGGCGACCTCGAAGTCCCGGGCCCACGGCATCACGTCGACCGTCGCGCCGAACTCCGCCGCCAACGGGTCGACCGCCTCGACCCAGACGTAGACCAGCGAGTGCGGCGGGGCATCGCCGGCGTGCTCGGAGAGGTGGATCTGCGCGCCGTCCCGGCGGATCCCGACGTACGCCGGCAGGCCGGGGGCGAACCGGTGCTCGAACGCCTGCTCGAAGCCGAGCCGGGCGTACCACTCGACCGATGCAGCGGCATCGGCCACCCGCAGGATCGGGACGACATCGGTGGTCACCGGACGACCGTACCGCGACGCGAGCCGCCGATGCCCTGTTGGGGTACCGGCACCGAACGGAGCGGTCATGTGAGTGCGGTCACGCGTGCTCGCAGCACCCGCTCCGGCTGCGCGCCGACGACGTTGTCGACGAGCTGTCCGTCGCGCAGGAACAACAACATCGGGATGCTCGACGCCTGGTACCGCCGAGCGATCCGCGGCGACTCGTCGACGTTGACCTTCACGACCTTGAGCTCGCCGGCCAGATCGACGGAGAGCCGCTCGAGGATCGGCGCGACGGCGAGGCACGGCCGACACCACGGCGCCCACAGGTCGACGAGGACGAGCCGCCGGGTGTCGATCGCCTCGTCGAAGGTCTCGTCACCGGCCTCGACCAGCCACGGCAGGTCGTGATGGCACTTGGCACAACGCGGCGTGCCCGAACCGGCGCGGGGCACGCGGTTGCGGACCCCACACGACGGGCAGGCGACGACATCGAGGGCCACGAGCTCCAGGATACGACCATCGCACGCCGGCCAGACGTGCGATCACAGCTGCGCCCAGGCTGGCACGAAGGGCTTGGCGCCCTCCCCGATGTAGCGGGTGTGGCTGACCACGTTCGCGTCGGAGATCCGGTGGAGGAGGTATCCGGCGGGGTCGAGGATCAACGAGGTCGACGCCGCCGGATCGAAGTCGAGCGCGACGCTCTGCACGGTCGACGGAGCGACGTGCACCACGACCCCGGCCAGCGAGGCCACGACCGGGCGGTGGAGGTGACCGCACAGGACGCGGTCGACCGGGTGCTCGGCGAGCACGGACGCCAGCCGCCCCAGCCCGTCGAAGCCGGCGGAGTCCATCCAGGCGATCCCGGTCTCGAACGGCGGATGGTGGACGGTCAGCAGCGTCGTTCCCCCGTGCGGTTCGGCGAGCACGGCGCGCAGCCACTCCTCACGGGCGGGGTCGAACCGCGCCCCGGGACGACCCGGGATCGTCGAATCGAGCCCGACGACCCGGACGCCGGCGACGTCGACCACCCAGCTCGCGTGGTCGGCGTCGGCCCACGGCAGGTCGGCAAACATCGACCGCAGCAGCGGACGGTCGTCGTGGTTGCCCGGGATCGCCAACACCGGCACGGTCAGCGGGGCGAGCAACCGGGCCAACTCGGCGTACTCGCCAGGGCGACCGTCGTTGACCAGATCGCCGGTGGCGAGCACGGCGACGACCGCCGGCGACTCCGCGCCGATCCGGGCGACCGCCTCGGCGAGCCGCCCGTTGTTGTCGACGTGGAGGTCCTCGTCGGTCTCGGCCTCCACCACGTGGGTATCGGTCACCTGAGCGATCAGGGTCGGAGCCGTCACCGCCCCAGGTTGTCACGCGGCCGTCCGCGCCCCGCGCACGGCCGCGCGCGGCTGGGGTGAGAGGGCGAACGGGCGGCGGGTTCCGCGTCGGTGAACGATCGGGCCGCCTACGCCGAGTCCGGACGGCGGAACATCGTCAACGTGTACCGACACGGCAGTAGCTTCTACCCGATGGACCACCGACCGGTCGGCCCGGCCGCGAGGCGACGGCCGGCGCTGCCGATCGCGGAATCCCCCGCGCAGTGCCATCCATTCGTCCTCGCCGCGGCCGACCTCCCCCGACCGGACCAACCCCTCGTCGGCGCCCGATCGATCCACGACCTGTTCAAGTCGTGGCTGGCCGAGGTCCAGGGCGGCGCGGTCGGGAGCGGGGCGGCCGACGTCGGTGGCCGCGGGCAGACCGATGGCTGAGCGGTGCCGCGTCCCGGTGACCTTCGTCGGCCACGCGACGGTGGCGATCGAGGTCGCGGGCACGACGATCCTCACCGACCCGGTGCTGACGGCGCGGCTCAAACACCTGCGTCGCGTCGGAGCATCGGCGGCCGACTTCGACACGTCGCGCGTCGACGTCGTCGCGATCTCGCACCAGCACCACGATCACCTCCACCTCGCCTCGCTCAAACTCCTTCCCCGCTCCGCCCACGTCGTCGTGCCGCGCGGTCTCGGCGCACGGACGGCGCGGCTCGGCTTCGAGCAGGTGAGCGAGGTCGTCGTCGGCGAGTCGGTCGCCCACGGCGCGGTCACGATCACCGCTGTGCCCGCCGACCACGACGACCACCGGCACCCCGGCACGGCCCGAGTGCAACCGATCGGGTACCTGTTCGAGACCGCCGACTGGAGCTGCTACTTCCCGGGCGACACCGACGTCTTCCCCGAGATGGCCGCACTCAACCCCGAACTGACGCTGATCCCGGTCTGGGGGTGGGGGCCGACGCTCGGCGGCGGCCACCTCGACCCGGTGCGCGCCGCCGAGGCGCTCGAGCTGCTCGGCTCGCCCCTCGCGATCCCGATCCACTGGGGCACGCTCTGGCCGTATCACGTGCGCCCCAACGACCGGCTCGTGCTCCCGCCAGCGGAGCTGATCGAGGCGGCCGCTGCCCGCGGTCTCGACGTCGAGATCATCGTGGTCGAGCCCGGCGCGACCGCACTCGTGTAGGGGACCTGCCCCTCGTCACTCCGAACGTTCGCGGACGACGGCGGCGAGGTCGATGCGACCGAGCGCCCGCAGGCCGGGCCACTGCGCCAGGAGCGCGGCGGCGACGACCAGCGCGACCGACAGGGCCAGCGAGCGGTTGGTCAGCAGGAAGTCGAACGAGAACGACTCGGTCTCGAACTGGGTCAGGAACGCCCGCGCCATCAACCAACCGAGGACGGTTCCCGGCACGACGCCGGCGGCGACGGTCAGCAGGTTCTCGGCGGTCACCGTGCGCCGCACGAACCGCCGACCGATCCCGTTCGCCTGGAGCGTGGCGACCTCGCCGGTCCGCTCGGCGATCGAGACCGAGACCATGTTGTAGACGAGGGCGATCGCCATGATCAGCGCGAACGCGACCATCAGCCCGATGAAGAGGTAGGTCAGGCCCATGAACTGCTGCAGCGTGTCGACCATCGCCCGCTGATCGACGACGGCGACGACGCCGGGCTCGGACTGGAGCGCATCGCGCACGATCTGGTGCGTGCCGCGGTCGAACAGCGTCACGACCGCCACGTCGGTCGGCGGCGCGCCGGCGCGGTCCCAGGCATCGATCGAGGCGTAGCTCACCGAGGGGATCGGTTCGTCGACGAACCCGGCGACCGTCGTCTCGAACCGCGCCGGTCCGCCACCGGTGGCCTGCGCGCCGGTGATCGTCGGGACGGTCACCTCGATCTCGTCGCCGACCCGGACCCCGAGGGCGCGCCGGGACAGGTCGCTGACCAGCACCCCGTCGGCGGGGAGCGGCTCGTCGAAGCCGTGCGCGACCGTTTCGCGCTCGAACACCTGGAGCAACTCGTCCGAGGTCGCCCCGTTGGCCGCCAGCACGACCGGCAGCTCGGCGAACCGCTCGGCCGTCGCAACGTCGGGGCGGGCCTCGAGCGCCGCCAGGTCGTCGGTGCCGACCGTGTGGTCGAACGTGATCGTGAGGTCTCGCTTGTCGATGTCGCCGAACTGCCGGTCGACGAGGGCGAACACCGTGTCGGCCATGCCGAACGAGGTGATCATCAGCACGAGCGCCAGCACGACGCCGAGCACCGTCGACAGGAACCGGCGACGGCTCCGGGTGACGTTGCGCAGCACCATCCGCACCCACTGCGGCAGCGGGCGGGGCCAGACCCGCTCGACCACCGACCGCTTGCTGACCGATCGCGGGGCCGGAGGGCGCATCGCCTCGGCCGGCTCGATCCGCGCAGCGGCGCGTGCGGGCAGCCCGCCGGCGAGCAGGGTGACCACGAGCACGAACCCGGCCGACCAGAAGATCGTGGCCGGCGAGAACCGGATGACCGTGATCGGGATGTCGAGGAAGCCGGTGTAGAGCCGGCTGATCCATCGGCCGATCAGCGCGCCGACCGTCAGGCCCGGGACGGCACCGAGCAGGACGGCGACGAGCGCGTGCGACGTGTAGTGGCGCCGGATCGTCCGGGCGCTCATCCCGTTGGCGACCATCATGCCGATCTGTGGACGCTCGGTGCGGATCATCCGAGACAGCAACACGAACGCGGCCATCCCGGCCACGCTGAGGAACAGGACCGGGAACAGGAACGAGAGCTGCTGGAAGCCGGTCACGTCGCTCTGGAGCGCGTTGTTGCTCGCCTGTTGTGCCCGGCTGTACACGTCGGACACCCCGGCAGCCCGCACGGCGCCGGCCACCCGCTCGGCGGTCACCGGATCGTGGTCGACCACGGTCGCCATCACCTGCAGCGGGGTGTCGGGGGCCAGCTCGCGCGCGAGGTGCTCGGGCACGAACACGACGGCGAACTCGTCGGGGACGGTGAAGATCTGCTGGCGGCTCGGGGCGAGCCAGACGTACTCGGCCGACGCCGCCGACCCGACGAGTTCGAGCGGCCGCCAGCCGGCCGCGCCGTGCACCGCGACGGTGTCCCCCGGGACCAGGCCGAACTCCTTGCGACCGTGCTGCTCGACGATGGCCACATCGGCCGTCGTGTCACGACCGTCGAAGTCCCGGCCGTCGAGGAGGTACAGACGGTTGAGCGGCGCCACCACGTCGGTCGGCATCCCGATCACCGTGCCGACGAGCTGGCGGTCACCGATCCGGATCGGTGCGTCGAACCGGGTACGGGTCGCCACCGCGGTGACGTCGGGATCGGCTGCGAGCTCGGCGGCGACCCGGTCGGTCGGGCCGCCGATGCCCCAGACGTCGGCGAAGTCGAGCCGGTCGTATAACTCCCGATAGCTCGCGTCCAGGTTGGCCGCCGCGTCGTAGTTCGCAGCGAACAGCCCGATGCCGAGGAACACCGTGATCGCGACCGCCACGACCTGGGAGCGGCGGCGGCGGAGGTCGCGCCGGGTCTTGCGCGCGAGCAGCCTGGCGGTCATGTCGATGCCGGCCCGGGCACCGCACCCGCACCCGCCGTCGGCGACGCCCGGTCGAGATCGTCGACGATGCGCCCGTCGACGAGGTGCAGGCTGCGGTCGGCGAAGCGTTCGGTCTGGGGGTCATGGCTGACGACGATCACCGTCCGGCCGAGGTCGGAGACGGCGTTCCGCAGGAGCTCGAGCACGTCGAGACCGGTGGCACGGTCGAGCGCGCCGGTCGGCTCGTCGCAGAGCAGGACCGGCGTTTGCTTGGCGATCGCCCTGGCGATGGCGACGCGCTGCTGCTGGCCCCCCGACAACTGGGATGGGAACCGGTCGAGCTGCTCGGCGAGCCCGACCGAATGCAGCGCGTCGATCGATCGGTCGTGCGCGTCGTCGGGCGACGTCAGCGCGGCGATCAGCTCCACGTTCTCGGTCGCGGTGAGCGTCGGCACGAGGTTAAAGAACTGGAAGACGAACCCGACCTTGTCGCGACGGTAGGAGGTCAGGCCGTCCCGCCCGAGCTGGTCGAGACGGATGCCGTCGACGGTGATCGAGCCCGACGTCGCCCGGTCGATCGCCCCGACGATGTTGAGCAGGGTCGTCTTCCCCGACCCCGACGGGCCGAGCAGCGCGACGAACTGGCCGGCGGGGATCGCCAGCGTGACGTCGTCCAGCGCGCGGACCTCGGTGTCCCCACTCGGGTAGGTCCGGCTGATCCGGTCGAGTTCGATGAGGTTCATCGCCGGTCCTCCGTGGCACGGGGAGCGGCCGGGGCGCCGGGAAGGGCGATGAGCACCCCGTTGGTCAGGACGTCGAACTCGGTGCGCACCCAGCGTTCGACGATCTGCGGGTCGGTCAGGTCGCCGCCAATGCTGGCCTCGACGAGCGGGCGCATCAGTATCAGGCCGAGGTCCATGGCGATCAGCAGCATCGCCCGCATCGTCGGATCGTCGGACGGACGGGCGGCACCCGCGGCGACCGCACCGTCGAGCCCCTCGATCGTGAGGCGCAGCATCTCGTCGAACCACCAGTGACCGACCTCACCGCCCTCGAGCAGCGAACGGCCGACGTAGGCGATCGAGGGGCCGATGTCGTCGACCGCCAGCAGGGCCTTGACCGTCGCCTCGCTCTCGCCGGTCGCGGCGATCGTCTGCATCGCCTCGATCATCTGGCGCTTGACGTACGCGTCGGACGCGGCGAGCAGGCCGTCCTTGGAGCCGAAGTGGTGGATGACGAGCGGAGCCGAGACCCCTGCCCGCTCGGCGACCGCCCGCACCGTCGCCGCCTTGTGACCCCGCTCCCCGACGAGTTCCACCGCCGCGCGGACCAGATTCGTCCGGCCACCCACCTCGTCCTGCGCTGCGACTGAACGCATGTTCAGTACTCTACCTGAACATCTGTTCAGCCGCAACCCGCGCGTGCGTCGCGAGCGTGGAGGCCGACGCCAGGCGGGCGGGTCGCCCACCGGCAGGGCGCTCCCCGAGCCGGTTGCGGCAGGCGCGGGCGGGTCGTCGACCGCGAGAGGTCGCGGCCCCGCATGCGCCGCCGGCCGGCCGCCGCGCAGGCGATCATGGGGTCCGCCAGGCCGCTCGTCACCGGTACGCACGCCCCAGCCCGCTGACCCTCCGCACAGCACCCCACCACCCCCGGCATGCACCGGCGCCCCGCGATCCCGGCCGGCGGGCGATGCCCGTTCGATCGGTGGATGTCCGGCGCGTCAGACTGCCGGGATGGCAACCGCACCGAAGGACGCGACACCGCACACCAGGACCGCCAACGAACCCGTCGAGCTCGGGTTCGACCCCGAGGACTTCGACCGCGCCGAACGGGGACTGGTTGCACAGCATCCGACCGGGGTCATCGAGTCGGACTTCGGGGTGGTCTGGGACGTGCACCGCTACGAGTTCATCGGACGCGGCTCGCCGAACCCCGACACGGTCAACCCGAGCCTGTGGCGACAGGCCCAGCTCAACAACATCCACGGGCTGTTCGAGGTCGCGCCCGGCGTGTGGCAGGCCCGCGGGTACGACATCTCCAACATCACGTTCATCGAAGGGGCGACCGGCTGGATCGTGATCGACCCGCTGACCGTCGAGCCGACGGCGCGGGCCTGCCTCGATCTCGCCAACGCACAGCTCGGCCAACGACCGGTCGTCGCCGTGATCTACACCCACTCCCACACCGACCACTTCGGCGGGGTGCTCGGTGTGACCAGCGAGGACGACGTCGCTGCCGGTCGTTGCCGGATCATCGCACCGGAGCACTTCATGCGCGAGACCGTCGGGGAGAACGTGATCGCCGGCCACGCGATGGCCCGCCGAGCGGCCTACCAGTTCGGCCCGTTCCTCCCACCCGGCCCGAGGGGCCACGTCGACTGCGGGTTGGGCAAGGCGATCCCGTTCCACATGCCGGGGTTGCTGGCGCCGACCGAGGAGATCACCGAGACCGGCCAGGAGCTCGACATCGACGGCATCCGCGTGATCTTCCAGCTCACGCCCGAGGCGGAGGCGCCGGCCGAGATGAACTTCTTCTTCCCCGAGCACGGGTGGTTGTGCATGGCCGAGAACTGCACCCACAACCTGCACAATCTCGTCCCGATCCGCGGCGCCCAGGTCCGCGACGCGCGCAAGTGGTCGGCGTACATCGAGGACGCGATCGAGATGTTCGGGGCGGACACGACGCTGATGTTCGCCTCCCACCACTGGCCGCGCTGGGGCAACGACGACGTGCTCGGGTTCCTCCGCCTCCAGCGCGACCTGTACCGCTGGATCCACGACCAGACGATGCGCCACGCCAACCTCGGCCTCGTCCCGACCGAGATCGCCGAGCTGCTCGAACTGCCGCCCGAGTTCCGCGAGGAAAGCCACACCGTTGGCTACTACGGGCACCTGGCGCACAACGTCAAGGCGGTGTACCAGCGCTATCTGAGCTGGTACGACGGCAACCCGGCCAATCTGTGGAAGCTGCCCCCCGCCGACGCCGGCACCCGGTACGTCGAGCTGGCGGGCGGTGCCGACCGCCTGCTCGACCACGCCAGGGCGAGGTTCGCCACAGGCGACTACCGCTGGGTGGCCGAGGTGCTCAACCACCTCGTGTTCGCCGATCCGACCAACACCGACGCCCGCGAGCTCCAAGCCGACACGTTCGAGCAGCTCGGCTACCAGTGCGAGTCGGCGACGTTCCGCAACGCCTACCTGAGCGGGGCGCAGGATCTGCGCCAGGGCACGCCGCCCGGGCGCCCGAACAATCGTGTCGGGTACCTCGACGCGATGTCGGTCGACCAGCTGCTCGACTCGATCGCCGTCAAGCTGAAGTCCGAAGACGTCGGCGGGCTGGCGGCGACGATCAACGTGACGATGAGCGACCTCGGCGACGAGCGGTGGGTGGTCGGCCTCTCGAACCGAACGGTCCACTACGTCGAAGGGCGGCACGCCCCCGATGCGGACGTGTCGCTGACGATGACCAAGCCGACGCTGATCGCGCTGTCGGCGCTCGAGGTGACGGTGAGCGAGGCGGTCGAGTCCGGTGCGATCACCGCCGATGGCGACGTCGACGCGGCGGCCCGGATCTTCGACCACCTCGACTCGTTCGTGAGCATGTTCGGCCTGGTCGAGCCATGATCCGTCCCGTGCGCTGTTCGGGGTCCGACGCCAGACAGGGCAGCGGGCAGCGCAACCCGCTCGGCAACGTGGCGCGATGAGCGAGGAGCTGCACTGGCGGTCGGCGACCGAGCTGGCAGCCGCCGTGCGAGCCGGAGAGGTGTCGAGCACCGAGTTGCTCGACCACTTCCTCGACCGCATCGAACGCCTCGACCGGCCGATCAACTCCGTCGTTCGCTGGGACGTCGAACGAGCGCGGGCGGCGGCGATCACCGCCGACGAGGCCGTCGTGCGCGGCGACGACCTCGGCCCACTCCACGGCGTGCCGATGACGATCAAGGACTCGTTCCAGACGGCGGGTTGCGTCACCACGTCCGGCGCTCCCGAACTGGCGGACTTCGTGCCGGACGAGGACGCCTGGCCGGTCGCCAGGCTGCGGGAGGCCGGGGCGATCCCGTTTGCCAAGACCAACCTGCCGATCTTCGCCGGCGACATCCAGAGCTACAACGACGTGTACGGCACGACGAACAACCCCCACGACGTGGGGCGCACGCCAGGCGGGTCGTCGGGCGGGTCGGCGGCCGCGTCTGGCGATGGGCTTCACGCCGCTCGAGCTCGGCAGCGACATCGGCGGTTCGATCCGTGTCCCCGCGCACTACAGCGGCGTCGTCGGCCACAAGCCGAGCTTCGGGATCGTCCCGGCGCACGGGCAGATCCCCGGCATGCCCGGCTCGCTGTCGCAGGCCGACCTTGCGGTCGTCGGACCGATGGCCAGGTCGACCGCCGACCTGGAGCTCGGCCTCGACGTGCTCGCCGGTCCGGATCGCTGGGACTCCCCCGCCTGGCGGCTCGATCTCCCGCCGAGCAGGGCGACCGAGCTCGACGACTTCCGGATCGCCGCCTGGCTCGACGACGAACGCTGCCCGGTCGACGGTGATACCGGCGCCGTCCTCGGCGAGCTGGTCGCGACGATCGAGGCGGCCGGCGGACGGGTCGACACCGATGCGCGCCCGGGGTTCACGCTCGCCAAGGCGTTCCAGGTCTTCGGCGACCTGCTGTTCGCCGCGCTGTCCGGCGGTCACCCGAAGGACAAGGTCGAACACCTCGCGCAGGACGCGAGCGACACCCCGTTGGGCTGGGTCAAGCGCGCCACGGCGGCGCGCCACCGGGACTGGTTGTCGAACCACGAGCGCCGCCTGCAACTGCGCGAGCGATGGGCCGAGTTCTTCGACGGGTACGACGCGATCCTGCTGCCCGTCCACCCGCGGGCGGCGATCCCGCACGACCACAGCGAGCCGCAGTGGGACCGCCGGGTCGAGATCGACGGCGCCGACCGCCCGTACCTCGACCTGTTCGCGTGGGTCGCTCCCGCTGGTGTCGCCTACCTGCCCGCCACCGTGGTGCCGGTCGGTCTGGACCGTGACGGCCTGCCGATCGGCGTGCAGATCGTCGGTCCGTACCTCCACGACCGGACCACGATCCGGCTGGGGGGCATCGTCAGCGAGCTCTGCGGCGGCTGCCCCCGGCCCGACCTCGCCGGATAGCGACGCCTCGCGCACGTGGGCGTCCGCGCTCCCGCCCTGGTGCCCGACCCGCGAACGAGTCAGCGCTCGGCGATCGTCTTCAGGTTGGCGAGGGCCCGCTGGAGCTGTCCGGGTGCCCGTTTCCACAACAGGCTGAGGAGTCGGCCGAACCCGCGGCGGGCCTGGAGGCCCTGGCGGTAGACGACCCGGCAGCCACCTTTGGCCGGCTCGATCGTCACCGACTCCGCCATCGTCGACAGGAAGGGCAGCTTGGTCCCGACGACGGCGAACGCGAACTGCTCGTTCTCGTCCCAGACGGTGAACTCCTCGTCGATCGGCAGGCGCATCGCGGTGACCCTGCGCTTGCCACCGACACCGCTCGCAGCCCCGGTGATCTCGACCTTGTCGAGATCGGTGAACCAGTCCGGCCAGTGCTCGTGGTCGGCGAGGTGCGCCCACACCGCCTCCGCGGGCGCGCCGATCGAGATCGACTCCTCGACGCGGATCGGTGCTGACTCGATCCACTCCGGGGGCTGAACTGGATGTGACGGCATGTGTGGGCTCCTCGCCATCGAGGCTACGGGATGGCGCGCCCGCGTCCGGAATCGCCGTGCCGGCACGGCGCACGTTGTGCCACGCTGGAGCGCATGCGACGACTCGACGCGGTTCGGCCTCCCGCATGATCGACCCGATCGTGACCGGCGCATGGCTGTCCGAACACCTCGCCGATGTCGTCGTCTGCGACGTCCGCACCTCGATGAACGGCGGCGACCCGCAGGCGGACTTCCGCGCGCACCACATCGCCGGGGCCCGCTATGTCGGGCTCGACGATGCGCTGGCCGACCCGCCGGCTGCAGTGGTCGGTCGCCACCCACTGCCGTCGCCGGAGCGCTTCGCCGCCGAGTTGGGTGCGGTCGGGATCCCCGACGGCGCGACCGTCGTCGCATACGACGACCGCGGCGGCGGGTTCGCTGCCCGGCTGGTCTGGATGCTGCGGATCATCGGGCAGGAGGCGGCACTGCTCGACGGCGGCCTCGCCGTCTGGGCGGGGCCGACCGAGTCCGGCCCGAGCGACGACCGACCGGTTGTTCGGACCCCCGTGCCCTGGCCCCCCGATGCGCTCGCCGACGCCGATGCCGTCGCCACCCACCTGGCCGGCGGCGGCATCGTCGTCGACAGCCGCGAGGCCACCCGGTACCGGGGCGAGACCGAGCCGATCGACCCCGTCGCCGGCCACGTCCCCGGCGCGATCAACCTCCCGTTCGCCGACAACCTCGGTAGCGGCGCCCGGTTCCGGACGCCCGGCGAGCTGGCGGCGCGGTTCGCGGCACTCGCCGGCGACGCGCGAGCGATCGTCTACTGCGGGTCGGGCGTGACCGCCTGCCACAACGCGCTCGCCATCGAGCGGGCCGGGCTCCCGCGCCCGCGGGTGTACGTCGGATCGTGGTCCGGGTGGTCGAGCGATCCCGGCCACCCGATCGCAACCGGCGACGAGCACCCGACCCGGTGATCCGCCCCTGCGCGCTGGGCTCGCCCGTGTTCGGCCCGCCGATCTCGGGTCGGTCGCGGGCGCTCCCTCGCCGGCCGATCATCACTGCGGGCTCGGCCGCCCACCGGCGGACACTTCGGCGCCCGGCGTTCCTCCTCCGCTCCGGCACCTGGCAAGATCGTGCGGTGGCCACGACGTACCCGGGAGGCCGAGCCGATGATCGAACTCGACTGGTTCCTACCGACGGGCGGTGACTCGCGCGACGTGCTGCCGTCCGGCGCCGATGCGCACCGCCGCCGGCCCGACCTCGGGTACCTGGCGCAGGTCGCCCGGGCGTGCGATCAGCTCGGCTTCGACGCCGTCCTCACGCCGTGCGGCACCGGCTGCGAGGACGCCTGGGTCGCCACCGCCGCACTGCTCGCGCTGACCGAGCGCCTGAAGTTCCTCGTTGCGTTCCGGCCTGCCTTGCTGACGCCGACGCTCGCCGCGCAGATGGCGTCGAGCTACCAGCGGATGTCCAACGGCCGGCTGCTGATCAACATCGTCACCGGTGCCGAGCCGGCCGAACTGGCCCGCTTCGGCGTGTGGGACGACAAGGCGACGCGCTACGACAAGACCAGTGAGTTCATCGAGATCATGCGGGCCGCCTGGTCCGGTACACCCGCCGACTTCGACGGCGACCACTACCGGGTCGAGGGGGCGACGACGCGCGAACCGCCCGACCCGGTGCCGCCGATCTACTTCGGCGGCGCCTCGCCCGAGGCGGAGCGGGTCGCAGCCCAGGGTGTCGACGTCTACCTCGCGTGGGGCGAGCCGCCGGTGATGGTCGCCGAGCGCGTCGACCGACTGCGCGCGCTGGCCGCGGCGGCCGGGCGCGAGCTGCGGTTCGGCATCCGGTTCCATGTGATCACCCGACCGACCGCCGACGTCGCGTGGGCAGCCGCCGACGAGCTCCTCGCCGGGATCTCCGACGAGGCCAAGGCCGCTGCGGCGGCCGACTTCGCCGCGACCCAATCGGTCGGGCAGCGGCGCCAGGCCGAGCTGGCGGCATCGGCAACCGACCGGATGGAGATCTACCCGAACGTCTGGGCCGGGATCGGGCTCGTGCGCGGCGGCGTCGGGACCGCCCTCGTCGGCTCCCACGAGGAGGTCGCGGCGCGTATCGTCGAGTACCACGGCGTGGGCTTCGACGCGTTCATCCTCAGCGGATACCCGCACCTCGAGGAGGCCTACTGGTTCGGGGAGGGCGTCATGCCGATCCTGCGGCGAGACGGTCACGCGCCCGACCTGGTCCGGCCGGACGCTCCGGTCTTCTCGTTCCGGTGAGCGGCACGGCCCCGATCCGGCTCGGCGTCCTGTCGATGGACGAACTGCCGGAACCCGCGCAGCCGATCCTCGGCGACTACCCGGAGCTGTACGCCCATCTGCTGCGCGACCAACCGGTCGACCTCGTCCACTTCGCGGCGCACCGCGGCGAGCTGCCCGCTTCGGTCGACGAGTGCGACGGCTGGCTGCTCGGCGGGAGCCGCCGCTCGGTCTCCGAGGAGATCGGCTGGATCCGGGACGCCGAGCACTTCGTGCGGGCGGCCCACGCCGCCGAGCGCCCGACGATCGGGATCTGCTTCGGGCACCAGCTGATCGCCTCCGCACTCGGTGGCGCGGTCCAGGCCGCCGACGTGGGCTGGGGGCTCGGGGCACTCGACTATCGCGTCGTTCACGCGGCCGGCCGGGTCGAGGGCGACCGCATCACGCTGGTCGCCTCGCATCGTGATCAGGTGACCTGCACACCGGCCGGCGCCGAGGTCTGGGCGGCGGCCGACTACTGCCCGATCGCGGGGATGACGATCGGCGACCACGTCTGGACCGTGCAGGGTCATCCCGAGTTCACCGCCGAACTCGCCGCCCGGTTGTACGCCGCCCGGGCCGACGCGGTCGGTCGCCCGACCGTCGACCGCGCCCTGGCGACCCTCACCCGGCCGCTGTCCAACTCGGTGATCGCCGGCGTGATCGCCGGCGTCGTCGGACGGAGGCGCTGAGACGGCTCGGGCACCGGTCGGCGACCCTCCATCCGGTCGTGTCCATCCGGTCGTGTCCATGATCGGTGGCCGAAGGTCCGGTCGCCGTCACACCCATCCGTCATGCTCGGTGGTGAGCGAGACGACCGAGTGAATGGAGCACGCGATGTTGGTGTTGGTGGCAACGAGAGACGGGCAGGGCGCCGTCGACGGCGACTACTGCTGGGCGGTGGAAGGCGAGCTGGTCACGCCGGTCGTCGCCGAGTGCGCCTCGGGTGCCCGTTGCGGGTGCTCCCGCGGGTTCCCCGGGCTGGCGAGCGGCAAGGCGACGACCACCGCCGTCGTGGTCGACCTCCCGCTGCTGACCAAAGCTGACCTGCGCAACGCCGTCGCCGACTCGCTCGAGCGGGGTGGGTGGGTCGATCTGCTCCCGCCCGACGAGGCCGACGAGGTGATCGGCGAGATCATCGACGAGCACGTCGAGTGCATCGAGGAGGTGTCCGCCGCGTTCGGTGCCGGGAGCATCATCGGTCGCAGCGGCCCGCGCGTGTTCGAGCGATCGGTCGCCGAGGCGGCCTAGCCCGACCGGGGTCGACCGGCACCGCCGCCGGCGTCAGTCGACCAGGTCGGCAACGGTCGGAGCGACCCGCTCGACGCGCAACGCCCGCACGTCGAGCCGCTCGCCGGTCCGCTCGTCGACCACCACCGGACGCACGACCCGTCCGGTCTCGCGGTCCCGCAGTACCACCGGCGGCACGTCACCCTCGGGCCACGACCAGTCCGACCCCCATCGCCACATCGCGGCGAGCACACCCCACAGCTCGCGCCCCTTCGCCGTCAACCGGTACTCGAACCGGGGCGGGTTCGGCTGGTACTCGACACGATCGAGCAGGCCCTCGTCGCACAACCGCTTCAGGCGCGCCGCGAGGACCGCGCGCGGCGCGTCGAGCGCCGTCTGGAACTCCTCGAACCTGCGCGCCCCCAGGAACGCCTCGCGCATCACGAGCGGGGTCCACCAGTCGCCGATCAGGTCCGTCGTCCGGGCGATGGGGCAGGGTCAATCGTCGAATCGGGTGCGCCTCATCCCACCGCCCACATACCCGCCGCACCGGTTCGCGCAACCGGACACGTCGATCTCGGACCAATTCGGTCAGCCCAACCCCGGATGAGGGGAACCGGCACGGATCGGGTCACCGGCCGGCCAGCGGGACGGCGTCGGCGACACGCTCGACCCGGGCGCGGACGTGCTTGTGGAACGGGGTGCCGGCGAACCAGTCGCGCTCGTCGCTCGATGTCAGCTCGTTCGGGGCGACTCCGACCGCGTCGGAGGGGTCGCCGCCGGCACCCAACCCGAGACCGTTCGGGAGCGACACGTGCCCCTGGCGCATCATGTCGGTGACCTCGACGATCGCAACGGCGGCACCGCGCTTGGTCTCCACCCGCGCCCGGTCGCCGTCGGCAAGTCCGAGCGCGGCGGCGTCGTCGGGGGAGATCCGCAATGCCCCCTGGCGGTCGTTCTTGCGCCAGGCCGGGTCGCGGTAGATCGTGTTCGCCGTCGACGAGCGGCGCTCACCGGCGGAGAGCACCAGCGGAAACGCATCGTCCCGGGCGACCGGTGCCGGCGCGGTGCGCAGTCCGTCGAACTCCTCCAGCAACGCCGGGATGACGAGGTTGACCTTCCCGTCGGCGGTCAGCACGCGCCGCATCGTCTCGTCGTAGTCGTCGACGGAGAAGACCAGGCCGGACGGGCTCGCCAGGATGGCGTCGAACAGCTGGTCGCCCAGTGCGTCGCCACCGGCCGGGTCGCCGAACCCCGCCCGCCGGATCGAGGCGTCCCAGAACCCGGCCGCGGTCTGCGCCAGCCCCCAGATCGCGGCGGCGCCCGACGCATCGTCTCCGTCGGGTGTCCGCAGCGTGGGGCCGAGGGTCTCGTAGAGGACGACCGGCAGCAACTTGGCGAGGTGCTCGTGCTCGGCGACGAAGGCGAAGAGTGCGGTGGCGTACTCGCTGCGGCCAACGGCAGCGGCGCGATGCAACGGGGCGAGGTCGTCGTCGGTGTAGGCCCCGAGCGCCCGGCACAGCCGGGCGTGGATCACGTACTCCGGCAGGGTGCCTTCCAGCGGCTCGAACACAGGACGTCGGAGGTGGAAGGTGTTGTCCGGGAACTCGAGGTTGAAGAAGGTGCACTCCCACTTCTCGAACTGCGACGCCGCCGGCAGGACGTAGTCGGCGCAGCGGGCGGTCTCGGTCAGGGCGACGTCGATCACGACGACGAGGTCGAGAGCGGCGAGCGCCTCACGCATCCGCTGGCTGTCGGCGATCGAGTGGACCGGGTTGCCCGACTCGACCAGGAGCGCCCGGAACCGGTCGGGGTGGTCGGTCAGGATCTCGTCGGGGATCACGTTGCACGGCACGAGCCCGGTCACCAGGCGATGCCCGGTGACCGGCGTCGCCGGAGCAGGACCACCGCGTCGGCCACGGCCGCCACCGCCGAGCGACGCGAACCGCGTGTGCAGGTTCATCCCGCCGGGCACACCGAAGTTGCCGGTCAGCAGCACGACCAGCTTCTCGAGGTAGCTGTTGAGCGTCGAGTGCGGGGCCTGCTGGATCCCGAGGTCCTCGAAGATCGACACGCCCTCGGACGCCGAGCCGATCAGCGCCGCCGCCCGCCGGACGTCGGCCTCGTCGACGCCGCCTTTCGAACAGGACTCGCCGACGTCGACCCCTGCGAGGTGGCCGAGCAGGACGTCGAGGCCGTTGGCGTGCTCGGCGAGCCAGCCGGTCGCCAGGTGACCGCCGTCGGCGAGCAGCTTGAGGAGCGCAGCGAGGAGGTGGGCGTCGCCGCCCGGCGCGGGGCGGAGGTGGATGTCGGCAAGATCGGCGGTCTCGGTACGCCGTGGGTCGACGACGATCAGCGTTCGCGCCGGGTCGTTGGCGATCGCCTTGAGGATCCGTCGCGCCTGGGGGAACCCGTGCGACTGCCACGGGTTCTTACCCCAGAACACCGCCACCTCGGCACGGTCGTAGTCGCCGGTCGTGTGGCAGCTCGAGCGGCCGAACAACTGCCCGTCGACCCAGAACTCGCCGGTCTTTTCCTGGGCGAGCGCGTTCGACTGATATTCGATGCCGAGCGCCGCTCTGGTGGCGCCGCCGTACCCGCCGCCGAGATGGTTGCCCTGCCCACCACCGCCGTAGAACAGGATCTTGTCGCCGCCGTGCTCGTCGATGACGTCGCGGAAACGGGCGGCAACCTCGGCGATCGCGGTGTCCCAGTCGATCTCCTCGAAGGTCCCGTCGGGACGGCGGCGCAGCGGGCTGGCCAGCCGGTGCGGACCGTTCTGGTAGTGGTCGAGGCGCAGTGCCTTCTCGCAGGCGTACCCGGCCGACGCCGGGTGCGCCTTGTCGCCGCGGACGCGGGCGATCGTCGGGCCATCGACGCGCACCTCGATGCCACAGTTGATCGAGCACAGGATGCACGCGGTGGGATGCCAGGCCGTGGCCGCATCCGCCGGCCGGTCCGTCGGCGGCACGTCGGTGGTGGTCATCGCTGCTCCCCTGGATTCGTCGAGCGAGTTCAACGAACGAACATAGTGGGCGGGCCTGGACGCCCTCAATCGGACGCAGCGAGCGCGGCGCGAACCTCGCCGAGCAGTTCGATCGTCTCGAGGTCGGAGTCCGGATCGACGCCGATCGTGCGGATCGTCACCTCGTCGATCCCCATGTCGCGGATCGGCGCGAGCTGCTCGATCACGTCGTCGGGCGTCCCGGCCACGATCATCTCCTCGGTCATCCCGCGGTGCCCGCCGCCGATCGCGGTTCGCCTCGCGGCGCGGGCACGGTCGCCGTCGCGGAGCACGACCGCATCGCGGCGCAGCGCGACCGCCGGCGTCGTGCCCGCCATCGCGCACGCGGTCCGGTACAGGTCGACGAGCTCGGGCAGCAGCGCCCGCGTCGCTCCGTGGGATGCGTACCAGGTCGCGCCGAAACGCGCCGCCCGCTCGATCCCCGCCGGCGCCATCGTGCCCATCCACCAGGTCACGCCGTCGGGTGGGACCAGGTCGATCGCTGCCCCCTCGATCCCGTACCGCACGCTCGACACCGTCTCGCCGGCGAACAGGGCGTTGACGATCTCGACCGCCTCCTCGAGCGCCGCCCCCCTGGGGCGGTAGGGGACGCCGAGCGCGGCGAACTGCTCCGGGCCACCGCCGAGTCCGGTCTGGACGATGAACGGCCCGTCGTGGAACGCGGCCAGCGTGCCGATCTGCTCGGCCATCAGCACCGGCGACCACATCGGGGCGAGGAACAGGCAGCCGGCGGGACGTGCCGGATCCCACTCGGCGAGGGCGCGCCCGAGCGTCGGGACGTTCTGGAAGTAGCGCTCCCCCGACCGTCCGTGGCTGTCCCCGAACGTCAGCGTGTCGAGCCCGGCGTCGCGGGCGGTGCGGACGCGATCGAGCAGGTGCCGGGCAGCCGCGCGGGCCGGCAGGGTCGACGTGGACGACAGCGACATCCCGATCCGCACGGATCCAACCGTACGTGCTGCGGGGAACGGGGCACGAACGGCGCGGCGATCGCCGGCCGGAACGGGTCGGCGCCGTGGCACGCCGCACGCGGCACCGGCCTCGTACGACCACGCCGTACCGACATCGGCGCGCGATGTCGGTACGCTCAGCACACCGAACGGGGAGCTCGGTGGTGCGCCGGGCTGAGAGGGTGACCGCCGTCGCCGACCCGCAGACCTGATCCGGGTAATGCCGGCGGAGGAAGCAGTGAACGAACGCATTGTCATCGTCACCGGATCCAGTCCACTCCCGCGCCACGTCGTGTCGCGCATCCCGGCCGAGGCGATCATCATCGCCGTCGACGGCGGCATCGATCGTGCGTTGGCCGCCGGGCTGGCCCCCTCCGGGCTGATCGGCGACCTCGACTCGGTCACTCCGGCCGGCCTGGCGTGGGCGCGCGAGCACGTCACGATCGACCAGCACCCGACCGACAAGGACCGGACCGACACCGAACTGGCGCTCGCGTTCGCCGTCGACATGGACCCGGAACGGCTCACGCTGGTCGGCGGGGGCGATCGACTCGACCACACGATCGCGGCGCTCGGCGCGCTCGGCGCCCCGGCGTTGACCAGCGTGCCGCGCATCGACGCCTGGTGGGGTGGGCAGCACGTCGAGGTCGTCCATGGTCCCGGTCGTGCCACGCTCGACCTCGTCGCCGGATCGACGCTCTCGCTCCTCGCGCTCCACGGCACCTGCACCAAGGTCTCGATCGACGGAGTCCGGTGGCCACTCGATCAGGCCGAGATCTTCCCGGTCGACGGCCTCGGCATCAGCAACGAGGTATCGATCGGGGACACGCCGTTCGCCGAGGTCTCGATCGAGCTGTCGTCGGGTGTCCTCACCGTGTTCGACCAGCCCGCTCCGGAACGGGGCGCGGACGACCCCGGATGAGCGTCGATGCGCCCCGCAGATCGTCGGCGGCCGACGGCACCGGCCCGACCGGCACCCGGTCGCCGGGGCGACGGCGCGCTCGCCCCGGCGCCATGGCGGTGCGCGCCGACCCGACCGGTCGGCCGCTGCCGCGCCCGCTCCTCGTCGCGCTCTGCTTCGTTCCGGCGCTCGGGCTCGCCGTGTTCTACGTCTGGCCGTTCGTCACGCTGCTGGCCGCTGGGCTCGACGGGGACGCGTTCGGCCAGACGATCCGACGCCGGTCGACGTGGGAGATCGTGTGGTTCACGTTCTGGCAGGCGAGCGTCTCGACGGTCGCCACGATCGCGCTCGGCCTGGCACCGGCCTACGTCGTCGCCCGCTACGAGTTCCGCGGGCGCACCCTCCTCGTCGGGTTGCTGACCGCGGTCTTCGTCCTCCCGACCGTCGTGATGGGCGCAGCGTTCCTCGCGCTCCTGCCCGACTCGCTCGATCGCACCGTCTGGGCGGTGATCGGGGCGCACGTCGTGTTCAACCTGGCGGTCGTCGTGCGACTCGTCAGCGTCGTCTGGGAGCGCCTGCCGGCCGACATGGAGGCTGCGGCCGCAACGCTGGGAGCGTCACCGCGCCGCGTCGTCGCCGAGGTGACCCTCCCGCTGCTCCGACCGGCGCTCACCGCGGCGGCCGCGATCGTCTTCCTGTTCACGTTCACCTCGTTCGGCGTCGTGCGCGTGCTCGGCTCACCCGGCACCCGCACGATCGAGGTCGAGGTGTGGCGCAGGGCGACCCAGCTCGGCGACGTCGGCGGCGCGGCCGTCCTCACGCTGATCCAGCTCGTCGTCCTCGGAGCCATGGTGACGTGGTCGGCGATCGCCCAGCGCCGGTACAGCCGGGCGATCGATCTCCGGCCCGCCACGACCCGGCGTGGCGCGGTGGACGGCGAGCGGCGGACGGTGGCGATCGTCGCCGGACTGTGCGCAGCGGTGGTGCTCGCCCCGCTCGCTGCGCTGGTCGTGCGCTCGTTCTCGACGCCGACGGGGTGGTCGGCGCACGCGTGGACGACCCTCGGCCGCACCGAGATCCGACCGGGGCTGCGGATCGGGATCGACCCGATGGATGCGCTGTGGAACTCGGTCCGGATCGCCGCGTGGTCGACGGCGATCGCCGTCACCGTCGGAGCGCTCGCCAGCCTGGCGATCGCCGCCGCCGGGCGATCGGGCCGTCTGCTCGACGTCGGGCTGATGCTGCCGGTCGGGACGTCGGCGGTGACGATCGGCTTCGGGATGCTGATCACGTTCGACGCCGCCCCGTTCGACTGGCGCGCCGCCTGGTGGCTCGTCCCGGTCGGACACGCGCTGATCGCCGTGCCGTTCGTCGTCCGGTCGGCCATCGGCGTGCTGCGCGCCGTCGACCCGCAGCTCACCGACGCTGCAGCGACGCTCGGTGCGTCGCCGGTCCGGGCGTGGGCGGAGACGGTGGTCGTACAACTCTGGCGCCCCCTTGCGGTCGGTGGCGCACTGGCGGCGGCGATCTCGCTCGGCGAGTTCGGGGCGACGAGCTTCCTCTCCCGCACCGGCGGCGAGACCCTGCCGATCGCGATCGAGCGGTTGCTCGGCCGTACCGGCTCGTTGCTCCAGGCACAGGGCGCGGTCCTGGCGGTCATCCTGGCCGGCGCGACGATCGTGCTCGTCATCGCCGTCGACCACCTCAGCGACCTCGGTCCCCGCGCCTCACCGAGGCGGGCGCAGCGCCCGCGATGAGCACGCTGGCGCTCGACGGCGTGTCGGTGGCCTTCGATGGGGTCCCGGTGCTCGACGGCGTGTCGCTGGCGCTCGGGACGGGCGACGTCGTCGCGTTGGCCGGCCCGTCGGGCAGCGGCAAGAGCACCCTGCTCCGTGTCGTCGCCGGCATCGTGCGGCCCGACTCCGGAACGGTATGGATCGACGAGGTCGACGTGACCTCGGCCCCGATCCACCGGCGCCGGGTCGGGATGGTGTTCCAGGACAACCAGCTGTTTCCCCACCGCTCGACGCTCGACAACATCGCCTTCGGGTTGAAGATGCAGGGGATCGGCCGCCCCGAGCGGGCAAGTCGAGCGGCGGCCTGGCTCGAGCGCGTCGGTCTCGGCGGGTTCGGCGACCGCCGGGTCACCGACCTCTCCGGCGGCGAGGCCAAACGGGTGGCCCTCGCCCGGACGCTGATCGCCGAGCCGGCGATCGTCCTGCTCGACGAGCCGCTGACCGGGCTCGACCGGGAGCTCCACGACCGGCTCGCCGTCGAGCTGGCGAGCCTGCTGCGCGAGACCGGCATCACGACGTTGCTCGTGACCCACGATGTCGACGAGGCCCGGCTGGTCGCCGATCGGGTCGTGCAGCTCGCCGACATCAACGATCGTTGACACCCGGTGCCTGACACCGGGTGTTCCACGATTCCCAACCGGCAGGGGTCGGCGCCCACCGTCGCAGTGACCCCGACCACTGGAGATCGCATGTCGCACGATCAGGCAACCCAACTCCGAGCGCGAGCTCGCCGCCTCCGTCATCTCGCCCGCACCATCGACACGACGCCGGCCATGCAACTCGAAGGCCTGGCCGACGACGCCACCTGGCGCGGGCAGCGGCCGTCGCTCTGCGTCGGGCTCCTGCAGCGCAACCTCGCGCAACTGCACGCTGCGGCCGACGACCTGCGCTGGCAGGCGCACCTCCTCGACGCCCGGGCGGCGGCCTGCGACGCCGCCCTACCCGGGCAATGACGGTCGAGGTCGGCTACGACCCGAGACGCATCCGCCGCCTGACGCGGACCACGCTCGAGTCGATCGAGGCGCTGGCGACGATCCGCTCCGACGACCCGGCCGCCGACGACGCCGTCCTCGCCGTACGCAACGCGCGGCGCAACCTCGAGGACACGTGGATGCCGCTGCTCCGGGAGATCGAGGCCAGCGAGGCGATGCTCACCTGGGACTCGAGGTCGGTCGCCGGGCTCCGCGCCGAATGGTCGGCGAGCGCGACGTGGCTGAGCTACACGCCCTACGGCAAGCTCGACGACGAGGAGTTGCTGACCGTGGTCGGGCGGCTCGACGAGCTGGTCCCTCTCGTCGACGGCGACGCCGCGCGGCAAGCGTTCGCGCGCTGGCTGGAGGAGCGTCGGAGCCTGGCGGTCGAGCTGGCCCGCCGGGTGCGCACCGACCCGGCCTTCGCCGACGAACTCGCTGCTGCGACGTACCGCACGCCCCTGATCGGGCTGCTCGTCGGTCTGGCCGCCTTTCCCGCCGACTTCCGATCCGACGCGCTGGCGGCGACCCTCGCCGCGCCGTGGTGGGAGGCCGGGTGGGAGATGGACAAGTACGCCGGCGCCGCCGACACCTTGATCGCGTCCGTGCTCGACGAGCCGGGGCGGTGCCTCGACGTCCTCGGACGCGATGGCGTCGCGGCCGCCCTGGCCGGGTGGCCGCCGATCGACCAGCAACTCGTCGCCGACTTCGTCGTGGCCGCGATGCTGGTCGCGCCCCACACCGATCCCGACCTGCTGCCAGCCGGCTACGGAGCACTGCGGGAGTTCATCCGCCTCGCCAACGAGCGGCAGTTCGACGACTACGGCTTCCAGCGGGGGGCGGCAACCGGGTTGGCGACCGCGATCGGCGGTTTCGTCCCGACGCTGATCCCCGGTCTCGAGAACGAGCACGAACCGGTCATCGTGCGCTCGCACGGTCTCGACGCCGAATTCGACCTCACGCTGTCGACGCGCGAGGAGCTCGTCGACTTCCTCGGTGCGATCGTCAGAACGCCGTCGGCGCGGGCCGTTCTGGGGACGGTGCTCGGCAGGTCGATCAGGGATGCGCTCGGTCCGGATCCGCAGGTCGACATCGGTTCGGTCGCCGAGTTCGCCGAGCTGATCGAGCTCTCGGCGAGCAACGAGATCGAGGAGTCGGCGATCGCCGCGGCGACCCGCCGGACGACCATGCTGCGCGTCGGCGGCGCGATCGGTCTCGGCGTTGCGATCGGGAGCCTCCTCGCCGGTTGGGACGGGACGCGGCGGGCGATCGTGGGGTTCGTCGGCGACTCGCTCACCGACGCGATCGTCGGCACGATCCGCGCCGACCGTTCGGTCGGCCGCCGTCTCGGCCCCGTCGCCTACCAGTCGATCCAGATCGAGGCCTGCCGCCGATTCGTCACCGATCCCGACGTGCGGCGGGCGAGCGGGGCGACCCGTGTCGGCGCCGCGCCGCTCCGGTCGCTCGAGAGCCGGCTTCGCGAGATCGACTCGATCCTCCTCGACCCGGCGATCGCGCCCGACCAGCGGCAACGCGCCGTCCTCAACCTCCTCGACGCCGTTCGCGACGCCGGTGGCGGGCCATACCTGGACACGATCCTCGAGGAGAACAGCGTCGACGACCTGAACGAGGCCGGCCACACGACCGACTGAGCGCGGGCTGAACCCACGACCCGTCCGAGCGCAGGCCGCCATCGGCGAGCTGCAGGACGCGCCGGGCGAACCGGCTCGCGGTTCAGAAGATCCCGGCCGGTGCAAGGCCGTCGATCGCCGCCCGGCCGAGCAACCAACCCAACCGCTGTGTCGGCGAGGCGGCGAGCGCACCCGGTGGCAGCGCCGTCATCCCCATCGGTTGGCGGGCCTTCCACCCCATCTCCAGCCGTCGCAGCTCGAGGCGGACGTACTCGCCCGGGAGATCCTCGAGCTCGTATCCGATGTCGAGGTCGACGTGATGGACCGACACCTCCCGCAGCCGCCGGAACGGGAGGTCGCGCACCGGGATCACGCCGCGGCTCGCGGCTCGTCCCTCCCCCTCCCACGTCGATGCCGCCCACGCCGCTTCCAACGCCCAGATCGATCGTCGTACGTCGTGAATCTGCTCGTCGGCGGCGCGGCCGGCGCCGATCTCGATCTCCCGGTCGCGCCCCGCCGCGCCACCCTCGTACTGGTCGACGACGCGACCCTCGAGCGCCCCTTCGATCATGCGCCGATGGCCGTCCGCGTTTCGTGCCAGGTGGGTGAGGACGTGTCCCCTGGTCCACCCTGGCAACCTGGACGGCGCTGCGACCGCCAGTTCCGGCGCGACGTCGTCGAGCGCGGCGAGCAGTCGCTGGTGGGCGGCCGCGGCGAGTTCGACGTGACGATCGAGTTCCCGTGAGTCGTCGAGCGGCGGCACCGAGCCGACGGTACCGAGTGCGACACCGGCGCGGAACACGCGGTCGACCGGTGGTGATCCGACCGGGGCATGGCAACCTGTCGGCATGGAACTCGGGATGATCGGGCTCGGCCGGATGGGTGCCAACATGGTCCGCCGCCTCGCCGCGGGCGGACACGACTGCGTTGCCCACGACGTCGCAGAGCAACCGATCGCCGAGCTGGAGAACGAAGGTGTGCGCGGCGCGCGGTCGCTCGAGGAACTGGTCGGTGCGCTCGACACCCCGCGGGCGATCTGGATCATGGTCCCGGCGGCGTACGTCGGCGACACGCTCGGGCGGCTGACCCCGCTGCTCGAACCGGGCGACATCGTCGTCGACGGGGGCAACTCCTGGTACCACCACGACGTCGACCGAGCTGCAGCGCTCGCACCGTCGGGTATCCGCTACGTCGACGTCGGCACGAGTGGCGGCGTGCACGGGCTCGACCGCGGCTACTGCCTGATGATCGGCGGCGCCGACGATGCGATCGACCGGCTGGCGCCGATCTTCGACACGCTGGCACCGGGTGTCACGGCAGCGGATCGCACACCGGGCCGCAGCGGCGACAGCGCGCCGGAGGAGCGAGGGTGGTTGCACTGCGGGCCGAGCGGCGCGGGCCATTTCGTGAAGATGGTCCACAACGGGATCGAGTACGGGCTGATGGCCGCGTACGCCGAGGGCCTCAACGTGCTCGCCAAGGCGAACATCGGGTCGATCGACCACCAGGACGACGCCGAGACCGCTCCGCTCGAGGCGGCGGAGTACTATCGGTTCGACCTCGATCTGGCCAAGGTGACCGAGGTCTGGCGGCGGGGCTCGGTGATCAGCTCCTGGCTGCTCGACCTGACCGCCGAGGCGCTCCTCGCCGATCCGCAACTCGACCAGTTCTCCGGCCACGTCAGCGACTCCGGCGAGGGTCGGTGGACGATCGACGCGGCGATCGACGAGGGGGTGCCGGTGCCGGTGCTCTCCGCCGCCCTGTACCAACGGTTCTCCTCGCGCGGTCGTAGCGATGTCGCCGATCAGGTGCTCTCCGCGATGCGCGCCGGCTTCGGCGGCCACACCGAGCGAACGGATTCGACACGATGAGCACCACCGCCGGCGCCGGGAGCGCCAGCGACCAAGCCCGGCGCGAGGCCGACCAAACCCCCCACGCTCCGACCCGCTCCGAGGCCGAGCCAACCAGAACGGATTCGACACGATGAGCACCACCGCCGGCGCCGGGAGCGCCAGCGACCAAGCCCGGCGCGAGGCCGACCAAACCCCCCACGCTCCGACCCGCTCCGAGGCCGAGCCAACCAGAACGGATTCGACACGATGAGCGATCACGAGACCCCGGGCGAGGCCGACCGGCCGAGCGACGGCCCGACCGATCCGGTGACCCAGCCGATCAGGCGCGGCGTGTACGTCGATACGACGCAGATCGACACGCACCAGCCGAAGGCCGACGCCCTCGTGCTGTTCGGGGCGACCGGGGACCTCGCCAAGCGCAAGCTGTTCCCCGCCCTCTACCACCTGGAGCGACACGGGGCGCTCACCGTCCCGGTCATCGGCGTCGCTCGGAGCGGTTGGACCGACGACGACTTCCGCGATCGCGCCCGCGACTCGATCCTCGAGCGGGTCGACTCCGCCGACACTGCGATCATCGACTCGTTGGCCAAGAAGCTCGACCTGATCCAGGGCGACTACTCCGACGAGGCGACATGGAACGAGCTGGAGGCCAAGCTGCGCGGCCACGGCTCCGACACGGCGGTGTTCTACATGGCGATCCCCCCGTCGATGTTCCCGATGGTCGCGGAGAAGCTGGCATCGGTCGGGTTGAACACGCGGGGCCGCATCGTCGTCGAGAAGCCGTTCGGACGGGACCTCGCCTCGGCGATCGAGCTGAACAAGACCCTGCACGCCGTGTTCCCCGAGGACCACATCTTCCGCATCGACCACTACCTCGGCAAGGAGGCCGTCGAGGACCTGCTCGTGTTCCGGTTCGGCAACACGCTGCTCGAGCCGGTCTGGAACCGCAACTACGTCCGCAGCGTCCAGGTCACGATGTCCGAGACGATCGGCATCGAAGGGCGGGGCGCGTTCTACGAGGGGGTCGGCGCGATCCGCGACGTGCTCCAGAACCACTTGCTGCAGGTCGTCTCCCTGCTGGCGATGGAGCCGCCGGCCGGACCCGATGCCGGCTTCCTCCAGGACGAGAAGGCCAAGGTGATCAACGCAATGCGACCGATCGACTGCAACGCGCTCGTGCGCGGGCAGTACGTCGGCTACCGCGACGAGCCCGGCGTCGACCCCGACTCGGAGGTCGAGACCTTCGTCGCCGCCCGTCTGGAGATCGACTCGTGGCGCTGGGCGGGCGTGCCGTGGTACGTGCGGGTCGGCAAGGCGCTCCCGGTCGCAGCCACCGAAGCGGTCGTCGAACTGCGGCGGCCACCGCGCATGCTGTTCGACGAGGCGGGCGGTCCGGCGCCCGAGCGCAACCTGATCCGACTCCGGCTCGGCAAGCACGACGGCGTGACCTTCGTGCTCCAGGCCAAGACGCCCGGTCCGCACCTGGACAGCCAGAACGTCGACGTCAACGTCGACTTCGCCGCCGCGCTCGGCGAGCGCCAAGATGCCTACGAGCGACTGCTCGGCGATGCGCTCCTCGGTTCGCTGCGCCGCTTCGCCCGCCAGGACGTGGTCGAGGGGACGTGGCGGGTCACGCAGCCGGCACTCGACCGCCCGGGTCCGATCTACCCGTACTTCCGTAACTCGTGGGGCCCGTCGGAGGCCGACGGCATCCTGGTCAACGACGACGCGTGGTACGAGCCCTCCTCCGAGCGCTAGCGCCAGACCGGCGTACGGGCGGGCGATCTCAGGACGCGTGCGGATGTCGACCACGTTGCCCGCCGCACCCCGACCACCGTGTCCGCTCCACGAACCAGCGGGGACCCCGGGGGCTCCTGTCGGTCAGCCGAGCCAGGTGACGAGAACGACGCCGACGAGGACGAGGGCGCTGCCGAGGTAGTCGGCTCGGGTGTGTCGTTCGTGCAGCACGAATCGGGCCACGAGGAACGCGATGACCAGTTCGACCTGGCCGAGCGTGCGGACCTTCGCCGCGCTGGCGAGTGTGAAGGCCCAGGCCCAGCCGAGCGAGCCGCACATCGACAGGACGCCGACCGCGATCGCCGGACGCCACGATCGGACCGTCGAGCTGATCTCAGCGGGGTCGGTGGCAGCGAACCAGGCGGTGTTGATGAGCGCCTGGATGACGAGCATGACGGTGAGCGTGAGCATCGCCCGGTCGAACGACGGTCCCGCTTCGAGGCGGTCGGCTGCTTCACCGATGCCGATCGCAGCGAGTCCGAACATGCCACCGGCGACCAGGCCGAGGACTGCTGCGGGGTCGGTCGCGTCGAGCGCCTCGCCGATCGGTCCGTGGGCGGCGAGCGACACGACACCGATCGTGACGAGGATCGCCCCGATCCATCCTGCAGGTTCGAGGGCGGTGCCGAGCCCGATGGCTCCGAGCGCGGCCAGGATGAGGACTTCGCTCTTGCTGTAGACGGTCCCGACCGCGAAGTCCCGGATCCTGAACGATGCGAGCAAGGCGACGGTGCCGAGAATCTGGGCGACGCCTGCTGCGGCGATGATCGGCCAGAACTCACCGGGGATCGTCGGGAAGTCGCGTCCGATGACGACGAACAGCACGACGCTGCAGAGCACGGCGAGGGGGGCGCCGTAAAGGAAGCGGACGTAGCTGGCCGCTGCAGTGGAGAGTACGCCCCGCAGTTGGTGCTGGCGTGACGTCCGCAGGATCTGGAACGTCGCTGCGGCCAGCGTGATCGGCACCCACACCAGGACGTGTCTACTACCGCGAGTGGGTCGGGTCCGGCCCGACGCGATCGCGGCCCGGCGTTGCGGTCAGCCGTCGTCGTACCGCCTGCGGCGGGTACGGGTTCTGCTCGACCCTCGATCTCGGCGCGCTCCCGGAATCGGATCGGGATCTCGCCCGCGCCGGAGGAGGCACGATCGCGACATCGTTGCGCCGGAGATCGACCTCGCGTTGCCGGGACGATCGAGCGCACGGTCCGCCCCGGGCATGCGACGACCGGCGGACCCCGCCAACCGTTGCGGCACTATCGTGCTCGCCCATGCGTGGTCTCGTCGTCCCGGAGAAGACCGAGGACTTCGCGGCCGATCCGGTCGAGCTGTTCTTCGACCTGGCGTACGTGTTCGCGTTCTCGCAACTGGTGAGCCTGCTGATCGAACAACCCACGTGGGACGGCGCCGCAGAGGCTGCGCTGATCTTCCTCATGCTCTGGCTGCCGTGGTCGCAGGTCACGTGGTCGGCCAATGCGGTCGCCGGCAACAGCCGGATCGTGCGGGCGATCTTTCTCGTCGCGACGGCGGCCAGCGTGCCGATGGCGGCGGCGGTGACGACGGCGTTCGACGACGGCGGGTTGCTGTTCGCGATCCCGCTCAGCCTGATCAGCGTGATGGGGATCGGCCTCCTGATCGTGGGGGCGGAGACCGGGTCGGAGAACTACCGAGCGGCGGTGACCTACTCGATCCCGACGGTCGTCGCGTTCGCCACGATCATCGCCGGCGGGTTCCTGTCCGACGAGGCGCGGGTGGTCGCCTGGGTGCTCGGGCTGCTCATCTTCATCGGCAGCACCGTCAACGCCGGCGGTGGCGACTGGGTGGTCCGCCCGGGGCACTTCGCCGAACGGCACGGGCTGATCATCATCGTCGCCCTCGGTGAGGTGATCGTGGCGATCGGCAAGCCGCTCGTCGACTCGATCGCCGTCGGGCAGGGGTTCTCGGCGCAGTCGATCACCGCGCTCACCGCGTCGGGCGTGTTCGGCGGACTGCTGTGGTGGGCGTACTTCGATCGGGCGCAGCCGTCGATGGAGTACGGCCTGGAGCAGACCGAGAGCCGGAGCCGTGGACGGTACGCCAGGGACGTGTACACCTACGCCCACATCCCGATCGTCGCCGGGATCATCGCCGCGGCGGCAGCGTTGGAGGAGATCACCCTCCACCCGAAGGACCCACTCCCGGTCGAGTTCCGGGTGACGATGTTCGTCGGTCTCGGGCTCTTCTTCGGTGGAGTCCTGATCGCGATCTTCCGGGCGTTCCGGGTCGTCGCCCGCGAGCGCCTCGTCGGCGGCGCCCTCACCGCCGTGCTGCTGCTCGCCGGTGCGGACCTCGACGGCGTGACGCTGCTCGTGCTCCTCGACCTGCTGATCCTCGCCGTCCTCGTCGTCGAGAACCGCCGTGTCGAGCGGATCCGGGCGACGACCGACGAGCCGGCGACCGCGTAACGTCGTGCTTCGGGACTCGCCCGCCTGACCGAACCCTCGATCGTCAGTCGACGACGGTCGGGTCGGGCACGACCGACCGCTGCAACCACTGGAAGACCCGCCATCCGACATCGGCGACGCTGAGGGTCGACGCCGCGACCGCAGCCGCTTCGTCGGAGATCGGGCGCCCACCCGGGGCCTTCACGTGGACCTCGGCGACCCGCTCGGCCATCACGAACCAACCGACCGCCTCCTCGACCGAGTGACCGACGGTCAGCAGCCCGTGGTTGCGAAGGATCACCAACTTGTGCTCGCCCAGCGCGGCGGCGATCCGCTTGCCGCCGTCGATCGTCAGGACCTCGACCTCCTCGTCGTCGAACAGCGCCTGGTCGAACACGAAGGCGCACGACTCCTGGCTGATCGCCCGGAACGGCTCGACGTTGGCCGACCACGGCGTGCCGAACTGGGTGTGCGTGTGGGCGGCGCCGACCGCCTCGGGCCGGGCGGCGAGGATCGGCGCGTGGATGTTGTAGCCGGCGGTGTTCACCGCCCCGGTCGGGTTGCCGGCGGCGTCCTTGACCTCACCGTCGGGTCCGACGAGCACGAGCCGGTCGACGGTCGCCTCGGTGAACGGGACCCCCCAGTCGAGCAACCAGAAATGGTCGGTCAGCTCGGGGTCGCGTGCGGAGACGTGCCCGTCGCCGAGCTGGCCCCAGCGCATCGCGCCGAAGATGCGATACCCGAGCGCGCATGCCCGTTTGCGGTGGGCACGCTCGTCGGCGACCGAGCGCACCGCACCGTACGGCTCGACCCCCGGAAACGTCGGATACGGACTCTCGCTCATGGGGGCAGCGTAGATCGCCGGACCCGGCCGCCGACACTGCGGGGCGGGTCAGAGCTCGGGCCAGACGCCCTCGCCGGCTTGCTCGCGCAGCTTGAACTTCTGGATCTTGCCCGACCCGGTCAGCGGGAACTCCTCGACGGCGAACCAATGCCTGGGCGTCTTGTGCGGGGCGAGGTGCTCTCGCGTGTAGTTGAACAACTCGGACTTGTCGACGGTGTGCCCGGGCGCAGGACGGATGAAGGCGGCGACGCTCTCGCCCCACTTCTCGTCGGGGAGGCCGACGACCGCCACGTCGCCGACCGCCTCGTGGGCGAACAGCAACTCCTCCAGCTCGCGGGGATAGATGTTCTCACCGCCCCGGATGATCATGTCCTTCAGCCGGCCCTCGACCGTGCAGTAACCCCGCTCGTCCATCGCGCAGAGGTCGCCGGTGTGCAGCCAGCCGTCGGCGTCGATCGCCTCGGCGGTCTGCTCGGGCATCTCGAAGTAGCCCTTCATCACGTGGTACCCGCGCGTGCAGTACTCCCCGATCGCGCCGATCGGCAGCGTCTCGCCCGACTCCGGGTCGATGATCTTCACCTCGACGCCCGGCATCGGTGGGCCGATCGTGCCCGCCTTGTCCTCGATCGTGTCGGCCGGCTGGGTCATCGACGCGACCGGCGAGCACTCGGTCTGGCCGAACACGATCGTGAACGGCGCGCCGAGCCGCTCTTCGAGCGTCTTGACGAGCGGCGCCGGCACGAGCGACCCGCCCGAGCACAACGCCTCGACGTGCGACAGGTCGACCGACGCGAAGTCCGGGTGCTCGATCAGCGCCACGAGCATCGTCGGCACACCGAGGATCGCTGTGCCCTGGTACCTGTCGAACAGCTCGAGCACCAGACCGGGGTCGAAGGCCTCGACGAGCACGTTGGTCGCATGCTTGGCGACGGCACCGATCACGCAGCAGACGCTGCCACCGGTGTGGAACAGCGGCATCGGCACGACGTACACACCGCCGACCGAGGCGCCCATCCGGTCGGCGGTGTGCGCGCCGTTGTTGGCCAACCCGCGGTGCGTGAGGTAGGCGCCCTTCGGGAACCCGGTCGTGCCCGACGTGTACTGGATCATCATCGGATCGTCGGGCGTGACCGCCGGCAACGCGGTGGTTCCGTCGCCGCGGGCGAGGAACGTCGTCCCATTCGTCGAAGCGGATGATCTCGCGCAGCTCGGGGCAGGTCGGTTGGACCTCCTCGGCGGTCGCCAGCATCGGGTTTCCCCTGAACTGGGGCACGACGAACAACGCCTGTGCCCGCGACTGCTGAAGCACGTAGGCCAGCTCGGACGCCTTGAACGCCGGGTTGACCGTGACGAGCACGATGCCCGACAGCGCGCACCCGAACTCGAGCATCACCCACTCGGGGATGTTGTGCGCCCAGACCGCCACCCGGTCACCCGGCGCGTAGCGGGAGGCCAGCAGCGCCCGGGCCACGTGTTCGGACTGGTCGAACAGCTCGCGATACGTCCACTGGCGGCGCGACGCGGCGTCGGGGACGCCCTCGACGAGTGCCGGCCGGTCTGGCGCGGCGTCGGCGGCCTCGCGCAGCAGATCGCCGAGGGTGACGTCGCGCACGGGCGGCTCGGCCGGCCCGGTGGCGTGAGAGATCGTGAGCCCCACATCAGCCGACCGTAGTCGGCCCGATGTGCCAGGCTCGCCCGGTGACCGATCCAGTGCTCTACGAGGAACGCGACGATCTTGCGATCATCACGTTGAACCGACCGGAGAAGAAGAACACGCTGACCGACGCGGTGATCCAGGGGATCGCCGACGGCGTCGACGCGGCGACCAAGTCACCCGACGTCGTCGCCGTCGTCGTCCGCGGCAGTGGTGGCACGCTCACCGCCGGATACGACCTGACCGACGGCATCGAGTCCGGCGACCGCGACGGCGAGTACCCGCGGTGGTCGACGCCGTACGGCGCCCAGCGGTCCGGCGCCACGGGAGGGCGCGTGGGACCCGGTGCGCGACTACCAGTTCATGAACCACAACGTCCGCCGGTTCATGAAGCTCTGGGAGTGCCCAAAGCCGGTGCTCGGCGAGATCACCGGCTGGGCGGTCGGCGGCGCGACCGACCTCGTGCTGTGCGCCGACCTGCTCTTCATGGCGTCGGACGCACACATCGGCTACGCGCCGAGCCGGATCTTCGGCACCCCGACGACGATGATGTGGGTCTACCGGCTCGGGCTCGAACACGCCAAGCAGTTCCTGCTGACCGGCCGGGCGATCGACGCGCCGACCGCCCACCGCATCGGGCTCGTCTCGCAGGTGTGCGAGCCCGACGAGATCTCGGCGGTCGTCGAGGCCGAGGCACGGCGGTTCCGGCACATCCCGGCCAACCAGCTCGCACTCAACAAGCTGCTGATCAACCAGGCGTTCGAGAACATGGGCCTGCGGACGTCACAACTGCTCGGGACGTTCTTCGACGGCGTCACCCGGCACACCGAGGAGGCCTATCGCTGGGTCGAATCGTTCGAGGAACAGGGCTTCCGCGAAGTGATCCGCGAGCGCGACGACCCGTGGGAGGACTACGGGTCGCGGCCGCGCTGAACGTCGACCCGGGTCTGTGTGACCGAGGACGAACGGGCTCGAGCTCGTCGGTCACACGAATCGAGTCGTGACCGCCGTCAGACGCACGGCTCCTGGCGGTAGCCCTGGTGGCCGCGGTTCGGCTGGCAACGGGCCGCCGAGCCCGCCGGTTACCCCTCGTTCGGCATTTGCGTCCGTGTTCACACACAATGGTCGCATGCCCTCGCGAACCGAGCCGACGACGATCGACGAGCTGGCGACACCGGCGCTCGTCGTCGAGTCGTCGGTGTTCGACGCCAACCGTGCGGCGATGGACGCCGTGCTCCCGGGCCGGGTGCTGCGACCGCACGTCAAGGCGTTCAAGTCGACAGCGCTCGCCCGCCGGCTGTCCGCCGACGGGCACACCGGTTTCTGCGCGGCGACGCCGCGCGAGATCGAGGGGATGGTCGCCGCCGGGCTCGGCGAGGACCTGCTGCTCGCCAACGAATCGCTCGACGTCTCCCGACTCGGCGCCCTCGCCGACGACGCGCGGATCACCGTGGCGGTCGACTCCGAGCCGATCCTCGACGCGGCGATCGCCGGCGGCGTGCGATCGGTGCTGATCGACGTCGAGGTCGGGCTCCCGCGGTGCGGGTGCGACCCCGACGACGCCGGCGGCCTCGCCGACCGGGCCCGGGCCGCCGGCGTCGAGGTGCGGGGCGTGATGGGCTACGAGGGTCACCTGATGACGATCGCCGACCGGGACGAGCGCATCGGGCGGGTCGGCCGGGCGATGGAACTGCTGCTCGGCGCGGCCGAGCGCGTCGGCGGCGACATCGTGTCCGGGGGCGGGACCGGGACGTTCGACACCAACACGTGGTGCACCGAGATCCAGGCGGGCAGCTACCTGCTGATGGACACGCACTACGACCGCCTCGACCTCCCGTTCGAGATCGCGCTGAACCTGCTGGCCACCGTCATCTCGGTCAGCGCGAAGGGGTGGATCGTGGTCGACGCCGGGCTGAAGGCGCTCGGGATGGACCACGGCAACCCGACGTGGGAGCACGGCGAGGTGTTCTTCTGTTCCGACGAGCACACGACGCTGGCACCGAACGAGCCGGGCGGGTGGAGCGTCGGCGACCGGGTGCGCCTGCTGCCGGCGCACGTCGACCCGACCGTCGCCCGGCACGAGGCGATGTGGCTGGTCGACGGCGATGCGGTCGTCGACCGCTGGCCGGTCGACCTCCGCCACTGGTGACGGCGGCGAACACCGAGCCCCGGTGCCGAGCACCGGACGGGCTCGGTCCGACACCGGCGAAGGGACGAGATGCCGGCGAGCCGACCGATGCGGTCAGGGAAGTCGCGTGGTCGTCGGGGCCGGATCGGTGAGGACCCGGATCGTCTGCCACTGCCGGTCGATCTGCTCGAGCCAGCCGGGTTCCACGGTCGCCGCGAGGTAGTCGCACGCGGCGCGCATGCCCTCGTCGGTCTGCCCGGCGCCCTCCCAGAGCCCTCCCCAGAACTCGTTGCCCACGAACGCCTGGAACTTGGCGAGCTCGACGCACGACCCGAGCAGATCGACCGGCACCGTCGTCGTGGTGGTGCTGGGCACGGTCGGCGGGACGGTCGTGGTCAGGGGCACGTAGATCGGAGCGGTCGTCGCCGACGAATCGGATTCCGGTTCGCAGGCGGCCGCACCGAGCACGACGGAGACGGCGAGGAGACCGATACCGGCCCGTAACGTCGATCCCTTCCGCTGTGCCATCGCTTCCTGCACGCTAGTGCCGTGACCGTTGCGCTGGTACCGCCGCTGGACTGACGGCGGTGTCCCGACCGCGTGCGACGCGACGAACGGCGGAGCGGGCCGGCGGACCGGCTCGACCGCGTGCTGACACCGCACTAACGACTGCGGCGGGGAACGACGATCACCGACCCGTCATGGTCGACGTCGACGGTGACGCTGACGTGGAACACCTCGGCGAGGCGGTCGGCGGTGAGCACATCGGCGGCAGGCCCCGACGCAACCACCTCGCCCTCGTGCAACATCGCGAGCCGATCGGTGTACGTCCCGGCGAGGGTCAGGTCGTGCAGTGCCGAGACGACGGTCAGCCCCTGCTCGCGTCGGAGCTCGGTCACGAGTTCGAGCGCCTGCTGTTGATGGCCGATGTCGAGCGCAGAGGTCGGCTCGTCGAGCAGGAGTACCGGGGCCTGCTGCGCCAGCACGCGGGCGATGACCACCCGCTGACGCTCCCCGCCGCTCAGTGCCCCGAGCGGGCGATCGGCGAACACCCCCAACGCCAGCCGGTCGATCACGTCGAGCGCGATCTCGCGGTCGTGCCGGGTCTCGGACATGAAGTACGCGAGGTACGGCGTCCGGCCGAGCAGGACGTACTCGACGACGGTCATGTCGTCGGGGATCAGCGGCGACTGGGGGACGTACGCCACGAGCTGGGCCCGCTCCCGGTCGCGGAGGCCGGCGAGCGACCGACCGTCGATCGTCACCGTCCCGGTCGACCGCACGAGCCCGGCCACCGCCCGCAGGAGCGACGACTTGCCCGCGCCGTTCGGCCCGATCACACCGAGCCACTCCCCCGAGCCGACGACGTCGGTGTAGGGGCGGACCGCCTGCTCGGCGCCGTAGCTGACCGCGACGTCGACGAACGCCAGCACGCTCATCGCAGGATCACCCGACCACCCGCCTGGTGCGCAGCAGGTAGATGAAGAACGGTGCACCGATGAACGCGGTCACGACGCCGATCGGGGTCTCGGCGGGGTTGGTCAGCATGCGGCCCGGCACGTCGGCGAGGATCAGGAACGCGGCCCCGAGCAGCAGCGTCAGCGGCAACAGGCGGCGGTACCCGGCGCCGGCGACGAGGCGGATCGCGTGGGGGACGACCAGCCCGACGAAGCCGATCAACCCGCTCACCGACACGACCGCCGCGGTCCCGAGGGTCGCCGCCACGACGATGACGAGTCGGGTCCGGCCGATCGAGACGCCGAGTGTGGCCGCCTCGTCGTCGCCGACCCGGAACACGTCGAGGTGCCGGCGGTGGAGGATCAGCACGATGCTGCTCAGCGCGACGTACGGCACGACGAGACGGACGTCGCTCCAGGTCGCGCCCGAGAGGCGGCCGAGGATCCACTGGAAGACCTCGCGGACGACCTCGAGGTTGCGTTGCAGGATGAACGTCTGCAGCGCCGTGGCGAACGACACGACCGCGACGCCGGCGAGGACCAGGGTGACCCCGGATCGCGAGCCGCCGAACGACGCCCCGACGGTGTAGGTGACGAGCACGGTCAGCAGCGAGACGACGAACGCGGCCGTCGGGACGGGATCGATCGGCCACGAGGCGGTCACGTCGCGGCCCGATGTCAGCGCGATCGTGGCGCCGAGACCGGCGCCCGCCGCGGCGCCGAGCAGGTAGGGGTCGACCAGTGGGTTGCGGAACACCCCCTGGTAGCTCGCTCCGGCGATCGACAGCATCCCCCCGACGAGGCCTCCGAGCACCACCCGCGGCATGCGAATCCTCCACACGATCGCCCAGTCGGCCTCCGAGACCCCGGTCTCGAAGTCGACGAGCGGCAGCCGGTTGACCAGCTCGAGCGGCACCCGCCACCAGTCGGGACCCGCTGGACCGATCGAGGCGCCGATCAGCACCGAGACCACCAGGACGGCGCCGCCGACCGTGTACCACCAGCGGTCCGAGCGCGTGCGCCCTCGCGACGTCAGCCGACGCTCGTCGGTCGCCACGGTCAGCTCATCCGCTGTCGCGCACGGTCGCCGCGGCGACGGCGGCCGCGACCTCCTCGAGGTAGTCGACGATGCGCGGACCCCAGCGCGACGCGAGGTCGTCGTCCATCTCGATCACGTTGCCGTTCTCGACGGCCGCGATCACGTCCCAACCGGGCCGGCCGGCGACCGACGCGGCGGTCACCTCGCAGCACTTCGTGTCGGCGAGGAAGATCAGGTCCGGGTCGGCCGACACGATGAACTCGGCGTTGAGCTGCGGAAACCCGAACGACTCCCCCTCGGCGCCGTCGGCGATGTTGCGCAGCCCGAGCAGCGAGTAGACCTCGCCGATGAACGTCGTCGAGTCGGCGCTGAACAGCGTCGAGTCGAGCTCGTGGTAGTAGTCGAGTGGCTCCGCCGGCACCGGCGCGGCCTCGACGATGTCCATGATCCGTGACCGCATCGAGGCGACCAGCTCCTGCGCCTCATCGACATGCCCGGTGACCGACCCGAGCTGCTCGATCTGGCGATACGTGTCGTCGAGCGTCATCGCGGCCGGCCCGTCCCATGAGGCGATGCCGAGCTGCGCGAGCTGGTCACCGAGGCCGGTGAAGTCGCCACCGATCACGACGAGGTCGGGCTCGAACCCGGCGATCGCCTCGACGTTGGGCTCGAACCCGGACAGGTCGTTCGGCAGCTCGCGCGCCTCGGGCGGGTAGTCGGAGAACTCCTCGACCGCCACCACCTGGTCGCCGGCACCGATCGCGAACAGCATCTCGGTGTGCGTCGGGCTCAACGACACGATCCGCTCGGGCGGCGGCGACGACTCCGGGGACGGAGCTTCGTCGGCGGGCGGCGCCTCGGTCGCCGGGGCCGGGCTCACCGTCGTCGTGATGTCGCCGAGCACCCGGGTGTCGGTCGGGTCGGCCACCCCCGGATCGTCGCTGCCGCATGCCCCTGCGAGCAGCGAGAGCGCGGCCACGAGGGCGACGCATCGGTTGCGGCGCTGCGCTCCAGGACGCATGTCTTCCTCCAATTGTCGTGGAGGACAAGCTGGGTCCGACCGGCCGACGGCCGATGGCAACCTTCCCTTGCCTCGAGGGATCGTGTCGCGTCGGCGGGCAGGCGACCGGGCTCCCCCCGACAGGCCGGAGGATCACCGTTGCGGGACAGCGTCGGAATCTCACCGAACTTCGCTGCGTCGCCGACAGCTCGACATCGTACCGATCGCTGCGTACGCTGCCCAATCCCATGGCGAACGAGAGCACCGAGCACGAAGCGGGCGGCGCCGCGCCGACCGACGACCCGCGACCTGACGGGCTTCGCAGCGCCGACTCCCTGGTCGTCGTCAACACCGGCAACGGCAAGGGCAAGTCGTCCTCGGCGTTCGGGATGATGATCCGCGCAGTGGCCAGGGGATGGAACGTCGCCGTCGTCCAGTTCATCAAGTCCGGTGACTGGAACGTCGGTGAGGAGAAGATCGGCCGCCAGCTCGGCGTCGAATGGCACGCGTTCGGCGACGGGTTCACCTGGGACTCCGACGACTTGTCCGACGACCGTGCGCACGCCGCCGACGGCTGGGCGACGGCGGTCGAGATCATGAACACTGGCGATCACCAGCTCGTCATCTTCGACGAGCTGACCTACCTGTCCTCGTTCGGCTGGATCCCGATCGCCGACATCGTGCAACCGATCCGCGACCGGCCGCGCCACGTCAACGTGATCGTGACCGGCCGCGATGCTGCCCCCGAGCTGATCGAGCTCGCAGACACGGTCACCGAGATGCGCGAGATCAAGCACGCGTACCAGCAGGGGATCCGCGCGTTGCGCGGCCTCGACTACTGACGTGGCAGCCCGATGACCACGCTGCGCGACCGCCTCGCCGACCTGCCGGCAGGCGATCGATCGCGCGCGCGACGCCGTGCACGAGCGCGCCGCCCACCTCCTCCGGGCGAGCGGGGCGCTCGCCTGGCTCGACGAGGTCGCGGCGTGGGTCGCGAGCTGGCAGCGCACGCCGAGCCCACGGGTGTCCGCTCCGGCCGGTCTGATCTTCGCCGGCGACCATGGCGTCGCCGCCGCGACGAACGTGAGCGCCTACCCGGCGGACATCACCGAGGCGATGTTCGGTGCGTACCGCGAGGGCCGATCGACGATCAACGCATTCGCTGCGATCGCCGGAGCGACCGTCACCGCGGTCGATGTCGGGATCGGGCGACCGACCGGCGACATCCGCCACGAGCCGGCGATGGACACCGCTCGCTTCGAGGCCGTCGTCGGCCAGGCCTTCGACGCGGTCGGCGATCTCGACTGCGACCTCCTCGTGCTCGGCGAGATGGGCATCGGCAACACGACGGCGTCGGCAGCGATCGCCGCCGCGCTCGCCGGCGGCGAGGCGGCGGCGTGGGTCGGGCGCGGCACGGGTGTCGACGACGAGGGCCTCGTGCGCAAGCGGCAGGCCGTCCAGGAGGCGGTCCGGCGCATCGCCGGGGTGACCGATCCGCTCGAGATCCTCCGCGAGGTCGGCGGGACGGAACTGGTCGCGATCGCCGCGGCGACCGTCGCCGCCCGCCGGCGTTCGATCCCGGTCGTGCTCGACGGGTACGTCGTCACGTCGTCGGTGCTCCCCCTGAGCGCAGTCCGCGCCGACGCACTCGACCACTGCACCGTCGGCCACTGCTCGGCCGAACCGGGACACCGCAGGCTGCTCGAGCGGCTGGGCAAGCGCCCGCTGCTCGACCTCGACATGCGCCTCGGCGAGGGATCGGGCGCGATGGCGGCGGTCCCGCTGATCGCGATGGCCTGTGCCGGCGTCACCGACGTGCCGACCTTCGACGAGTGGTTCGTCGAGAGCTGACCGACTGACGCCCACGTCGGTAGCCTTCCGGCGTGCAACTCCCCGCTCCCGTCTGGCAGGTGGCCCGTGGGTTCGCGATGGGCGCCGCCGACATCGTCCCCGGCGTGTCCGGCGGCACGGTCGCCCTCGTCCTCGGGATCTACGAGCGCTTGATCGGCAACGTCCGCCTCGGCGCCCGCAGCCTGCGCCAGCTGGTCACCGGTGATCTCGGCGGGTTCGCGACCACCGTGCGCGAGATCGAGTGGGTCTGGCTGGTGTCGCTGCTCGGCCGGCATCCTCGGCGCGGTGCTGCTGCTGGCATCGGTGCTCGAACGGTTGCTCGACGAGCAACCGGTGCGAGATGGCGGCGCTGTTCCTCGGGCTGGTCATCGGCACGATCTGGATCGCGTGGCACCTGCTCACCCGCGTCGACGCGGTCGCCGTCGCACTGATGCGTCGGGATCGGCCTGACGATGTTCCTGCTGCTCGGCCTGCGCTCCGACACCACCGTCGCCGATGGCGCCGCCGAGGTCGTGACCGAACCGCTGTGGATCTTCTTCGTCGCCGGAGCGATCGCCATCTGCGCGATGATCCTGCCCGGCATCTCGGGCTCGTTCATCCTCGTCCTGCTCGGGATGTACACCGAGGTGCTCGGCGCGGTCAACGATCGGGACCTCGCTGTCGCTCGGCGCGTTCGTCGCCGGCTGCGTCGTCGGGTTGGCGCTGTTCTCGACGCTGCTCAACTGGCTGCTCGACGACTACCACAACTGGGTGATCGCGGCGATGCTCGGTCTGATGCTCGGCTCGACGAGGGTGCTGTGGCCGTGGCCCGGTGGGACCCAGACGACGACGCTGGCCGCGCCGAGCGCGCCGATCGTCGTGCCGGTGCTACTGGCGATCGTCGGCTGCGTCGCGGTGGTCGCGGTCGACGTGCTCAGCCGCCGGCGCTCACACGAGACCGTCGCCGAACGGGTGCAGCAAGCCCCGGTCTGACCACCGGCGGTGCGCGCCGGTGCCGCTTCGACCGGTCCGCGACCTCGATCAGCCGACGAGCGCGGCGAAGCGCTCGATCCCCTCGGCGAGGTCGTCGTCGCCGAGGGCGAAGCGAGAACCGCCCGTAGCCGCCGAGCCCGAACGCCTCGCCGGGCACGAACGCGACCTTCGCCTGGTCGAGCACGAGATCGGCCAGTTCGAGCGTGTTGGTCGCGGTCACCCCGCCGATCGACCGGCCGAGCAGCCCGGTCAGGTCGGGGTAGGCGTAGAAGGCACCCTGCGGTTCGAGGCACGACACGCCGTCGATCTCGTTGAGCATTCGGTGGATCGTGTTGCCGCGACGGGTGAAGGCCGCGCGCATCTCGTAGACGGCGTCGAGCGGACCCGACACCGCGGCGAGCGCAGCGCGCTGGGAGACGTTGGCGACGTTGGAGGTGGCGTGGCTCTGGAAGTTGGTCGACGCCTTGACGACGTCGTTCGGGCCGATCATCCACCCGACCCGCCACCCGGTCATCGCGTAGGTCTTGGCGACGCCGTTGACGATCAGGCACTGGTCGGCGAGGTCGGGCACGACGGTCGGCATCGACACGAACTCGTGGTTGCCGTACGTGAGGTGCTCGTAGATCTCGTCGGTGATCACCCAGACGCCCTTCTCGACCGCCCACTCCCCGATCGCCTCGACCACGGCCGGCGGGTACACCGCGCCGGAGGGGTTGTCCGGGCTGACGAACAGCAACACCTTGGTCCGGTCGGTGAACGCGGCGTCGAGTTGGTCGACGGTGACCTGGAAACCGCTCTCGGCGTCGGTGTCGACGATGACCGGCACTCCGCCGGCGAGCGTGATCGCCTCGGGATACGTCGTCCAGTACGGGGCCGGGCAGATCACCTCGTCGCCCGGATCGCACAGCGCGGCGAACGCGGTGTAGACGGCGTGCTTGCCGCCGTTGGTCACCAGCACCTGCGACGGGCTCGCACGCGAACCCCGAGTCGCGCATCGTCTTGTCGACGATCGCTGCCTTGAGCTCGGGGAGGCCGCCGGCCGGCGAGTACCGGTGGTTCTTCGGGTCCTTGCACGCCTCGATCGCCGCCTCGACGATGTGCGGCGGCGTCGGGAAGTCCGGCTCGCCCGCACCGAACCCGATGACGTTCTCCCCCGCCGCCTTCAACGCCTTGGCCTTGGCGTCGACGGCGAGGGTGGCGGAGGGGGCGATGGCGGCGAGGCGATGCGAGGTCCGGTTCACGGATCCCAACTCTGCCACAGCCACCGCTCCCCGTCTCCTCCCGATGTCGCGCGAACGTGGACGGGGGTGGCGGCGGTGCGAACGAGCGTCGGAGCCGCCATCCTGACCCGGTGAGCACCGACGCACCCGAGATCACCATTCCCGCCCGCCTCCTGCCGTCGGACGGGCGGTTCTGCTGCGGGCCGTCCAAGGTCCGCCACGAGCAGGTCGACGCGCTGGTCGCCGCGGCGCGACACGCTGCTCGGCACCTCGCACCGCAAGCCGCCGGTCAAGGGCCTCGTCGGCGCGATCCGTACGAAGCTGACCGCGCTGTTCGGCCTGCCCGACGGGTGGGAGATCGTTGTCGGCAACGGCGGGTCGACGGTGTTCTGGGACGTGGCGACGTTCGGCCTGGTGCGCGAGCGGAGCCAACACCTCGTGTTCGGCGAGTTCTCCTCGAAGTTCGCCGACGCCTGCGCCGCGGCACCGCACCTCGGCGACCCGACGGTCATCCGCAGCGACCCGGGAACCCATCCGGACCCGATCGTCGAGGACGGGATCGACCTGTACGCCTTGACCCACAACGAGACCTCGACCGGGGTGGCGATGGAGCTGCGGCGGCCGGCCGGGCGGCGGGGCCGGCGACGGCCTCGTCGCAGTCGACGCCACCTCGGCCGCCGGTGGGCTGCGGTGGGACCCGGCCGAGGTCGACGTGTACTACTTCGCGCCACAGAAGTGCTTCGCCTCCGACGGCGGTCTCTGGCTCGCCGCGTGCTCGCCGGCGGCGGTCGAGCGCATCGAGACGATCGGCGCCTCGACGCGCTGGCGGCCCGCGTCGCTCGACCTCGATCTCGCGCTCGACAACTCCAGGCAGAACCAGACGTACAACACGCCCGCGATCGCAACGCTGATCATGCTCGACGCCCAGCTCGACTGGATGCTCGACCGCGGCGGGCTCGACTGGGCGGCCGGACGCAGTGCCGAGTCGGCGGCGGCCCTGTACGGCTGGGCCGAGGCTCGGGAGTGGGCGTCGCCGTTCGTCACCGAGCCAGCGAAGCGCTCCACCGTCGTGGGCACGATCGACTTGGACGACACCGTCGACGCCAGCAGGGTCAACGCCGTGCTGCGCGCCAACGGCGTGCTCGACACCGACGCCTATCGGAAGCTGGGCCGCAACCAGCTGCGCGTCGGGATGTTCCCGGCCATCGAGCCCGACGACGTCCGGGCGCTGACGCAGTGCGTCGACCACGTCGTCGAGCGGCTCGGCTGAAGTCACGATCCTGCTGCCAGACTGGTCGCCGTGAACGTCACCGACGTCCTCGAGTTCGCCGCCGGAGACCTCGACGCGCTCGACCGCCCGGTGATGCTCGTCGGCCTCGAGGGCTGGTTCGACGTCGCCGGCGCAGCGACCGACGCCGTCGCCGCGTTCACCAGCGCCGACCACGCGATCACGGTGGGCTCGATCGACCCCGACCCGTTCTACGACTTCACCCAGCAACGACCGCACGTCACCATCGACGACGACATCCGCGAGATCGTGTGGCCCGGCAACGAGTTCGTCCTCCAGCGCAATCCGGGCCGTCGCGACATCGTCGGGCTGATCGGCGTCGAGCCCCACCTCAACTGGAAGACCTACGTCGATGCGGTGATCACCGTCGCGACGGCGCTCGGTTGCGAGGCGATCGTGACCGTCGGCTCCGCCGCCGAGGCGATTCCGCACACCAGGGTTCCGACGGTCACGGGGAGCACCGCGACGCCGGAGCTCGCCCATCGGCTCGGCCTGGTGGCCCCCTCGTACGAGGGCATCACCGGCATCGCCGGCGTGCTGCACGCCGAGTTGGAGGACCGGCACATCCCGTCGATCTCGCTGCGCGTCGGCGTCCCGCACTACCTGATGAACGCAGAGCACCCCGCCGCGGTCGCCGCCCTCGTCCGGCACCTGAGCCATGTGCTCGACGTCCCCGCCGACGCCGACCTCACCGAGCAGATCGCCAGCTGGCGGGAGGTCCACGACGAGGTGATCGCCCACGACGACCAGCTCACGATGTACGTCCGCATGCTCGAAGCCGAGTTCGACCGGCGCGCCGAAGCGTCGATCCCCAGCGCCGACGACCTCGGCGCCCAGTTCGAGGACTTCCTGAAGCAGCAGCGCGACGGCGACACCTGAACCGGCGTTGCCAGACTCGCCGGTCGCCTGGAGTAGCGTCGCGAGTAGGTTCGAGACAGGAGGGAGCGAACCATGCGGAGGTCACGGATCCATCCGATCGTCATCGCCCTGGTGTTGGTCGCCGCCGCGTGCGGTAGCGACGGCGACAGCGGCGGCAGTGACAGCACGGCGAGCGGCGGCAGCACCGCCGCCACCGCCGGCGACGACAGCGCCGGCGACACGAGCACCGATACCGGCGACACCGGTGGCGCCCCCGAGGACTTCCAGATCGGGATGATCCTCGTCGGCCCGCAGAACGACACCGGCTGGTCGCAGGCGCATTTCGAGGCCGGCCAGTACGTCATGGAACAGCTCGGCCTCCCCGCCGAGAACCTGATCTCGCTCGACAAGGTCAACACCGCCGACCGGCCGGAGACGACCGTCGACGCGGTGGTCGCCGACATGATCGACCAGGGCGCCGACTTGATCTTCGCGACGTCCGACGACATGAAGGACGGGATCGAGGCGGCGGCCGCCAACCACCCCGACGTGCCGATGATCTGGTCGTCGGGCGACAGCGCCTGGGCCGACGGCAAGTCGTACCGCGCCGACCTGACCAACCTCGGCAACATCATGGGCCAGATGGAGTACGGCAAGATGATCGCCGGGTGCGCCGCCGCGCTGACGACCCAGACCGGCAAGATCGGGTACCTCGGCCCGCTGATCAACGACGAGACCCGGCGCCTGGTCAACTCCGCCTATCTCGGCGCGCGGTACTGCTGGGAGGAGGTCTCGGCAACGATGCCGCCGATCTCGGCTTCGAGGTCAAGTGGATCGGCTTCTGGTTCAACATCCCCGGCTTCACACTCGATCCGACGCAGGTGACCAACGAGTTCTTCGCCGCCGGTTCGGATGTGATCATCTCGGGCATCGACACGACCGAGGCGCTCGTCCGCACCGGGCAGGCGGCGCGAGGCCGGTGACGACGGTGTGGGCGGTGCCCTACGACTTCGAGAGCGCGTGCGACGAGGCGCCGAGCGTCTGCCTCGGCGTCCCCTACTTCAACTGGGGTCCCTCCTACCTCGAGACCGCGCAGTCGGTCCTCGACGGAACCTTCGCAGCCGATTGGCAGTGGATCGGTCCGGATTGGAGCGACCTCAACAACCGCGACACGAGCGCGATCGGATGGGTCAGCGGCGACGGGCTCTCGGCGGAGAACGCCGAGCGCCTGCAGAGCTTCATCGACGGGCTGGGCGACCGCCGACATCGACCTGTACACCGGACCGCTGAACTACCAGGACGGCAGCGTCTTCCTGGCCGACGGCGAGGCGGCAACCGACGTCCAGGTCTGGTACACCGAGCAGCTCCTCGAAGGCATCGTGGGCGCGAGCGCTGCCGGAGTGACCCCGCCCGGACTCGACCGCAGATCGCCAGGGAGCCGCGAGGATGCGATGAGCCTCGAGCTCCGCGACATCCACAAGCACTTCGGGCCGGTGCGGGCCAACGACGGCGTCGACCTCAGCGTCGAACCGGGCGAGCTGCACGGGCTGCTCGGCGAGAACGGCGCCGGCAAGTCGACCCTGATGAAGGTGCTGTCCGGCTTCATCGAGGCCGATGGCGGCACGATCACGCTCGACGGCGCCGCGCTGGACCTCCGCTCGCCCCGCGACGCGATCGAGGCCGGCATCGGCATGCTCCACCAGGACCCGCTCGTCTTCCTTCCGTTCATCGGTCCTCGACAACTTCCTGCTCGGAGGCCCGGGCGCCTTCCGCCTCGACCGGAGCGCCGGGGCGGCCGAGCTGGACGCCGCCGCCGCCCGGTACGGCTTCTCCTTCGATCCGCGACGCGCTGGCCCGCACGCTGACCGTCGGCGAGCGCCAGCAGCTGGAGATCGTCCGCCTGCTCTGGCTCGGCGCGCGGGTGCTCATCCTCGACGAGCCGACAACCGGCATCTCCGCCAGTCAGCGGGAGAAGTTGTTCGACGTGCTCCGCGCGCTCGCCGCTGAGGGCATGATCGTGATCTTCGTGTCGCACAAGCTCGAGGAGGTCGAGCAGCTCTGCGATCGGGTGACCGTCATGCGCGCCGGCGCGGTCGTCGGACGGCAGGACCTGCCCGCATCGACCGATCAGCTCGTGCAGATGATGTTCGGGCAGGTCCTGGTCGCCGGCGACCGCGAACCCGCCGAATTCGGCGAGGTCGCCCTGGAGGTGGACGCGGTCACCTTGACCGAGCGGATGGTGCAGGTCCCGGACCTGTCGATCGCCGTGCGCGCCGGAGAGGTCCTCGGTCTCGCCGGGCTCGAGGGGTCGGGGCAGCGGGCGTTCCTCGACGCCTGCACCGGGCTGCTCGCGCCCGACGCCGGGTCGATCCGGCTCCACGGGGTCGACCTCACCGGCCGCGACTACCAGGACCACCGGTCGGCCGGGATCCACTACCTACCCGCCGGTCGGCTCGAGGAGGGCCTCGTCGAGGGGCTGTCGATCACCGAGCACTTCGAGCTGGCCAGCGACCGGACGTCGTTCTTCGTCGACTGGACCCGGGCCGAGCGTGAAGCGGCCGCCAACATCCAGGCGAACTCGATCAAGGGCACCCCCGACTCGACGGCGGAGTCCCTCTCCGGTGGCAACCAGCAACGACTCCTGCTGGCGATGATCCCCGACGACGTGCGCCTGCTGCTGATGGAGCACCCGACGAGAGGCCTCGACATCGAGTCGGCCGAGTGGGTGTGGGAGCAGATCCTCGACCGGCGCGCGGCAGGGCACTGCGATCGTGTTCGCCTCGTCCGACCTCGACGAGCTGCTGCGCTACGCCGACCGGATCGCTGGTGTTCTTCGCCGGCCGCGTGCTCGACGTCGTCGACGCGGCCGGCTCGGGCGTCGACGAACTCGGACGGCTGATCGGCGGCAGCGAGCGGAGGCGTTGATGGAAGCGCTCCGCCGCCTCCGCGTCCCGATCGTGTCGGTCGGCCTGGCGCTCGCCGCCACGATCCTGCTCCTGCTGCTGGTCGACGCGCCACCGCTCGACGCGTTCCGCCAGCTCTGGGACGGGTCGCTCGGGCGGTCGAGCAAGATCCCCGCCACGCTGATCACCTGGGTGCCGCTCACGCTGGCGGCCGCCGGTCTGGTCGTCACGTTCCAGGCCGGGCTGTGGAACATCGGCGTCGAGGGCCAGATCGTGATGGGCGCGATCGGAGCCTCGTGGGTGGCCCGCGAGCTGGACGGACCGTCGCTCGTCGTCATCCCGCTCGCCTTCGTCGGGGGGATGGTGTTCGGGGCCGGTGTGGGCGCTGATCCCCGGGGAGCTGCGGACCCGGTGGAACGTCAACGAGATCTTCTCGGGGGTGGCGCTGTACTTCGTCGCCAGTGCGTTCGCGGTCTACCTGATCATCGGCCCCTGGTCGCGGGAGGGCATCGCCTCGACCACGGGCACCGACCTCTTCGACGAGCGGTACTGGCTGCCGACGGTCGACGACTACTCCTGGCTGGCGATCCTGCTCACGCTCGTCGCCGTCGCCGGCGTGTACGTCCTGATGCGCGGTACCCGGTACGGGCTGCGACTCAAGGCGGTCGGCAAGAACCCGTACAGCGCCCGGCTGCTCGGTGTCCCGACCGAGCCGGTACATGCTCTCCGCGTTCGCCATCTGCGGCGCGCTCGCCGGTGTCGCCGGGACGGTCCAGGCGATCGGCTTCCACCACAAGCTCGTGCCGTCGGTCTCGGGTGGGTACGGCTTCCTCGGCATCCTCGTCGTGATGCTCGCCGGGTTCCGCGCCGCGTGGATCGCACCGATCGCGCTGTTCTTCGCCGCCGTGCTGGTCGGCAGCACACAGCTCTCGCTGCGCCTCGACATCGATTCGTCACTGGCCGGCGTGCATGCAGGGCATGCTCGTGTTCTTCATCCTGCTGGTCGGTGGCTGGCAGGCCCGACGTACGCGGCAGGCCGGGGGCTGACGTGGAGGTGCTAGCCGGGATCATCGCCGCCGCGGCGCCGCTCGTCTACGCGACCGCCGGCGAGACGATCAGCGAGAAGGCCGGCGTCGTCAACCTGTCGCTCGACGGGAGCATCCTGCTCTCGGCGATGGTCGCCTTCGCCGCTGCCTTCACGACCGACAGCGTGATCGTCGGGTACCTCGCGGGCGCCGCCGTCTCGATGACCGTCGCCGCGCTGGTCGCCTTCTCGTCGATCGAGCTGCGGCTGAACCAGATCGCCGTCGGGTTCGTCCTGTTCCTGCTGACCCGCCAGCTCGCGCTCTTCCTCGGTGACTCCTATGTGGGCGAGCCCGGCCCGAAGGTGCCCGCGTGGGACATCCCGCTGCTGTCGGAGATCCCCGTCGTCGGCGAGCTGTTCTTCCAGCACAACCTCTCGGTGTACGGGAGCCTGCTGGTCGTCGCCGCGTCGTTCCTCTACATGTACAAGACGCGGCCCGGCCTCGAGCTCCAGGGCATCGGTGAGCGACCGGAGGCGGCGTTCGCCCGCGGTATCCCGGTCAACCGGCTGCGCTACGTGTACACGATCCTCGGCGGCGCCCTCGTCGGCGTGGCCGGTGCCGCGGTCTCGCTCGATCAGATCGCGGGATGGCGCGAGAACCTGACGACCAACCTCGGCTGGATCGCCCTCGCCTTCGTGATCTTCGGTGGGTGGCACCCGTTGCGCGTGGCGCTCGCGTGCTATCTCTACCGCGGCCTGCTGTACGTCGCCGGCGAGTTCCAGGTCGAGTTTCCGAACTGGGTGCAGGTGCTCACCCAGCTGCCGTTCCTGCTGATGATCCTGATGATCACGGTGATCAACACCGCCTGGTTCAAGCAGCTCGGCGACCGCTACCCGCGGTGGCGTCACTTCCTGGCGAGCAACGCTCCGGCGGGCAGCGGTCGGGCGTTCGTCCGCGAATAGCGGGCGGCCCGGCGACGCGGGTCAGACGACCGCGGCGAGCGCGGAGCGCAGCGTGGCCTTCTCGCTCGCCGAAGCGAAGCTCGCATCGATCGAGTTGGCGACGAGCGCGACGATCTCGCCTCGCGTCAGGCCGAGCGCTCGGGCGGACCCGACGTAGTTGTCGACGAGGTAGCCACCGAAGTAGGCGGGATCGTCGGAGTTGATCGTCACCTTCACGCCACGATCCAGCATGCGCTTGAGGTTGTGGTCCTCCAACCGGGCACATCCGCCGAGAGCAACGTTGGAGAACGGGCACATCGTCAACGGCACGGCCGTCTCGACGAGCCGGGCGACGAGGTCCTCGTCGAACTCGGCGGTGACACCGTGGTCGATGCGCTCGGCGTGGAGGTGCTCGAGCGCGCCCTCGACGTAGGCGGGCGGACCCTCCTCGCCGGCGTGTGCCACCGTGTGCAGCCCGGCGGCGCGCGCTGCCGCGAAGACCGGCGCGAACGGCTCGGGCGGACGATCGACCTCGGAGCTGTCGAGCCCGACGCCCAGCAGGTCCCCGTGATAGCGCGCCGCCTGTTCGAATGTGCTCATCGCCGCGCGTGGCGACAGGTGCCGGAGGAAACACATGATGAGGCCGGCACTGATCCCGAGCTCGGCCCGGGCGCGCTCGATCGCCTCGAGGAATCCGGGCATGAAGACGTCGAAGCCGATCCCGCGTTCGGTGTGGGTCTGCGGATCGAAGAAGATCTCGGCACGCCGGACGCCATCGGCATGGGCGCGACGCAGGTAGGCCGACATCAGGTCGTCGAAGTCCCGCTGCGTTCGCAGCACCGCCGCGCCCTGGTAGTAGACGTCGAGGAACGACTGCAGGTTCGAGAACGAGTAGGCCGCTCCGACCTCGTCGACGTCGGCGTAGGGCAGCGTCACGCCGTTGCGGAGCGCCAGTTCGAACATCATCTCCGGCTCGAGCGTGCCCTCGATGTGGACGTGCAGCTCGACCTTGGGGAGCAGGCGGACGAAGTCCTCCAACGAATCGGGCATCGGCTCCATTGAAGCCGACGCAGCATCGTCGGCAGCGATCTCGGCGACGCGCCGTCGGGTGCGACGTCAGGCGGAGACGGCGGCGAAACCGGCGTCGAGATCGGCGAGGATGTCGTCGATCGACTCCAGACCGACGCTGAGGCGCACCAGCCCCGGCGTGACGTCGGATGCGGCCTGCTCCTCGGGCGTGAGCTGGCTGTGCGTCGTGCTCGCCGGGTGGATCACCAGGCTGCGGGCGTCGCCGATGTTGGCGACATGGCTGTGCAGCGTCAGTCCTTCGACGAACTTCTTGCCCGCCTCGTGGCCGCCCTTGATCTCGAACGCCAGCACTGAGCCATAGCCCTTGCCGCCGCCGTAGCGCTTGGCCCGCGCGTGCCACGGGCTCGACCCCAGCCCGGCGTAGCGGACCGATTCGACCCCGTCGTGCGCGTCGAGGTACTCCGCGACCCGCTGGGCGTTCGCCCAGTGGCGCTCCATCCGAAGGCTGAGCGTCTCCAACCCCTGGAGGAACAAGAACGCGTTGAACGGCGAGATCGCCATCCCCATGTCGCGCAGCAACTGCACCCGCGCCTTGAGGATGAACGCGCCGTGCCCGAGCGCCGGCCAGTAGGCAAGGCCGTGGTAGCTCGGGTCGGGCTCGGTGAAGTTGGGGAACCGACCGGACGCGCCGAAGTCGAACGTGCCGCCGTCGATGATCGCCCCACCGATCGACGTGCCGTGGCCGCCGATGAACTTGGTCAGGCTGTGCACGACGATATCGGCGCCCCACTCGATCGGGCGGATCAGGTACGGCGTCGGGACGGTGTTGTCGACGATCAGCGCGATGCCGTGCTCATGGGCGACGGCGCTGACGCCCTCGATGTCGAACACGTCGTTCTTCGGGTTCGGCAGGACCTCGCCGAAGAACGCCTTGGTGTTGTCGCGGACGCCCGCCGCCCACTGGCCGAGGTCGTGCGGATCGTCGACGAATGACACGGCGATCCCGAGCTTGGGGAGCGTGTAGTGCAACAGGTTGTAGGTGCCGCCGTACAACGACGGCGAGGCGAGGACGTGGTCGCCCGACTCGCAGAGCGTGAGGAACGCCAGGGTCGACGCCGCCTGGCCGGACGACACGGCGAGCGCGCCGGGAATGCCGATCGCAGTGGTGCAGCCACCCTCGAGCGCCGACAGGCGCGCTTCGAGCGCGCTCTGCGTCGGGTTCATGATCCGGGTGTAGATGTTGCCGACCTCGGCCAGCGCGAACAGGTTCGCCGCGTGGTCGGTGTCGCGGAACTCGAACGCCGTCGTCTGATAGATCGGCACCGCCCGCGCACCGGTTGCCGGATCGGGATCGCCCCCGACGTGGATCTGCTTGGTCTCGAAGCCCCAGGAGTCACTCATCGGCGGCGACGCTAACCCGCAATTCCCGACCTGACAACTCGGGTTTCAGTCGATCGGCTCCGGGACGCCAAACGGGGGCGCCCGGAGGCGCCCCCGTTTCCGCCACCACCTCGGAGCCGACGAGACAACGGGAGGGCTGCTGACGTCGGCACCGGGGTGACCCGTGTGGGACCGTTCGATCCCACGGTTCGAGGACGTCGCGACGGCCCGAGTTGTCGCGAAACAGCGCGAGACAACGCTCCGGGACGACGCGGCGGTAGGTGGGGGCGGGCGACCGGAGTCGCCCGCCCCTGCATCCGCAGGCCGCACGCACCGGATGGTGCGGCGACCCGCAGGTACGTGCGCTCGGCGAGGGCACCGAGCGTCGAGCTCGACCGCGGCGAGCCCCACGACCCCGCCGGCGAACCGTCCCGACGGAGGTCACGTCACGTCGATCGCGGCCTCGGCGGCGGCCGGGTCGGGCCGACGTCGCTCGACGACCGCTTCCATCAGCTTGGAGTTCGGCACGAAGACGACCACACCGGTCGCGTCGAGCTCGACCGCCGTCGGGTGGACCTCGACCACCCGCCCGTCGATCGCCACGCCGGCGACGCCGGCGGCGCGGATGTGGTCGCCGGCTTCCAGCGACCGCCGCCACGCCCGTCCAGCGGCGATCTCGGCGGCGACCTGACGGCCGCCGAGCCCGGTGAGCAGCGCCAGGCTCGCGGCGATGCCGAACAGCAGCGCGGCAACCCCGATGTTGACCACGGCCGTGTCGACCCCGGCCTGGCCGGCAGCGATGATCGCCGAGCCGCCGATGATCGCGAACCTCGTGATCGACGGAGCGAACCGCGCGGCGGCACCGGTGCCGGCGAGCGACTTCGCGACCGCGTTGGCGGCGAACGTCGCGGCCACGTTGCCGCCGATCAGGATGATCAGCGCGGCGATCAGCTTCGGGAAGAACGCGATCGCGTCGCTCCCCAACTGGTCCAGGTCGTCGGGGCTGACGAATCCGAGCGCGACGAGCAGCCCGACGATCACGCCCGCCGACAGCGCCAGGCCGGCCAGTGGGGTCGCCGACTCACGCAGCGGCTCCCGTTTGCTGCGGCTCAACGCGGCGAGCACGATCCGTGAGGCGACCGTGCCGACGGCGAAACCGCCGACGACCGCGATGCCCGCGGCGATCCAATCGTTCATTCCGGTTCCTCTCGTTGTTCGTCGTTCCCCGGTGCGATCTCCGGCGACCCGGGTCGCCTCGGCGCCGGCGGCGGCATCATCAGATCGACCGCGTCCCGGGGGATCGCGATCAGCCCGAGGAACAGCGACAGCTCGCGCTCGGCGCGCTGTCGGGACGCGATCCGCTGCAGGACGCGCTCGTTCAGGTCCTCTGGTGGCGGCATCGCCGCGCGGATCGCGTCGCCCAGCGCACCACCGGGTCCGATCGCCGGAGCCCCGGACTCGTCGGCGAGCTGTTCGAGCACGTCGCGCGCAGCGGTCGCAGTGCTCGACGTGCTCCGTGATGCGCTCGCCCGAGCCGGTCTCGAGCCACGCGCGCAGCCGGCTCCGGCGGGGATGGGCCAACCTGATGCGGCTCATGATCGCCACCCCTGCAAGCTGACGGCGAGTTGCCGGCGCGATCGCAGCAGGCGCGTCTTCACCGTCGGGATCGGTACACCGAGCGCCTCGGCGATGTCGTCGTAGGACAAGCCCTCGACCTCGCGCAGCACGACGATCGCCCGCGAGAGTCCGTCGAGTTCGCCGAGCGCGTCGCTGAGCGCCTCCATCGCCACCCGACCCTCGACCACCCGGTTCACCGTGATCGGCTCCGAGGCGTCGGGGAGCATCGACGGGTCGGTGGCGGTGTCCTTGACCCGCCGCAACGTCGACACCGCCGTGTTGTGCGCGATCCGCAGCACCCAGCCGCGCATCGAGCCGTCACCGCGAAACTCCTCAAGGTGTTTCCACACCGCGATGAACGTGTCCTGGGTGACGTCGTCGGCCAATGCCGGGTCGCGCACCACCGACCGGGCCAAGCGATACACCGCAGCGCTGTACTCCTCGACGAGGGCGACGAAGGACGCATCGGCCCGCGACGCATCGGGAGCCCCGACCGCCCCCGCTGCGTCGTCCACATGCATTCCTCTCGCCCCTCCCGAAGCCGATCGCGATGGTGGGCACCCGGTGACGAGTAGCGGACAACGCCACCGGGTGCCCGATCTTGTCAGCCCGCGGCGGGCGTCGATTCCGTGTCGGGGTCCTGCTCGGCGACCTGCAACCGATCGAGGGCGGCGAAGGAGACGATTCCCCGGGTCCAGTCGATTGCCAACATGCCTGACCCTCCTGGTGGTCACGGATGGTCGCGACCACCGTGGAGAGGACGTCGGTGGTCGGGAAGAAGTCGCGAGGGCGCGGCGTCAGCCTCCGGAGACGTCGGCGACCTTCTGTCGGCCGGCGCTGATGAACGGCATCATCGCCCGCAGTTCGGCGCCGACCGCCTCGATCGGGTGGCCTTTGCCCTCCTGCTGCATGCGGCGGTAGTTCGCCCGTCCGCTCTCGGACTCGGCCACCCACTCGTCGGCGAACTGGCCGGACTGGATCTCGGCCAGGATCTTCTTCATCTCGGCCTTGGTCGCCGGCGTCACGATCCGCGATCCCCTGGTGAGATCGCCGTACTCGGCGGTGTCGGAGATCGAATAGCGCATCCCGGCGATCCCCTCCTCGTACATCAGGTCGACGATCAGCTTGACCTCGTGGAGGCACTCGAAGTACGCCATCTCCGGTGCGTAGCCGGCCTCGGTCAGCGTCTCGAAGCCGGCCCGCACGAGCGCGGTCAGCCCGCCGCAGAGCACGGCCTGCTCACCGAACAGGTCGGTCTCGGTCTCCTCGGAGAACGTCGTCTCGATCACGCCGGCTCGGGTGCCGCCGATCGCGTCGGCATACGACATCGCCACGTCGCGCGCCTGCCCGGTCGCGTCTTGTTCGACCGCGATCAGGCACGGCACGCCGCCGCCCTCGGTGTAGGTGCGGCGAACGAGGTGGCCGGGACCCTTCGGCGCGATCATGATCACGTCGACGCCCGCCGGCGCCTTGATCCTCCCGAACCGCACGTTGAACCCGTGCGCGAACGCCAGCGCATCACCGTCACCGAGGTGGGGCTCGATCGACTCGTCGTAGATCCGCTTCTGCTCGGTGTCGGGGGCGAGCAGCATGATCACGTCGGCATACTCGGCAGCATCGGCGATCGGCAGCACCCGCAGCCCGGCTTCCTCTGCCTTGGCCTGCGATGCCGACCCTGCGCGCAGCCCGACGACGACATCGACGCCGGACTCCTTGAGGTTGAGCGCGTGCGCGTGCCCCTGCGAGCCGTAGCCGATCACCGCAACCTTGCGGTTGCGGATGATCGAGCTGTCCGCATCAGCCTCGTAGTAGACGGTGACGGCCATCTTCAGCCAGCCTTTCCAGTGGGGTTCACGGCGCGCAGGCGTGCGCCTCGATCGAGTTTTGGCAGCGCGACCCGGCCGGTGCGCTGGAGCTCAACGATGCCATATCCACCGATCAACTCCACAAAGTCGTCGAGCTTGTCCGGATGACCCTCGAGGCTCACCGTCAGCGCGCTCTCGGCGACGGCGATGATCTTGCCCTCGAAGATGTTGACCAGCTCGACGATGTTGCCGCGCTGCTCGGTCGGCGCCTTGACGGTGGCGATCAGCAGCTCGCGCTCGACCGAACGCCGCGGATCGAGTTCGGAGATCTTGATCACGTCGATCAGCTTGAAGAGCTGCTTGGTGATCTGCTCGAGCGGCGTCGACTCGACGTCGACGACGATCGTGATCCGACTCATCCCGACGTCCTCGGCGGGAGCGACGGCGAGCGAGTAGATGTTGTAGCCGCGGCGGGCGAACAGGCCGGCGACGCGGGCGAGCACGCCGGGTCGGTCCTGCACGAGCACCGACAGGATGTGGTGATTGGTCGCGGTTCCGTACGGGTTGGTGTAGCTCATCGCAACTGCTCCCGGCGATCGTTCTGGGTGGGGTGGAGGATCACGTCGTCGTTGGAGTGCCCGGCCGGGACCATCGGGAACACGCCCTCGGCGGCCTCGGTGCGGAACTCGATCACGACGGTGCGGTCGTTGATCGCGTTGGCCTTCTCGATCGTCGGGCCGACCTCTTCGGGTGATTCCACCCGGAATGCGGCACAACCCATCGATTCGGCCCACATCACGAAGTCGGGCACGGTCGAAGAGTTGAGGAAGACCGACGAGTACCGCTCGTCGTAGAACATCTCCTGCCACTGGCGGACCATGCCGAGGTAGCTGTTGTTGAGCAGCGCGACCTTGATCGGCAGGTTCTCCAGCGTCGCGGTCACCAGCTCCTGGGCGGTCATCTGGAAGCAGCCGTCACCGTCGATCGCCCAGACGGTCCGCTCGGGCATCGCCGCCTTGGCGCCGATCGCCGCCGGGATCGAGAAGCCCATCGTGCCGAGCCCTCCCGAGTTGACCCAGGTGTACGGCTCCTCGAAGTGCCAGTACTGCGACGCGTACATCTGGTGTTGGCCGACGCCGGAGGCGACGATCGTGCCCGCCGGCGCGTGGTCGCGGAGCTGTTCGATGCAGAACTGCGGCTTGAGCGCCGCGCCCGGCTCCGACGGCTCGTAGGTCATCGGGAACTGCTCCTTCCAGCCCGACACCTTGCTCTTCCACGTCGAGGTGTCGGCCCCGACCGCACCGGCGGCGAGCAGCGACCGGATCTCCCTGACGATCTCCTCGATCACCTGGCGGGCGTCGCCGACGATCGGCACGTCCGGGCGGCGGACCTTGCCCTGCTCGGCGGGGTCGATGTCGACGTGGATCACCTTCGCGCCCTGGGCGAACTGGTCGACCTTGCCGGTGATCCGGTCGTCGAAGCGGGAGCCGAGGGCGATCAGCAGGTCGCACTTCTGGAACGACGTGACCGCAGTGGCGTTGCCGTGCATCCCGGGCATGCCGAGGCACAGCGGATGGCTGTCGGGGAACGCGCCGCGGGCCATCAGCGTCGTGACGACGAACGTGTCGGTCAGCTCGGCGAGCTCGCGCAGCGCGTCGGCCGCCCGCGCCTTCAGGATCCCACCACCGGCGTAGATCACCGGCCGCTCGGCGGCGAGGATCAGCTTGGCCGCCTCCTTGATCATCCGGGCGTGGCCCTTGACGTTTGGGCGGTAGCCGGGCAGCGACGCCAGCACCTCCTCGTCGGTCGGCCAGTGCCACGTCATCTCGTTCTGGAGGACGTCCTTGGGGACGTCGATCAGCGTCGGGCCGGGACGGCCGGTCCGGGCGATGTGGAACGCCTGGCGGACCGCCATCGGGATGTCGTCGGCGCTCATCACCAGCTCGTTGTGCTTGGTGCACGAGCGGGTGATGCCGACGGTGTCGCACTCCTGGAACGCGTCGCTGCCGATCGCCGCGGTCGGCACCTGGCCGGTGATCGCGACCATCGGGATCGAGTCCATGTAGGCGTCCATCAGCGGGGTGACGAGGTTGGTCGCCGCCGGCCCGGAGGTCACCATCGTGACCCCGGGCTTGCCGGTGACGTGGGCATAGCCCTCGGCCATGTGGCCGGCGCCCTGCTCGTGGCGCACCAGGACGTGGCGGATCGAGCTCTCGAGCAGCGGGTCGTAGGCGGGCAGGATGCATCCGCCCGGATAGCCGAACATCACCTCGACGTTCTCGTTCTCCAGGGCTCTGATCAGCGCCTGGGCTCCTGTCATTCTCTCGGCCATGGTCGTGGCTCCTGTCTGGCGTGGCGGTCGTGGGGTCGTGGTGCTGGGACGGTGGGAACTCGTGCCGAAAAAGCAAACGACCTCCCGGCTGGGAGGTCGTGAGCACGCGCGGCGTTGGGGCCGGCGTGCTACCGGAGAATTACTACGAGGTCGAACTCGAGGACGCTGGGTGCGGCGCTCACGGCGATCATGATGCCATCATCGGCCGCGTTTGACAAACCCTTGAGGAGATTCGTCGGGTCGACCGCGCCACCTCCCTCCGATGACGGCCACCGATGACGACCGCCGCCGCCGTCGGACGACCCGGGTCCGGGTGACGCTCCAGCGCTATCGTCGCCGCGATGCCGGCCGCCGAGTCCACTCCTCCGTCGCGGGGTCGAACGTGACGGCCGCGCCCGCCGGAGCGACCGGCCGTCTCGTCCGGCTCGGCGACCGTGACGCCTACCGCATCGACCACCTGGAGCTGATGGAGCCGTTCCTCACCACGGTGGTGTCCGACACCGACCTGTGGATGTTCATCTCCAGCAACGGCGCGCTCACCGCCGGTCGCATCGATGCCGACCATGCGATCTTCCCGTACCTGACCGACGACCGGCTGCACCGCTCGGTCGGCCATGCCGGACCGGTGACGATCATCGCCCGGACCGGCGAGGCGGGCCGCGAGCTGTGGCGGCCGTTCGACACGATCTGCCCTCCGGAGTGCACCCGGGCGATCACCAAGGGCACGCTCGGCAACGTACTCGTCCTCGAGGAGCACAACGAGCGGTGGGGCTTGACGTTCACCGCGGCGTGGAGCCCGTCGGGGACCTATGGCTGGGCGCGGACCGTCGAGGTCACCGGCGACCATCCGGCCGAGCTCGACGTGCTCGACGGGCTGCTCGACGTCATGCCGACCGGGGTGCACGCGACGACGGAGCTGACCAGGTCGAACCTCGTCGACGCGTACAAGCGGTCCGAGACCGGGCCGTACGGCACCGCCGCCATCTACTCGCTCGAATCCCTCGTCACCGACCGGGCCGAGCCGGGCGAGGCGCTCGCCGCCACCGTCGTCTGGTCGACCGGGTTCACGTCGACTCGGCCGATCCTCGACGAGCGGGCGGTCGACGACATGCTCAGCGGAGCACCGCCCCGGGCGACCCCGCTCCTCACCGGGCTCCCGGGCGCATACCTGCTCCACGGCCCGATCACGGTCGGGGCGGCGCGGCCCGCATCGTGGACGATCGTCGCCGACACCGACCTGGACCACGCCGAGGTCATCGACCGGCTCGACGACGTCAGCACGCCCGGAATCGGCTGGCGGCTCACCGCCGACATCGAGACCGGGCACCGCCGACTGCACACCCTGCTCGAGGGCACCGACGGGTTCCAGCACTCCGCCGATCCGATCGCCGACGCGCACCATCTCTCCAACGTGCTGTTCAATTCGATGCGTGGTGGGGTGTTCCCCTACGGCTACCGCATCCCGATGGCCGACCTCGCCGACTTCCTCGGCGTCCGCAACCGACCCTGCCGCGAACGCCACCTCGATGCGCTCGGCGCCCTCGGCGACTGGGCCGACCTCGCCGACCTGCACGCGCTGGCGGACGGGAGCGGCGATCCTGACCTCGTCCGGCTCGTCCTCGAATACCTGCCGCTGACGTTCTCCCGCCGCCACGGCGACCCCAGCCGCCCGTGGAACGCATTCTCGATCCGGGTCCAGGACGATGTCGGTGGCGAACTGCTCACGTACGAGGGCAACTGGCGCGACATCTTCCAGAACTGGGAGGCGCTGCTCCAGTCGTACCCGGCCTACTTCCCCCACGTCGTCGCCAAGTTCCTCAACGCGTCGACCGCCGACGGGCACAACGCCTACCGCATCTCGCGCAACGGGATCGACTGGGAGGTGCCCGACCCCGACGACCCGTGGAGCAACATCGGGTACTGGGGCGATCACCAGATCGTGTACCTGCTGCGCCTGCTCCAAGCGTGGGAGCGGTTCGTGCCCGGGGCGACCGACGCCTGGGTCGACCGCCGTGACTTCGCCTACGCCGACGTGCCCTACCTGATCGCCGACTACGACGACATGGTGGTCGACTCCCGCGACACGATCACCTACGACACCCGACGGGCCGTTGCGATCGAGCGCCGCGAGCAGGCGATCGGGACCGACGGGCGACTGCTGGTCACGACCTCGGGCGCGTTGGCCCGGGCCGGGATGATCGAGAAGCTGCTCGTCCCGGCGCTCGCCAAGCTCTCGGCGTTCGTGCCCGGCGGCGGGATCTGGATGAACACCCAGCGCCCGGAGTGGAACGACGCCAACAACACGCTGGCGGGCAACGGGTTGTCGGTCGTCACGCTCGCCCATCTCGTGCCGTACGTCGGCTTCGTCCGCGAGCTCGCGGCCCGGATCGACAGCGGACCGGTCGGGATCTCGCCGCTCGTCGTGCGCTGGCTGCGCGAGGTCACCGACGCGTTCCTGCTTCACGACACCTCGGGCATCGGCGACGACCGCCGCCGCCGGTCGCTGGTCGACGCGCTCGGCTCGATCGGCACCGACCACCGGAGGCGGCTGGCCGAGGGCGTCGGCGATGACGTCGAGGGCTTGGCGACCGACGAGATCGAACGGTTCTGCGCGGCGGCGCTGGCCCACCTCGAACCGAGCTTGCTGGCTGCCCGCCGGCCCGACGGGCTGTACCACTCCTACAACCGCATCTCGTTCCCGACCGGCGACACCGCCGCAGTCGACCACCTCGGAGCGATGCTCGAAGGTCAGGTCGCGGTGTTGTCGTCGGGCACGCTCGACGGCCGGGCAGCCCTCGAGGTCGTCGATGCGCTCTTCGAATCCGACATCTACCGCCCCGACCAGGACTCGTTCATGCTGTACCCGGAGCGGGTCCGGCGGGCGTTCCTCGACGGGAACACGCTGACCCCGAACCAGGTCAACCGAGCGCAGTTCCTCGCCGCCCCGTTCGACGAGCGGTGGCGCCCCGTCTTCACCGTCGACCGTCATGGCGACCTCCACTTCCGGCCGACCTTCTCCGACGGCGCGATCCTGACGCGCGCGCTCGCCGAGATCGATGCCGCACCCGACGAACGGGCGATGGTCGAGGCGCTCTACGAGGAGTTGTTCGACCACGCCTCGTTCACCGGCCGCTCGGGAGCGATGTACGGCTACGAGGGGATCGGCTCGATCTACTGGCACATGGTCGCCAAGCTGTTGCTCGCCATCCAGGAGAACCACGCCGCCGCCGCCGGCCGTGGTGAGCCGGACGAGGTCGTCGACGGACTCGCCGGGGCGTACCGGCGGGTGCGCAACGGGCTCGGGTTCCGCAAGACCCCGCAGCGCTACGGGGCGTTCCCGACCGACTGCTACTCGCACACCCCGGCCGGTGCGGGTGCGAAGCAGCCGGGCATGACCGGGCAGGTGAAGGAGGAGATCCTCAGCCGCGTCGGAGAACTTGCCCTCCGGGTCGACCGAGGCACGATCCGGCTCGCGCCGAGCCTGATCGACCGGGACGAGCTCTTCGGGGCCGACGGCGACACGATGACGTTGACGTTCTGCGAGGTGCCGATCGCGATCACACCCGGATCGGCCGACTCGGTGCGGACGCTGTGGACCGACGGGCGCGAGGACGTCGCAGCAGGAACGGTCCTGCCCGTCGCGGCCGCCCACGAGGTCTTCGGACGCTCCGGTGCGATCGAGCGCATCGAGTTCACGATCGCCCCGCCGTCGATCGGGCGCTGACGCTCGCTGTGGCACGCTGACGCTCGTTGACGCGTGACTGCGTTACCGGGACATCGACGATCGCGGGCGCGGCGGCCGGGGGATCACCCCGGATCGAGCGTGTCGGTCGTCAGCCACCGGTCGCCGTTCACCGGTCGTAGCGTGAACGTGGTCGACAGCGGCTCGGTGACCCGTTCGACGACCTCGTCGTCGGGTCCGTACGTGATCCACTCGACCGTCCCGTTCGCCACCACGCCGGCGTTGGCCCCGCTCTGGGCGCCCTGTGGGAACACGACGATGAGGTCGAGGGTGTCGAACTCGTAGCGGCCGACCGTGCGCTCTCCCGACGCGATCGAGTCGGCGACGGTCTGCTGGTACTCGGCCAGCCGGTCGCCGTGGTCGACCGAGGCGAGCAGAGCGGCGTCACCCGTCAGGATCGCCTCGTCCTCGACGGAGAGGTTGCCGGCGAGGGTCTCGACGAGCGCACGCGCTCCCTCGGGGGTTTCGAGGCCGGCACCGAACCCGTCGATCCTGCGCTCGATCGTGATCTCGGGCAGCTGCGCCAGATCGACCGCTTCCAACCTGACGGTGGGGGTCACCGGCGGCGTCGCCGAGGTCGGGCGCGCCGGCATGCCGGCCACCACGATCCCTGCCGCGCCGACCGCCAGCGCGACGACCACGAAGGCGCCTCGTCCGGCGGCCCGGCCGACGCTCGACGAGGGCCCGACGAGCACTCCCCGTACGTACGCCGGCACGGCGTCCGCATCCGACGCCCGCTGGGGGAAACGGTGGTCGAACCAGGGCCGCAGCGCACACATGATCACCAGCCCGCCGAGCAAGCCGACCTTGGCCCCGAACTCGGTGGTCTGCGGTGCGATGAGCAGCGTGCACACGACGCCGACCGACGTCGCGAACGCGACGCGCGCCACCCGTCCGGCAGGAACCGTGCGCGGGTCGGTGATCATGAAGAAGAGGAAGATCAGCACCTCGGGCGAGATGACGATGATCCACCAGAAGTGGAGCCCGGTCACCGGTGCGAACGACCAGCGGGCGGTGATGCTGTGCCCCGACGCCGCCAGCAGGGCCGTGCCGGCAGCGAGGGTCACCCAGAACGCGGCGGCCATCGGGACGAGATCGAGGCGCTTGCCGACCGAGAGCCCGCCGACGACGATCACGACGTACGCCGCGACGAGGCCCCAACCGAGCGGCCCCCACCAGAAGTCGAGCGGCTCGACGCGACCGCTGCCGAACAGCACGAACGCCCCGACGAGCGCCACGTTGGACGGGTTGAACACGTGCACGCCGCGATACCGGATCAGGTACTTGGTCGCCATCCCGGCGGCGGCGACCCCGACGTACCAGTACCAACCGTGCAGGCTCCACCAGTCGCCGTGCGCGGTTCCCGGGACGCGCAGGACCAGGGAGATCCCGCCGGCGGTCAGCAGGGCGCTGCCCGGCCAGATGAGGGCGCCGCTCCTGACAAGGGTGACCGCGGCTTCGATCAGCGCGCACGTGGCGAGCGTCAGGACGATCTGGGCGATGGAGATGTCGAAGCCGAGCGACAGTTGGCCGAGCGCGTGCACGCTGAGCACCACCGCCGACACCTGCAACCGCGGGTCGCGCAGGCTCGGCGGGACGACCGGGATGACGCGGTCGCCGACGACCACGCGATGGGTCCGGGTGTGGGCCTGGGTGAGGTGGGTGGTGGATGTCGACATGCGGCCGTCGCGGTGGTTCGTGCCCGCTTCCCGAACAGTACTGCCGTCGCCAGATCCCGTCCCGGCGACCGGCCGACGTTCAATCGGCCGGGAACGCTCCCTGCAGCTGTGCGGCGGTCACGGTGTTCTCCAGCAGGCAGGCGATCGTCATCGGGCCGGTGCCACCGGGCATCGGGGTGATCCAGCCGGCGACCGCGCTGACCGGCTCGAAGTCGACGTCGCCGACGATCCCCGACTCGGTGCGCGACACACCGACGTCGATGACCGCCGCGCCCGGCTTGACCATGTCGGAGGTGATCATGTGGGCTTGCCCGGCGGCGCCGACGACGATGTCGGCCTCGCGCACCACGTCGGCGATGTTCGGGGTTCGGGAGTGGGCCATCGTGACCGTGGCGTCGACCCCCTTGCGGTTGAGCAGGAGCGACAGCGGCAGACCGACCAGCGTCGACCGGCCGATCACGATCGCCCGCTTGCCCGAGATCGGCACGTCGTACTTCTCGAGGAGGCGCATCACGCCGAGCGGCGTGCAGCCGACGAGCCCCGGGCGACCTCGCAGTAGGCGACCCATCGACCGCTCGGTCAAGCCGTCGACGTCCTTCTCCGGTGGGATCAGGTCGAGCACCGGCTCGGCGTCGAGACCGTCGGGCAGCGGGAGTTGGACGAGGATGCCGTGGACCGAGTCGGCGGCGACGAGTTCGGAGACGACCGTTTCGACCTCGGCCTGGGTGGCCGTCGACGGCAGTTCGCGGTGCTGCGACTGCAGGCCGGCCTTGGCCGCCATCTGGTGCTTGCTGCGGACGTAGCGCTGGCTCGGACCGTCCTCGCCGACCAGCACGGTCGCCAGGCAGACCGCGGGCGAGCCAGCCGCCTCGATGCGTCCCGCGAGCCCGGCGACGATCTCGTCGCGCAACGCCTTGCCGTCCATGATGATCGCCGTCACGGCCCGGACACTATCCGTGCGCCGGTAACCAACCCGCCCCGACCTCCACCCACGACGCCCCACGACGTCTCGGCGGCCACAGACCCGCAAGCCGACACCACCGACCCCGAGACGCAACGCGCCACCCGACGCCGCCACCGACCTCACCGCCCCACGACGTCTCGGCGGCCACAGCCCCGGAAGCCGACACCACCGACCCCGAGACGCAACGCGCCACCCGACGCCGCCACCGACCTCACGCGCCCCACGACGTCTCGGCGGCCACAGACCCGCAAGCCGACACCACCGACCCCGAGACGCAACGCGCCACCCGACGCCGCCACCGACCTCACGCGCCCCACGACGTCTCGGCGGCCACAGACCGCAAGCCGACACCACCGACCCCGAGACGCAACGCGCCACCCGGGGAGTCGGGTACCGGGTCCTACAGTTGCCCGATGCACGTCTGGATGAACGGTGCCCTCCTCGATCCGGCGTCGGCGAGGGTCGGGATCGACGACCACGGACTCGTCGTCGGGGACGGAGCGTTCGAGACGCTGCGCGTCGTGCGCGGGACCGCCTTCGCGCTGAGCCGCCACCTCGCCCGCCTGACCCGCACCCTCGACGCGTTGTCGATCACCCGGCCCGACGACGCGCTGCTGAGGAGGGCGGTCTCGGAGGTGATCGACGCCTCGGCACTCGATTCGGGGCGGCTCCGACTGACGGTCACCGGCGGCGGCGGTTCGCTCGGCACCGATCCTCCGAGCGGCCCGCCGACCGTGATCGCGATCTTCGCCGCCGGATCGGGGCCTCCCCCGCCGATCGCGATCACCGTCCCGTGGACGCGCAACGAGCACGGCGCGGTCGCCGGCTTGAAGACCACGTCGTACGCCGAGAACGTCCGCGCCCTGCGTGCCGCCCACGACGTCGGCGCCGGCGAGGCGTTGTTCGCCAACACCGCCGGGGAGCTCTGCGAGGGCACGGGTACGAACGTGTTCGTCGTCGTCGGCAACGAGGTCACCACGCCCCCGTTGTCGTCGGGCTGCCTGGCCGGGGTGACCCGCGAGCTCGTCGTCCGGATGGCCGGCGTCGCCGAGCGCCCGCTCCCACTCGACGTCCTGTGCACCGCCGACGAAGTCTTCCTGACTTCGACCACGCGCAACGTCCAGGGCCTCGCCCGGATCGACGATCGGGACCTCCCCGTCGGCCCGGTCACCGAGCGCATCGCCGCCGCCTTCGCCGACCTCGTCGCCCGCGACCTCGACCCCTGACACCCCACACCGCGCCCCACAGGTGAGACCGAGCGCGACCTCGTCGCGCCGAAACTCACCGCAATCGGTTCCTGAGTCGGGATCGGTTCGTACGCCTCGCAAGGCACCGCCGAGGGATGTTGCCTCAGGGCGGCGCCGAAGTCGGCGACACCGCGAGCGGGCGAACCGGACCGACTCGGGTCAGCCGGCTTCGGAGTGGGTGACCGGCTGCTCGCCCATCCATTCGCGCAGCGTGTTCTTCAGCTTGGTCTGCTGGATGAACAGATCACCCTCGGCCGGCGCCTCACCGGCGGCCTGGGGGGCCTTGAGGTAGAAGCTGAGCCACTCCTGCACGCCCGACTCGCCGGCGCGGGCGGCGAGGTCCATGAACAGCGCCAGGTCGAGCACGATCGGGGCGGCGAGGATCGAGTCGCGGCACAGGAAGTCGACCTTGATCTGCATCGGGTAGCCGAGCCAACCGAAGATGTCGATCGCGTCCCAGCCCTCCTTGTTGTCGCCCCGCGGCGGGTAGTAGTTGATCCGCACGACGTGGTCGATGTTGCCGTACAGGTCGGGGTAGACGTCTGGCTGCAGGATCGTGTCGAGCACGCCGAGCTTGGAGACCTCCTTGGACTTGAAGTTCTCCGGGTCGTCGAGCACCTCGCCGTCGCGGTTGCCGAGGATGTTGGTCGAGTACCAGCCGCGCAGTCCGAGCATCCGGGCCTTGAACCCGGGCGCGAGCATCGTCTTCATCAGCGTCTGGCCGGTCTTGAAGTCCTTGCCGGCGATCGGCACGCCGCGCGCCTTGGACAGCTCGATCATGCAATCGAGGTCGACCGACAGGTTCGGCGCCCCGTTGGCGAACGGCACGTCGGACTGGAGGGCGGCGTAGGCGTAGATCTGGCTCGGCGAGATGTTGTCGTCGTTGTCCTTGAGCCCCTGCTCGAACGCGGCGACCGACGCGTGCACCGCCGACGGCTCCTGGTACGCCTCGGTCGAGCCGCACCACACCATCACCAGGCGGTCGCAGTCGTTCTCCGCCCTGAACGCGGCGATGTCGTCGATCAGCGCCATCGCCTGGTCCCACTTGTTCTTCTGCGACTTCACCCGCACGCCGTCGAGCCGAGACACCCAGCGCTGGTCGAACACGGCCTCCATCGGGACGATCGCCTCGAGATCGCTCGACATCTCGGCGAGGTCACCGGCCTCGAGTACCCCTGCCGTGCGGGCGGCCTCCATCACGTTCGGCGAGATCGGATCCCAGCCGCCGAACACGAGATCGTCGAGCTCGGCCAGCGGGACGAACTCGTTGATCCGCGGGTTGCGGCCCTCCTCCTTGGTGCCCAGGCGGATGTGCGCCATCTGGGTGATCGAGCCGATCGGCGGCTTGAGGCCTTTGCGGGCGGCGATCACACCGGCGATGAACGTGGTGGCCACGGCGCCCATGCCGGGGGTGAGGACCCCGAGGCGGCCGGTGGCGGGAGCGATCGTGCGTGCGGTCATGGTGCAAATGATAAGGGTCTGTATTGATACCGCGTTAATTGTGAAGTAAATCTAAACTATTGTGCAGGGTATGCCCGACGGTCGTCCGCCACTCCCCGACATCTCGATCCGCCAACTGGAGTATCTCGTCGCGGTCGCCGACGCGCCGACGTGGGCGGCGGCCGCCGAGTCAGCGGGCGTGACCGCGTCGGCGTTGTCCCAGGGCCTGGCGGAACTCGAGCGTCGGGTCGGCATCACGCTCTTCGAACGCGACGGGCGTCGCCGGCGACTGCCGCGAGACCGCATCACCGGTGCTCGATCACGCACGCCACGTGCTCGCGCTCACCGCCGACCTCGCCGGTTGGTCCCGCCGCATCGCAACCGGCGAACAAGGTCAGGTCCGGGTCGGCATGATCGACGCGGCGGCGGTCGTCCACTTTCCCGACGTGCTCCGCGACTTCCGCGACGACCATCCGGGCGTCCAGCTCCACCTGACCGTCGAACCGTCGGGTGCCCTCCTCGACCGACTGCGTGCGGGCGCGATCGACCTCGTCGTGTGCGTGCGGCCACCGGCACACGAGGTCGGTGTCGACACCGAGGTGTTGTTGGTGGAGGAGCTCGCCGTCTACCCCCCGGAAGGGATCACGCCCGGCGATCCGGCGACGTGGGGGCCGTGGGTGCTGTTTCCGACCGGTTCCCACACGCGGGCCGACATCACCGAGGCGCTCCACGCGCTGGGTGCACCGGTCGAGGTGGTGGCGGAGTCGCACCAACCGGAGGTCCTCCGGCAGATGGCGCGGCTGGGGACGGGCTGGACGGTGCTCCCGGTCGCCCAAGCCGAGTCGGGCGACCCGGCACTGCATGACGGCCGGCGGCTGACCACCCGCGAACTCGTGATCGCGACCCGCTCCGGCGCGATCGTCGATCCCGCGGTGGACGAGCTCGTCGCCGCCCTCCGCCGTGCGAGCGCGGAGAGGAGGCCGCACGCCTGACCGCTGGCACGTCCGGAAGCCTGACACACCGAAGTCACCTACGTTGTTGAGCCACCCCACCACGAACTCCGAGAGGGAGCAGCCCCATGCACGACAACGACACGACGAGACGATCGGCGAGACGCGCCGCAGCGATCGGAGGAGCGCTCCTGATCACGCTGACGATCGGGGCGTCAGCGACCGCTCAGGAGGACGGGGAGGAAGACCTCGGTCCGCCGGCGCCGGCCGGCGTTCCCGAGACCGGCCCATCCGCGCTCGGCGACGGGGAGGTCTCCGCCGACATCATCACGACGGGCGGCACCACCGGTTGGACGAGCTACGACCCGACGATCCTCACCAAGTTCATCTCGGGGCCGGGGTTCGCCATCCAGCAAGGCCTCGATCCGTACGGCGACGTGGCCGGCTACGCCGGGGCCGCAGCCGCGACGTGCGTCCAGGCCAACAGCAGTGCGCCAGCCGCTGCCGGCGCCTCCATCGATCTGAACGCGTCCGTCGAACTGCCCGACGGCGCCCGGATCAAGCGGGTCAAGTTCTACGGGCGGAACTCCGACCCGACGGAGACGATCCTCGTCAGACTGCATCGCGTTCAATTCACCCTCGGCGGCACGAGCGGCACCGGGTTCGTCACGACGGCCTTGTCCACCGTCAACTCGTTCACGGTTGCCGCGAACTCCGGGTTCGGCGCGGTTCTCGGCGCCGACAACCTGAACGAGGTCACCGGCTCGCGACTCAACGGAGGGGGCACCGCGGTCGAGCACAACTTCCACACCATCCGAGTTCGCATGGCGAACTCGGCCGGCGCCAACCAGCAGCTCTGCGGCATCGAGGTCGAGTACCAGGTGCCGGTCTCGGCCAACCCTGGCTCGGTCTTCCATCCGCTGACCGGCTACCGGGCCTACGACAGCCGGTTCGAGATGGCGCCGGTCGCCGACGGTCCGCTCGGCGCCGGTCCGGGGCGCGTGATCCCCGTCAAGGACGGGCGCAACGTCGGCTCGGGAGTCATCAACCTGCCGAACGCGATCCCGGCAACCGCCACGGCCGTGGCCTACACGCTGACGGTTGCGGGTCCGACCGGCTCCGGTTACCTCTTCATCGCGCCGGGTGATGCCGGGGGCGTCACCGCGTCGAGCATCAACTGGGACACGAACACGAACGGCGCGCTCGCCAACTCGGGCGTCGTCAAGCTCGACGCCGAACAGGAGGTGATCGTCTTCGCCGACGGCAGCGCCGGGGCGGCGACGCACTTCATCATCGATATCACCGGGTACTACGCGCCCGCGGCGCACCCCAACATGGGCAACTGACCGTCCGCGTCGCGTCGCTCGATCGGGCGGCGTCCTGCCCGCGCCGGATCCGCGCGGTCGCAGAACGCGATCATCCGGCCGAGTCGGGCGGGTCGTCCCAGACGACGTGGTCGAGTCGGACGTCGTGGGGTTCGACCGGCAGCGACTCGACCACCTGAGGCGCGAAGCAGACCCCGATCTTCGTGCAGTCCGGCCGCACTTCGGGCAGGAAGCGGTCGTACCAGCCCCCGCCCTGGCCGAGGCGCTCGCCGCCGACGGTGAAGGCCAGCCCGGGCACGAGGACGACATCGGGCCAGCTCGGATGGATGTTGTCCTCCGGCACCGCGACCTGCTTGCCGTCCGCGTCGCACCAAGCGAGGAACGGCCCGGTGATCGGCTCGCCGGGGATCGTCGTGAAGGCGAGGACACGCCGCGCCCGGTGGACCTCGGTCATCGCAACGACCTGCTCCCAGATCCGCTCCGATCGGGCCTCCCGGTCGCCGAGCTCCCGGCGCACGCGCCGCATCCAGAGCCGCAGCTCGCGCTTGTCTGAGCGGAGCGGGAGCGGGTCGGCCATCGACGAGCATCGTACAAGTCGCAGCCCCAGGCCCCTGTGCGCATGTTCGAGCAGCGACGACGACTCACGTCCCGGCGACGCGAGCACCTACAGTCGGAGGCGATGACCGAAACGAACGACGAGCCGACCGGTTTCGACGCCGGCCACTTCCGCACCGTGCTCGGGCACTTCCCGACCGGGGTGACGATCGTGACCGGCATGGCGGGCGAGCGGCCGACCGGGTTCACGATCGGATCGTTCACGTCGGTCTCGCTCGACCCACCGCTCGTCGGGTTCCTCCCCCAGATCGACTCGGTCACGTGGGAGGCGATCGCGCCGTCGGGCGGTTTCTGCGTCAACGTGCTGAGCGACCGGCAGAGCGACCTGTGCTGGAAGTTCGCCAAGAGCGGGACCGAGGATTCGCGGTTCGAAGGCGTCGAGTGGCGCCCGGCACCGACCGGCTCGCCGATCATCGAACGCGCCGTCGCCTGGATCGACTGTGCGGTCGAGGAGGTGCACGTCATGGGTGACCACTACTTCGTGCTCGGCCGGGTCGGATCACTCGACGCCGACGCCGATCACAACGGGCTCCCGCCGCAGCCGCTGGTGTTCTTCCGCGGCACGATCGGCGGCTTCGCCGCCGAGGGATGAGCCGGCCCCGGCGATGAGCACGATCGAGGTACCCCGGGTGGCGCGCGATCGCGTGCCGCTGGCGGCAGGCATCGACACGGCCGCAGTCGTGCTGTTCGTCGCCATCGGTCGACGCAGTCACGACGAGGACCCGGGCATCGGCGGCCTCGTCACGACCGCCGCCCCGTTCCTGATCGCGCTGGCGATCGCCTGGCTCCTGTTCCGTGCGTGGAAGCGGCCGGTCGCCGTGGTGACCGGCGTCCAGCTCTGGCTCGGCACGGTGGCGCTTGGGATGGTCCTGCGACGGTTGGTGTTCGACGACGGGACGGCGCTCGCGTTCGTGATCGTCGCGGCGTGCTTCCTCGGGCTGTTCATCGTCGGCTGGCGAGCCGTCGCCGTGGCGACGTTGCGACGTCGCGGCACGCCCTGAGCCGCGACGGGCCGGTCAGAGACCGGGCTGGTGCGTCGAGCCGTGTGCGATCCAGTACTCGTTGAGTGAGTTCTGGATGCGGAAGTACCAGATGAAGTTGCCGATGATCGGCAACAGGAACCACAGGCCCCAGATCGTGGTGATCGGCGGCTCCTTGCCCTCGGCCCGGTACAGCTGCTCGACCTCGCCCGCCATCAGAAACATCGTGACCGGCGACAGCAGGAGCGTGATGAACAGGTAGGCGACGCCACCCAACCCGGTCCCCGATCGCTGCTTCAGCTCCTCGCCGTTCTGATACGACCACACGACCGTCCAGATGCCGAACGTCACGATCGTCAGCAGGATGACCAGCCCCTTGGACCGAGGCTTGCCCAGTGGACCGCCGGAGCCGTAGCCGCCGACCGGGGCGCTCGGGGGCGGAGGTGGCGGGATGTTGCTCATGGGCCAACGTTAACCGTGGGCTTCCGCGTTCCCCGGCGATCCCCACGACCGGCGCGGCCGCCTCGTCGGGAACCGGGGGGCTGGCGCGAACACTCGGGGGGTGACCGCTGCGACCACGACCGCCAACCCACTCGACGTCGGATTCGATCCAGCCCGGCTCTCGCGCATCGACGCCCACTTCGCCGGATACGTCGACGACGGCCGGCTCCCGGGCTGGCAGGTGGTCCTGTCGCGCCGTGGCCAGGTCGTGCACTCCGCGACCTGCGGGCGGCGCAGCATCGAGCGCGACGAGCCGTGGGCGCCGGACACGATCGTACGGCTGTACTCGATGTCCAAGCCGGTGACGTCCGTCGCGGCGATGATGCTGTACGAGGAGGGCGCGTTCCTGCTCAAGGACCCGGTCGGCGCCTACCTCCCCGAGTTCGCCGCGACGCCGGTGTACCGGTCGGGTTCGTTCGTCAAGCCGGTCGTCGAGCCGCAGACCGAGCCGATGCGGATCTGGCACCTGCTGACCCACACGTCCGGACTGACCTACGGGTTCCACAACACGCACGTCACCGATGCGATCTACCGCAAGGCGGGATTCGAGTGGGGGACGCCGCCCGGGATCGACCTCGCCGAGTGCTGCGCACGGTGGGCCGAGATGCCTCTCGCGTTCCAGCCGGGGAGCGAGTGGAACTACGGCGTGTCGACCGACGTGCTCGGTCGCCTCGTCGAGGTCGTGTCGGGGCAATCGCTCGACGAGTTCGTCCGCTCCCGGATCACCGGGCCACTCGGCATGGACGACACCGGGTTCGGTGTGCCCGCCGAGCGCATCGGACGGGCCGCCGACCTCTATGTGCCCGATCCTGCGACCGGTGCCGCAGTCCCTGCGCCGCCGACGTTGGGATTGCCGCTCGACCGCCCATCGGCGATGCTGTCGGGCGGGGGCGGGCTGTTCGGCACCGCCGCCGACTACCTCCGCTTCGCCCACCTGCTCCTCGGCCGCGGCGAACTCGACGGGACCCGGCTGCTCGGCTCCCGCACCGTCGAGTACATGACGCGCAACCACCTTCCGGGGGGTGCTGACCTCGAGCGGTTCGGCCGGCCGCTGTTCGCCGAGACCACGTTCGACGGGATCGGGTTCGGGCTCGGGTTCTCCGTCGTCCTCGACGCAGCGGCGAACAAGGTGCCGACGACGGCCGGTTCGTACTCGTGGGGCGGGGCGGCGAGCACGTTCTTCTGGGTCGATCCGGCCGAGGAGCTGGTGGTCGTGTTCCTGACCCAGCTCCTCCCGTCGAGCACCCACCCGATCCGACCGGAGCTCGGCCAACTCGTGTACCAGGCGCTGGTCGACTGATCACGGCGACCCGGCGTCGGGGGCCGGGCTCACCGACCGTCAGTCGTCGCCGCCGCCCTTGAGCCGCAGGTAGGCCCACAAGAGGCCGAAGAGCACGGCGGCGATCAACGCCATGCGCAGCACGAACCGGATCGTCGCCAGCACCGACCCGAACAGGAGCCACACGACGACGGCGACGAGCAGCCACCCGACCACCGAGGCAGCGACGCTGCGCGGTCCCGACGACATGCCGGCACTCTATGGGGTCGGTCGGTGTAGGTGTGGTGCGCCCGATGCGTCGTTGGTCGGGTGGCTCGAGGCGAGGCGCGCCTCAGGGAGCGAGGAGTTCGCGAGCCAGTGCACCACCGAGCCAGTCCGCGTATTCGTCCGTCGACCACCCCGAGTCCCGGACCAGTTGCTGGTGGACGGCCGGGCTGTTGAGGAGCCAGACGACGTCGATCGCTCGGTCGAGACCGAGGCGCGGGGTCAGCGCAGACACCTCCGCGACCGCCTTGACGACGGTGGTCGCGCCGGTGCGTCGGCGTCGTCGTGTCTCACGATCGAGGCCGACGAGCCGCGGGTCGTCGAGTGCGGCGCTGGTGACGACCGTGAACATGTCACTCGCCCTCGTCATGATCGCTGCGACGGCGCTGGCGTACGCCTGGAGGCGCTGCTCGCCGGTCGCAGCCGTCCAGACATCGGTCATCCAGTCTCGTTCGTTGACCGCGACGACAGCGTCGTCTCCTGCGATCGCGATGTCGAGGGCTTCGGCGAGGATCGTGCGCTTGTTCTTGAGCGTTGCGTAGATCGTCTGCACCGCAACGCCGGCTTCGTCGGCGATCTCCTGCAACGTGGTGGACCCGTAGCCCTGCCGTGTGAACAGCTTGATCGCAGCGTCGAGGATCGCGCGGCGGGTCCGGCGCGCCGATGCCTGTCGACGACGTGCGTCGTAGCTGCGTGCTGCTGGCTTGACATCCTCGGCCACCCGGCTAGAGTATCACTTTATCTGATAGATGATAACTCTACTGAAAGTGAGTTCGCCATGGAAGCAGCGCTCGAGACGCCCGGCGTCCGCCACGCCGACCAGCCAGGCGATGGTCGGTGGTTCCTCGATACCTGGATGAAGGTCCTCTGTGACGCCGACTCGACCGGAGGCGCCATGTCGGTGATCGAATGGCGAGGTGGAGCCGGCTTCTCGCCGCCGCTGCACCTACACCACGGCGAAGACACCGCCATGCTCGTGCTCGACGGCACCCTGACCGTGCGCATCGGCGACACCGAGCAACGGTGCGGACCAGGCGAGCTCGCCTGGCTCCCCCGAGAGGTGCCTCACACCTTCCGCGTCGACAGCCCGACTGCCCACTACGTCGAGATGATCACGCCCGCAGGGTTCGAACGATTCCATCTCGACGGCAGCAGAGAGGTCACCACGGGATCGTTCCTGCCCGACCCGACACCGGTCGACGTGCCCGAGCTCGTGGCACATGCGGCCGAACACGACTGCGACATCATCGGGCCACCCATGTCGGTGCGGTGAGCTCGAGGTAACAGGTCACCGGTGCCGGGGGCAGGGTGGTGCCGTCGAGGTCACCGCACGACCCGGCGGCCCGGGCGCGGACACCTGACCGGCACGGGGTTCACAGCGTGTTGGTGATCGCCCCGGTCTCGGCACCCTGGACGAGCTTGGCGTACTTGCCGAGCACGCCGGTCGTGTAGCGCGCCGGGTTCGGGGTCCAGCCGTGGCGTCGTGCTGCCAGCTCAGCGTCGTCGACCAGCAGGTCGAGCGACTTGCTCGGGACGTCGACGCGGATCAGGTCGCCGTCGCGCACGAACGCGATCGGGCCGCCGTCGGTCGCCTCGGGCGCCACGTGGCCAATGCAGAAGCCCCACGTGCCACCGGAGAACCGGCCGTCGGTGATCAGCGCGCAGTCACCGCCCCGACCAGCACCCTTGAGCGCACCGGTGATCGCCAGCATCTCGCGCATCCCCGGGCCGCCCTTCGGACCCTCGTAGCGGATCACGATGACCGTGCCGGGTTCGATCCCGCCCGCCAGGATGACCGCCATCGCATCGCTCTCGTCATCGAACACCCTGGCGGGACCCTCGAAGTGCATCTGGGTGTCGGAGAGCCCGGCGACCTTGACGACCGCGCCGGCCGGAGCGAGCGACCCGCGCAGGATGTTGATCCCGCCCTCGCGGTGGATCGGGGCGTCGATCGGGTGGACGACGACGCCGTCGGGCGCGGGCGGGGCCAGCTCGGCCAGGTCCTCCGCCATCGTGCGGCCGCTGACGGTGAGCACGTCGCCGTGCAGCAGGCCGGCGTCGAGCAACATCTTCAGCACGACGGGCACGCCGCCGACGCGGTCGAGGTCGCTCATGTGGAACTTGCCGGCCGGCTTCATGTCGGCGACGTGCGGCACACGCTCGGCCACCCGGTTGAAGTCGTCGAGTTCGAGCGCCACACCGGCTTCGTTGGCGATCGCCAGCAGGTGGAGCACCGCGTTGGTCGAGCCGCCGAGCGCTGAGGTCAGCGCGATAGCGTTCTCGAAGGCCTCCTTGGTCATGATTCGGCGAGGCGTGATCCCGCGCCGCAGCATCTCGACGACCGCTGCGCCGGCGCGGGCGGCGTCGGTCTCGCGGCGGGCGTCGACCGCCGGCGGCGAGGCGGTGCCGAGCAGGCTCATCCCGAGCCCCTCGGCGATCGAGCTCATCGTGTTGGCGGTGAACATGCCGCCACAGGCACCCTCGCCGGGGCAGGCGTTGCGCTCGATCTCCAGCAGCTCGCCATCGGTGATCGTGCCCGCCGCACACGCCCCGATCGCCTCGAAGACGCTCGTGATGTCGAGCGCCACGCCGTTGTGCTCACCGGGCAGGATCGAGCCGTTGTAGACGAACACGCTCGGCAGGTCGAGGCGGGCCGCAGCCATCAGCATCGCCGGGATCGACTTGTCGCACCCGGCCAGCCCGACGAACCCGTCGAACCGCTCGGCGTGCATCACGGTCTCGACCGAGTCGCAGATCACCTCGCGCGACACGAGCGAGGCGCGCATGCCCTCGTGGCCCATCGAGATGCCGTCGCTGACCGTGATCGTTCCGAACTCCATCGGGAACCCACCGGCGTCGCGCACCCCGGACTTGGCGTGCTCGGCCAGCTTGCGCAGCGTCATGTTGCAGGGCGTGACCTCGTTCCAGGCCGATGCGATCGCCACCTGGGGCTTGTCCCAGTCGCCATCGGTCATCCCCACGGCGCGCAGCATCGCCCGCGACGCCGCCTTCTGCATGCCGTCGGTCACGTCGCGCGAGCGGGGCTTGATGTCGACGGGGGTCTCGCTGGTGGCGGGCGAAGGATCCATCGAACGAACAGTAGCGGCGGCCGACCGAACCGAACCTGGTGCTCCGCGCACCCGCCACGAACCAAGTCATGCGTGCTCCCGGGCGACATCCGGGCGGCGAGTTGGCAGACTGGTCCGATGGCCGAAGTGCGCGAGACGAAGCTGCCCGGCGTCGGGGTGCGCCACGACTTCACGACCGGCGACGGGCAGGACATCGGCGTGCTCGTCCACCACGACGGCCGGCGCGAGATCCTGATCTACGACGCTCCCGACCCCGACGCGTGCTCCTCGCTGGTCAGCCTGTCGGCGGCCGACACCAGGACCCTGTCGGAGTTGCTCGGTGCGAGCCAGGTCACCGAGGCGGTGGCCGCGGTCCAGCAGGAGATCGAGGGCCTCGCCATCGAGTGGATCCCGATCGACGGGCGGTCGCCGGCCAACGGGTCCTCGATCGGCGACGGCCAGTACCGGACCAAGACCGGTGCGTCGATCGTGGCGGTCATCCGCGACAGCCAGTCGGTCCCCGCACCGGGACCGGAGTTCACGCTCCTCGCCGCCGACGTCGTCGTCGCCGTCGGCACCAGCGAGGGGCTCGCCACGTTGCGCGAGCTGCTGCACTCCTGAGTCGATGATCCGCTCACCGCGGCCTGCGGCGCGCTCCTCTCTTGCTCACCGCCGGCGCTCTCCCCGCCGGCCGGAGGCGAACGACGGCGGCACCCTGCGCGGCAGCGCTCCCTCGGATCGCACGGCCGCGCCGTCGACCCCGCCCGGTTCGGTGGTCCTGCTCGCTCTGCTGCCCCGGCCGCCATCGCCGACTGCGTTCGGTTGCGGGGAGCGATGCTGATCGCCGCCGGCAGCTCCGAGGCCGCGCTCGCCTTCGTCGAGATCGGCGCGGTCGCGGTCGGGTTGGCCGTGCTGGCGCGCCTCGCGGGGCGGCTCGGCATCACCGCGGTGCCGCTGTATCTCATCGCCGGCCTCGCGCTCGGGGAAGGCGGCGCGGTCCAGCTCGACGTCAGTGAGTCGTTCATCTCCCTCGCCGCCGAGATCGGGGTGCTCCTGCTGCTGTTCGCGCTCGGCCTCGAGTACTCCGAGGCCGAGCTGCAGGAGGGTTTGCGGACCGGACTCCCGCCGGGCCTCGCCGACATGGTGCTCAATGCGCTGCCCGGTGTCGGCCTCGGGCTGCTGCTCGGCTGGGACCCGCTGGCGGCGGTGCTGCTCGGCGGCGTGACGTGGATCTCGTCGTCCGGGGTGGTGAGCAAGGTCCTCGCCGACCTCGGACGATTGGGGTTCCGCGAGACGCCGGCGATCCTGAACCTCCTCGTCATCGAGGATCTCGCGATGGCGGTCTACCTGCCGGTCGTCGCCGCCCTGATCGTCGGCGGATCGCTTGCGGCGACGGCGACGAGCGTGGCGATCGCCGTGGCGCTGGTGTCGATCATCCTGCTCGCCGCCCTGCGCCTCGGCCGGCCGTTCAGCCACGTTCTCGCCGGTGGTTCCGACGAGTCGTTCCTGCTCGCGGTGTTCGGCGTCACGCTGCTCGTCGCCGGCGTCGCCCAGCAGCTCGAGGTGTCCGGGGCGATCGGCGCGTTCCTCGTCGGTCTCGCGCTGTCGGGAGAGGCCGAGCGTCGGGCGACGGATCTGATCTCGCCGCTGCGAGACCTGTTCGCCGCGACGTTCTTCCTGTTCTTCTCGTTCCAGATCGACCCGGCGGACCTGGTCGACGCCGCGCTCCCGGCGATCGGCCTCGCGGTCGCCACCGCGCTCACCAAGGTGGCCACCGGCTGGTACGCCGCTGGGCGAGTCGGCGCCGGTGAGCGAGGGCGTCTACGGGCAGGCACTGCACTGATCGCCCGGGGCGAGTTCTCGATCGTCATCGCCGCGCTCGGCGCCGAGCTCGCCGACGGCCCGCAGCTCGGTGCGCTCGCGGCCGGCTACGTGCTGGTGACGGCCATCATCGGCCCGCTCGCGGCGCGCTTCGCCGACCGGATCCCGGTGCCGGTCCGGCGGCGGTCGACCGCTGCTACCTGAACGGCCATCCGCTCCCCCTGGACCCCGCTCGCCGGTCGGGCACTCGCCCGTCGGCCACGTGGGGCCACCTCGTCGTGACCCACAGCCACGGAGCGAGCGACGGGACGGACGGCCCGGTCCTTCCCGGGGCCGAGGTCGAGGCCGAGGTCGAGGTCGAGGTCGAGGTCGAGGTCGAGGTCGGTACGACGTCCGGCGATGACCGGCCATCGACGTCGTCGGTCCGGGGCGATCCGCCTCCCTGCCGAACGACCCGCCGTCGACCGGCAGGGAGGCGGCGACGTCACCGACGTCTGCCGCTTGCAGCGCGTGCCGACCGGCGGGCTCGGCCACCGCGTCCGCGGACCCGGACGGCCCGTGGTGACCACGGCGGATGGTGGCAGTGACGGGGGCCGTCACCGCACGCCCGTCACCAGCGCCAGAGAGGCCCTCGCAACCCCGTCGACCCGGCGCCGGCGCCACGTCGGCGGGGTCGAGGTCTCCGACCGTGCACTGTCCGCTGGCGCCAGCGGGCTACCTTTTCAGTCTTGGTGCGCAGAACGGGACCGAACGACTGGACCGCGAGCATCGGCCGCGGCCGGTCTCGGGCCGAGGTCGTCGACATCGCGTCGATGCCACGGATCGTGTCCGACGTCGCGTTCGACCAATTCGTGTTCGACGACCGTGGCCTCACCGATCGGAGCGGCGCCACCGTCGTGCGCGGGTCGAATCCCGACGGCACCGTGCTCGCCGTCGGCTCGATGCCGTGGCCCGACCTTCCCGTCGGGTGGGTCGCGCTCCAGTCCCGCCGGGCGCCCGACCTGCTCGCCCTCGCCGGCGACGAGATGGAACCGGTCGGTCACCGCAACTTCGACGATCGTTTCGCCGTCGACGCCGACGACGTCAGCCTGTTCCGCAAGCGGTTCCGGACGTCGCTGCGCGACTGGCTCGTCGAGTTCGACGACGAGCACGGCCCGCTGATCGTCATCTTCGACGGGGCCGACGCCGACGGGGCCGAGACGCCACGGCGCCGCGCGACCGATCCCGCCGAGGACGCCCCGGTGGCGGAGCGGTGCGTGTTCGTGGCTCGCATCGTCAACGACGACCCGGCTGCGATCGCCACCCTCGACGTCACCCGTGAGCTGGCCGAGCACGTCCGCGCAGCGATGCCGAGCTGACCAGCGAGTGCGGTCGGCGCGTGCGGCCACCTGCGGCCGCACCCGAACGCACTACGTTCTCACCATGGCGCCGACGATCGCCGGTCCCACCGCCTGAACCATGCTGAACCTGTTCACCCTCGCCGTGTTCATCGGAGCGGCGCTGGGGATCTACGAGTACAACCGGCGCCGGCTGCGCAAGCGGATCGCTGCGGCGACGTCGCTGGCCACGGCACACGGATTCCGGGTCGACGTCGGCCCGAAGTCGCCGCCGCCCCAGGAGTTCGACCTGTTCGACGTCGGCAGCAGCAAGCAGGTCTGGTTCCATTTCTGGCGGCCGGGCGAGCAGGACTCGGTGTTCGACTACCGGTACACGACCGGATCGGGCAAGAACCGCCAGGTGCACCACCACACGTGCGCGCTGATCTCCCTGCCGTTCGCCGCGGCGCACACCAAGATCGGACCGGAGGGATTCTGGTCCGGCGTCGGCCGGGCGATCGGCCTGCGCGACATCGAGGTCGAGTCGCCGGAGTTCAACTCGCGCTACCGCGTCACCGGTGACGACGAGCGGTTCGCGGTCACCCTGCTCGACCAACCGATGATCGCCTGGCTGCTGTCGGAGCGCAGCGGCGGCGGTCGGGTGAGGTTCGAGCTCTGGGGTCCATGGTTGCTGTGCGTCTCGGACCGGCTGGACATCGAGCAGCACTTCGGGTTCCTCGACTGGGCACAGTCGATCCGATCGCACCTGCCCGCCGTGCTGAGCAGCCTGTACCCCGTCCGATGACGATCGCCGCGGTCGTCGTCATCGCGGTCACGGCGTTGGCGTTCGCCTACCTACGGTCGTACAACCGCCTGGTGATCGATCGCCAATCGGTCGAGGATGCCTGGGCGACGGTCGACGCCGAACTCGAACGGCGCCGAGCGCTGATCCCCGACCTCGTCGCCGCGGTCAACGCGAGCGCGGTCCACGAGCGCCAGCTCCTCGACCGGCTCGTCCGCACGGAGCGTCTGGCGGCGGCGGTCGAGAGCACGGCGAGCGCACGAACCGGTCCCGAGCACGATCTCGAGCTGGCGACGCGGGCCGTGATCGCGCTGCGCGAGCAGTACCCCGCGCTCAACAGCCAGCAGAACTTCCTCCGGCTGCAGCGGGAGCTGGCGACGACCGAGGACCGGATCAGCGCGGCCCGCCGTTTCTACAACATCCAGGTCGCGGACCTCAACCGGCGGATCCAGTCGGTTCCGTCGAACGTCGTCGCCCGCCGCCACCGCTTCGCCGAAGCGGCCTACTTCGACGACTGACCCGTTGACACCCGGTGTCTGACACCGGGTGTCAACGGGCGGCGCGGGCGGCGAGCAGTTGGCTGACCAGCTTGCCGTCGGCCTGCCCGCGAGAGGCCTTCATCACCTCGCCGACGAGCGCCCCCATCGCCTTGCCCTCCCCGGAGCAGAACTTGGCCCAGGCATCGGGCTGGGATGCGATCGCTGCGTCGACCATCGCCTCCAGCTCCGAGGTGTCGAGCGCCTCGAAGCCGCGGTCCGCGGCGATCGCCTCGGCATCGCCGCCGCCCCGGTCGACGAGATCGGCGAGCACCTGCTTGGCCTGGGTGGCGGTGAGCTTGCCCTCGACCTCGAGCGTCGTCAGCCGGGCGAGGTCGGTCGCCGGGACGGCGGGCGCTGGTCCCTGCTCGGCGAATGCTTCCTTGACGTGGACGAGCGCCCGAGCGACATCGCCGCCCGCCGCAGCGACCGCGAGCACGTAGTCGTCCTGGCCGCGTTCGGTGACGACGAGCACCGCCTCGGCATCGGTCGCCAGCCCGGTCGAGTCGGCCAGGCGCCGCCGCCGAGCGGCGGGCAGCATCGGCAGCGAGCCACGCACCCGCTCGATCCACTCCGGATCGGGGTCGACGACGACCAGGTCGGGTTCGAGGAAGTACCGGTAGTCGTCGGCGTCCTCTTTGCTGCGCAGGGTGTGCGTCCGGCCGTCGGTCTCGTCCCAGTGGCGCGTCTGCTGCACGATCGCCTCGCCGGACTCGAGCAATGCGATCTGACGCTTCGCCTCGTAGTCGATCGCCCGTCCGACCGAGCGCACCGAGTTCACGTTCTTGATCTCGCAGCGGGTCCCCAGGCCCGCGCCCGGTCGGTGGACGCTGACGTTGGCGTCGACGCGCATCGATCCCTCCTCCATCTTGGCGTCGGACACGCCGGTCGCGACGAGGATCGCCCGCAGTTCGTTGACGTACGACCTGGCCTGCTCGGGGCTGCGGATATCGGGCCGGCTGACGATCTCGACCAGCGGCACCCCCGCCCGGTTGAAGTCGATCAGCGAGTGGGCGCTGCCGTGGATCCGCCCGCCGGTGCCGCCGACGTGCGTCGACTTGCCGGTGTCCTCCTCCATGTGTGCCCGCTCGATGCCGACCCGCGACCCGTCCGGGAGGTCGAGCCAGCCGTCGATGCAGATCGGCTCGTCGTACTGGCTGATCTGGTATGCCTTCGGCATGTCCGGGTAGAAGTAGTTCTTGCGAGCGAACGTCGACCGCTGCACCGTGCAGTTGAGCGCCAACCCGAGCTTCATCGCCAGCTCGACCGCCGCGCGGTTGAGGACGGGCAGGGCGCCCGGCAGGCCGAGCGTCACCGGGTCGATATTGGTGTTCGGCTCGTCGCCGAAGCGGTTCGGCGAGCCGGAGAACAGCTTGGTGCGCGTGTGCAACTCGACGTGGACCTCCAGCCCGACGACCATCTCGTAGCCGCCGTGACTCCAGGCCGGCGCCCCGGCGTCCGATGCCAGCGCCTCGCTCTCGGCACTCATGGCTGCCTCCGTTCGAGTTCGGCGGCGACGCTGAACATCACCCGCTCGCCCAGCGCCGGAGCGAGCACCTGGACCCCGACGGGCAATCCCGCCTCCCCGGTGCCGAAGGGGACGCTGATCGCCGGTTCGCCGGTCAGGTTCGACGGGATCGTGTACGTGTCGCACAGGTACATCTGCATCGGATCGGACGTCTTGTCGCCGAGGTGGAACGCGACCGACGGCGACGACGGCGTGAGCAGCACGTCGCACGACCGGTAGGCGGCGGCGAAGTCGGCGGCGATCCGCCGCCGGACCTTGAGTGCCCGCCCGTAGTACGCGTCGTAGTAGCCCGCCGACAGCGCGTACGTGCCGAGCATGATCCGGCGTTTGACCTCGTCGCCGAACCCCTCCGAGCGCGTCGCCATGTACATCGCGTTCGTGTCCGGGGCCTCGACGCGCAGCCCGAACCGCACACCGTCGTAGCGGGCGAGGTTGCTCGACGCCTCGGCCGGCGCGATCAGGTAGTAGGCGGTGAGCCCGTAGGTGAACGCCGGCACCTCGACGTCGACGATCTCCGCACCGGCCGCGCGCAGCGCGTCGAACGCCTGGTCGAGACGCTGGTTGACGTCGGGATCGGCCCCCTCGGGCAGGTCGGTGATCCGGCCGACGCGCAGGCCGGCGACGCCGAAGTCGAGCCCCCGCGAGATCTCGAGCGGCCCCCGGGCGATCGAGGTCGAATCCATCGGGTCGTGGCCCGAGATCGCCTCGAGGAGCAGCGCCGCGTCGGCGACGGTGTGAGCGAGCGGCCCGATCTGATCGAGGCTCGAGGCGAAGGCGACGAGGCCGTACCGGCTGACCGCTCCGTACGTGGGCTTGACGCCGACCACCCCACACAGCGCGGCGGGCTGACGGATCGAGCCGCCGGTATCCGACCCGAGGGCGAGGGGGGCGAAGCGGGCGGCGACCGCGGCCGCCGAGCCGCCGCTCGACCCGCCCGGGACCCGCGACGTGTCGTGCGGGTTGCGGGTCGGCCCGAACGCCGAGTTCTCGGTGCTCGAACCCATCGCGAACTCGTCGAGGTTGGTCTTGCCGATGACGATCGCCCCGGCCTCGCGCAACCGGGTGACGATCGTCGCGTCGTACGGCGGCGTCCACCCGTCGAGGATCTTCGACGAGCAGGTCGTCGCCACTCCGCGGGTGCACATGTTGTCCTTCAGCGCCACCGGCACGCCGGCCAGCGGACCCTGGTCGTACCCGAGCGACACGCCCTCGTCGATCTCGGCCGCACGGGCGCGCGCCGCATCGGCGAGGACGAGGTTGAACGCGTGGATCTCGTCATCGCGCCGGGCGATCTCGCCCAGATGGCGTTCGACGACGTCGGCGGCCTTGGTGACGCCGTTGCGGACGTTCCAGGAGATCTCGGCCGCCGTCGTCGGGATCCCCGTCCCGTCGTCGGGCACGGTCATCCGTCCAACCCGACGATCGGTGGGACACGGAACCGGCCGTCCTCGGCCTCCGGCGCGGCCGCGAGGACCTCGTCTCGGTCGAGGCACGCCAGCTCGATGTCGTCGCGCATCACGTTGGCGATCGGCGTCGGGTGGGTCATCGGCTCGAGATCGTCGAGGTCGAGCGCGTCGATGTCGGCGAAGTGATCGAGCATGTCGCTGAGCTGGGCGGCGGAGCGCTGGAGTTCCTCGTCGGACAGCGTCAGGCGAGCCAGCCGCGCGACCTTGGCGACGACGTCGGGGGTGAGGCGGTCGGACACGCCTGGCGAGGCTACCCGCCGCCCACCTCTCCCCAGCGGTGAGATTCCGGGCGAAGCGGTCGCGCCCGACCTCACCGCGGCAACGTCATCGGTGAGATCCCGGGCGAGCCGGTCGCGCCGAATCTCACCGCAGCAAAGGTCAGTGGGCGGTGAGGGTGAACAGCACGGCGGATTCGGGGTGGAGCGTGGGCGGCTGGATCCCGTGGGCGGCGAGCTGACGGCCGGTGAGCTCGATGCCGTCGGCGAGCCACGCCGGTTGGGTCCGGCTCGCGCCCCAGGTCTCCAGCGGGATCGGAAGGTGTTCGACGCGGTAGCGGCGATCGGCATCGAGGCCGCGCAGCCGCAGCGGCGGCGGCGTCTGGCTCGGCCCCGACACGAGTTGGGCGAACGACACGATTCCTCGCCGGCGGTCGTGGGAGTACACCCCGTGCGCGCAGTACGCCGGATCGGTGTCGAATCGGACGGTGTCGCCACCGTGCAGCAGCTCCCGGTGCTCCTGGTGCAGCGCGATCGCGGCGCGCAGCGCGGCACGGTCCTGGTCGCCGATCCGGGTGATGTCCCACTCCACACCGAGATGCCCGAAGAACGCGGTCGCCACCCGGAACGGCAGCGACTGGGTGCGGCCGGTCGTGTGGGCGGTGCGCGGGCCGATGTGCGCACCCATCACCTCCGGGGGGATCAGCATCGACGCACCTCGCTGGATCGTCTGGCGCTCGAGCGCGTCGTTGCAGTCGCTGGTCCACACCCGCTCGGTCCGGCGCAGGATCTCATGGTCGATCCGGCCCCCGCCGCTGGCACAGGACTCGAACTCGACGCCGGGGTGCGCGGCCCGTAGCTCGTCGATCAGGCGGTACAGCGCTCTGGTCTGGCCATGGGTTCCGGCCGCGCCCGACGCGTTCGACCCCTGGACGTGATCGCGGTTCATGTCCCACTTCACGTACGAGATCTCGTGATCGCGCAGCAGCGCGTCGAGGTGCTCGAAGACGAAGGCGAAGGCCTCCGGGTTCGAGAGGTCGAGGACGAGTTGCCGGCGGCCGAGGACCGGCTCGTACCCGTCGGTGGTCAGCGCCCAGTCCGGGTGGGCGCGGTAGACGTCGCTGTCGGGGTTGACCATCTCCGGCTCGACCCAGATCCCGAACTCCATCCCGAGCCCGGTGACGTGGGCGATCAACGGCCCGAGCCCCTCGGGGTACACGTCCTCCGACACCCACCAGTCGCCGAGCCCGCTCGTGTCGTCGCGGCGCGATCCGAACCAACCGTCGTCGAGCACGAACCGCTCGATCCCGAGGTCGGCGGCCGCCTCGGCCAGCGCCCGCAGCCGGTCGGCGTCGTGATCGAAGTACACCGCCTCCCACGTGTTGAGCATCACCGGACGCGTCGTCAGCGGGTGGATGGGCGCCGCCCGCACCGCCCGGTGGAAGCCCCAGGTCGCCGGCGTCAGCCCGTGCGGCGAGTAGACGCCGAGCACCTCGGGGGTCGAGTACGACTCGCCGGGTTCGAGGACGATCTCACCGGCGTGCAGCAGCTCGCCGCACTGGAGGTACCGGCGGCCGTCGGGCAGGCGTTCGGCCAACATCGTGTGGTTGCCGCTCCACGCCACGTGCGCGCCCCACACCTCACCACCCCACTCGCCGAACCCGCGCCGGCCGGCGAACATCACCGGTGGGTACTCGTGCGACGTACGGCCACGCCGGTTCTCGACCGAGATCGCGCCGCCCGCCCAGTCCGTGCGGCGCGGGTGGAACTCGCGCGACCACCGGCCCTGGAACGTCAGCAACTCACCCGCCTGCTCGCCGAGCGGCAGGGTGACCGTCAGCGCGTCGAGCGAGTACCGCCGCCGACCGGTGTTGGTGATCGTCACGCGCACCCGCAGCACACCGCCGAGCTCGATCGCGGTGCACAGCGCCAGGCCCGCCACCTCGTCGACCGCATCGACGGTGAGGACCCCAGCGGTCAGGTCGTGAGCAGATGCCGTGAACCGGGGCGACCAATCGCGGCCGCCACCGCGCCGGCCGGCCAGCCCCGGTCGCCCGGTGAACCCTGACCCGTGCTCGGGGACGACCGACACCGGAGCGATCGCGTCGTGCGTGCCCTGCACGATCGGCCGATCGAGCGCCGGGAGGATCGACGACAGCTCAGCTGCCGCTCCGAGCGATGCCCCCCAGTGCACGATCGTGGGCGCTCCGGTCGAGACGTCGACCACGACGTCGGTCGTCTCGTTCGACAACCGCACCAACTCACTCACGACGACCCACCTCGCTCATCACCCACGACCCAGACACTGCCACCACCACCACCACGACCACGACCGAACACCCGACACGAATGGTCACCTCTCCAATCACTCTCTTCAATCGGACCCAACTCAGCGGTGATCAGATGCGGGCAGCGCAAGGCGCGCAGTGAGGAAGCTGCCTCCGGGCAGCGACGAAACCTGCGCAACGCCGCGATCTCCGCATCTGGTGCCGCTGAGCTCAGCCCTTGGTGGCGCCGAGGGTCAGCCCGGAGATGAACTGCTTCTGGAGCATCAGGTAGACGATCAGCGTCGGCATGGCGATGATCAACGACGCCGCGGCGATCAGGTTGAAGTCGGTCGCGTACTGCCCGTTGAGGACGGCGATCGACGACGTGATCGGGCGCTGGTCGCCCTGGTTGAGGAGCACCGCCCCCCAGAAGAAGTCGTTGTACAGCCAGGTGAACTCGAGGGTCCCGAGCGCGGCGAGCGCCGGCCGGGTCAGGGGCAGCACGACCTGGAAGAACTGGCGCACGACGCCGGCGCCGTCGACCGACGCCGCCTCGCCGAGCTCCTTGGGGATCGTCTTCATGTAGTTGGCGAGCACGAACGTGCAGAACCCGACCTGGAACGCGATGTGGATCAGGATCACGGAGGCCTGCGTCCCGAACAGCTCGCCGGTGCCCTCGCCGCCGGACAGGAACGCCGGCCACGGGACCCGCCGGTAGATCTGGACCAGCGGCTGGAACAGCACCTGCTGCGGCATCAGGTTGCCGGCGGTGAACAGCACGAGGAAGGCGATGTTGAACCGCCAGCTGAACCGGGTGCAGGCGAACGCCAACATCGACGAGAGCAGCAGGATGAAGAAGAGCGCCGGGATGACGATGACCGCCGTGTTGCGGAACGTCGTGCCCATCTCGCCGACGCCCCAGGCGTCGGTGTAGTTCTGTGTCGTGAACTCGGTCGCCGGGGCGAACGGGCCGTTGGGGAGCGTGTCGGACTCGTAGAAGCGGAACGAGTTGTAGACCGCGGTGACGATCGGCACGAGCCACACCAGGGCCACCCCGATCAGGAAGACCTGGAGTACGACTCGGGCCGGGCGCAGCTTGGGCTTGTTGCGCTCCTGCACCTCTTCGGCGAGGGCAACGAATTCCTCCTCGCTCAGCGGTGTCGATGTCGGTTCGGCGACCGTCGGTCATATCTCGCTCTCCCGATAGTGGTTGATCACGTACCAGATGATGAAGCCAAGACACAGCAGCAGCAAGACCACGCCGTAGGCGGAGCCGATGCCGACCCGGCCACCGCCCTCGCCGAGGAGCGAGTCGGTCACGAGCGTGCCCATCACCTCGGTGCCGCGCGGTTCGTTCAGCGCGGCGATGATGTCGTACGCCCGCAGCGCCTCGATCACGGTGATCACGACGACGACGACGTTGATCGGCTTCAGCGAGGGGAACACGACGTGGCGGAAGCTCTGCCACTCGTTGCAGCCGTCGATCGCCGACGCCTCACGCAGCGCCTGGTCGACCGCCTTCAGCCCGGCGAGGTACATCACCATGATGTACCCGATGTGGCGCCACGCCATCGCCACCATCAGCGCGGCGAAGTTGCGCGACAGCCCGAGCGGGAAGTCGAGGAAGGGCAGTTGAACCTCGAAGATCTTCGTGCCGTCGCCGACGAAGTCGATCGGCTCGCCGGGCCAGAGGATGTTCAACAGGCCGGTGTCGCGGGAGAACATCGTGCTCTTCCAGATGAAGCCGACGACCGCCAGCGACAGCACGACCGGGAAGTAGTACACGCTCTGGTAGAAGCGGCTGCCGCGGATGTTCTTGTCGAGCAGGTAGGCGAGGCCCATCCCCATCGCCGAGCAGGCGGTCAGCCAGAAGATCAACATGAAGTTGTTGAAGAGCGCCGGGAACAGCTTGTTGTCGAAGATCGTGAAGATGACCCAGTAGTTCTCGAACCCGACCGGCTCGGCGTCGGTCAGCGGGGTGAGGTTGTCCCACTCGAAGAACGACAGCACGGTCGTCGCCACCGCGGGGATCCAGACCAGGGTGATGTGGAGAAAGGTCGGGACCCCCACCATCACTGCAAGCCAGGTCTTGTCGCCGCGACTCAACATGGAGAAGCGTCGACGCCCCGGGTCGGGCGCGTCGGGCTGGGCCCATTCCGTCTCTGCTTCAGCGACCACTGTCACCCTGGAACCCCCCTCCAGCTCGAGAAGAGACCATAGTCCGAACGAGCACGGCCGCCTGGATCCACGTGGGGGTGGTTCCAGGCGGCCGTGCTCACCGACTCACTCGAACGTGTAGGTCTGGGCCTGCTCCTGCACGGTGGCGAGGATCGAGTCGATCTGGCTCGGATCGGAAATGAAGTCGGCGATCGCCTGGCCGACGACGTTCGGCCGCGAAGGTCGGGATCGGTGTCGCGGTCGAGGAACTGGGCGATGTACTTCGCCGAGCCGACCAGCTCGGCCGCCTTCGGCCTGCAGCGCGTTGTAGCCGGACGTGTCGGCGGTGCTGACCGCGGCGACGACCGAGGGGTCGACGCCGATGTAGGCCTCGATCGCCTCCTTCTGCCCGAGCCCGCCGAGGAGCGCCTTGGCGCCGGCTTCGTTGTTCGGGCTCGCCGCCATCATGAAGCCGTCGATCGGCGCCTCGATGGCGTCCTGGCCGTGCTCGGGATTGATCTCCGGGAAGGAGAAGAAATCGACGTCGTCGATGATGTCCTGCTGGGTCTCGCTGTCGAAGTTGCTCGTGATGAAGTTGCCGAGCAGGAACATCCCGGCCGACTTCTGGCCGAGCGCGTTCGCTGAGTCCTGCCAGGTACGGCCGTTGGCGTCGGGCTGGTAGTACGGGAGCAGCTTCTCCCACTCGGCGAAGACGGCCTTGACCTCGTCGCTGTCCCAGCGACTCGTTGCCGCCCATCAGCGAGATGTGGTAGGGGTAGCCGTTGACCCGCATGTTGAGCATGTCGAACATGCCCATCTGCGGCCAGCGCCCGTCGTTGGCGGCGGCGAGCGGCGTGATGCCGTCGGCCTCCATCTGGGCGCACAGGGCGAGGAACTCGTCCCACGTCGTCGGGATCTCGTACCCCTTCTCCTCGAACAGGCTCTTCAGGTAGTGCACGCCCCACGAGTAGAAGTAGAACGGCACGAAGTACTGCTTGCCGTCCGTGCCGGTCGACGCGCTCTTGAAGCCCTCGCTCATGTCGCCGAGATCGGCGGCCCAGACGTCGGAGATGTCGCCGACGACGCCCTTGTTGGCGAACGCCCGCATGCGGTAGCCGGCGAACCAGGCCATCACGTCGTCGGGCTGCTGGATGTAGGTGTTGAAGTTCTCCTGGTAGGTGTTGTGGTCGACGGTGTTGATCTCGGTGTCGACCCCGGTCGCGGCGATCGCCGCGGCCATGCCTTCCTTCGGCTTCTCGTCGGAGTAGTTGGAACCGAACGTGACCGTGCCGACGTCGGATGCGCCGCCACCGGTCGTGTCCCCGGTCGTCTCGCCCTCGGTCGTCACCCCGCCGGCCGCCTCGGTGGCGGCAGGTTCGCTCGAGTCGGATCCGCAGGCTGCGATCACCGCGCCGGCCCCGACCGCGCCGGCCGCACCGGCGATGAACCTCCGGCGCCCGAACAGCGTGAAGCCGACTTCGGACGGGCTCGGTGAACCCTGCGCCTCTTCAGTCATGGTGTCTCCCCCTCAGGATGATGTGCACCGGATCGGTGCTGACAGTGGACGCGATGAATGTCGCATGAATTCCGAGGGAAATCAAGTCGTGATGTGCGAAAATCTCACGGAGCCGAACAGAAAGTGACCTAAGTCCCAGGGGATTTCGGCCTGCAGATGGCGGATTCTGTTTGAATCTGTTGACTTGAGCGCCGGAGCGGGTGCATGCTGCGGGCATGGCAGCCGGGACTCGCACGCTGGCCCAGCAGCGCCAGGAGCAGATCGTGCACGAGGTGCGCGTCGCGCGGCGCGGCGCGCGTGGCCGACCTGGCCGAACTGCTCGCCGTCAGCGACATGACCGTGCGGCGCGACCTCGACGCCCTCGACGACGCAGGGCTCGTCGTCAAGGTCCACGGTGGCGCCACCGCCCCGTCCGCACACACCAGCGACGAGCCGAGCTTCGACACCAAGGCCCGCCGCAACACGCGCCGAAAAGGCCGCCATCGCCCGCGCCGCGGCCGACTTCGTCCACCAGGGCAGCGCGATCGGCATCACCGCGGGCACCACGACGTGGCACCTCGCGGGCCGGCTCACGTCGGTCGAGGACCTGACCGTGGTGACCAACAGCGTCCGCGTCGCCGAGGTCTTCAACACCCACCCTCGCGCCGACCGCACGATCATCCTCACCGGCGGGGTGCGCACCCCGAGCGACGCCCTGGTCGGCCCGATCGCGGTCGCCGCGCTCGGCACGATGCACGTCGACCTGCTGTTCCTCGGCGTCCACGGGATGACCGCCCGGGCAGGGTTCAGCACGCCGAACATGCTCGAAGCCGACACGAACCGCGCCTTCATCGCCGCCGCCGGCCAAGTCGTCGTGCTCGCCGACCACACCAAGTGCGGCATCACCGGGCTGAGCACGTTCGCTCGGTTGAGCGACGCGAACATCGTGATCACCGACGACCGGATCGCCCCGGACGACCGCGCCATGCTCGACGATGCCGTCGAACGCGTCATGATGGTGTCGACCGCTGCGGGAGACTCGGCGGCCGACGACCACGACCGACACCGCAGCAAGAGTCCCTGACACCACCGTCACATCCGATTTCGACACGACACGAACCACGACCACGCAGGAGTGCCTGATGGCCACCGTCACCTTCAAGCGAGCGACCCGCATCTACAACAGCCTCGATCGACCGGCGGTCAACGCGCTCGACCTCGAAATCGACGATGGTGAGTTCCTCGTCCTCGTCGGACCCTCGGGCTGCGGCAAGTCGACGACGCTGCGGATGCTCGCCGGACTCGAGCCGATCGACATGGGCGAGGTGCACATCGGCGATCGCGACGTCACCTTCGTCCCGCCCAAGGACCGCGACATCGCGATGGTCTTCCAGACCTACGCGCTCTACCCGCACATGACCGTCGCCGAGAACATCGGCTTCCACCTCAAGATCGTGAAGATGCCCAAGGAGGAGCGCGAGTCCCGCATCCGGGAGGCGGCCAAGATCCTCGACCTCGAGGAGTACCTCACGCGCAAGCCCGCCAAGCTCTCCGGTGGCCAGCGCCAGCGCGTCGCGATGGGCCGGGCGATCGTCCGCGAGCCACAGGTCTTCCTGATGGACGAACCGCTCTCCAACCTCGACGCCAAGCTGCGGGTCCAGACCCGCACCCAGATCGCCGCCCTGCAACAACGGCTCGGCGTCACGACGGTCTACGTCACCCACGACCAGGTCGAGGCGATGACGATGGGCCACCGCGTCGCGGTCCTGAAGGATGGCATCCTCCAACAGTGCGCGACGCCGCGCGAGCTGTTCACCACCCCGGTCAACCAATTCGTCGCCGGCTTCATCGGGTCACCGGCGATGAACCTCCTGCCCGGCACGGTCACCGAGGCAGGCGCCACCCACGGCTCGCTCAGCATCTCCTTGACGCCCGAGCAGCGCAGCAGCCTGACCACCGGTGCGATCACGATCGGCGTGCGGCCCGGCGACTTCGAGGTCAGCACCGAGGGCGGGCTCAACGCGGTGATCGACGTCGTCGAGGAACTCGGCTCGGAGGCGTTCCTCTACTGCACCGCGGACGGCACGGAGAACCACATCGTCGCGCGGGTCGAGGGGCTCAGCCCGGCATCGCGCGGCGAGCACGTCAGCCTGGTGCCCAAGCCGGGCGTGCTCCACCTGTTCGACGCCGAGACCGGCCACCGCCTCCCCGCCTGAACGCCGAGAGCGTCAGCGCTCGTCGGGCTCGGCCGCGCCGCCGACTTCGACTGCGTCGTCATCGTCATCGTCGACGGTGTCATCGTCGACGGTGTCATCGTCGGTGTCGGTGTCGGTGTCGGTGTCGGTGTCGGTGTCGACCGCGTCGCCGGCCGGCGTGGCGTCGCGCTCGTCGCCGTCAGCACCGTCGTCGTCGAGCTCGGCCGGGCCTCTGACCGGCGTGGCGTCGCGCTCGTCGTCGTCGTCAGCGTCGGCTGCGGCCACATCGGCGGGCTCGTCCGCGCCGTCGAGGGCGGCATCGTCCGCGCTGAGGACGTCGTCGTCCGCGTCGGCGGGCTCGTCGACGCCGTCGGGCGCGTCGCCGGCGGTGGGGTCCTCGCCCTCGTCGTCGTGCTCCGCACCATCGCCGACATCGACGTCGCCAGGCTCGGACTTCGAGGGCCACAGCGCGAGCACGACGAGGCCGACGAAGACGGTGGCGAGAGCGACCCACTGGTTCAAGCGCAACCCGCCGAGCACGTCGGCGCGGTCGATGCGCAGCCCTTCGACCCAGAACCGGCCGAGGCCGTACCCGATCAGGTACATCACCATCAGCTGACCGTCCGGCGGACGGAATCGGCGGTCGATCCACAGCAGCACGAACACCAGGCCGAGGCTCCACAGCGACTCGTAGAGGAACGTCGGATGGAACGTCGTGCCGACCGCATACCCCGGGAGCAGGTGTTGCTCGTCGATCTCCAGCGCCCAGGGCAGGTCGGTCGCACGACCGTAGAGCTCCTGATTGAAGTAGTTCCCGAAGCGGCCGATCGCCTGCGCCAGCGGGATGGCCGGCGCGGCGCACGTCGCGGCGACGGCGAACGAGATGCCGTGGCGCTTCGACATCCACAGCCCGACCGGAATGCCGAGCAACAGCCCGCCGGGGATCCCGAGGCCGCCCTCCCAGATCTTGGGGATCGCCGACAGGTTGCCGTCGAAGCGGTCCCAGTCGGTCGCGACGTGGTAGAGCCGGGCACCGATCACCCCGGCGACCACGGCGACGACCCCGATCGCGCTCGCGTCGTCGCGCGTGCCGACCCCTCGCGCCTCGAGGCGGCGGCCGAACAGCCAGACGGCGGCGACGACACCGAGCGCGATGCACAGCCCGTAGATGTTGAGGCTCAGCGGCCCGATGTCGATCGAGTTGAACGAGGGGCTGGGAATGCTGGCGAGCATCATCGGAGCCGGATCACCCACCGGTCACGCGGGAGACGAACGCCACCGTCTCCGCGTTGATCAGATCGCGGTCGTAGTCCTGCGTGGCGACGTGGTAGCTGCGATCGAGCCACGTGTGCTCGACCTCGCCGCCGTAGGTCGACGCCAGATGCTCGCTGTTGGTGGGCTCGACGACGTGATCCTGGCGGGAGGTGAACAGCCGCAACGGCATCTGCAGCTCGCCGTACCGATCGGCGATCGGCGCGAGGCCGTCGTTGACGAGCGAGAGCAGCGGGGCCAGGGGCGTACCGTCGTACGCGATCTCGACGGCGTCGGGATCGGCGATGTCGCTCCCGATGCCCGGCATCACCGCCTCGCCGCCGTCGATCATCTCCTGCAACATCGCCACGACGTCGGGTGGCTGGGGCACCGTCGCCGGGTTGACGCACACGATCCCCTTGACGCTCGGGCGGTTGAGCGCCGTCCACAGCGTCAGGGTCCCGCCCATGCTGAGCCCCATCACGACGACGTCGGCGGCGCGCTCGGCGAGGCGATCGTGGGCATCGAGCGCCGCACCGGACCAGTCGGTCCAGCTCGTCGACAGCATGTCCTCCACCGTCGTGCCGTGCCCGGGGAGCCGGGGCAACTCGACGTGGTGCCCCTCCGCCGCCAGCGCCTCGGCCTGGAGGCGCAGTGACGACGGGTTGCCGGTGAAGCCGTGGAGCACGAGGACGCCGGTCGAGCCGGAACCGTGGTGGGCGAACGGTTCAGCCCCCGGGAGGATCTCGGTGCTCGTCATGACGCACCGTTCTAGCGCCTGCGGGACCCGTCCCCTTACCGCCGGGGAGAGTTTCGCCGGAGATCAGATCGGGATGAACCGTCTCACACGTACGGGTCGTCGGGGCCGTTCGGCTCGTCCCACCAGTCGACCGGCACCGCGCTCGCCGCCCAGTCGGGATCGGGGTAGATGCAGTCGACCGGGCACGCCGGGACGCACTTGTCGCAACCGCTGCACAGCTCGGGGATGATGATGACGTCGGTCCCGTGGTTGAAGATCGCTCCGAAGTGCGGCGGGCAGTGCCGCAGGCAGGCGTCGCAGTTGATGCACTCGAGCATCTCGATCCGCAGCGGAGCGCTGTGCCACTTCGGATTGCGCTCCCGGGTCGCGATCCGTTCCTCACGGCCGGACGACATCGAGCCACTGTAGGAGACCAGCGAGCACGCGCCGAGCGCGCGGTCAGCGGTCCGCTGAACCGGGAAGGTCGCCGGTGATCTCGGGATGCCGGGCGCGCATCACCTTGCCGAACGCCTCGGCCAGCTCGGGTTGGAACTGCGTGCCGCTGCCCGAGAGCACGAAGCGCGTCGCTTCGGCGATGCTCCACTCCCGCTTGTAGATGCGCCGCGTGACCAGCGAGTCGTAGACGTCGGCGATCGCCACGATCCGCCCCGACAGCGGGATCGCCTGCCCACTGAGACCGTTCGGGTACCCGGAGCCGTCCCACCACTCGTGATGTGACCAGGCGACCTCGGCGGCGAGCGAGAACAGGTCCGTCGACACCCCCGACAACAGCCGCCGCCCGAGGATCGTGTGCTGCTTGACCTCGCCGAACTCCTCCACGGTGAGCGGACCGGGTTTGAGGAGCACCGAGTCGTTGACCGCCACCTTGCCGATGTCGTGCAGTCGGGCCGCCAACCGCAGCCGTTCGCACCACTCGGGCGGGCGCCCGATCGCGTGTCCGATCTCGGCGGCCAGGTCACCGACGGCACTCGTGTGCTTCGTCGTGTTCCCGCCGCGGAACTCGGCCAGCGCGGCGAGCCGCTCGAAGGCCTCGAGGTGGTATGCATCCGCGTCGGCGTGCTGGGCGGCGAAGCTGGCGACGAGCTCCGATGTCTGCAGGCGGGTGATCTCGGCGCGGTTGCGGGCGGTCTGGTTGTCGTGGGCCACCTGCAGCGTGCGGAGCCGCAGGTCGGCTGCGTCGTTGAAGATCTCACGGTGCAGCGCCACGTACCGCTCGCGGTGGTCGAGCGCCTCGTGGAACCGCCCAGCCTGTTTGAACGCGGTGGCCAGGAGATCGTGGATCTCGAGCTCGAGCTCGCGGTGATCGGTCCGGTCGGCGAGGTCGAGGGCGGCGGCCAGCGCGGCGATCGCCTCGTCGACCTGCCCGCTGCGCAGCGCCACGCGACCCTCCGACAACATCACCCCGAGCTGTTCGGCGGGCGTCAGATCACCTCCACGGGCGACCCGCTGCTCCCAGTCGGCACGCGCCTCGGCGAAGCAGAGCGCGGCGCTCGCATGGTCGGCCAGCCCGACGTACGCCTCCGCGAGATCGGCCAGCAACCCGCCCACGAGCGACGGCGCGTGCTCGCGTGCGACCTCGACCGCTTGGCGGCCGAGGCTGACCGCGGGCAGGTACTCGCCGCGTCGGCCTCGGACGCGGGCCAGGTTGCCGAGCACCATCGCATCGAGATCGCGACGCCCCAGCGGCTCGTTGATCGCCAGCGCGCTCTCGTAGGTCGCGACCGCGCGGTCGTAATCGCCCATCGACTGGTAGATCGCGGCGATCGTGTGCAGGATCTTGCCTTCGTCGAGTTGGCGCTCCGTCGACCGGTACACCTGGAGCGCCAGCAGGCTGTTCTCCAGCGCATCGGCGAAGTTGCTCGCCTGGTAGTGGATGACACCGATCAGGTGGTACGCCCAGGCCAGGGGGAGCGACGGCTCGTCGTCGCCGACGAGTTGGACGGTCTCCGACGCCAGGGCGAACGCATCGTCGGGGCGCCCCTCGTGGTGCGCGAGCGAAGCGAGCTGATACAACGCCTCGGCCTCGTCGGAGCGCAAACCGGCCGCGCGCGCCATCACGCGGGCATCGAGGAACAGCGCCGACGCGGCCGCCGGGTCCGACGCGCGCGAGGTGGCGGCACGATCGAGCACCGCTCGAACCCTGCTCTGGTCGTCGGTCATCGGATCGTGCACGGTGCGTCCTCGTCGTGTCCCCCGAGCGGAGGCGCGGGGTACGGTCCGCGACCCGTCGAGCGACGCTGCATTCCTCACTATCGGCAGCCGGGCGTGCGGCCTTGAGCAGTTGCAGAGACGGACGATCGACGTGCGAATCGGCCGGGGACCTCACCGGGGAACTCGCAGCCGGACGCCGGCGAGGCCGGCGACGTCGTTCAGCGCACGTGCCTCGCGGTCCGTAACCTGGAGGGCGAATGGAACGGCTGAGGGGTGCACGGCACGTCGAGCGGTCGGCGATCTCTGCGTTCATCCCGGTCGTCGCGATGGCGCCCTTCACGCTGCTCGCACTCGCGGTGCTCTGGCTCCCCTTCCGCCTCGTCCTCGACGTGTCGTACTGGCGATCGGTCGCCGCGTTCGTCGCCATGGGGCTCCTGCTCTTCGTGCGGCCCGTACAGGCGCTGGTGCTGACCCCGATCCTCGGGGCGCGCCGTCCGACCGATGTCGAAGCGGCGACGATCGAACCGATGTGGCGCTCGATCGCCCAGGCCAACGACCTCCCGCCGGATCGCTACGTCCTGCGCGTGCTGCCCTCCGAGGAGCTGAACGCGTTCGCCTGCGGTGGCCACCTGGTCGTCGTGACGTCGTACGCCGTCGCCGAACTGTCCGAACCCCAGCTCCGGGGCGTGCTCGCGCACGAGCTGAGCCACCACCTCGGCCTGCACACGGTGGCGATCACGATCGGCCACTGGTTGTCGGCACCGGTCGTCCTGCTCGCCCGCATCGGCTTCTTCCTCGAGAACGTGGCCCACGCCGCCGCCGCCAGTTTCGGCGAGCGTTCGCCGCTGGTCGCCGCGCTCGGCGCGGCGGCGGCGACCCTGATCAGCGTGGTGTCGTGGGTGTTCACCGCCGCGATCAAGGCCGGCGACGCGCTGGCCAACATGGTCGGTCACGCCTCGGAGTTCGAGGCCGACCAGCGGGCGGTCCGGATGGGGTTCGGCCGCGAGCTGGCGAGCGCGTTGCGGCACGTGCTGGCCTTCGGCACCCCGAGTCGGCCGATCGGCTGGCGAGCCCGGCTCGCCGCCTCCCATCCGCCGGCGCGAACCCGCGTCGCCCGCATCGAGGCCCTGCTGCGCCATCCCGCCCGGTGAGCGGCGCAGCTCACGAGCTGACGTCGGCGACGAGCGCATCGAGCGCGGCGACGAGCGCCTGCGGGCTGAGCTCGACGTCGAGCCCACGGCGCCCGCCGCTGACGAAGATCGTGTCGAACAGCTCCGCAGACTCGTCGAGCACGGTCCGCAAGCGGCGCTTCTGGCCGAGCGGGCTGATGCCGCCGACGACATAGCCGGTCGAACGCGCGGCCCGCTCCGGGTCGCACATCGCGGCGCGCTTGGCTCCGAGCGCGGCGGCGACCCGCCGGAGCGACAGCCGGCAGCTGACCGGGACCACCGCGACCGCCAGCTCGTCGCCGAGGTCGACCACGAGCGTCTTGAACACCTGATCCTCCGGCAGGCCGAGCGCAGCCGCCGCCTCGCGCCCGAAGTCGCGCAGGTCTGCCCCCCGCTCGTACTCGTGCACCCGATGGTCGATCCCTGCCGCTTCGAGCATGCGGATCGCCGGCGTCATCGGGTCCAGTCTCCCCGATCCGGGCCGTCGCGGGCAGACTCGTCGCGTGCGCCTCTCGGTCGAACCCACCACGGACCCGGACGACTACGACTTCGATCACCCGATCCGCGTCCGTTTCGTCGAGACCGACGGGATGAACGTCGTCCACCACAGCAACTACCTCGCGTACTTCGAGGAGGCGCGGGTCGCCTACCTCCGCCACCTCGGCCACCCGTACACCGAATGGCGCGACGCCGGGCTCGAATCGCCCGTGCTCGAAGCGTTCGTGTCGTACCGCCAACCGCTCCGGTTCGACGACGAGCTGACCGTTCACGTCCGCCTCGCCGCAGTCACGCGGGCGTCGTTCCAGATGGCCTACCTGGTCACGACCGCCGACACCGGAGCGGACGCGGTGGCGCGCGCCACCGGTGTGACCGTCCACGGATGCACCGCCGGGGGCCGGCCGACCCGACTCCCCGCCTGGCTCGCCGCGCTCGGCCGGACGCTCCCCGTGTGAGGCACCGACGGCTGTAGCGACGGCCGCCTCCCCGTTGACCTCACGCTCGCTCCCAGCCGGCGAGCCGCAGGACGAAGGGAGCGAATCACCGAATCAGGAGTCGGTGAACTCGATGCCCTTGTGGGATCCGTCGCACAGCGGCTTGTTGCCCGACGCGCCGCAGCGGCACAGGGTGACCCGCGCCCGTGTCTCGAGTTCCACGCCCGCGCTGGTCGCGACGCTGATGCCGCCGGTCACCCAGAGTGGGCCGTCGTCGATCACGCCGACCTGCGCCGGCCGAGCGACCTCGACATCGGTGTCGTCACCGTCGAACCGGTAGGTCAGGGCGCCGGACGGGCACTTCTCGATCTCGGCGATCACTGCCATCCGCACTCGCGAGTCACCGGTCTCGGCGACCTGGTCCCACACGTTGGTCAGCTGATTGCCGCAGAAGCCGGCGTGCACGCAGATCGAGCGGTCGTCGCGCACGGTGAGCCTGGTCCCGCCGATCACCGACGACCGGTCGTCGTACGTGCCGGTGGCCACTTCGGTTCCGTCGAAACCGGCCGAGGCGTGGGTGCCGTCGCAGAACGGTTTGTTGGCCGACTGGCCACACCGGCACAGCGCATAGCTCCCGGAGGTCTCGAGCGGCGCACTCGACTTCCAGGCGAGCGGCTCACCATGCTCGGACTCGACAGCGGTGTGACGGACGAGCCGGACGCCGCCGCGGACGAGATACGGACCGTTCGGCAGGCTGGTGATCGAAGGGGCGGGGGGACCATCGGTGTCGGACATCGAGCCATTCTTCCAGAACGCCGAAACGGGCGCTCATGCGATCGCCCCGGACTCGTGCTCGCCGCCTCGTCGCGGTACGCCTCGAACTCGGACTTGCCCGGTGGCGTGAGCAGCACCCACGGATCGTCCGGCGTCCCCGATCCTTCGACGTCGCTCATCTCGGTGCCCTGCTCGTACGCGGCCGATCGCCGCTGCAGACCGCCATCATGGCGATCGAAGACCGTTGCGGTCCTCGACCGGCTGCAGCCGATCCGGGTCCGGCGCGCCGAGCGCGAGGACGCCCGCGGCTGGGTCCGGGCCACGTTCCGGCTCGGCTCGATCGACGGCGTCGCGCTCGAGGTGCTGTCGCTCGGCCCCGACGTCGAGGTGCTCGAACCGGTGGCGGTGCGCGAGCGAGTCGCCGCGCTCGTCGCGGCGACCGCCGCGCTGTACGACACGTCGGACTGACGCCGCGATCCAACGGTGCGCCCGGCCGGGTTGCGGGCACCCGCCGTGCGGGCGACACCCCCGTCGTTCGGTCCCAGCCGGAGGGCCGCGACTCGCTACCGTCACCGGTATGTCCGAGACCGCCACCCGGGTCCCGATCGTCGACTACCTCGTGCTCGACGACGGCGATCCCCACCTCGTCGCGCGGGAGTGCACATCGTGCGGCGCCCGCTTCTTCGATCGGCGCAACGCGTGCGCCTCGTGCTTCGGCACCGACTTCGAGCGGGTCGCGATCCCCACCGAGGGAGAACTGCGGACGTTCACGATCGTGGCCCTCGCTGCGCCGGGCGTCGAGGTGCCCTTCGTCGCCGGCGTCGTCGACTGCGGCGGAACCAGCGTGCGCGGCAACCTGCGCAACGTCGAGCCCGACGCCGACCACGTGCACCTGCACATGCCCGTCCGCCTGACCACCTACTCGCTCGGCACCGACGACCACGGCGTCGAAGCGATCGGTTTCGCCTTCGAACCACGATGAGACCGGACGAACCAACCACCAACGGGCCGTGAGGCCTCGACAACCAAGAACGACGCGAGCGCCACCGAGCACGGCTGGCGTCGAGGCCGACCAACCGCCACCAACCACCAACGGGCCGTGAGGCCTCGACAACCAAGAACGGATACGGAGTATGAGCGCGTCGGACGACATCTGGATCCTCGGGATCAACATGACCAAGTTCGGTAAGCACCCCGACCGCGACGTCGTCGACCTGGCGTCGGAGGCGACGATGGCCGCACTCGCCGACGGAGGCGTCACGATGGCCGACATCGGCATCCTCGCCGCGGGCAACCTGATGGGGTCCGGCGGCATCGGCCAGCAGCTCCAGAAGCAGGTCGGCCAGACCGGCATCCCGGTCTACAACGTGTCCAACGCGTGCGCGACGGGCGCGACCGCATTGCGCACGGCGATCATGGCGGTCAAAGCCGGCGAGTGCGACATGGGCCTGGCGGTCGGGGTCGAGAAGCTCGCTGGCGCGGGGCTCCTGGGCGGCGGGGGCCGACCGAAGGCCGACGGCACGGAGTGGGAACCGCACGGCCGCTTCGGCGCCGTGGCCCCGACCGACGGCCGCATCGGCACCGACGCGATGCCCGGCGTGTTCGCCCAGGTCGGAATGGAGTACGGCCACAAGTACGGCGGAGCCGACTTCGAGCTGTTCGCCCGCATCTCGGAAAAGAACCACGCCCACTCGACGCTGAACCCGCTCGCCGCCTACCAGAAGCGATTCACACTCGAGGAGATCATGGGCGACATGATGATCGCCTACCCGAACACGCGGCCGATGTGCTCGGCCAACTGCGACGGCGCAGCGGCGGCGGTCGTCGTCAGCGGCGAGAAGCTGAAGACGCTGTCCCGAGAGCAGCAGCGGCGGGCGGTGAAGGTGAGCGCATCGGTGCTGACGACCGACCCGTACGAGGAAGCGTGCCAGGTGCTCCCCAACGTCAACACCCTGACGCGCAACGCGGCGCGAACGGCCTACGACGCAGCGGGTGTCGGCCCCGAGGACCTCGATCTCGTCGAGCTGCACGACTGCTTCGCCACCGCCGAGCTCGTGCACTACGACAACCTGATGCTCTGCGACGAGGGCGGCGCGGTCGACTTCTTCGAGTCCGGCGCACCGTGGCGGGACGGATCGACCCCGGTCAACGTGTCGGGCGGGTTGCAGTCGAAGGGCCATCCGATCTCGGCGACGGGGATCGCCAACATCTGGGAGGTCTGCCATCACCTGCGCAACGAGGCCGGCGGTCGCCAGATCGAGGGCGCCAAGGTCGGCCTGGCCCACGTGATCGGCCTCGGCTCGGCGTGCGGCGTTCACATCCTCGAGAAGTCCGCGGCGTAACCCCTTGACCAGTCGGTGGCCATCGTCGCCTGCTCAGCTCGTCAACTCGCCCTCCAGGATCCGCTGCTCGAGGTCGGAGACCTCCGCGGTGACCTCGACCCCTACCTCGGCGAGAATCCGGCGGAGCCGGGCGCACGCCCGCAGTGCCTCGACCCGCCGATCACCGAGCGCCAACGCCTCGATCAGCAGGGACCACAGCCGTTCCCGGTAGGGGTACTCCTCGACGGCGCTCTCCAGCTCGCCGACGACGAGTTCATGGCGGCCGAGCGCAACGTCGGCCTCGAGGCTCAGCTCCATCGCCGCGAGCCGGAGCTCGTCGAGGCGATACGCCTCCAGCCGGAACGCTTCCTCGTCGGCCAGGTCGCCGAACGGGCGGCCTCTCCAGAGTCCGAGGGCCTCGTGGGACAACTGCCACGACGTGGCGGGATCGACACGAGCCTCGGTCGCCCGTCTCAGAAGCCCCTCGAACTGAACGGCGTCGATGGTGACCGCATCGAGCGCGAGCTCGTAGGAGTGGTCGGTCAGGATCAATGAATCGCCACCGAGCAGGTGACGTAGGTCGGAGACGTACGACTGCAGGGTGTTGTCGGCCGACGCAGGCGGACGATCCCCCCACAGCACGTCGCGCAGGCGGTCGATCGTGACGGCGTGACCGGCCGAGACGACGAATGCTCCGAGTAGCGCCCGCGCCCGTCTGCCACCGACCGACAGGACTCCCGTCGGCGTCAGCACGTCGATCGGCCCGAGCACCCGGATCACCCGTCTCGGCTCCATACGACCACCACCACCCTCTTCCTCCAGTGTCCACCCCGCGGTGTTCCCGTCAAGAGGCGGAGGTCCACCAGCCGAGCCCCGGCCCGTTCCCAGCCGAAGGGACGCGCGTCTCCAGGTCTCGGGCGCACGCTGAAGTCGGGAAGAGGAACTCGCGAGAGAGGAGTTAGCGATGCCGAACTTGCTCGATCGATTGCACATTCACCATGCGGCTCCCGAGCAGTTGCCCGAGACGCCGACCCGCGTCCCAGAGTCGCCGGAGGTCGTCGAACACGGTCGGCGCGCGACCACACCGCCGGCCGGCGCAGCCAAGCGGGTTCGCTGGCTCCGCTGGGTTGCCCTGATCGTCCTGGCCGGTGGCGGCGCTGTGGCGCTCGCGATGTTGACCAGCGACAGCGGCACCGACGTGACCAGCGATTGGCCGAACGCGACCGAAGGCCCGGGCGGATACAGCATGGGTCCGGTCGGCGGCCCTGCCGTGATCAACGCGCAGCCGAACGCGACCGAAGGCCCGGGCGGATACAGCATGGGTCCGGTCAGCGTCCCCGCCGTCATCAACGCGCCGCGCACCGCTGATGGCGCCGAGGGCTGGATCGAATCCCTGCGGATCCCCCCGACGGTGCCCCGCACCGCTGACGGCGCCGAGCACTGGATCCAATACCTCCGGATCCCCCCGACGGTGCCCCGCACCGCTGACGGCGCCGAGCACTGGATCCAATCCGTCGAGGCGAGGACCGTGCAGCTCGACCCGATCATCGCCGATCTCGAGGCGAACTCGGAGAACGGGCTGACGATCGCGACCCCACCGTCGGTCGACCAGATCGTCGCCGATCTCGAAGCGAACTCGGAGAACGGGCTGACGACCTGAACCCGCCGAGGACGACGACCGGACCGGGCTCGAACGCTCGGGCCGAACGTCTGACACCACGACGCGAACAGCGGGTGCCGGGCACCCGCTGTTCGCGTGAGCGGCAGACCCGATGCCGGGATCGGCCGCGACCTCGGGTCACATCTTCCGGGTGAGGCCACCGTCGACGACGAAGATCTCTCCATCTGCGTACTGGTTCCGGAGCAGCGCCAGCACCGCCTCGGCACAGTCGTCCGGCGTGGCCGATCGGGGCACCGGCACCGACGCCGCAACGGCGGCGTGCAACGCGTCCCAGTCCTCGGTCCACGGGGTGGCGACCAGTCCGGGCGCGACCGCGTTGACCCGGATCGGGCCGTAGAACTCGGCGAGCACGCGAGGGTCAACCGGCCGAGCGCACCCCTGGTCATCGAGTACGCGATCGACGACGCGGCCGGGCGGACCCCGGCGAGCTCGTGCCGCATCAGTGAATGCCTGCGATGTTCCGCGGCTGACTCGACGCCGACACCGCACACGCTCACTCGGACGGCACCCGTGCCGCGACGGTCAACGGCACGAGCGACCGCCACCACCTCGGGGCCGCTCCGAGCTGGCAAGATCACCCGATGGCCGTGCTCGATCACCTCGTCTACGCCGTCGCCGACCTCGACGATGCGTGCCGGTGGCTCGCGGACCGGACCGGAGTCGAGCCCGTCGCCGGTGGCGCCCACCCCGGCCGGGGGACGCACAACGCCCTCGCCTCGCTCGGTTCGGCCTATCTCGAGTTGATCGCGCCCGACCCGCACCAGCCCGAGCCGCCCGGCCCACGACCGTTCGGCCTCGACGGCGTGTCCGGCGACGGCCTGGTCGCGTTCGCCGTCCGCCCCGACGAGAACGACTCGATCGACGGGCTCGTCGACCGGGCGCGCGCCACGGGGTACGACCCCGGTCCAGTGATCGCGATGAGCCGCCGCCCGCCCGCTGGCTCCGAGCTCCACTGGCGCAACACCCTGCCGCCGCCCGTCGCCGGCGGGGTCGTCCCGTTCGTGATCGACTGGGGGACGACGGCGATGCCGAGCACCACCGCTCCGCCCGGACTCGCCCTGGTCTCGTTCGAGGTCACTCACCCGGACCCCGCCTCCGTCGCCGGCGACCTTGGCGCGCTCGGGCTCACCGTCCCGGTCGGCGTCGGCCCGATGCCAGGGCTCTCGGCCCTGCTGCGGGGGCCGGCCGGCCCGATCGCGCTCGGTCCTGCGGCGCGTCGCCCCGAGTGACCCGTGCCGGCCGGCTCAGGCCTCGTCAGGTCGGCGGCGCCGGCTCCCGAGCAGCAGCAGGAGACCGGCTGCCAGGAACACGAGCCCCAGCGCCTGGAACGGAGCCGGGTTGCTGCCCGACCGTGGGAGCGGCGCGGGCGGTGGCACCGGCGGTGTCGTCACCGTCGCCGGCGGTGTGGTCACCGTGGTCGGCGGTGTGGTGGGCGGCGTCGTCGGCGTCGTCTGGTTGCCCGGGGGCGACGGGTCGGGCGGTGGCGTCACGATCGTCACGGTCGCGGTCGAACAGAACACGAGGCGGGTGGCCGGGTTGTCCCCGAGCGTGGCCAGCGAATCGAGATCGCAGATCGTGTAGGTGAACGTGTCGGAGCCGGCGAAGTCGGTGGCCGGCGTGTAGGTCACGGTCCCGTCGCCGTTGATCACGACCGTGCCGTTGGAAGGCTGGCTGACCGCGGTGACGGTCACCACCGTGCCAGTGGGGATCGAATCGTTGCCGACGACGGCGACGATCACCGGCGTGTTCTGCGGGGTCTCGCCGTAGTCGTCGGCGGCGACCGGGCCGACCTGCGGCACCAACGCCAGATCGAGTGAGTCGTCGGAGCCGTTGATCACGAGCGTCGTGGTGCGGATGATGATCGACGGCACCAGCCCGATCGGGACGGTGGTCGGGTCGAGGGTCACCACGTAGTCGCCCGCCGGGAGGTCGGTGAACTGGTAGTAGCCGGTCGCGTCGGTGACCGTCGTGAAGGTGAGCACGCCGCTCGAGGTCGACACGGTCGCCGTCACGGTCACGCCGCCGACGCCGGGCTCGCCGGGGTCGAGCACACCGTTCTCGTTGTCATCGACGAAGACGTTGTCGCCCAGCGAAGCGGTACCGGTCGTCGCGAAGTCGACACCACCGACCGGCGAGCCGCCGATGGCGATTTCGGTCGTCAGGTCGACGATCGTGTCCGGGTCGACGGTCGGGTCGATCAGCCCGTCGGGCAGCGTCGTCGGGTCGACGGCGATGACGTAGCCGCCGGGCGGCAGGTCGTCGAAGGAGTATGCGCCACCCGCCGTCGTCGTCGTGAACGTCACGTCGTCGGGGGTGCCGGCGATGCCGTCGGGTCCGTCCCAGGTCGCGGTGACGGTGACGCCGTCGTGGCCGGGGTCGCCCGGGTCGATCGCACCGTCGCCGGACACGTCGTACACGACCTCGCCGTCGAGGTGTCCCGCACCGAGGACTGCGAAGTCGACGTCGAGATCGGTCGCGCCGGAGAGCACGGACACGGTCTGCTGGTCGCCGCCGGTCTCGACGCGGTACCCGCCCGGCGTCGTGATCGACACCGTGTAGAGGCCGGGATCGACCGTGAAGCCGTAGTTGCCGGCGGAGTCGGTCGTCGTGGTAGCGACGAGCGCGCCGCCGGAATCGCGCAGCTCGACGGTCACGCCGGCGAGCCCGGGCTCGCCCGGATCCTGGATACCGTCGCCGTCGAGGTCGACCCAGACGGTGTCGCCGATCGCCGCAGGGGCGAAGATCCCCGCGTCGACGTTGACGACGGCGGCACCGCTGACGATGTCGATCGCCGCGGTCTGGCCGGTCGGGGTGACCACGTCGGAGTCGAGCGCGTCGCTGCCGACGTCGGGCACCGTGAACGCGGACCCCGCCGGCAGCTCGACGTGCACCTGGTACGACCCGGGCAGCAGTCCGGTGAAGCTGTACGACCCGTCGCCGAGGGTGGACATCGAGGCCACGACCGCGCCGCCGTCGAGCAGCTCGACGAGCACCCCGGCCACGCCGGTGTCGCCCACCCGGGTCCCGTCGCCCGCCGTATCGGCGAACACCATGCCGGAGAGGCTGGCCGGCTGGGCGAAACCTAGGTCGACATCGTCGATCGCGTCGTCGGACACGACGGCGACGGTGACCGGCGATGAGGTCGTCGTCGGCATCGAGCCGGCGGGCAGCGTCGCGCCGTCGACGGCGACCGAGTAGGTGCCCGGGATCAGGCCGACGAAGGTATAGACGCCGGACGCGTCGGTCACCGCCGTCGTCGTCCCCGCGCCGCCGTCGGTGAGGACGACGGTCACGCCGGCCAGCCCGGGCTCGCCCGGATCCTGCGCGCCGTCGCCGTCGAGGTCGTCGAAGATCGTGTCGCCGATCGAGGCGGTGGTGACGTACCCGACGTCGAGATCGTCCCGCAGCTCGTTCGAGACGAGCGTGACCGCAAAGGTCGTCGCCGTCGTCGCCGTCATCGCCGAGCCGGAGTTGACACCGATCGGCGCCGTCGCCGGGTCGACCGTCACCGTGTAGTCGCCTGCGACGAGCGCGGTCAACGTGTACGCGCCGGTTGCATCGGTCGTCGCCGTGTCGACGACCGCACCTGCGCCGTCGCGCAGCTCGAGCACGACGCCGGCGATGCCGGGCTCGCCGGCGTCGCGGACGCCGTCGCCGTCGAGGTCGTGCCACACCAGGTCGCCGACGGTCGCCGGAGCGCTGTACCCGAAGTCGACGTCGAGGTCCGATCCGCCCGAGAGCAGCGTGGTCGCCTGCGTGTTTCCGGCGTCGGTCCCTGCCGTCGTCGCGGCGTAGCCGGCCGGAAGCGTGCTCGGGTCGACGAGCACCTCGTAGCTTCCCGGCGCGAGGTTGGCGAACAGGTAGGCGCCGGTCGAGGTCGTCACCCGCGTGCCGACGACGACGCCGCCGAGCACCAGGTCGACCGTGACGCCACCGATGCCCGGCTCACCGGCGTCGCGGACGCCGTCCCCGTCGAGGTCGTCCCAGACCTCGTTGCCGATCGAACCGCCGGCGAAGTCGGCGAACCCGAAGTCGAGGCTGTCGTCGAGCTGATCGGAGAGGAGCACGACGGTCGAGGGGTTGTTTCCGGTCGTCGAGGAGTACGCCGCCGGTGCACCGGTCACGCGCACCTCGTAGGTGCCGGGCTCGATCCCGGAGAACGCATAGGAACCGTCGGCGGCCGTCACCGTCGACGCGATCACCGTGCCGGCATCGACCAGTTCGACGGTCACGACCAGGCCGAGCTCGCCCGGGTCCTGGCTGCTGTCCGCGTCGAGGTCGTGCCAGACGTAGTCGCCGATCGTCGCGGTCGTATGGAAGGCGAAGTCGGCCGTGTCGATCGCATCGCCCGAGGCGACCGTCACCGGCAGGGTGGTCGGGACCCCGGCGGTCGCCACGAAGGCCACGCCCGAGTTCACGCCGACCGGCAGCGTCGCCAGGTCGACTCGGACCGTGTAGGCGGCCGGGTCGACGGCCGTGAAGCTGTAGGCGCCACTCCCATCGGTTGTCGTGGTGGCGACGACGGTGCCTCCGCCGTCGACGAGCTCGATACCGACGCCGATCAGCCCCGGCTCACCGGGATCGCGGACGCCGTCGGCATCGAGGTCGTGCCATACGAGATCCCCGATGGTCGCCGGATGGGCGTAGCCGACGTCGAGGTCGGTCACCTCCTCGTCCGAGACGACCGTCACCGGGAGCGACGAGGGCGACGTGCGGGTGAAGCCGGGCGGGATCGTCGACTCATCGACACGCACCGTGTACGAGCCGGGGGCCACGCCGGTGAACGAGTAGTCGCCGCTGCCGTCGGTCGTCGTGGTGGCGACGACGGTGCCTGCGCCGTCGACGAGCTCGACCGTGATCGAGACCAGCCCGGATTCGCCGAGCTCCTCGACACCGTCGGCGTCGTCGTCTTCGTAGATCGTGCCGCTGAGCACGGCGGTCGTCGCCAGGCCGATGTCGGCGTTCACGACGTCATCACCCGATTGGAGCGGGACGACCACGGTCGCCGGGGTCGTCGGCGCGAACTGCGTACCGGACACGAGCCCGACCGGCACGGTCGCGGGATCGTAGGTCACGGTGTAGGACCCGGGCTGCAGACCGGCGAAGACGTAGTTGCCCAGACCGTCGGTGGTCGTGGTCGCCGGTCCGGACGGGCCGGAGAGCGTGACGGCGATGCCGGCCAGCCCGAGCTCGCCCGGATCCTGGGCGCCGTCGCCGTCGAGGTCGTGCCAGATCCGGTCGCCGATCGTGGCCGCCAGGGCGTATCCGAAGTCGACGTCGAGCTGGTTCTCGGCGGAGGCGATGGTCACGGTCTGCGCCTCGCCGCCGGTGGTCGACGTGCCGCCCGCCGGGGGCCCGACCGTGGCGGTGTAGGCGCCGGGGTTCAGGCCGGAGAAGAGGTACAGGCCGCCGCCTGCGGTGATCGTCGTCAGCGGGACGACCAGGTCGCCGCCGGTCAGGGTGACCGTCAGGCCGTCGAGGCCCGGCTCGGCGGGATCGAACGTGCCGTCGCCGTCCAGGTCGTCCCAGACGAGGTCGCCGATCGACCCGGTCGTGACGTACCCGACGTCGACGTTGACGATGTCGTTGCCCGATGTCACGGTGATCGGGAAGACCTCCGCTGTCGACGCGCTGTAGCCGGCGGGCACGGTCGCCATGTCGACGACGACGGTGTAGAGCCCCGGTGCGACGTTGCCGAACAGGTACGCGCCTGCGGCGTCGCTCGTCGCGGTGGCGATCGTCGTGTTGGTGACGTCGCGGAGCTCGAGCCCGACGCCGGCCAGCCCGGGCTCGCCGGCGTCCTGCAGGCCATCGCCGTCGAGGTCGTGCCACACGCGGTCGCCGACGGTCACGTTCTCGGCGAGTCCGAAGTCGACGGTGAGCAGCGTCTCGCCCGAGCCGAGCGTGACGGTCTGGGCGTTACCGCCGGTCGTCGACGTCGCACCGGCCGGCACCCCACCGGTGAGCATGGCTGTGTACGTGCCCGGCGCAAGGCCGGCGAAGGAGTAGCCGCCACCGAGCGACGTGGTCGTCACGAGCGGCACGCCGAGCGAGGCACCGGTCAGGGTCACCTCGACACCGTCGATGCCCAGCTCGCCGACGTTGAGCGTGCCGTTGGCGTTTGCGTCGACGAACACCAGGTCGCCGATCGAGCCCGGTGCGTAGTACCCGAAGTCGACCGAGTCGACCGAGTCGGTCGACTGCACCGTGACGGTCTGCGTGGCGCCACCGAACGTGTTGACCGCCCCCGCCGGCAGGTCGGCGGTGTCGATCGAGATCGTGTAGGTGCCCGGGGCCAGCCCGGTGAACGCGTAGGCGCCGCCGACGGTCTCCTGAGTGATCGGCGAGACGCCGTCGTCCAGCGTCACCGTGACGGCGTCGAAGCCGGGTTCACCGGCGTCGAATGTGCCATCGCCGTCGAGATCGTCCCAGACCAGGTCGCCGATCGTCGCAGGGGCGGCGTAGCCGAAGTCGAGGTCGACATCGGTCGACCCCGAGGTGAGCACGGTCGACTGCGCGTCGCCGCCCGTCGTCGACGAGTACGCCGGCGCCGGCAGGTCGGCGATGTCGACCGTGACGGTGTAGTTCCCGGGGGCCAATCCCGCAAAGCCGTAGACGCCGGTCGGATCGGTCGTGGCGGTCGTTCCGGGCGCAACGCCGGGGCCGGTGAGCGTGACATCGACACCAGGGAGGCCGGGCTCGCCGGGGTCCTGGATGCCGTCGCCGTCGAGGTCGTGGAAGAGCGTGTCGCCGAGGGCGGCGGGCGCGGCGTACCCGAAGTCGATCGTGTCGTCGGTCTGCCCGGACACCAGCGACACGTTCTGGCTGTCGCCTCCGGTCGTCGAGGTCGATCCGGCGACCGAGGTGGAGACCACGTAGTCGCCCGGGATCAACCCGCCGAAGGTGTACGTGCCGCTGCCATCGGTCGTCGCGGTGATCGGGCCAGCGAGGTCGCCGCCGGTCAGGGTGACCGTGATCCCGGCGATTCCCGGCTCACCCGGCTGCTGGACACCGTCGCCGTCGAGGTCGTCGAACACGGTGTCGCCGATCGTCGCCGGTGCGGCGTACCCGAAGTCGGCGGTGTCGACGACCTCGCCGGACGCGAGGGTCACCAGTTGCGTGCTACCACCGGTCGTCGACACCCACGCCGGGTCGAAGTCGGGGTCGGCGGTTTCGACCGTGACGGTGAACGAACCGGGCACGAGGCCGGTGATGCCGTAGGTCCCGCTCGGGCCGGTGGTCACCGTGACGCCGCCGGCCAGACCGGGTCCGTCGATGGTCACGTCGACATCGGCGATGCCGGTGTCGCCGGCGTCGAAGCTGCCGTTGCCGTTGTTGTCGACGTAGAGCTGGTCGCCGATCGACGCCGGGACTGCGTAGCCGAAGTCGATGTCGTTGTTCGCCTCGCCCGATTCGACGACGACGGTTTGGGCGTTCCCCCCCGTCGTGCTCAGCGAACCGGCGGGCAGCCCGGCGGTGTCGACGGTGACCGTGTACGAGCCGGGCAGCAGGCCGCCGAAGGCATAGATGCCGCCGGGGCCGGTGGCAATGGTGGTGCCGGCCGGGTGGCTCGGGCCGACGATCGTCACGTCGATCGACGCGAACCCGCTGTCGCCGGGCTCCTCGAGTCCGTTGCCGTTGACATCGTCGAAGATCGTGTCGCCGATCGTTGCCGGGAACGCGACCCCGAAGTCGGCCGCGCTCTCGGTCTCGCCCGACGTGAGCGTGTAGGTCCGCGTGGTCGCGCCGGTGGTCGACGCGCTGCCGGCGAGCGGCCCGACGAGCGGGACGCTGACCTCGTAATCGCCGGGGGTGAGGCCGGTGAGGACGTAGGTGCCGCTGGCATCGGTGGTGACGGTGGTGCCGCCGGGGTGGGAGGGGCCGGTGATCGTGACCGCGACACCGGCGATGCCGACGGTGGCTGGGGGTCCGTCGTTCTGGGTCCCGTCGCCGTCGAGGTCGTTCCAGATGTAATCACCGATCGAAGCGGGGAGGGTGTAGGCGAAGTCGGCGGTGTTGTGGTCGTCGCCGGAGGTGATGGTGACGGTGCGGGTGACGCCGCCGAGGGTGTTGACGGCCCCAACCGGCAGGGTGCCGGTATCGACGGTGACGGTATAGGTGCCGGGGATGAGCCCGCCGAAGTCGTAGTCGCCGTTGCTCGTCTGGATGGTGGTGCCGGCGGGATGCGACGGCCCGGTGATGGTGACGTCGACCGCGTCGAAGCCGGGCTCACCCACATCGAACACCCCGTCACCGTCCAGGTCATCGAACACGAAGTCGCCGATGCTGGCCGGCAGGGTGTACCCGAAGTCGGCGGTGACGATCGCGTCGTTGGAGGCGACCGTGACGGTGCGAGACACCCCACCAAGAGTGTTGACCGCCCCGACGGGCAGATCGGCGGTGTCGACGGTGACCGTGTAGGTCCCCGGTGCCAGCCCACCGAAGGAGTACCCGCCGGCCGGGTCGGTCGCGACGGTGAACCCGCCGGGATGCGTCGGCCCGACAATGGTCACATCGACCGCGTCGAAGCCGGGCTCGCCGACATCGACGACCCCGTCACCGTTCGAATCGTCGAACACCAAGTCACCGATCGACGCGGGCTGCGCGAACCCGAAATCGACCGTGTCGACAACATCACCAGAAGTGATCGTCACCGACTGGGCCAACCCACCAGTGGTCGAGAACGCCCCAGCAGGCAACCCGGCCGTGACCGTCACCGTGTACACCCCGGGCAACACCCCGGTGAAGGAATAACCACCGGCCGGATCGGTGACCGTGGAGATCCCCGACGGCGGCAACGCACCACCGGTCAACGTCAACGTCACCCCACCCAGACCGATCTCACCGGACTGGCCGCCATCCGCGTCCGAATCGACGAACACGAAGTCCCCGATCGAACCCGGCGCCGTGTACCCGAAATCAACATCATCGATCACCTGCGCCGAGGCCAACACCCGCACCTGGGAATCACCACCAGTCGTCGACACGAACGCCGGATCCATGTCCGCATCGGCAGTATCGACCGTCACCGTGTACACCCCCGGCACCAACCCGGTGAACGCATACCCACCAGCCGGCCCCGTCGTGATCGTCAACCCACCAGGATGCGACGGACCCACGATCGTCACATCAACATCAGCCAACCCCGGCTCACCAGGATCCTGCACCCCATCACCGTTCAAATCCTCGAACAACCAGTCACCGATCGCAGCCGGCTCCGCATACCCGAAATCAACCGTCAAATCCGACTCACCCGACGACAACACCACCACCGACGCGTCACCACCGGTCGTGGAGAACGCACCCGCCGGCAACCCAGCCGTCACCGTCACCGTGAACGACCCCGGCACCAACCCACCAAACCCGTACACACCCGACGCATCGGTCACATCCGTCGTCCCCGGCGCCACACCCGGCCCCGACAACGTCAACTCCACCCCCACCAACGGCACATCACCCGCGTCGAACACCCCATTGCCGTTGCTGTCCGAATAGACGAGATCACCAACCGCAGCCGGCAACGCCACACCAAAATCAACCGTCGTGATCGCGGCACCCGAGGTCACCGTGACGCCGGAGACGGCGAAGCCACCCGTCGTCGACACCGCGCCCACCGGCAACGTCGCCGTCTCGACAACGACGTCGTAGTCGCCGGGAGCGAGGCCGCCAAGCACGTACGCACCGTTCGCGTCCGTGGTCACCGTGTTCCCCAACGGGAAGCTCGGCCCGGTGATCGTCACATCCACACCAGCAAACCCGACACTCGGCGGCGGACCATCATCCTGGGTCCCGTCGCCGTCGAGGTCGTTCCAGATGTAATCACCGATCGAAGCCGGCAGGTAGTACCCGAAATCGCCACCGTTCTCGTCGTCACCCGACACCACCGTGAACGTCTGACCCGCACCACCGAACGTGTTGACCGCACCAACCGGCAGGGTGCCGGTATCGACCGTGACCGTGTACGTCCCCGGCGTCAACCCCACGAAGTCATACGCACCGTTGACGGTCTGGATCGTCGTCCCACCCGGATGCGACGGCCCGGTGATCGTCACATCGACCGCGTCGAAACCCGGCTCACCCACATCGAACACCCCGTCACCGTCCAGGTCCTCCCAGACGAAGTCGCCGATGCTCGCACCCAGGTAATACCCGAAATCGAGCGACGTGTCGCTCTGGCCCGACGTCAACGTCGCCACCTGGCTCACGCCACCGACGGTGTTGGTGTACCCGGCCGGCACCGCGGTCACCGTCACCGTGTACGTGCCCGGATCGAGGCTGCCGAACGAGTACAGACCCGAGCCCGTCGTCGTCACCGTGGTCCCCGGCGCCACACCCGGACCCGACAACTCGAGCGTCACACCGGCCAAACCGGGCTCACCCACGTCGAACGCGCCGTCCGCGTCGAGATCCGCGAACACGAAGTCGCCGAGATCTGCCGGCAACACGAACCCGAAATCGACCGTGTCGACATCGTCGCCCGACTCATAAGTCGCCGTCACCGACACCGGCGACGAACTCGAGTACCCCACCGGCACACCAGCGACATCCACATCGACCGCGTAACTCCCGGGCAGCAGGTTCGTGAACTCGTAGAAACCGAACGCATCGGTCGACACCGTCAACCCGCCCGGATAGCTCGGACCGGTGATCGTCACATCGACGCCGGCCAGACCCGGCTCACCCGGATCCTGCACCCCATCCCCATCGAGGTCGTCGAACACGCCGTCACCGATCGTGATCGGGTTGGCCACACCAAAATCAACCGTCAGATCGTCGGTGCCCGAGATGATCGTCGTCGACGCCGCGAAGCCGCCGGTCGTCGACACCGCCCCCGACGCCAAGTCACCCGTGTTCACCGTCACCGTGTACGAACCCGGAGCCAACCCCGCAAAGCCGTAGTTACCGCTCACATCGGTCACATCCGTCGTCCCCGGGAGCACACCAGGACCCGTCAACGTCACCGTCACCGAACCAATCCCCGACTCACCCACATCGAAGACACCGTCGCCGTCGAGGTCGTTCCAGATGTAATCACCGATCGAAGCGGGGAGGGTGTAGGCGAAGTCGGCGGTGTTGTGGTCGTCGCCGGAGGTGATGGTGACGGTGCGGGTGACGCCGCCGAGGGTGTTGACGGCCCCAACCGGCAGGGTGCCGGTATCGACGGTGACGGTATAGGTGCCGGGGATGAGCCCGCCGAAGTCGTAGTCGCCGTTGCTCGTCTGGATGGTGGTGCCGGCGGGATGCGACGGCCCGGTGATGGTGACGTCGACCGCGTCGAAGCCGGGCTCACCCACATCGAACACCCCGTCACCGTCCAGGTCATCGAACACGAAGTCGCCGATGCTGGCCGGCAGGGTGTACCCGAAGTCGGCGGTGACGATCGCGTCGTTGGAGGCGACCGTGACGGTGCGAGACACCCCACCAAGAGTGTTGACCGCCCCGACGGGCAGATCGGCGGTGTCGACGGTGACCGTGTAGGTCCCCGGTGCCAGCCCACCGAAGGAGTACCCGCCGGCCGGGTCGGTCGCGACGGTGAACCCGCCGGGATGCGTCGGCCCGACAATGGTCACATCGACCGCGTCGAAGCCGGGCTCGCCGACATCGACGACCCCGTCACCGTTCGAATCGTCGAACACCAAGTCACCGATCGACGCGGGCTGCGCGAACCCGAAATCGACCGTGTCGACAACATCACCAGAAGTGATCGTCACCGACTGGGCCAACCCACCAGTGGTCGAGAACGCCCCAGCAGGCAACCCGGCCGTGACCGTCACCGTGTACACCCCGGGCAACACCCCGGTGAAGGAATAACCACCGGCCGGATCGGTGACCGTGGAGATCCCCGACGGCGGCAACGCACCACCGGTCAACGTCAACGTCACCCCACCCAGACCGATCTCACCGGACTGGCCGCCATCCGCGTCCGAATCGACGAACACGAAGTCCCCGATCGAACCCGGCGCCGTGTACCCGAAATCAACATCATCGATCACCTGCGCCGAGGCCAACACCCGCACCTGGGAATCACCACCAGTCGTCGACACGAACGCCGGATCCATGTCCGCATCGGCAGTATCGACCGTCACCGTGTACACCCCCGGCACCAACCCGGTGAACGCATACCCACCAGCCGGCCCCGTCGTGATCGTCAACCCACCAGGATGCGACGGACCCACGATCGTCACATCAACATCAGCCAACCCCGGCTCACCAGGATCCTGCACCCCATCACCGTTCAAATCCTCGAACAACCAGTCACCGATCGCAGCCGGCTCCGCATACCCGAAATCAACCGTCAAATCCGACTCACCCGACGACAACACCACCACCGACGCGTCACCACCGGTCGTGGAGAACGCACCCGCCGGCAACCCAGCCGTCACCGTCACCGTGAACGACCCCGGCACCAACCCACCAAACCCGTACACACCCGACGCATCGGTCACATCCGTCGTCCCCGGCGCCACACCCGGCCCCGACAACGTCAACTCCACCCCCACCAACGGCACATCACCCGCGTCGAACACCCCATTGCCGTTGCTGTCCGAATAGACGAGATCACCAACCGCAGCCGGCAACGCCACACCAAAATCAACCGTCGTGATCGCGGCACCCGAGGTCACCGTGACGCCGGAGACGGCGAAGCCACCCGTCGTCGACACCGCGCCCACCGGCAACGTGCCAGCATCAACCGTCACCGTGTACGAACCAGGCGCCAAACCACCCACGCTGTACCCACCATTGGCATCGGTCGTCACCGTCGTCCCACCAGGGAAACTCGGACCCGTCACCGTCACATCCACACCAGCAAACCCGACACTCGGCGGCGGACCATCATCCTGGGTCCCGTCGCCGTCGAGGTCGTTCCAGATGTAATCACCGATCGAAGCGGGGAGGGTGTAGGCGAAGTCGGCGGTGTTGTGGTCGTCGCCGGAGGTGATGGTGACGGTGCGGGTGACGCCGCCGAGGGTGTTGACGGCCCCAACCGGCAGGGTGCCGGTATCGACGGTGACGGTATAGGTGCCGGGGATGAGCCCGCCGAAGTCGTAGTCGCCGTTGCTCGTCTGGATGGTGGTGCCGGCGGGATGCGACGGCCCGGTGATGGTGACGTCGACCGCGTCGAAGCCGGGCTCACCCACATCGAACACCCCGTCACCGTCCAGGTCATCGAACACGAAGTCGCCGATGCTGGCCGGCAGGGTGTACCCGAAGTCGGCGGTGACGATCGCGTCGTTGGAGGCGACCGTGACGGTGCGAGACACCCCACCAAGAGTGTTGACCGCCCCGACGGGCAGATCGGCGGTGTCGACGGTGACCGTGTAGGTCCCCGGTGCCAGCCCACCGAAGGAGTACCCGCCGGCCGGGTCGGTCGCGACGGTGAACCCGCCGGGATGCGTCGGCCCGACAATGGTCACATCGACCGCGTCGAAGCCGGGCTCGCCGACATCGACGACCCCGTCACCGTTCGAATCGTCGAACACCAAGTCACCGATCGACGCGGGCTGCGCGAACCCGAAATCGACCGTGTCGACAACATCACCAGAAGTGATCGTCACCGACTGGGCCAACCCACCAGTGGTCGAGAACGCCCCAGCAGGCAACCCGGCCGTGACCGTCACCGTGTACACCCCGGGCAACACCCCGGTGAAGGAATAACCACCGGCCGGATCGGTGACCGTGGAGATCCCCGACGGCGGCAACGCACCACCGGTCAACGTCAACGTCACCCCACCCAGACCGATCTCACCGGACTGGCCGCCATCCGCGTCCGAATCGACGAACACGAAGTCCCCGATCGAACCCGGCGCCGTGTACCCGAAATCAACATCATCGATCACCTGCGCCGAGGCCAACACCCGCACCTGGGAATCACCACCAGTCGTCGACACGAACGCCGGATCCATGTCCGCATCGGCAGTATCGACCGTCACCGTGTACACCCCCGGCACCAACCCGGTGAACGCATACCCACCAGCCGGCCCCGTCGTGATCGTCAACCCACCAGGATGCGACGGACCCACGATCGTCACATCAACATCAGCCAACCCCGGCTCACCAGGATCCTGCACCCCATCACCGTTCAAATCCTCGAACAACCAGTCACCGATCGCAGCCGGCTCCGCATACCCGAAATCAACCGTCAAATCCGACTCACCCGACGACAACACCACCGTGGCCGAGTTGGTCCCGGTGGTGAAGAACGCACCGCCGGGGAGCGGACCATTGACGACGACGGTGAACGTCCCCGGCACCAACCCACCAAACCCGTACACACCCGACGCATCGGTGAGCGTCGTGATCCCGATCGGCGGGAGACCGGGTCCGGTCAGCGTCAACTGGACATTCGGCGTCGGCACATCACCCGCGTCGAACACCCCATTGCCGTTGCTGTCCGCGAACACCAAGTCACCAACCGCAGCCGGCAACGCCACACCAAAATCAACCGTCAGATCATCGCTGCCCGACACGATCGTCGTCGACACCGAGAACCCACCCGTCGTCGACACCGCACCCACCGGCAACGTGCCAGCATCAACCGTCACCGTGTACGAACCAGGCGCCAAACCACCCACGCTGTACCCACCATTGGCATCGGTCGTCACCGTCGTCCCACCAGGGAAACTCGGACCCGTCACCGTCACATCCACACCAGCAAACCCGACACTCGGCGGCGGACCATCATCCTGGGTCCCGTCGCCGTCGAGATCGTTCCAGATGTAATCACCGATCGAAGCCGGCAGGTAGTACCCGAAATCGCCACCGTTCTCGTCGTCACCCGACACCACCGTGAACGTCTGACCCGCACCACCGAACGTGTTGACCGCACCAACCGGCAGGGTGCCGGTATCGACCGTGACCGTGTACGTCCCCGGCGTCAACCCCACGAAGTCATACGCACCGTTGACGGTCTGGATCGTCGTCCCACCCGGATGCGACGGCCCGGTGATCGTCACATCGACCGCGTCGAAACCCGGCTCACCCACATCGAACACCCCGTCAC